>UQLW01000012.1 GCA_900542005.1 uncultured Eubacteriales bacterium
CAGGCTTGTCAACTGCTTTTTTATCTCTTTCGTCAACTTTTTTCCCGGGCTTCTGTTCTCCGCTTCGCTTGAGGCCTTTTTCGTACTCTCGCTCAACGGCGAAGCTTATTTTACCATCTCTTTACACCCTTTTCAATCCTCGCTTTTCCCTCTTTTCCCGGTTTCGTTCGTGTTTATCTTCATTCCTTCCCCCTATCCCTTGCATTTCGTTCGGGTTTTCAAAAAATGCCCTGCCGGTATGAACCCGGCAGGGCGTTTCCTTCCGCTTATTGCTCCATATACCGCCTGACTACATCGTCGGCCAATGCTTCAAGGCTGGCCTTAGCCTTCTGCTCTGTGGCTTCGCGCACGCCGAAATAGAGCTTGATCTTCGGCTCCGTGCCCGAAGGGCGTATGATAAAGCTTTGCTCGCCTTCAATCTCAAAGTAAAGCATGTTGGTAGCCGGCGGCTCCAGCGCGGTATCGCCTTCATCGCTGAACCGGGTAAGGGCTTTATAGTCGCGCCGCGCTATCACCCGGCGCCCCGCCAGCTCCCTGGGCGGGTTTTCACGCAGCGCGGTCATAATCCCTGCGATCTTTTCCATACCCGCCTTGCCGGCAAAGGCAAAGTTTCTCACGCCCTCCAGATAGTATCCATATTGCTCATACAGCTCATACAGCGCATCCAGAAGCGTTTTCCCCTGCAGCCGGTAATAGGCCGCCGCTTCCACCGCCAGCAGGCTCGCCTGCACCGCATCCTTATCGCGGACAAAGGCTCCCGCCATATAGCCAAAGCTTTCCTCAAAGCCAAAGAGGTATTCATGACTGCCGGTTTTTTCAAACTCGGCGATCTTGCCCGCGATGAACTTAAAGCCTGTCAGCACCGTAAACATGTCCACGCCAAAGGCCGCCGCAATGGCGTCCGACATGCGGGTAGATACGACAGAGCGGACGGCCGCACCGTTTTCTGGCAGCTTTCCGGCCAGCCTTCTCGCCGTTAAGATATAGTTCAGCAGGATGCAGCCCGTCTGGTTGCCGGTCAGCAGGCGCCATCCGCCTTCGGCGTCGCGCACAGCCAACCCCATTCGGTCGCAGTCCGGATCCGTTCCCACGCAAAGGTCGGCTCCCTCCTGATCCGCCAGCGCCATGGCCATCTGCAAGGCGTCGCCCTCCTCCGGATTGGGCACCCGTACCGTGGAAAAATCCGGGTCCGGCTGCTCCTGCTCCCGCACCACGGCCAGCCCCTTTACGCCCACTTCCCGCAGCGCCCGTTGTACCGGCATGCTGCCCGATCCGTGCAGGGGTGTATAGACCACCCGGAAACCCTTGTCCACCTGGGCGAATACCTCCGGCCGGAGGGATACCGTCTTGACCTGGGCAAAATACCGGTCATCCAGCGCCTGGCCCAGCCAGGTCAGCAGCCCTTCCGCCTCCGCCTTTTGAAGATCCATCCGCGCCACCGCGCCCAGCTTCTCTATCCGTGCAATATGCGCCGTGACAATATCCGCATCCTCCGGCTCCATCTGCCCGCCGGTGGGCCCATATACCTTATAGCCATTATACTGCTTGGGATTATGGCTGGCCGTAATGATCACGCCCGCCGCGCAGCCCAGCTCCCGCACGGTAAAGCTCAGCATTGGGACAGGGCGCAGCCCCTCATACAGATAGGCGTGAACGCCCGCCGCGCATAGCACCTGGGCCGTTTCCCGGGCAAACTCATCGGAGAAACGGCGGCTGTCATAGGCAATGGCTACGCCCTTCGCACAGGCCTCCGGCCCCTGCTCCTGCAAAAAGGCCGCCAGGCCCGCCGTCGCTTTGCGCACCATATAGCGGTTCATGCGGTTGGTCCCCACGCCAATTACCCCGCGCATGCCGGCCGTACCGAACTCCAAATCCCGATAAAAGCAGTCCTCCAGCTCCTTGGGGTCTGCCGCCAGAGCTCTGATCTGCTCCTTGGTGGCTTCATCTATCGCCGGATCTTCCAACCAGGCAGCTGCCCGTTGCTGATAATCCATCTCGGCCCTCCTGTTTTTTTATTTATAGTATACCACGTTCTGGCTTGTTTTGGCTATCCATCCAGCCATTTTCGCCGCATTGCCTCCATCCAGCTGCCATCGGGAACGGCCCGCTCGTCCAATTCAGCCCTGCGCCCCACAGCCCGCGCCTTGCCGCTCCCATAGGGATGGAAGGGCAGCAGCTCAACCCGGGGGATCCGCAGCCGCTCGCGCAGCTCAGCCACCGCCCGGATATGGGCCTCATGGTCATTCACTCCGTGGACGATTATGCAGCGCAGGGTAAGCTTTTCCGGCGCGATCGCTGCCGCCTGCTCCAGGTTGCCCCCTATCCGTTCCAGATCCACCCCAGTATACTGCTTATGCCGGCTCGCATCGGTATCCTTAACATCCCAATAGACGCCCTGCGCCCGGTCCATCAGCCCCGCTACCCGCTCCGGCGCAAAGTAGCCGCAGGTTTCCACATAGCTCCCCATGCCCAGGCGCGCCGCCCCCTCCAGCAGCGCGAAGGCGAACTCCGCCTGCAGCATCGGTTCGCCGCCGGACAGCGTAATCCCGCCTGACGGTCCATAAAAGGCGCGATCCCGCAGAGCCAGCTCCAGCACCTCCTCCGTTTCCATGATGCGGCCGCATACCGCAATGGCCCCCGGCAGGCAGGCCTGCGCGCAGGCAAGGCAGTGAACGCACCGGTCCAGTACATACCGGTGCCCCTCCGGCGTGAGCTGATGCGCCCCCCTGGGGCAAACCGCAGCGCACGCGCCGCAGCCCAGGCACCGCATATGCGTCAATTGAATCTGCGGGTCCGGCAGCTGCGTCTCCGGATTGTGGCACCAGCGGCACCGCAGCGGGCAGCCCTTCAGAAAGACGGTCGTGCGCACGCCCGGCCCGTCATGAACAGAAAATCGCTGGATATCCGCCACAATACCCTTCATGCTACATTCCCCGCTGGGCGCTGCGCTCGATGATCATGCGCTGCCATGCCTCGTCCAGGGTGACGAACCGCGCCGACCATCCCGAGATACGCACAGCCAGGGTCTGGTATTCCTCCGGGTGCGCCTGCGCCCGTTTCAGTACCTCGTGATCCATCACATCGATCTGCATGAAAAATCCACCCAGCCGGATAAAGCCCATAATCAGGGCCTGCAGGGCTGGTATGCCGGCCTCCCCCTTCAGCGCTGAGGTATCCAGCTTGATATCCAGCGCCGTTCCGCAGGTCAGGCGCCGCAGGTCGGCCTTGCAATGGGACCGGATGATGGCGGTGGCGCCATTGACGTCCGTTCCCGGCGTCGGATTCAGATTGCCGGAAAGGATCGCGCCCTTTTTCTGCCCAAAGGCGGTGGCAGCCCGGCCCGGCGCCCATTCAATTTGCCGTCCAAAGGTGCTGATCCCTGCAGGACGCAGCACGCCGCAGCGCTCCTTTACCAGGCGAACCCTGTCGATATACCGCCGCGTCAGATCGGCGGCCAGGGCGTCCACCTCATCGTTATCGTTGCCAAAGTAGGAATACCGGTGCAGCGCATATTGCCGCAGCAGTTCCTCCCCCTCCCAATCTGCCTTCAGAATTGCCATCAGTTCCCGGAAGCTCAGCCGTTTTTCTTCAAAAACCAGCTTCTTGATGGCGTAAAGGCTGTTGACAATATCGGGGAAGCCGCCCATATGGGGCGAATACACATTGTATCGCGCGCCGCCGGAGAAATAGTCCTTTCCCCGGTCAATGCAGTCATCGGTAAAAAGGCCCACGACCGCCGCCGGGCGATCCTTTTGTATGAAGTGGTCCGCCTGACGCTGCCAATCGTCCACCTGGTCATACAGCACCGAAAGCGTCCGCTCATAAAGCGTCTCAAAGCTGTCATAGTTTGGCTCGCCCTCCGGAAGGCCCAGCACCTGCTGCTGGAACGGGCCATAGGCGTCCATGGGGCGGTAGGCAAAGTAGGTTTGCCCGGCCATCTGTACCTCCCAGCACCCGTCATTGGCAAAGCGCCGCGCCTCCTGAAGGCTATAGCCGAATTCGGCCAGGGCCTGTACCACCAGCTCCTCATTGTAGGCCGCCACCACCCCGCTTCCGTGGCGGATCACCCGGCAAACCAGCTCCACCAACCAGTCCGGGGAATCCTCCCTCAGCTTTACGGCAATGGGGAAATCCCCGATGGGCAGCTCCTCTACCACCTCCAGCACCAGCCGGGTCACCTCGTTGGCCGTTTCCCGGCCGGCTCCGTCCAGCCCGGCCAGCACCAGGTTCTGATAATGCTGGCCATCGCCGCTGCCGCGGTTCTGTGTATCTACCCGTACCCACTCGCAGCCCTTAATGAAGAAGTGCGCCATCCATTCCCGGGCTTCCTGCAAGGTCATCGCGCCAACCTGCAGATCCCTTTGAAGCAGCGGCCCCAGCATGGCGTCAATCCGCCCGATCCCCGGCCAATTGCCGCAGAGGCGCACAAAGGCGAAGGCAAACCACAGCGCCTGCAGGCCCTGGCGGAAATTCTCCGGCGGCGCAAAGGGTACCGGCTCCAGCACAGCGATCCGCTCCCGGTAGTAGTCCCGCTCCGCCTCATCCCCTGCCTGCGCCAGCCGCATCCGCAGCAGCTCCATATAGCGCCCATGCCATATCCGGATGCATGCGCAAACGTTCAAAAAGGATTCCAGCACCGGGCGCTGTCCTTCATCCGCCGAAGCAAGGCGTTCGCCGATCCGGGCCTCATAGGCATCCAGGCCCTCCCGCAGCAGCCGGTCGAAGCCGCAGGTCAAGTGGCTTACGCTGCTGATAACCGCCTTCCCCGCCTGATAGACCGGCACGATATGATCGATCGCGCCCTTCAGCGTCGCGCTGCCCACGAGCAGCTCGCCCTCCATCATCCTCAGCGGCGCCTGCTCAGCGATCAACCGGATCATGGCGTCATACCGCTGGCGGTCGTTCATCGATCCAAATCCAGGAATCCTATCTGCGTCCAAGGATTCGTACCGGTCAAGCTCCCGGCCATACCGGCCCCGTACCGCTTGATCCGCCAGTCTGCGGGTCGCCTCGCACAGCCGTATGGGCCTGGATCCGGCAAATGCAGAGTAAAATTCGATGGTCATGACCACTCCTCCACTTCTCCCAAGCTTTTTTTATTGTATGTTTTTTGGCTTCCCCTTTCCATAGACATTTTTGCCTGCCATCTGCCCCATGGCTAAAAAAGCGGCCATTGGCCGCTTTGGACGTATTTCATTTTCTTGATCATATAGGGGCGGATATTAAGCCCGAGCTAACAACGCCCGCTTTTTTCCTCGAACTCCCCTTCTTGAATCACGCCTGCTTCTTTAAGCTTCGCCAATTTCTCCATCTTTGCGAAGATATCTTCGTGATCGCCTTTCACTTCTGCCTTAGCCGCTTCTTCCGCCTTTTTGAATCTGCCCGCAAATCCGGCGGCCATTGCACCGTTTCCCTTAAATCGGGATTTTTTCTTTTCAGCCTCTTCCGTGTGCAATTCATTTTCTTCTCCTGATTCGCTTATATCCACGATGGCATTGTAATCCGACTCTAATTCCGATTCCGTATAATGGAAGCAAGCGCTTTCCAGCGCTGCTGCCAGCCGCTGGCCCATTGGCATCATAGAGGCAAAATTTAATCCGCCAGATATAACGCCGCCAACAAGAGGAACAACCTTGGATACGCCTTTAGCCACCGTATTCTTGGTAACCTTTATACCGATTGCCTTCCCGATTTGCTTGATCACCGGGAACCACAGCGTTTTAGTCAAGGCCTTTTGCGGCAGCTTCTTCAATACTTGCCGGGTCATCTGCGCTGTTATAAACCGTACGCCTGCCATAGCGCCAGACACGCCAAACATTGCGCCGCAATAAAGAACCAGTTGGCTTTTTACCTGCTCATTGTCCACCGCTCCGTCTTTCCATAAATCCGGCGCTCCATAAAGATAAGAAAGCTCCTGCGCCATACGAAGGGACAGCCCCAAAAACTGCAATAAATCGGCCGGTATCGTGGCAGCCATAGCCACGCCTCCCGGAATGCCGGAAACAAAAGAAGCAATGGAGGATTGACTCGTACGGTTAAAGATCAGCTTTTTCGCAAGCCCCGCCAGCTTTTCCTGAGAACAGCCAGCCTCAACTGGCCCCACCGCCAGTATCACCTCCAGATTATCACTTTCTGATGTAAAGCATTCCGTCAAGAACCTTTTTCGATCTACTTTCACCCCTGGTACCTGGATAGCCGTCGTCATGATTTGATCTAAAGCAAATTCTTTTCCAATTGATGAACTGTCCATTTTGCAGGCTCCTTCTTGCTGTCTTTTTCGTGATTTTACCCCATGCCTTCTGCTTGTTGTATGCATGATTCTGCTTTATCATCTCTTCTCAAAATGTATCTGCCTATTCTCACCGCGTACGCGTGATAGAAAAAGAGCACTGCAGCGTCATGCTGCAATGCTCTAAACGTTCCCTATCGCCGCCCGATCTTATTTTGAGCGGGAGTAATTTGTTTCTTACCCCATATATCCTTCCGCGCACAAAAGCTCTGCGATCAATACCGCGCCGCCGGCCGCGCCCCGCAGCGTGTTGTGGGAAAGGCAAACAAACTTATAGTCATACTGGGTATCCGGCCGCAGGCGGCCGATCGAAATTGCCATTCCCCGCCCGGCATCCCGGTCCAGCCGGGTTTGGGGGCGGTTATCCTCCTGGAAATAGTACAGGAAGGGATGGGGCGCGCTGGGCAGGCCCAAGGTCTGCGGGCGGCCCACAAAGCTGCGCCACCGCTCGATCATCTGCTCCATGGTAGGCTTACGCTCAAAGCTGACAAAGACGGCGGCCATATGCCCGTCAGCTACAGGTACGCGCAGGCACTGGGTAGTGATATCCGTGGCCGTATCGTTGACGATTACGCCGTCCTTCAGCGTACCCCATATCTTCAGGGGCTCCTGCTCGCTTTTTTGTTCCTCGCCGCCAATGAAGGGGATGACGTTATCCACCATTTCCGGCCAGGTGTCAAAGGTCTTTCCCGCGCCGGAGATGGCCTGATAGGTGCAGGCCAGCACCTTTTTCACGCCAAACTCCCGCAGCGGGTGCAGCGCCGGCACATAGCTTTGAATGGAGCAGTTGGGCTTAACCGCAATAAAGCCCCGGCGCGTGCCCAGCCGCATCCGCTGGGTTTCGATCACCCTGAGATGCTCGGGATTCAGCTCAGGAATTACCATGGGGACGTCGTTCAGGCCGCGGCAGGCCGAATTATTGCTGACCACGGGCACCTCCGCCCGGGCATAGGCTTCCTCCATGGCGCGGATCGCCGCTTTATCCATATTGACCGCGCAGAATACAAAATCCACCAGCGGCGCAATTTGCTCCACCTGCGAGGCATCCATCACCTGCATGTTCTTCACGCTGTCGGGCATGGGCACCTTCATGGCCCAGCGGCCTTCCACCGCCTGGCTATAAGGCATACCGGCCGAGCGGGCGCTGGCAGCCAGCGCCGTGATGGTGAACCAGGGATGATTCGCCAGCAGCGTAACAAAACGCTGACCCACCATGCCGGTGCATCCGATCACGCCAACCTTCCATTGTTTCTGCATATCTCAAACCTCCATCGACTGATTTCGACTTTTCGTTACTATACCCCAAGCGCCGCTTAACGTCAATGCCTTTACTATACTACGCGCTTATCCTTTCCGGCGGGATGAAAATCATGCAGAAATTTTTGTATATTTGCACACAAACTGGTAAAGAAGCGATAAAGAAGCCCGGCGCGCAAGGCGCCGGGCTCCAGGGCTATATTGTGTGGCTAGGGATTGACCTGTCCCGGAAGCAGGTTCATGGACAGAAGCGCCGGGCGGTCGCAGGTGCTGGTCAGCCGGATGCGCTGGCCCTGGTCGCTGGACTCGTGAATGGCGCACATGATATCCAGCACATGATAGGTCAGGCTGACGCCGTTGCGGGGCTTGCGCTGGTTGCGGATCGCCATGGCCATATCCGCCAGGCCCAGCCCACGGCTGTTCTCCCGATATCCAAAGATCAGCGGGATCTCGGTAAAGGTATCGCTGTCGTGACGCCGGTAGCGCACCGGGCCGCCGAAGGTATTGGGATCCGGCACCGAAAGCGTCCCCTCGCTGCCATAGATCTCGATAAAGGGCAACTCAGCGCTCCACACATCGAAGGTTGTGATGATGGTCCCCTTGGCCCCGTTTTGGAAATTCAGCAGGCCGGCCACATAGGTGGGCACCTCCACATCGATCACCTTGCCATATTGCGGCTGGCTTGTGATGGTACGGGTCGGATAGGTGACGCAGGTGGAGCCCATAACCGATTCCACCGGCCCCATCAGGCTGACCAGCGCGGTCAGGTAGTAGGGCCCCATATCCAGCATCGGGCCGCCGCCCTTCTGGTAATAGAACTCAGGGCCCGGATGCCAGGATTCATGGCCATGGTTCATCATAAAGGCCGTCGCCGATACCGGCGTACCAATCCAGCCGTCGTCGATCAGCTTCCGGCAGGTCTGCAGGCCGCTGCCCAGGTAGGTATCCGGCGCGCCGCCCGCCAGCAGGCCCTTTTCCCGGGCCAGCTCCAGGATCTCGCGTCCCTCCTCCCGGGTAATGCCAAGGGGCTTCTCGCAGTATACGTTTTTCCCCGCCAGCAGGGCCCGCTTGTTGATCCCGTAATGCTCCCAGGGCCGGGTGATATTGAGCACAAGCTCGATCTCCGGGTCCTGGAAGATATCCTCATCCCGCTCAACAACCGGGAATCCATAGGTTTCGTGGGCATAGGCCGCGCGCTCGGGGATCAGGTCACAAACGGCCTTTACCTCCATGATAGCGCTGAAAACCTCGGTCAGGTTCTTAAAATAGATACCGCTGATGTTGCCGCATCCTATCACGCCTACTTTGATTTTTTGCATATCCCTCTCCTAATACATCTTCAGTGTGCTGGTATACTGCTCCGGATCCTTGCCCTGGGCCAGCGTCTTTCCTTCGGCCGCCCAGAGCATACCCCTGCGCTGCAGCTCCAGCGCCTCGGGGATGTCAAATACATCGTTGTGATGGCCCAGCGACGAATAGAACACGCGGCCATGGCCCCAGCGGCGCGTCCAGGCCACCGGCACGTCCACGGCGCCGTTGGAGGCGTGGTAATAGTTGACCACCGGATACCGTGTGGTTGCCAGTACGCAGTTGGCCGGGTCCACATGCACATAGTACTGCTCGCTGACAACCTCAAAATCCTCTAACCCCTCGGTCAGCGGCGAAGCGGCCCGCCGCATATTTACGGTATACCGCACACCGTCGCCGCCGGGATGGGATACCCATTGCCCGCCGGTCATGAACTGCCATTGGGTATCCTGGCGGAACGCGTCGCACATGCCGCCATGGTTGCCCGCCAGGCCCACGCCGTACATGCCGACCGCCTCCACCACGGCATCGCACTGCTCCCGGCTGATGGTGCCCATGGTCCAGACCGGCACAATCAGATCCAGCGCCTTCAGATCCATCTGTGTGAAGGCCTCCAGCGTATCGGACACCGTCACCGAAAAGCCCTCCTGCTCCAAGACGCCGGCAAAGCGCTCGCCTACCTGAAGGGGCTCATGGCCATCCCAGCCGCCCCATACGATCAATGCCTTTTTCATCGCTCCAACCTCGTTCCCTCATGTTTGTTTTATTATAACAAGGCGCTTTGTCAAAAAGAATGGACTTGATTGCCCTGCTTGCGCACGCTGGAAACACAGGCTATAATAGACAGGCAAAAGGAGGCATAGTATGGGACGGTATTGGGGAAAAATTTTGAAAAATCACAAAATCGTCAGGGATACGGTCGCCGACGGATACGCAGCGGGCACCGCAGCGGACTTTGAGCAGATGATCCAGGCTCTCTGCGACCCTCTGGATCTGCCCCGGCCCGTCATCCTGTCCAAGCACCTGCGGGACATGGGCGAATTTCGCCATACCCGCTTCCGGGCTGATGATTTTATGGAGGAGGTCCCCTTCGACAGCTTCGAGGTGGAAGAGCTCATCGAAAAAAAGAAAGGCTGACGCTGCCTTTAGGTATATTCCTGCGCCTGCGGGGCAAGCTTTTATCGGACAACATACATTGGAGGAATCAACCATGAATAAGCTTGCCCTCATCTTGGTGATCATCGGCGCTATCAACTGGCTGCTGGTGGGCGCCTTCCAGTTTGATCTCGTTGCGTTGATCTTTGGAAGCACGGCCGCCATCGGCTCCCGCATCGTGTACTGTGTCATCGGACTGGCCGGCCTTTGGTGTATCGGCCTTCTGGCCAACCTCTTCCGTCACCACGACGTACCGGTGGAGCATTCCTAAAGGGCGGAAAGCCCGAGAAGGTTTCTTCCCTTTCGGGAGGGCCTGACAGGGGAAAAGGGCGGCAAAGCGAGATTGCGCTTTGCCGCCCTTTTGCTATTTATTTTTTGCCGCTAGCTCCGCTCCACCACCAGGCATTCGCCAGGCTCGATCTCCCGCTGCGCCAGCTGGGGATTGGCCTGGATCAGCTCCTTCAGGGGGATCCGGCACCGTTTGGCCATCTGCCAGTTATCCTCGTCCTGCTGGGCTACAACCAGCATCAGGCCCGACGGAAGCTCGCTTTCCCAGGGTTCGCTCTCTCCGTCCACTGCCACAGCCTGCGTCTGGATGCCGCGCCAGATCAGCGTGATCTCCAGCACATCCCGGATCTGCAGGCTGTCCGCCGGGCCCGTTGATGCCCCTGCCGTCACCCCGGCAACCTCTACCTGCAGCCAGTCCTCCGCCTGCAGCCCTTCAGCGGCTACGGACGTCTCAAAGGGCGCGGTGCCATTGATACAGCCAAGCATCCTCTCCTCGCCGGAGAGATGGATCACACTGGTAATCAGCCGGCCTGTAATGGTTGCCCGCCCCTGCTCCACGGTGATGCTGTCCACCACCGGGTTTGCCAGCACCTCCAGCACCTGATCCGGCAGCGCCACGCCCTCAGGCAGCTTCAGCTCGCCGGTCACCGGCGTTTCCGACTGCGCCTGCTGCGGCGCGCCGGGAATCTTCCACACCTGGGTTTCCAGGGTGATCTCTTCATCCACGGAATAGGCATCCGTCAGCGCCTGAGTCTGCTGGGCTGCATAGCCCTGCACCGTGACGAGCACCTGTGCCTCCACCGCCAGCACCCGCTTTTCACCCTTGATATTGTCATACAGCTTGATACGGCATTCCTGCACCCGCCCCTCGCCCATCAGCCACTGGGATTGGGCGATTTCTGACGCATCCCACTGCTGGGAAATGGGAAGCTGAAGGCTGGTCTGCTCCACCCATGTGGGCGCGGCGGCGCTGTAAAGCACATTCAGCCGCAGCTGGCCTGCTACATCCATCTGCCCGGCCTGGCAGCTCACCTGGGTCAGCTCTACCTGCCCCTGGCACCAAAGTATGTTCTCGGCCGCCGCCAGCGTCGGGCTCAGCTCCACATCCTCCCGCAGGGTGACCACCTGACGGCTGGAGCCAATGACCCAGGAACCCTCGATGGGCGTGGTGGAAGCCTGCACGCCCGCGCCCTGCACGCCGGTGATCAGCGTACGCTCCTGGCGCTCCGTAAGGGCGATCTGCATCTCCAGCACGCACTCTACCCTGCACTGGCGTTCGTTGATCCAGCGCACCTGGGTGGACAGCGCTGTCACCTTCAGCTGCACCCGCTGCCCGGCCTGGGCCTTGGACATGGCCACCGTGTGGGTAAAGCCGCTGCGGGATTCCACGCTGGCCAGCCCTGACGCGGTCTCATACAATACGGTAAAGGCTACCGCGCCCTCTACCTGCACCTGCCCCTGGGACGGCTGAGCGCTGGCGTCCTCTACCCTGGCCTGGCAGCAGAGGAACCGCAGCGCGCCCTCCTGATCCTCCGGTATATTGATTTCTGCCTCGGCCATGCCGGAGGCTGTCGTTTCATCTACGGCAATCTCCAGATTCCATAGCGTTTTTTCCCAATCCATACTCAATCCTCCCTTGGCGAACCAAATCTGTATCACTCTATGCCGGTTCGTCCCCTTATATGTCGGGGGGAGGGTGCCTTTTGCTCAGGCAGAATGCTCCATGGACATTTTATCGGCCAAAAGCGCGATGAATTCGCCGTTGGTCGGCTTGTCGTGCAGCGTGTAGATGTTATAGCCGAAGATCCGGTTGATGTTCTCAATGCGTCCCTTTGTCCACGCCACATCGATGGCATGCCGGATCGCCCGCTCCACCTTGCTGGCCGATGTATCGAAGCGTTCGGCGATCCCCGGATACAGCTCTTTGGTGATGGAGCCGATCAGCTGCTTATCCTCCATAACCATTTTGACCGCTTCCCGCAGGTACTGGTATCCCTTGATATAGGCGGGGATGCCGATGGTCAGAAAGACGGAGGTGATCTCCTCGTCAACCGATTTGGGCCGGATGCTGGAACCCATGGTAAAGCCCGTGCTTTTGCCGCCGTGGTTCTGGTCGATGATGTCCCGGATGCGCCGGCAGATCTGCTCGATCTCAAAGGGCTTCACCATGAAATAGCGCACGCCGTAGCGCATCACCTCGTTCACCACGTCCTCAGAGCCCATGGCAGACAGCACCAATACATCCGGATGCTTGCCTGGAAGCCGCTTGATCTCCTCCAATACGCCTACGCCATCCAGCACCGGCATCACCAGATCCAGCACCAAGATATCCGGCTGGAATTTGCGCAGCATTTCCACTGCCTCCTGCCCATTGGCCGCCAGCCCGACCACCTGCACCTCTTCCATTCTACCCAGGCCCTGGTGCATCATTTCCCGGGTCATCCCGTTGTCATCCGCCACCAGTACCTTAACCTTCTCCTGCATGGTTGATCTTCCTCCTTTTACTCCATCATCCGAATCAACATGACTCGATCGGCTGTTTTTTCCATTAATATTGTATCATAGGACAAATTTTGGGAAAGAGCGAAGCGCCACTAGATTTGTCGAAGCCAGTCGAATCCATTTTTATATTTAGTGTTAAGAATAAAAACGCTTGAGGCTGCCAGTCATATCCGTCCCGCAAAGCCCATAGGTTTGGGTAAGCAAGCTTGAAAGGAGCCGGTTCTTATGAAACGCGTATTTTCCGTTCCGCCCAGCCAGAAGCCCACTGAACCGTCCGCCAGCCCGGAGCCTCAGCAAATCCAGGAATCCGAGGTTCTTCCGCCTCCTCCCACCCGGCCGAGGCCCTCTGTCTATGTCCGCGAGGTCACCGAACGGCACCGCGGCGCCATTGAGCGGATCCTGGCCCAGGTGAAAAAGCGGCCGGATGACAGCCAACAGGATGCGCCGCCGCCCAGCCAGCCCTGAAGCCCAATACGTTCCGCAAGGGACGTATTTTATTATTATACATGCTGCATCCGTATTTCACCGGTGTTTTGTATTTCTATAGCAGGATTCGAGAAATTGTTCACCGGTCAATCACGCAGGCCAGGCTTTGGATTCCATAAGCCGCCCGCAGAACCCTATTGCCAAATAAAAAAACGAGAGGGAAGCTGTTCCCTCTCGTTTTGGGCTTGGGTTTGTTAGTCCTCCTCGTCCAGCTCGCCGGCGCGCAGCTGATCCAAGGTGGTCAGCATGTTCTCGACCTTCTCCCGTCTGCAATAGAATTGGGTTACGCCATCCACCCGGACAGCATAGTAATCCTTCTCATAGGGGAAGAATTCAAACAGGTTCTCCGTCAGGTTATTGCCCGGCAGGTATTTGAAGAAGATCGTAACCTCCGGCTCCCCGCTGACCGTATATCCCTTAGGCAGCGCGCCGTGGCTTGTGATGCTCAGGATGCTCTGATACCACAGGTTACCGGCTTTGCGGTTAATCTCCGCGCCGTCCAGCCTAAAGGTCGCCCGGGCCGTCTCATCTTGCGCCGTGTCCGGCTGGATGATGGTCAGCACAGCGTCGGTATCCGGCGCATGGACCGTCACCTCGTCCACATAGTTGATGGCATACAGCATGAACATGCGGTTCACCAGGCTAAAGGCGTTCATCTGGGTAATGAAGTCCAGGGCCGTCGTTTTGATGGTGTATACGCCCTGTTCTCCCTCGAAGGTTACATAGTAGTCCTCCTCATTTTCGCTCTTGTCGCCGATATACATGGTGAAGTTGCCGGTCCCGCCCACGTTATCCGGGTCGTATTCCACCGTTACGGCATAGGCGGGGGTATCCAGCCCATAGCGCTGCAGGTTATCGTTGGATACGTCCACCATACCGCTCAGGCTGATGGTGCTGAAATACTCGGCAAAGGTATCGAACTCTGTGCTTGCCAGCACCTGGTAGGGCTCCGTAATCATATAGTCGCCGATGCTCATGGTCTGCTCGCCCAGGCGGTGGGCCTCCAGCAAAATATCGCTGCCGGAGGCAATCCGAATCATGGTGGCGTTGGGGCCGTCCACCGAGAAATCCTTAGGCTGCGCATAGGCGTACAGCGGCGAGGTGGCATATTCGTAGAAATTCCCGGGGACGGTTACCACCCGCTCCACGCCCTCCCGGTAGGCATAGCAGCTGGAGCCGGTGACCGTCAGGTTGCCCAGGTAGTAGGTCTGCTTTTCCCCATCGGAAAATACGATCGTGACCGTCGCCGCCGGCTGATCCAGGCCGTATTGGCCCAGATCCGTCAGGTCGCCTTTGATGTCCTGGTTGACAATACCCGAAGAGGCGTTGCTCACCAGGGATGAAACCATATTCTGGTTCAGCACCAGGTCCGGCTGCTTGGTCAGCACCCAGTCCTCCAGATACGCCTCCCGCTTAAAGGTGAAGGATTCGTCGGCCCGCTCGACCGTAATCTCCAGGACCTCCTGCTCCTCCCGCGTCCCCAGCTTCTCGGGGGCCGGCGTGGTGGCCGTGGTGGTCGTGGTCTGGTTTTCATATTGCTTCTGCTGGAGCGCCGGAACCAGAATAAAGACAAGGCACAGCATAACCGCCAGCACGACGACCAGCACGGCCGCTGTAATCAGCATCTTTTTATTCATGGGGTCACTCCTTACAGATGTCTGCGCTTGATAAAGATGACAAGGCCCGCAATGAGGATCAGCGCCACAGGCACCGGCCAGGTCAGGGCAATCGTCCAATCCGCCTGGGAAGCGCTGCGGAAGTACAGAACCGAATCGCCCAGGGTCTTGCCGCGGATATACAGCTCCTGGGCGCTTTCGCCCTTCAGCCATGCTACGCAGTTGCGGACAAGATCGCCGTCGGCATAGGCCGCCAGGGAATCGCCATAGCGGACGTGGTTGACGGTGTTAAAGGCAATGATCCGCGTTTCGCCTGCTTCACCGCTCTCCAGGGTAACCGGCCGGGTAATGGTGACGCCCACCGGGAAGGGCCCGCTGGGGTCGGTATCCGCCTTGGCCGTCGTCTCCAGGTCGGAGAGGCTCTTCATCCAGGAGGATTTCGAGGTTTCCAGGATGCTGGATACGGTGATGTTCTCCTCCGGCAGCGGGTTGGCCACCTCAAGGATGCCTGCGCCATAGGGGAAAAGCACCGCAACGTTCTTCGCAGACAGAGCCTGCACGATCTCATGATCCGTATAGTCGGGTACGATGAAGTTCGCATAGGGCAGCGCATAGTGGTCGCGGTCGCCCTCAAAGATCACGCCCTGCGGAGCCGATACGCCGTAAAGCTTCAGGATCGAGGTGAAGTTCGTCAGTTCCTTGCCCAGCTCGTTATCCAGGCACATCATCAGCGTACCGCCGCCCTCCACGAAGGATTTCATCTGCTCGCGCTCCGTGTCGGTCAGGTCGGACTGGGGCGCCATTACGATCAGGATATCCCCAGGCTTGTGCTGTTCCATGAATACGTCCATCTTGGCCGAAATAATCTCCAGGTTCTCGCCCTCCAGGATCTCGTTGAAGGAGGTCATGGTGGCGATTTCAGGCTCGCCGTGGCCGGTCAGGATGTAGGCGCTTTTGCGGTTTTCATCCGTCACATAGGTGATGGCCGCGGTGATTTTGCTCTCCACATTCACCTGAGAGAGGTTGTCGTTATCGTCATAGGTGTACATATCATCGTAATCGATAATCCGGTATACATTCTTGTCCGCATTGGTCACCACCACGTCGCCGGTGGAGGGGCTCACGCCCGACTCTGAATAAATGGTGACAAAGCCCGGATTCAGGATGGGATCGACGTTCTCCACCTTGATGTGATCGGAGAGGGGCTTATAGCGGTTCAGGATATCCTGAAGCGTCTGGTCCACGCTGGAACCCGAGAAAAGCGTATAGATGTATACGTCCTCATCCAGGGAACCCACGACCTGGTTCGTCTTGTTGGTGATGGAGTAAACCTGGTTCTGGGTCATGTCGATCTGAAGATTCACATTCTCGCCCAGATACTGCAGGCAGATATTGACCAGTAGCACCGCCACAATGACCACGCAGCTGAGCACCACCGAATAGCCGCCATAGATCATACGGCGTTTACGGCCGTTGTCCTTCTTCTTGCCGCCGCCGATATTCTGCTCGTTCATCTTTTTCATGCTATCAACCCTCGCTCCACCTTCTCTTCTCCACCGTGCGGATCGTCAGGAACACAAAGACCGCGGAGAAGCTGATAAAGTAAATGATCGCCGGCAGATCCAGCCGCCCCGCATAGAAGGGGTCATAGCGGGAATAGATGGAAAACCAGCTGATAATGGTAGACAGCCAGGAGATATTCAGATAGGGCGTCATCATATTGGCCACATACAGCAGCATAATGACCACCAGGGTCGTCACGGCGGCAATAGCCTGGCTATCGGTCAGCGACGAAAGGAACATGCCCAGGGCGACCAGCGCGGCGCCCAGCAGGAAGCAGCCCACATAGCTCGTCAGGATCTCGCCCCAGGCGGGGTTACCGAAAATCGCCATGGCGATTGGATAAATCAGGCTGCACAGCAGCGCGACGGCGAATACCGATACCGCCGCCAGGTACTTGCCCATCACCATCTGCGTGAGCGACACAGGCGCCGTCAGCAGCAGCTGATCGGTCTTGCTGCGGCGGTCCTCGCTCATCAGGCGCATCGTCAGCACCGGGATGAGGAACATGAACACAAAGGCAATATTGCCCATGGTGGAGTTAAAGGCCGCGCTGTAGGTGGCCACGTTGTTAAAGGCAAAGAAGTAGCCGCACACGCCCAGAAAGGCGGCGACAAAAACATAGGCGATGGGAGAGAGGAAATAGGACTGCATCTCCCGCTTCCACACAGCGAACATCTAGTTATCCTCCTTATCTTGGCTGGTCAGCTGCAGGAAGATATCCTCCAGCGTCACGTCCATAGGCCGGAACATCAGCACCGGCCGCTGGAGGGAAACCATAGCCCGGAATACGTCGGCCCGCACGTCCTGGTTGCGCTCGCTTTCCACCAGGAAGTCTACCGTTCCCGCCTCTTTGATGCCGAGCACCTCCACATACCGGACGCCGCGGACCTCGCGCAGCGCCTTGCGCACGTTGCCCTCCTCGCCCTGGATGCGCAGCGTCAGCCGGGTGATCTCGTTGACGTTGCTGGACAGGTTCTCCAGGGTATCCTGCGCGACGATACGGCCCTTATCGATGATGATGACCCGCTCGCATACGTCGGCCACCTCCGGCAGGATATGCGAGCTGAGGATGACCGTATGATCCTTGCCCAGATCCTTGATCAGCTTGCGGATCTCGATGATCTGGCGGGGATCCAGGCCCACCGTAGGCTCGTCCAGAATCAGGACCTCCGGGTTGCCGATCAGCGCCTGGGCCAGGCCCACGCGCTGCTTGTAGCCCTTGGACAGGTTGCGAATCAGGCGTCCGCGCATGTCCGCGATGCCCACGAGATCGCATACGTCCCCGATATGGGCCGTTTTCTTGGCGCCGGGCACATGCTTGATGTCGCTGACAAAGCTCAGGTATTCCCGCACCGTCATGTCCATGTAAAGGGGCGGCTGCTCCGGCAGGTAGCCGATGCGCTTTTTGACCTCGAGCGGGCTTTTCAGGATATCATACCCATCCACGCTTGCAGAGCCGGTGGTGGATGATATGTATCCTGTGATGATGTTCATCGTGGTGGATTTGCCGGCGCCGTTACGGCCCAGGAAACCCACGATCTCGCCCTTTTGGACTTCGAAGGTGACATCGTCGACGGCAGTTTTGTTGCCGTAACGCTTCGTCACATTCTCGACTTTGATCATATCCTTTTCCTCCCTCTGTGAATATGTTGATTGTAACAAATGGCGCTGGTACGTTGTGTTAACAAATTGTAAATATTATAAACCAGGCCATAAAATTTATCTTTCTTTGTTGTTTGTTCGTTTTTGTTGTCCATCCGCGCCCTTGCGGCGCCGCCTGCACGGCTACAGCAAAAAAGCCTCCCTCGCATCTGGGAGGCTTCGGATAGGCTTATAGCCCGCCGGTCAGGTTTTCGCCGTCCTCTTTTATGGCGTCAATGCTGACCGTACTGGTATGGTGGATCGGCTTCCAGGTGGTATTGCGGTAAAAGATGGCGAACAGGCTGATATAGACCCAGCTAAGCAGAAACAGCGGCCAGCCCAGCACGCCTTTATACACCGTCCGCAGGGATTTTCCCTCCAGCTTCACCGTCAGGATCCCGTGAAGGAACATGCAGGCCACCGTAACGAGCAGCGAAATCAGCTCCATCTGGATGATCTCATACCAGTGGGCTTGTCCCATGTAGCGGATAGCCGCGCCCACGCAGGTGTTGACCGCGACAATCGCCGAACAGGGGATGGACATCAGATAGATCACCATATCCATCATGATAAAGCTTTTTTGGGTAAAGGTGCCCCGAAAGAGCTTGCCGAAGAAAAGCTTGAGGCATTGCAGCGAGCCCACCGCCCAGCGGTACCGCTGCCGGTTGGCCTGCCGGAAGGTCACCGGCTGTTCGTCATAGAAAATGGCGTCCTCCGCAAAGGTCACCTTATGGCCCTTCAGGATCTGCATCAGGGAGAATTCACAGTCCTCGGTGATCGTCTCCGTGACCCATCCCCGTTCCGCGATCAGCTCCGCCCGGAAAACAAAACCGGTGCCGCTGACAAGCCCCGACATGCCCAGCCGGTGGCGGGGCCGCATGAAGAAGCGTGAGATGCACCAAAAGTAGATGGCATAGGCGCCGGATACCCAGCTGTCCGAAGGGTTCTTGATATCACGGTAGCCCTCAGAGACGTCGGCGCCGTCCAGCAGCTGCCGGTTCATGGCCATCAGATAGTCCTTGTGCACCAGGTTATCGGCGTCGAACACACCGTAGGCGTCGTAATACCCCGCCGGCTTTTCCCTCCGGATAATGTCGAACATCCAGTTTAGGGCGTAGCCCTTTCCACATTCGGCCAGGTTCTCCCGCTCATAGACCAGCGCCCCATGCTCCCGGGCTACCTGAGCGGTGTTGTCGGTACAGTTGTCTGCGATGACATAGACGTCGAAATATTCCTTGGGGTAGCGCTGCGCCATCAGGCTGTCGAGCAGTTGAGCAATAACCGCCGATTCGTTGCGCGCCGAAATCACCAAGGCGAAACGGTTGTATCGGTCGCAGGAGGGCACCGGCTGTTTATTGCGCCGTCCCGATAGCAGCGCCATGACGATCTGATAGAACAATACGCCCATGGTAATGCTGCCCAGGATGGCATAGACGACTTTCAGGGTAATAAGTAGTGGTGACATGTTGACCTCGTGGGCCGGCGAGCCCTCTTCCCAGGCCTCCCGGCTGCCTCTATCCTTTTTCTTTTGTTTGTCGTACGATAGGTTTATGCATGCTTAATCATACACTTTTATCCGGCAAAAGACAAGTAAAATAGCGCTTACAATTCCGTCACATTCTGCCATCGCAGCCAGTATCCGCCGCCATTGGCAGCCGCGCAGTAGATCCCCTCACCCCCAAAGGGATCCGCTTCCGCCCCGCCCGCGACCAGCGTCCAGCGCCGTCCGGTTTCCGCCTGCGCTCCGATGAAGCAGGGCCTGCCCTCCCAGATTCCCGCCGTAAAGGTCACGCCCGGCAGCGGAACCAATAGCTCCGGCTGCGGGTCAGCGCCCTGTTCCCCAGGCTGTGGCTCCGCGGCCGGAGGGCTGCCGCGGCCAGAGCGGGCGGCCAGCGCCTGCAGGGCGGCCTCCGGCGGCGTGGATACGCCGGGAAAGGCCCCCATCAGCCAGGCATCGCCGCTGCGCATCACCCATACCCACCCGGTCGCGCAGGGCAGGCTTTCGCATTCGCCCTCCGTCTGCCACCGCCCGGTAAAGGCCGGTGTCGAAGCCATCCGGCGCGTGAGATCCATATAGGGCGACCGCCCCTGGACCAGCACCGTCAATTCGCCGCCGGGCGGCCCCTCCAGGGACAGGCGGTACCGGAGCCGCCCGCCCTCCTCCATCAGCACGCATGTGCCGCCGCCCGCCGCACCTGTCAACCGAAGCCGTATCTGACTAGACATGCTGCACCTCCTGGTGCAGATTATGCGCGGGCGTCAGAATATTTTCATGCCTGGCCCTTCAATTGGCCTGCCAGCGCGGCAAATTCCTTCACCGTCAGGGTTTCGGGCCGCCTTGCGCCGTCGATACCCAGCTCCGACAGCGCCGCCTCCAGCCGGCCGGCCGGGAGCCCCAGCCCGCTCAGGGCGTTCTTAAGCTGCTTGCGCCGCTGGGAAAAGGCAGTCCTTAGTATCCGGCCAAAAAGCGCCTCGTCAAGCCCCGCAAAGGGGTCCGGGCTGTGCCGCTGGAGACGGACCACCGCCGAATCAACCTTGGGCGGCGGCGTAAAGGCCGCGGGGGGTACCTCAAACAGGATGCCGCCCGAGCCCCAGCGGGCGCAGGCAACGGTCAGCGGGCCGTATTCCCGGCTGCCCGGCGGGCAGACCAGCCGCTGGGCAGCCTCCTTCTGGATCAGCACCGTGATCGATTCAATGGGCAGGCCGCTGGAAAAGAGCCGCTCCAGAATCGGGGTTGTAATATAATAGGGCAGGTTGGCCACCACGCAGAAGGGGCCGCCCCCCAGCCGCTCGTGCAGCGGCTTCAGCTCCATGGTCAGGAAATTGCCGAATACCACCTCAGCCTGCGGGTATCGCCCCAGCTCCTGGCGCAGCAGCGGCTCAAGCGCGGTATCGATCTCCACCGCCACCAGCCTGGCGGCCCGGGCCGCCAGATAGCCCGACAAGTTGCCTGAACCGGGCCCAATTTCCAGTACGGCGTCCTGCCGTCCTATCCCCGCCCCCTCCACGATGGCCTGCAGGATGGCGGCATCCTCCAGAAAATGCTGGCCCAACGATTTCTTATGCCGTATCGAAGCCATAAGCCTCTCCCGTTAATGTGTAAACTGTTCTATGTGTCATAGTACAGTTAACCAGCCTATTTGTCAAGCCAAAACATGCCAAAGGCGCGCCCGGCTTGGCCGGATACGCGCCCTTGGGTGGAAGCGTGCTACCGCTTATAGTTATATTCTACTATATATACCGTATAATCCCGCTTCCGGCCCCACTGGATGCATTCCTCCTCCGTATCCATGAACAGGTCGATCTGATAGGGGCGGTCGTGCCGGAATCCTCCCGTATCCTCCGCCAGGCAGTAGCCATAGCCCGGCACATACAAAAGCGTATGATAGGGGATCGTCTGGGGGGCCACCGCCACGGTGCCGGGATTTTCCCGGGTTCGGGTGGCCACCGGCCATGTGCCCAGGGCCGTCTTGTTCCCGGTATGGGTATAGGCCGTAATCATCATGGACAGCTTCTTTTCATAGGTATCCGGCGTGCCTGGGATCGACCCCTTCGTGGGGGTGGGCGTGGCCGCAGGTTTTTTTGTCGGACTGGCGGTTTTCTTGGGGGGTGCCGTAGGCTTCGCCGTCTTTTTGGCTGTGGGCTTGGCCGTAGCTTCCGTCTTGTCCGCTTTCTCCTTGGCCGCGGCGGTGGGCGTCGGCGTAGGCGCCGGGGTGGGGGTAGGCGTCGGCGTGGGCGTGGGTTTGACGCCCTTCACCACCAGCTCGTTGCGCGGCCGTACCGTGCGCTCCTCGCTTATCACTTCCCGCTCTTTTTCCACGCCGTCCTCATAGAGGATGGATACGGTGCGGACAAGCTCGCCCTCACGCCCGGTTTGCACGACCTTGCTCTGGCCCACATACATCTCCGGGTCCTCGACTTCCTTCACCTGGTAATAGAGCCGCTCGTTCTCCACCACCGTGTTGGTGTCATACCGGGTCAGCTTGATGGTCATGCCGTCGGTCAGCTGCGTACCGGCCGAGGGCTCTACCCTGTCGTCCTCATCGTAGGCGAGCCCCGCTTCCTGAAGGGCATCGGCCACCGTGCCGCTGTAGAAGAAATACCGCTGCTGCTGGCCGGCAGCCTCTATGACCACGCTGATGCGCGGCGAATAGCGGACGGTCATCCCATTGACCAGCAGCGTATCGGACGCGGGCTCCACCCTTCCATCATTTCCCAGGAAAAGCCCCTGCTCCTCCAGCAGCTCCGCCACGCTTTGGGCCGTGGTGATGCAATACCGCTCCTGGCCGCCGACCAGCAGCGTTATGCTCTTCTGGCTGGCCAGGTAGCTGGCGCCCAGGCCAACCCCGCTCAGGAGCAGGGCAATCGCCAGCCCCATGGAGGCCGTCGCCACCACCTTATGATGCCGGACTGCGAAGCCCACCCGGGCCTTCAGGCCGACCAGCTGGGCAGCCTCCTGCTCCAGCCGCTTGCGCCGGTGATGGCTATGCAGCTTCTCCAGGCCGCTCATGCGGCTGGCCCTGCGCCGCTCCACCATCCTGCGGACCCATTCATCCTGCATCAGCGATTCTGTCTTTTGGCTCCACCAGGCAAGCAGCCGATCCTTGGGGCCGGGAGCTTTCTGCTTGCGCTGCTCACGCCGGCGGCAGGTTGCATCCAGGCCGTGGCTGCGGCCCTCCCGCGGCTTGCGCCGGATCAAGTCAGGTAGCTTCATGCGCTCTGCACCAACTTTCTCATTTCTTTCTATTGGGTTAATTTTGTTACGATTATATTTCATTTATGTGACTTTGTCAACAAAACCGCTGCGAAGTGGGGGTTATGACACGGTTCGACCCAATCTTTGACTATTCGGCACAGTATGATATAATAAGCGTAATCTTGAACAGGGGAGTATAGCATGAAGCGATGGTTCAAAGGCCTTAGCGCTATTTTGGTGCTGGTCATGCTGTTGACCACAAGCGGCTGTGGCTCCGCCCCGACGGACCCCTCCGCCGAGATGCTCAGCTATCTGACAAACCGGGAATATGCCCGTATCTATAAGCTGCTGGACCCGGACAGCCTGAACGGGATGACGCTGGCCGAAATGACGGACCGATACGAAAGCGTCTATTCTACGCTGAGCATCACCTCGCTGTCTGCCCGTATCCTGGAGAACGTGCAGACTGACGCCAACACACGAAGGGTTACCGTCCTGATGAGCTACCAGAGCGATAAGCTTGGCGAGCTCAATATGGGCAACGAGATCACCATGGTGTATAAAGGCGGCCAGTGGCTATTGACTTGGTCGCCTTCCCTGCTGCTGCCCGGCATGGAGGAGGGGGACTCGCTCCGGCTGAACAACATCGCCGCCCAGCGCGGCGAAATCTTCGACGTCAACGGCGAGCTGCTGGCGCAGAACGACTATGCCATTACGGTCTATGCCCAGAGCGATGAGATCAAGGATCCCGATACGCTGGCCCGGCTGGCGTCGCCGCTGTTATCCATGACGGAGACGGATATTCTCAAAAAGATTGATCCCGAGCGCTTTCAGGAGCAGGAGGAGCCGGAGACCACCGCCGCCGATACGGAAAAGGGCACCTCTGTCGACGAGGAGCAAATCGAGGTATCCCGCTCCATTGCGCTGAAGGTTTTCCCCAAGGACGATCTGGACGAGGCGCTGGAGGAGCAGATCCTTCAGATCGAAGGCCTGCATGTGGATCGTTCCTCCATGACCCCGATCCGCTATTATCCCTACGGCAGCGTCCTCTCCCATACGCTGGGCTATACCGGCGTCATCACGGCTGAGGACAAGGAAAAGGAGGAATATGCCAACCTGGCCGACGGGACGCTGATCGGCCGCTCCGGCCTGGAGGCCGCCTATGACGACGTGCTGCGCGGCGTATCCGGGTACGAGCTCGCCATCTATGACAAAACCGGCGCCAAGAAGCAGATCCTGGCCAGCGTGCCCGCGGTGGATGGCAGCGACCTGCGGTTGACCGTGGACCTATCCATGGAGCAGACCGTGGAAACCCTCCTGCTGCAGCATCTGACCAGCGATATGAGCGGTTCTGTGATCGTCCTGGACCCTAAAACCGGGGCTGTCGATGCAATCGCCAACTATCCGACCTTTGACCCCAATATCTTCTCCTATACGGTCAGCCAGTCGGTATGGGATTATCTTACCGATGAAGCCAACCGCACGCCCCTTTACAACCGCTCTACGCTGGGCCTTTATCCCCCGGGCTCTACGCTCAAACCCTTCGTAGGGGCGATCGGCCTGATGACGGGCGCCATTACCCTCGACTTTGCCATGGACCAGAGCCGCATCGAAAACAACGAGTGGAAGCCCGACGACGAGCGGTGGGTCTATCCGCCCATCCGCCGTGTCAGCGCCACCGCGGATCCCCTCAATCTTTACCATGCCATTGTCAATTCTGACAATATTTTCTTCGCCTATACCGCGCTGGCCATTGGCGCCGACGCCTTCCGCGAGGCGCTGAAGAATCTCGGCTTTGAGGATGAAGACTTCCCCTTTGACCTGCCGGTCTCCACCAGCCGCATCTCCAACGAGGATGAATTCAGCTCGCAGAAGCTGCTGGCCGACTCCGGCTATGGCCAGGGCGAGCTATTGATCTCGCCGCTGCAGATGGCCTCCATCTTCAGCGCCCTGGCCAATGGCGGCGACGTCTACCAGCCCTATATCGTCTCCTCCGTCAAGCGTACGGAGGGAATCAAATACGTCACGGAAAGCCAGACGGAGCCCACCCTCTACCGGTCTGAAATCATCTCCGCCGAAACGGTGGACGCCCTTCAGGAGATGCTGCGGGGCGTGGTAACCGACGGTACCGGCTCGGCCATCGATATCGCCGGCCTGAAGGTGCACGCCAAGACCGGCACCGCCCAGGTCGGCTCCGATAATTCCCGGGAGATTGCCTGGCTGATCGGCTATAACACGGAAGGGGACAACCAGCGCCTTGTCTGCGTGATGGTGGAGGTGCCGGCCAACGAGGGCGGCGTGCGCAACGCCATTGCCAAGGGCATTTTCCAAGCCATCAAGGCCGGCCCTAACCTTGTGCAGCCTACGTCTACGCCGGAGCCTACCGCAACGCCGGAGCCCGCTGAATAAGATCGTTCCAACCCAGGATGGGGCCTTGCCCCATCCTTTTTTTCTGGCTGCCCTTCGCCCAGAAGCGTCCTTAGTCAATAAACGATATACCCAAGCCCCGGCCCTTTCACCTATAATAGGCCTATGAATGCTCCTATAAGGAGGGTCTTGCTTGCAGGCAATCTTGTTCCATATCCAGCGCTTCAGCCTTTATGATGGCCCGGGGATACGCACCACGCTCTTTTTCAAGGGCTGCCCCCTCGCCTGCCGTTGGTGCCATAACCCCGAATCCATCTCGCCCCGGCCCCAGCGCCTGTCCCATCCCAGCCGCTGTGTAGGCTGCGGCCGGTGCCGTCAGGTATGCCCCGCGCCGCCCTGCACCGGCTGCATGGCCTGCGCCGGCGCCTGCCCTACGGGTGCCCTGGAGGCGGCTGGGCGGGCCTATTCCCTGCAGGAAGCGGCCGACGCCGCCCTTGAGGACCGCCTCTTTTATCAGGATGGCGGCGGTGTGACCCTCTCCGGCGGCGAGCCGCTGATGCAGGGCGGTTTTGCCGCCGCGTTGGCCGCCCGCCTTTCCCATGAGGGCATATCGGTCGCGGTCGATACCTCCGGCTGCGTCCCCTGGCCCAGCCTTGAGGCCATGCTCCCGCATACCGCATTATTCCTCTACGATCTAAAGGCGCTGGATGAGGGGCTGCACCGCCGTCTTACCGGCGTATCCAACCGCCTCATCCTCCGCAACCTGGACCGGCTCTGCAGGGCCGGAGCCTGCATACGCATCCGGATCCCCGTCATTCCCGGCTTAAACGACGGCGAACTGGAGGCGCTGGCCCGGTACATTGCCCCGCTGCCGGTAGAGGGCGTGGAGCTGATGGCCTACCACGATACCGCCCGGGGGAAATATGAGGCCCTTGGCTTGCCCTATCCCCTGGAGGATACGCCCCTGCCCACCCAACAGCAGATGGGGCATTGGATCAGCCGTATGAAAGGCCATGGAATCAGCGCCCAATGCGCTGCCTGGAAAGGAGAAGCATGATGCAACTACCCGCCCCCACTGCCCGCGTCGAAGCCCTGCGGGCCGAATGCCTGAGCCGTACTGTGCCCAACCTGGAGGGCGCCCATCGCTATCTGGATTTTCTTCGGGGCTGGCAGGCGGCCGCCGGCTGTCCCTATGGCCAGCCCCAGCGGGTGGGCCTGGCCCGCGCCTATGCCCTGGCCCACGCCCGCCCGGTGCTCTATCCCGGGCAGCTTATCGTGGGCTTGCCCGACTTTTCACCGCTGACCCCTGAAGAAGCCCAAGAGCTGGAGGGGCTCCGCGCCGTACACCAGGCCATGATCGCCCATGAAGGGCAGATTGCCCATATGGCGGTGGACTATGAAAAGCTGCTCCGCCTGGGCATCGATGGCGTGATCGCAGAGATCGAAGGCCGCCGCGCCGCCCTGGACCTCACCCAGGCGGATGATATCGAATCCGAGGCCTTTTACCTGGGGGCGCTGGCTGTATTGGAGGCGGTGAAGGCATACGCCGCCCATTATGCCCAGGCCTGCCTGGACGAGGCCCGCCGCGCATCGCCGGCCCGCGCCCGGGAGCTCGCCGGGATCGCCGCTACCCTGCAGGTTGTCCCCGCCTCCGCCGCCCAGGATTTCCGGCAGGCGCTGCAAAGCGTATGGTTTTTGACCCAATGCCTGGAGGGCCTGCATCAGCTGGGGCGGCCCGACCGGTACCTGATCGAATACTACCGGCGCGACCTGGCCCAAGGGCGTCTGACGGAGCAGGACGCCCTCGAGCTTCTGGATTGTGTCAGCATCCTGTATAATGACCTCGTGCCCTCGGGCCTTGCGGTGGGGTACATGGTCGGCGGCCGGGATGCCGCGGGCCATGATGCCTGCAACGAGCTCACCCGGCTCATGCTGCTTACCATTGGCCATACCCGCATGATCTATCCCGGTATCGGCCTGTGCTGCCACGCCGGGCTTCCCGATGATGTCATGGAGCTCGCAATAGAGATGATCGCCCGGGGCTGCTCCCATCCCGCTTTGTTCAATGACGAGGTCATCACCCGGGGCCTGCGCCGCCGGGGGCTGAGCGCCCAGCGCGCCTGCCAGTATGTCCATTCCACCTGCGTCGAGATCACGCCCTGCGCCGCCTCGGCGGTCTTTGTCGCCTCTCCCTACCATAACCTGACCGGCTATCTCCTGGATGTCATGCTGCCTGAGCCGGCAAGCTTTGAGGCGCTGCTGGAGGCCTATCGCGCGCATCTGGCCCAGCGGATCCGCGAAGAGGTAATCGACCAGAACCGCATCCAGATGAACCGCTACCATCACGGCGGCTGGCCGCTGGCCTCCTGCTTTGTCGACGATTGCCTGGCGCGCGGCCGGGATATGGACCGGGGCGGCGCTTTGGTCAACTGGGTCACGCCCTCCTTTGTAGGTATGGCCAACCTGGCCGACGCGCTGGAGGCCATCCGTATCCTGGTCTATGAGCAGCGGCGCTATACCATGGCGCAGCTCAAGGCTATCCTGGATGCAAATTTCGAGGGGCATGAGGCGCTGCGCCAGGAAATTCTGCATAAGCTGCCCCACTATGGCAATGGGCAGGCCTCGGTCGACGGGCTTATCCCCCGGATAACGGGCTGGATCAGGGAGGAATGCGCGCGGTATACCAATTACCGCGGTGACGCCTTCATCCCTTCGCTGTTTTGCTGGATCATGCACGAGCAACTGGGCCGCGGCACCGGGGCTACGCCCGACGGCCGCCTGGCCGGCCAGGCCTTTGGCGATGGTTCCGGCCCAGCCCAGGGCAGGGAGTATCAAGGGCCTACCGCCAGCCTGCTCTCCTCCACCAGTTGGGACCATGAGCCCTTTCTGGGCGGTATTGCCGTGAATTTTAAGTTTGACGCGCAGTTTTTCACCGGCGAGACCCGCCAGAAGATGAAAACGCTGCTGAAGGCCTTTCTGGACCGGGGCGGCTTTGAAACCCAGGTAAATGTGGTCAGCGCCGATACGCTGCTGAAGGCCCGGGAAAATCCGGAGCAATACCAGGATCTGGTGGTGCGCATCGGCGGCTATTCGGATTATTTTGTGCGTCTATCGCCCCAAATGCAGCAGGAGGTCATTGCGCGCACAGCCCATTGACGAAAAAACGCCCTTGACAGAGCCGCTTTGTTTTGCTATAGTGAGGCAATCATACGCTGAAGGAGGAAAGGGCCATGGATCGAAGGATGCTTTGTGTCATTTCCGCCTATAACGAGACCTGCGCTTATTATTATGGCAAGCGCAGGCTTTCGGCGTGTCCGCTTCTATAGCGCGGCAAAAAAACCAACGCCTGAAGCCTCGAAGCTTCAGGCGTTTTTTTATGGGAAAGGCAGGTATTGAACCATGGAGATCCGTCAAGTGTTGGAAAAGATTCTGGCCCAGGCCACCGGCGTTTACTCGCCCGGGGAGCTGGAGGCCGCCCTGTTCTCCGGCCGCCGTCTAACCGTCAAGCTGGGAGCCGACCCTTCCCGGCCAGACCTTCATCTGGGCCATACGGTGGTGCTGCGCCATCTGGCCGCGCTCCAGCGCCTGGGCCATGAGATCGTCTTTATTATCGGCGATTTCACCGGGATGATCGGCGACCCCTCCGGCCGCAGCAAGACCCGCCCCGCGCTCAGCTTCGAGCAGACGCGGGCCAACGGCCAGAGCTATTTTGAACAGGTCACCCGCATCCTGGACCCGCGTCAGACCCGCATCGAATACAATTCCCGCTGGCTGAGCTCGCTGGATTTTGGCCAGGTGCTGGCGCTGGCTGGGAAGACCACGCTGGCCCGGATCCTGGAAAGGGATGACTTTGCCAATCGCTATGGGCAAAGGGAGCCCATTGGGCTCCATGAGCTGCTCTATCCGCTGATGCAGGGCTACGACTCCGTCGCGGTGGGGGCGGATATTGAGGTTGGCGGCACGGACCAAACCTTCAACCTGCTGATGGGCCGCGACCTGCAGCGCGATTATGGCCAGCAGCCGCAGACCGTCGTCACCTTCCCGCTGCTGCCCGGGCTGGATGGGAAGGAGAAAATGAGCAAATCCCTGGACAATTACATCGGGATCAGCGAGCCCGCCCCGGTCATGTTTGAAAAATGCATGAAGGTGCCCGATCCCCTGCTGGCCGATTACTTTGCCCTGACCAGCGACGTGCCCGAATCGGAATGGAAGCCCTTGATCCAGGCCGACATGGTGCAGGCCCATTACTGCTATGCCCACGCCATCACCGCCCGCTACTGGGACGAGGAAGCCGCCAACGCCGCTCAGGCCCGTTACCGGCAGATCGCCGCCGGCGGGCTGCCCCAGCAGCTTCCCTGCCATACGCTGCCCCGGGGGCCGGTCGGCCTGGTGGCGCTGATGCGCGCCTGCTCCCTGGCCGAATCCAATTCCCAGGCCCGGCGCCTTATCGCTGCCGGTGCTGTCCGGATCAACCGCGAACCGGTCACGGACCCTGAGCTGATGCTCCCCGGCCAGGAGCCGCTGGTGATTTCCCGGGGAAAAAACCATTTTGTCCGCGTTTGCTTCACCGATTGACCGGCTATCGGCGCGCCTCAAGGTGACGCAGCGCCGCCTCCAGCGTCTCCTCCGGGCTGAGCCCATCGGTCCATAGCTTGACGGTATCCATGTCCTGGTAGAGCGCCAGCCGGTCGACGCTGGCCTGCGCATCCTCCATCCGCCGCAGGCCAGCGGCCGCATCCCGGGCAAAGTGCGCCCGCAGCTGCTGGGGCGAAAGCATGAGCGTAAGCCGTTCCAGCTTGAAGCTTATGTCCGCCAGCGGCTCAAGGATGCTGTCAAAGATCGCCGGTTGGTGGATAACCCAGCAAAAAATCACGTTCTCAAAGTGGCTGTTGGTCAAAAATCCCCGCAGCAGGTGCACGATGTGATCCACGACCATCGCCTTGTTTTCCTCATCCACGATAAAGGGATCCATTCGCCAGCACCAGTCCCCATCCAGGTAGACCGCCGCGGGCAATGCCTTGAGCAGCCCCTCGCACAGGGTGCTTTTGCCTGCGCCCATGGTCCCGTTGACGATAATCAGCCGTTTCATGCCTCCTCATCCCTCCGCTTCGCCGTCATGACCACCGTATTCTTCTCGCGCCACCGAAGCGCCGGCTCATCAAGCCCGGCCTGCGCCATCAGCGCCATATCATGCTCCGCTGTCAGCGGCGTATCAAAGTGATATACGCCGGGCTCCTGGGCATTCAGGGCCGCGTATTCGGCAAAGCACTGCGCCTCTGTCGCATCGTTGGGCGCGACAAAATCGGTCAGCACGAAGAGCCCGCCCGGCCGCAGCGCCCGGCGGATACGCTCAAAAAGCCCGCGCTTACGCTCTGGCGTGAAGTGGTGCAGGCTCTGTACCGACACCACCGCGTCAAAGGCCGCTTCCCCCAGGGGCAGGTCAAAATAGCTGCCCTGGCGCAGCGTAAGGGCCCTGTCGGGGAATTTGGCCTTCAGCCGCTCCAGCATCTTGGCGGACAGGTCGATCCCCGTCACCTCCGCCTGGGGCATCCGGCGGAAGATCGCTTCCAGCTCAAGCCCCGTCCCGCAGCCCAGATCCAGCAGCTTTATATCCGGCCGCAGGGGCAGCATCTGCGCTGTCACCTCATAGTACCGGTCCGCCCCGTCGACATATTGCATCATATGCGCCTCATATTCGTCAACCCGCGCGTCAAAAAACGCGCCCATATATTCCAGTTCCATGCTATACTCCTAAAAAAAGTCCTCTTTCCCAGCCGGAAAGAGGACGCAAAACAACCCCTGATAGGAACAGGAGGCTTCCATCTTGATCTTTCCGGCACAGCAAACAACGCCCCTACAACGGGCCCCATGCAGCGAAAAGATCAACCGATCATAGGTGAACCTCCTACTATGATATGAAGTTAGTATAACACGCGGTCAGCGTGGGAATCAAGCCTTCTCTACAGGCGCTTACCCATCAGGATATCGGGCTTGCCCTTTCCATTGGCATCGGGGATCACGCCGATGACAGTATACCCCATCCGGCGGTAGAAGCCCGTAGCATGGCTGCCGCTGTCAAAGCGCTCCAGCTTCTCCGGCAGTCCCTCGTACAGCTCGCAGCCTGATAGGCTGGTGGCAAAGGTTTCATCGTCGCAGCCCAGCATCATGGTAAGCCCGCTGCGCACCCGCGCCACATTTTCCAGCGCGGTAATGAGCATCGCGCCTACGCCTTGGCCCCTTCTGTCCTCCCGCACCACCAGCGGATGCAGCTCAAAGACCCGGCCGCCGTAGTCCGGCATGATGCCGCCCCATGCGATCACGGTATCCCCCTCCGTGATGGCCAGGATGGAATTCTGGGGAATGTCCAGCTCCTCGACCGTCTCCATGGCACGCTCCAGGGTCGGCCAGCCCTGGGGCAGGGCGTCGGTGAGGATTTGGGCGCACATCCGCTTCTGTCCGGCGCTTAAAGCCAGCATATTGATAATTTCCATAGTCGGCTCCTTTTTATCATGTTGCCTCCATTGTACATGAACGGGGGAGAAAATCCAATGGGGAATTTTCATTCCGCGCCGGGCATCCAAAAAACGGTGGAAAAAATAGCTCCACTGTGATATACTGTATTCTGTCTCATTTATCTTTTCGACTGACAAAGGGGGAATATTGCTTGCCGCCTGACCCAATATGGAGTCAACTGCTGCTACAAGTGGTGCTGATCGCGATTAACGCCTTCTTCGCCGCTACCGAAATCGCCGTGATCTCGCTGAACGAGAACCGCCTGCGCCGCCAGGCTGACGAGGGTGACCGTAAGGCTGCCCAGATGCTGCGCATGGTGGAAAACTCCGCCGCCTTCCTTTCCACGATCCAGGTCGGTATCACGCTGGCCGGCTTCCTGGCTTCGGCCTTTGCCGCCGATAACTTTGCCGACCGCCTGGTTCGCTGGCTGGTGGATGTTAAGCATTTCACCGCGATCCCGGAATCCACGCTGAACACGTTGTCGGTTATCTTCATTACCCTGATTCTGTCCTACTTTACGCTGGTGCTGGGCGAGCTCGTACCCAAGCAGGTCGCCATGAAAAAATCCGACGCGGTCGCCCGGATGGCGTCCGGCGTCATCCGCTTCCTCTCCATTGTCCTCAAGCCCGTGGTTTGGCTGCTTTCCGTCTCCACCAAGGGCGTCCTCCGGCTCATGGGTATTAACCCCAATGACGAGGAGGAGGAGGTCACCGAGGAGGAAATCCGCCTGATGGTGGATATCGGCGAGGAAAAGGGCACCATCGAAACCAACGAGAAGCAGATGATTGAGAACATCTTCGAGTTCAATAATATGGACGCCGGAGATGCCATGGTGCATCGCACCGATATTACCGCCCTATGGGTGGAGGATTCGCCGGAGGAAATCATCGCCACCATCGAGCGTACCGGCCTCTCGCGTTTCCCCGTATATGAAGAGGATATTGACGACATTATTGGTATCGTCAGCACCCGCGAATACCTGCTGAACAACCGGCTAGCCGAACCCAAGCCTCTGCGTGAAATCATCCGGCCGGCGTATTTCGTACCGGAATCCGTCCATGCCGACGTGCTTTTCCGCGAGATGCAGACCCAAAAGGTCCATATGGCGATCGTCGTGGACGAATACGGCGGCACAAGCGGCCTGATTACCCTGGAAGACCTGCTGGAGGAAATCGTCGGCAATATCTACGACGAATTTGACCCGCAGGAAGAAAAGGATATTCAGCCCGTGGGCGAAAATCAGTGGCGCGTCTCCGGCTCGGTAGACCTGGAGTCCCTGTCGGAGGCGGTGGGGATCACGCTCCCGGTCGACGAGGAATTCGATACGCTTGGCGGCCTTGTGTTCAGCCAGCTGACCACGATCCCCAAGGATGGAAGCCAGCCTGAGGTCGAATGCTTCGGCTTGAGGATCCATGTGACCCAGCTGACCGACCGCCGTGTGGAATGGGCCATCGTGACACGCCTGCCACCCGCAGCCGATGAGGACGAAGGGAAAACCGCCGATAAGGGCAAAGAAAAGACCAAGGAAAAATCTTCCGAACGCAGCCGCGACAAGGGCCGCGAAGAAGCGTAATATACAGGGGCCGCGCCAATGTTGGCGCGGCCCTTTTTTAATGGTTCCTACGGTTCAGCCGTGGGTTTCTCCGTCCGCCTTTCATACCACAGGTCCGTTATACCATTGTAGCTGTGGGATGAAATCAGCCGCAGCGGCATCGGCCGCCTGCCCGGAGTGAAGAGCGGAATCCCCTCTCCCAGCAGTGTCGGTATTACGCTGATGCAGAATTCGTCAATCTGCCCCTCGTCCATCAGCTGGCGAACCGTATCCGCGCCGCCGCATATCCAGATGTTCAGGCCCTCCTGCCGCCGCAGCTTGTCCAGCAGCCTGCCCGGGGCGCCCTGCACGAACGAAACCTCACGGGTATCGGCGATGGAGCGGTGGGTCAACACATAGCACCGTTTGCCCGGGTATGCCCATCGATCCGGCGATAGCTCCTCCATAATCTGCCGGTAGGTGCGGTAGCCCATTACGATGGTATCCACCGAATCATAGAAGGCCGGATAGCTCCCGGGATTTTCACGATCCGAGCCGTCGCCCTCTAGCCACCCGACCCCTCCCTTGGCGTCGGCGATATAGCCGTCCAGGCTCATCGCAAGATACAATACCGTTTTCCGCATAGCAGCGCCTTTCCCCTTTCCATCATCCCATCGCTCCCAGCGTCATCAAGGCCAGAATGACGCAGACGGCGATATGCCACCGCTTGTGCAGCGCCAGAGCCCCGATGAATTCCCGGAGAAAGGCGTTGGGCAGATAATACCCCGCCGTAGGGCTCCCCAGCCCGCGACAGCGCCGGATGCCCACCTTTCGGGATAAAAGCGCCGCCCGGAACAGGTGGTAGTTGCTGGTTACCAGCGCGCACCGGTACCGCCCCATGGCCGAATCCATGATACTCTTGGCGTTGCGCAGGTTTTCATAGGTATTGGTTGACTGATCCTCCCGCCGGATATTCTCCTCCGGTATGCCCTTCTCCCTCAGGTAGCGGGCCATGGCCTCCGCCTCCGGGATGTCCTCCCCCTCGCCCTTGCCGCCGCATACAATCAGGCAGGGCGGCTGGGTGCGCCGCGCCTGGCGGAAGTAAAACTGAACGGCCTTGTCCAGGCGCCCAGCCAGCAGGGGCGGAACCCGCTCGCCCTTTACGCCGCACCCCAGCACCACCAGAAAATGCTGATTCAGCCTGGGCGGCGGGAAGCCGAAGAAGACCGCGCCCGCCAGATAGCTGACGAACAAGAAAGATACATACAGCACCATGAAGGCCATCGCCGTCACCAGCGCCGCAGATGAGGTGCGGTAGCGGGCCAACAGGGGATAGGCCGCCAGGGCCAGCATGAAAAGAAGGATCATCAGCCCCAGCGCCATGGAAAGCAGGTTCCGCAGGCGGCGCCCCTCCAGCCGCATCAGCACGGTTCCGTTGATCACCAGCGCCACGCCTGCCGCCAGAAAGGCCAGCGGCAGCAGCAGAACCAGGGCAATCAGCACGAGGGAAACGCCCATGCCGCCCCCTAAGGTTCCCACCAGCGCCAGCATCCCCAGCAGCAGGAAGCCCAAAAAGCAGGTGAACACCATGCCATTCATCAGCCGGCGCGGCTCTATGCACTGCAATATGCCGAACAGCGCCAGGCAGCCGCCGGCCAGTATGAGAAAAAGCAGCACATCCTTCACCTCCTATCGTTATAGTATAAAGAACTAATCCCAAGCGTTATTTTTTGCCTCCGGGATTATTTTTGCCTTTCGTTGCGATAAAAATGACAGCACTACTAACTACGGCCGCTAGACTTAAAGCTACTTTGCCAGCGTCCTTCCACGCCTTTGCAACATTATTTCGACAATTTTCACACTTCTTGTGTTTGTAGTTTTCTGGCAACGGTCTACCACATTTTTTACAAGATTTCGTTTCCATCTTCAGATTCTCCTATGAGTAACAGGCCTGCGTTACAGGGCAGTGCTTGAATCCGCTGTTCAATATAAGGCAGCGTTTTAGACCAATAGTTTTCCGGAGAGGGGTCAATCATGTCCAGTCTATCAACCAAACCGGGAGTTACCAGATATGTCTGCTGGATGTAGCCTGCATAGTATTGTAGGCTTAACTGAGCGGATTCTGTCTCGCCCATTTCTTGATAGGCCATTGCTTCTGCTAAAGAAACCATATTCAAGGCACAAAGACTCTCTCTGATTTCAACCATTCGAGAATTAATCTTATCCGGATTTGCGCCAGAAACGAGTTTGCCCCAAAAAGATTCTGGCTGGCTCTGGATAAATTCGACATTGGAACTCTGACTTCTCATCAGAAGATTTCTGCTGTCCTCTGCGTCAGAAGCAATTTGCAGTAGGGCCATTGCTTTCAACTCTGGATTTTTCATAGCCAGTGCCTGTAGTAACTTCTGCTGACAACTGTACGCGGTTGCCAGTCGGTCGTATTCCTGTCCCTGGCGCACCTCTTCAATGGCAAGCTGAACCACTTGAATCTGCTCTGCAATTTCAGCCATCTGCATCTGTGTAGCATAGCTCGTCATCGCTTGTGACAGCTCCGGGGATACCTTGACCTTATCCAAAGAGATCGTAGACACAATCTTGTTGGTTTCTGGATTTACAAGGTTTGCCATCAAAGAACCGTTTTTCTTGGTCATCAGCTTCAATGCTCCACTTGCAAGCTGCCCTCTCTGCTCGTCTGTCAGAATGGCCTGGAAGGTTTCTTCTGGAACGAGAGCCTTTACTGCATTGATAAATGTGGGAGCAAAGTACAACATTTGCTCAATTTTATTGAAAGCGGACTTAGCTCCACGAAGCAAAGGTGCAGCCACTTTAGGTACAGACGAAAAATGCTCTGTCAAATCCGTACTGTATTCCGAACTGTCGATAATCTCAACATCTTCGGGAGATATAACTATCGTGTCACTCATATCATCACTCCGTTCTTTCTATGCTCATCAAAGAACTGGCAAATTTTGCGAATTACTCTACACAAGAGCGCTGAATACAGTTTCTTCCACGCTCCGATAAAAAAAGAAAGTCGAAGCAAGTAAACAAATCGTCCAGAACAGGCATCAACACTGTTTTGGATATGGGAGGTAAAAAAGCATTTTACTCCACTATCTATAGTATATCCGAAATTTACCGCCCGCGCATGACAAAAATGCAAGATATCCGCTTCCCCATCCATCCGTTCCGGCTTGACAGGCCTGCGCCCAGGCCTTAGGATGGGGAGGAATACTGCGACTAAGGGGACAACAATGATTCATTTTCAGTGCGATTACGCCCAGGGCTGTCATCCGCTTCTTTTGGAACGGCTCGTTGCGGCCAATCTGGCATCCCATCCCGGCTATGGCCTGGACGGTTGCTGCGACAGCGCCCGCTCCCGCATCCGCGAGGCCTGCTGCCAGCCCCATGCGGACGTGCATTTCCTATCCGGCGGCACGCAGGCCAATCTTATCGCCATTTCCGCCTGCCTCAAAAGCTATCAGGGCGTGCTGGCCGCAGACACCGGGCACATTGCCTGCCATGAGACAGGGGCAATCGAAGCGACCGGCCATAAGGTGCTGCCCTTGCCCGCGCCGGACGGCATACTCAGCGCCTGTCAGATCCGCGAGGCCTGCCGCATCCACTATAGCAGCCCCACCCGGGAGCATACGGTGCAGCCCGGTATGGTCTATATCTCGCTGCCCACCGAGTGCGGCACCCTCTATACCTGCGCGCAGCTTGAGGCCCTGCACAGCTGCTGCCAGGAGCTCGGCCTGCTGCTGTATATAGACGGCGCCCGCCTCGGTTATGGGTTGACCAGCCCGGCCAACGATCTGACGCTGGCCGGTGTCGCCTCCCTCTGCGATCTTTTTTACATCGGCGGCACCAAGTGCGGCGCCCTTCTCGGGGAAGCCCTGGTGATCGTCAACGACGCCCTCAAAGCGGATTTCCGCTATGCCATCAAGCAGCGCGGAGGGATGCTGGCCAAGGGCTGGCTCCTGGGCCTGGCCTTTGACGCGCTTTTTACCGACGGGCTTTATTTTACCATCTGCCGTCAGGCCAACAAATACGCGCTGGCGATCCGCAGCGCGCTGGAACGAAAGGCGATTCCGCTGGGCTATGATTCCTATACCAACCAGCAGTTCCCCATCCTGACGCCGCGCCAGCTGGCCTGCCTTCAACCCAAGTATGTTTGGGAACCCTGGCAAGCCTTCCCCGATGGCCGCCAGATGGTCCGCTTCTGCACCAGCTGGGCCACCACGCAGCAGCAGGCCGAGGCGCTGATAGCTGATATCCTGTTGCTTTAGCCTGCTCCTAAGATAGGCAAAGGGCCGTCCATGCCAAAGAGGCATGAACGGTCCTTTTTGGTTATCTTTTTATGCTTGGGCGGCTGCCCGCACCAGCTTGCGGAAGATACAATCCATGTCAGGATCCTCCCGCCGCAGCCGTTCCGGGTGCCACTGGACGCCCCATACCGGCCGCCCATCCTCCGCTTCGACGGCTTCTATCACGCGCCCTGCTTCTGCAAAGGCCACAGCCCGCAGGCCCCGGCCCAGCTTGTCCACCGCCTGGTGATGGGTGGAATTGACCCGCACCAGGCCCTGCAGCTCGGGCGCCAGGAAGCAGCCCGGCTCAATCCGCACCTCATGGCGCAGGCCTGTACCGTTTGGATGGTCAATCCCCAGCCAGGAGGGAATATCCTGGATGAGCGTGCCCCCCAGGGCGACGTTCAGCACCTGGATACCCCGGCAGATCCCCAGCACGGGCTTATCCAGCCGGATCATTGCCCGACACAGCGCCAGCTCAAAGGCGTCCCGCCGTCCATCCGCCTCGCCGGAACCGCGGTTCTCCTGGCCGAAGCGCTCCGGGGCCACGTCACAGCCGCCGGAGAGCAGCAGCCCGTCCACCCGCCTGGCAAGGGCCTCGGCCATCTGCTCGCGGCCGCTGGCCAGGACAGCGATCCCGCCGTTGGCCTCCACCGCCTCAAGATACTGCAGCCCAAGGCAGGCCTGGCCCGGCCCCTTTTCTCCATACTGATGGCTGGCCGTCACCGCAATCAGCGGCTTATCCATCGATCTGAGCGATCAGCTCAATCTCCAGGCCCACATCCTTGGGCAACCGGGCCACCTGTACCGCGGAGCGGGCCGGGAAGGCGCCGGTAAAATACTGGGCGTATACGCCGTTCATGGCGGCGAAGTCGTTCATATCCGCCAGGAATACCGTCGTCTTGACAACGTGGTCAAAATCGGTACCCGCCGCCTCCAGGACAGCCTTCAGGTTCTGGAAAACCCGATGGGCCTGATCCTCAATGGAGCCGGTCACCACCTCGCCGGTGGCGGGATCCAGGGGGATCTGGCCGGAGGTATAAAGCATGCCGCCCAGGATCACCGCCTGGGAATAGGGGCCGATGGCGGCCGGGGCCGCTTGGGTCGCAACAATTTTCTTTTCCATGGTTATCATCTCCTAATCGATTTCTTCCACTTCATAGCCCAGTTTTTCCAGGCTGCCCTTGATGCGGGCAATGTGGTCGCGGTCATTGGTTTCCAGCACCAGCTCTACCTGGGCCTCGCCCAGCTCCAGCCGGCTGCGGTTGCGGTCGTGATTGATGGAGAGCACGTTTACGCCCTGGGCGGCCACCGCTTCCACCAGGCGAGCCAGCTGGCCCGGTCGGTCCTGTACTGTGGTCGCCAGCGTCGTGCGGCGGCCGGTCTTAATGAGGCCGCGCTCAATGATCCGGCTGATGGTGTTTACGTCGATATTGCCGCCCGATACCACGGCTACCACCTTCTTGCCGGAGAAATCCAAGGTGCCGTGCATCAGCGTAGCCACCGGCAGCGCGCCGGCGCCCTCCATGACGATCTTGTTTTTCTCAATCATCCATAGGATGGCGGCCGCCGTCTCATCGTCGTCCACCGTCAGGATGCCGTCCAGATACTGCTTGCACATGGCAAAGCTGGTATCGCCTACCCGCCGGACCGTTACGCCATCGGCAAAGCTCTTCACCCTTTCGAGGGGCTCCGGGTGGCCTGCCTGCAGGGCCTTTTTCATGCTGGCCGCCCCGGCGGGCTCCACCCCGTATACCCGCACCAACGGGTTTATGGACTTCGCCGCCATCGCAACGCCGGCGGCCAGGCCGCCGCCGCCCACGGGCACCAGGATCACATCCACGTCCGGCAGATCCTCAAAGATCTCCAGCGAAATGGTTCCCTGGCCGGCAATCACCATCGGGTCGTCGTAGGGGTGGATAAAGGTCGCTCCCGTGGTCTTTTCCAGCTCCCGGGCATAGGCATAGGCATCGTCGTAGATCTCGCCATGGAGCACCACCTCCGCGCCCAGGGCGCGGGTAGCGTTTACCTTGGACAGCGGCGCAAATTGCGGCATTACGATGGTCGCCTTTATGCCCATCTCCCGGGCGGCCAGCGCCACGCCCTGGGCATGGTTCCCCGCAGAGCTGGCAATCACGCCCGCCTTCTTCTCCTCCTCGGTGAGCATCCGCATGCGGTTATAGGCGCCGCGCACCTTAAAAGCGCCTGTACGCTGCAGGCATTCGGTCTTAACATAGCTTTGCGCCTCGCAGCCGGGGATCTGCACCGGCAACAGGCGCGTATGCTGGATCCAGGACGGGAAGCTCGCTTTCGCCTCCTTGACCTGGTCAAGTGTTGGAATCATCTATGATTCGCCTCCTTTGCTTCTTTTCACATTTTACCATTGCTTGTATACCGATTCAAGCCTTACCTTGCCCCCTCCATCCTGGCCGGCCGGAATTTATTAGTTTGCCATAAAAAAAGCCGGCACATGCCGGCTGCAAGCCTGAGTGGGTCCAATATTCCCACTAGGCCTTTCCTTCCTCCTGGGGCGGGCAGGCAATGTCCCGGATCAAGTGGGAGAGGCGCAGAAGGGTAACCGGCCGCTCCACCATATGCACCCGCGGGTCGTGCCGCCGCATAACCGTATCAAACTGGCCGATTGCCAAAATCGGGCAGTTTTCCGGGATCGCCCTCAGGTAGGCGCTCAGCGCCTTCGTCTCATCGATCAATACAAGGCGCGCCGGCTCCTGCTCCAGGCGCTTGAGATCCATCAGCCCCAGCATGTTGACCGGCGTATAACCCAGCGCCCGGATCATGCTGGAAACAATATCCTGCTGCTCCTTTGCCATCAAAACCGCAACCCGCCCCGAACCCAGACATAGCTCGGGCTCTTCCCGGCCGGCCAGCGGCTCCTCCATGACCGGCAGCGTAATGGTAAACCGCGCGCCGCGATCCGGTCCGTTCCCGGCTACAATCTGCCCGCCGGCCTGCTCCACCAGCAGCCGGCAGCGCATCAGTCCCAGCCCATGCCCCTGGCCTGTGGTGGTGAAGTAGGGCTCGAATATGCTGTCCAGCTGCTCCGGACGGATTCCCGGGCCGTCGTCCTGCACCGTGAGCTGCCAGAAGAGCTGGCCCCCGCAGCTAACGTTTTCCGTCTTCAGCGTGATCGTCCCCTGGCCCTTCATGGCGTTACGCGCATTGACCAAAAGATTTAACAGCACATTCTGAAACTGCACCGCGCTGATCCGGATCCGGTCATCGTCCGAATCCAGCTGCTCCGTCACTTCAATCTGCCCGCCCAGCGACGATCGGATAAGCGGCAGCATAAGCATAATTTCATCATCCCCATAGACGCCCGCTCTTGGGTCGCTCCGGCCCTTTCCCGGCCGGATAAAGGAGAGGATCTCCTTGAGCAGCTCGCTCACCGTGTCGGCCGCCTGCTGCGCGGCCTTCATCGTCGGGCCATAGCTGGGGTCCCCTGGCGCGTACTGGGCCAGCCCCAGCGCCCCCTGGATCAGCATCATCTGGTTTCCGGCGTCGTGCAGGATCCCGGCAGCCATCTGCCCCAGCAGCAGGATGCGGTCGCTCTGGCCCCGCCGGTATGTGGTGGCATCGATTTGGTTGTCCTTTTTCACCATGTATCCTTCCCAATCTGACAGATTATTTATCTTGCAAATCTCTTTATTTATTAAAAATCATGCCATATTAGTAGTATTCGCTAGCATTCACTATATTCCTGCCAGAAATTCTCCTCAATTTTCCTCTAATTTCAGACAAAAAGGGACCGTCCTGCGACGGTCCCTGCAACCCATTCCCGCTATCCGTTGTTTTTCGCAAAGAATTCTTCCATTTCATTAAACTTTTCATAGGTAATAAGCGCGTCCTGCTTTGTGCCCTTCAGCTTCACCACATAGGTCCACCGGCCATAGGGATAGATCTTGCTGACCATCGCCAGGTTGATGATATAGCTTTTGTGGCTACGGAAGAAAAGGCGTTTATCCAGCCGTTCCATCAGGTCGCTCAGCGGCTCGCTGGTTACCACGCGCTCGTTGACCGTGTAGATGGCCGTAGCCCGGTCCTCGCGCTGCACCAGGATAATGTCCTCCATATCGATCAGGCTTACGCCCTCCTTATGGCGGATCATCAGCTTGGCCAGGCCCATCTGCCGGCGCTCGGCCGCCTCGATGCGCGATTCGGCCTGCGCATTCCGGAGCTTCGCCCGTTCGGCGATGCGGTCCAGCGTCTCCATCACCCGCTCTACCTTAAAGGGCTTTACCAGGTAATCGAAAGCATAAACCTCAAAGGCTTCCTTCATGTATTGGTCGTGAGCCGTCGCAAAAATCAAGCAGGCGGTAGGATCCATATCTGCAATCTGGCGGCCGCATTCCAAGCCGTCCACCTTGGGCATCTCCACATCAAGAAAGACCACCTCCGGCTTCTGGCGTTCAAAGATTTCCAGCGCCTGCTGGCCATCCTCCGCCTCCCCGATGAGCTCAAAGGCGTCGTTCTTTTCCAGGATCTTGGACAGGATCATCCGCATGCCCGGCTGGTCATCGGCAATCAGAACACGAATGGGGTTCAATGGATACTCCTCCTTCCGCCTCTGCGGTTTAAGATTTCACTCCACAGGATACCTTGGCGCAGCGCTTGGCTGTCGACCGTCAGCACGCCCTGCCCCTGCCTCATCTGGCTCACAGAGCCGGACCTGCGGGTAGCCCTATGGGCAGAGAGCAGGTTTTCGCCCCCCTCTAGCCCTAGCGCTCCCGGGCGTCTGCTCGCCTTTCCAGCCGCAGGTATAGCCGTCCGGCAGGGATCTGCCGCCCTGGACGCCGTTGCCCGGCAGGGATCCGCCATTTCGGGGGATACGGCCTCAGCGGGCTCTACCCGCCGCTCTATCCACTGGCTCTGCGGGGAAAAGCCGCCTTCGCCCGAATCCTCCAGCGGCTGATGGACGCCCTGGTGGCTGTGGCCGGGATCGGCCTTCACCTCGGGGGGTTCCTCGAAATCATCCTCCCTCATGGCCTCGGCCAGCTTCTTGGCCCAGGCGGCGCCTCCGGCGGCCGCGCTGGTGACAGCCGCATTCATCGCCTGGGAAAGCAGCTGGGCCCCAGCGCCGGAGGCCTCCTGCCCTCCGGGCTGCTGCCGGCGGATAGGCTGGGTGGAGCCGGACGGGGCTTGGGGCGGCCGTTTGGTCTGCTTTTTCCCCTTCCTGTTCACAGCCGATACGATGCAGGCAATCACAATGATCCATACGACAAAATCCATTGCGTCACCTTCCTTTCCCGCGGCAGGTCATCTATTTGTTGTCCTGGGGCGCGGGGTTGCCCATATCGGAGATGGACTTGCGCATGGTGGTATCGGCCTGCAGGTTCTGCATGTTGTAGTAATCCATCACGCCTAGCTTGCCTTCCCGCAGGGCCTGCGCCATGGCCCGCGGCACCTCTGCCTCGGCTTCGACCACGCGGGCCCGCATCTCCTGCTCCAGGGCGACCATTTCCTGCTCCTGGGCCACGGCCATAGCCCGGCGCTCCTCGGCCTTGGCCTGGGCGATACGCCGGTCGGCCTCCGCCTGATCCATCTGCAGCTGGGCCCCGATGTTGCGCCCCACATCCACGTCCGCGATATCGATGGAGAGGATCTCAAAGGCTGTCCCTGCATCCAGCCCCTTGTTGAGGACGGTGCGGGAGATAAGATCGGGGTTCTCCAATACCTGCTTGTGGGTGTCCGAGGAGCCTACTGTGGTAACGATACCCTCGCCGACGCGGGCGATGATGGTCTCCTCGCCGGCGCCGCCTACCAGGCGGTCGATGTTGGCCCGCACCGTCACCCGCGCCTTGGCCCTAAGCTCAATGCCATCCTTGGCAATGGCGGCCACCACCGGCGTCTCAATGACCTTGGGGCTGACGGACATCTGGACTGCCTCCAGCACGTTGCGCCCGGCCAGGTCAATGGCGCAGGCCCGTTCAAAGCCCAGATCAATCCCCGCGCCCTGGGAAGCGATCAGCGCGTTCACCACGCGGTCCACGTTGCCCCCAGCCATATAATGGGTTTCCAGCCGGGGCAGCTGTACGGTCAGCCCCGCTTTGACGGCCTTAATCATGGGATAGATGATCCGGACCGGAGCGATTCCCCGCAGCCGCATACCGACCAGCTGTCCGATACCCACCCGGACGCCCGAGGCCATAGCCTCGATCCATAGCTTCATCGGCACAAAGCTGAACAAAACCGCCAGGAAGATAATAATGAGTACGATGATGATAATCGGTCCGACAATGGATGCAACGCCTGCGTCTATCGCCAGCAGCATGGGGTTAAGCATGGAAAATCCTCCTTCGCTTCTATCCTTGGAAAAAGCCCTTTATTCGGGCCTTACCACAATCCTCCGGCCCTCCACGCGGATCACCTCCAGCGGGCGGCCCTTCTCAATGAATTCGCCTTCCGTCACCACGTCCAGCTTGACGCCCTCAAAGTCGGCCGTGCCCGCCGGGCGAAGCACCGTCGTGGCCACGCCATGGCGGCCTACGAAATAGTTCATATCCTGGGTGGAGAGATAGCCATCCTCCTTGGTCGCCCGCTCCTTAAGCACCAGCGGCGAGCGCGAAAGCCGTCCGCTCGTCACCGAGCGCAGGGCAATCACAAACACCAGGGACAGCACGATCAGGATCAGTACGATCATAATCAGGGCCTGCGAAAGCGACTGGGCCGTCAGGACAACCGATAGCACCAGCAGAATCAGCCCTGTGATGCCAGGCACGGCGAAACCGGGCGTGAACATCTCGTAAATCATGAGCCCCAGCCCCAGCACCAGGCAGGTTATCGCCGGCCAACCCATATACAACAGAAATTGCATAGCAGACATATCTCCCACCTCTTTCAATCTACTTGTTGCAGTATAGCACGCCCGGCGCGCCAGATGTCGGTTTCCTGCCCGATCCATACAGGCTGCGGGCTTAACTGTCGCCCGCCCGCGCCGGGTGCGGCGTAAGCGGGATGCGCCCTTCAAAGCAGGTTTCCTGCTCGTCGCTGCGCAGCTCAATCGTCCCGCCATGCTCCTGGAGGATGCTGTCCACAATGTGCAGGCCCATCCCCGTCCCCCGGTCGCCCTTGGTGGTAACGCCGGGCAGGAAGATCCGCTCCCGCATATCCTCCGGGATCATGGGGCCGCGGTTGGTCACCCGAAAGCCGAGCCCTTGGATATCCTCCCACAGCTTCAGCTCCACGGCCGCGTCGGGCGATGATTCCGCCGCGTCCATGGCGTTATCGATGAGATTGGAGAGGATCCGGCAAAGCTCCCAGTCCTCCAGCGGCAGGCCGTCCAGCCCCGTCGTGATGTCAAAGGCCATGCGTATGCCCCGCTTCTCGCCCTGAACGCTTTTGGCCGCCAGCAGCCCGTTTACCGCCGAGCTCTTTGTCTTGAGCAGCGAGCCGACCCGCTGCAGGTCCTTATATACCTTATCCATGTATGCCATGGCCTGATCGCTTTCATCCATCTGCAAAAGCGCGTAGATCACCTGAAGGTGGTTGATAAAATCGTGCCGCTGCATGCGCAGCTGGCGGTTCAGGTCATCCTGGTTGTGGATAAGCTCGTCCATCTCCTCCACCTGCTGCTTATAGCCAGCCACCGTACGGCCCGAGCGCGTCATAATCACGTTGCTCATCGCCACCGTCAGGCAGATAAATACCAGGGCCCAGTCAGGCAGGTTCTCGTGGCCGGTAACCAGCATGATCAGCAAAAGCGCCAGCACAGCCAGCTGGATGATATTGACCGCCCACAGGATCCAGGCCGTTTTAGACACATTGACGCCCTGGGGCCGCTGGATCAAAAGCTTTCTGACCCGCTGTCCCAGCGTGGCGCCGGGAGCCGCATCGCCCATCGCTCGCTCCTTTCTATCCGCTGCCATTCCATAGCAGGTTATTTTAAGTATACCATATTCCGTCATGAAAGCAAAATAAAAGTCGTTTCCCGCTTCCATCGCACGAAACAGCAAGAAAAAGCACTACCTTTGACGATTCCATTGACCGGGGTATGAATCCGGCTTACACTGACCATACTGAACCCGATATGAGCTTATGCCATTTTCATCTTGATAAGGAGTCATTTCATGGAAAAAGAAACACTTTCTGCCCTGCGGCTGCCGCAGCTGCGCCAGCTTGCCAAAAATCATAAGATCAGCCTCTCTGCCGGCCTGCGGAAGCACGAAATCGTGGAGCTGCTGGCCCAGGCGCTGCCCGGCGGCGCCGATACCGAAGCCGCCGAACCCCTCGCACCGCCGGTCGCCGGCGTCAATCCGGCGGTACCGGAGCTCATCAAATCCGGCGGCTGCGGCAAGGCCCGCGGCGTGCTGGAGCTGCAGCGGGACGGCTACGGCTTCCTTCGGGCCCTGGACGAGGGGCAGAAGGACGTATATGTCTCCATCGCTCAGATCCGGCGCTTTTCCCTCCGCGAGGGCGACCTTGTATCCGGCGTGACCCGCCCGCTGCGGGAGGGCGAGCGTTATCTTGCCATGCTCTATATCGAAGCCATCAATGGGCTCGCTCCCGAGCAGGCCGCCCGCCGCAAGCACTTTGACGAGCTAACCCCCATCTATCCCCGCCAGCGCCTGGCTCTGGAACGGGGCGGGGCCGAGGGCGATCTGGCCCTGCGCCTCATCGATCTGATGGCGCCCATCGGCAAGGGGCAGCGCGGGCTCATCGTCTCGCCGCCCAAGGCCGGGAAGACCACCCTCCTGAAAAAAATCGCCGCCTCGGTGGCTGAAAGCTATCCGGATATGACCCTTTATGTGCTGCTGCTGGATGAGCGGCCCGAGGAGGTGACCGATCTGAAGCGCTCGGTCCGGGGGCAGGTATTTTTCTCCACCTTTGACGATCCGCCCCAGCGCCACCGCCAGCTGGCCGAGGAAACGCTGGAAAAGGCCAAGCGCCAGGTGGAATGCGGGCGGGACGTCATGCTGCTTGTGGATTCGCTGACGCGCCTGGCCCGGGCCAACAACCTGTCGGTTCCCTCCTCCGGCCGGCTGCTCTCCGGCGGGCTGGATCCCGCCGCCATCGCCCTGCCGAAAAAGCTCTTCGGCGCGGCCCGCCAGGTGGAGGAGGGCGGCAGCCTCACCGTGCTGGCCACCGCCCTGATCGACACCGGCAGCCGGATGGACGACATCATCTATGAGGAATTCAAGGGTACCGGCAATATGGAGCTGCATCTGGACCGCCGCCTGCAGGAGAAGCGGATTTTCCCCGCCCTGAACCTGTACCGCTCCGGCACCCGCAGGGAGGAGGATCTGCTTTCCCCCGAGGCGCTCTCTGTCAGCGGCCGCCTGCGCAAGCTGCTCTCCCAGAATCCCGACGACGCTACCGAGCTTTTGCTGGAGCTTTTAAGCCATACCCGGAGCAACGCCGAGTTCATCGCCCGCTTCGATACCTGGATGGCCCGCCTGGAGGCCGGAGGCCGCGGGCGTTAGTCCGGCCGGTAGGCACAAAGCCCGCCTTTCCTTCTGGAAAGGCGGGCTTTAACTATGCTTCGCTTTATTTTGGCTATATATAGGATGAGATATCGGTCACAAACCGGTAGGGCTCTGCGCGCATGGCGCTTAGCGCGGCGGCCAACAGCGCCCGCGTATCCACAAGATAGGCATTGGCCGCGCCCAGCCGTCCCTTTTTCAGATCGGGCGCCTCCAGCAGCGTCTCGATCCGCTGGAACTCGCTGCCCCAACCATATGCGTCGCAGGCCTCATAGCTGCGCAGGCGCCCATTGACCCGATAGGTTTGTTTCACCCTTGTGATGTAGGGCGGCCGGACAATCTCCTCTACGCCATGCATAAAGGTGCAGGCATGCAGAATATCCCCGATAAATAAGAGCTTACCCCGGTAAAGCGGAAGCAGCATAAAGGGCGAATGCGGGCCCACAGCCGTATCGTCCATGGCGTGGCCCACGGTAAGCCGGTGGGCCAGCCTTCCCCAGGCGCATACTGAATGGGTGGGGTTTTCGCTGCGCACCACGTCCGGCATCCGCCAGAACGTGGTGGGAAGGAGCCCGATGCAGGGCTCGGTTTTCTCCGAATCGAAAACCGGCCGCTCGGGCGTTACCACATCATAAGTCAGCGCCGGCAGCAGCAGCGTGCCCGACGGGCCCACAGCCGCCTCCAGATCCTCCAGCACCGCCTCCGGCCTGCGGGCTGTGCCCAACGCCCGCATGGAAGCGTGCACCAGTACGGTATCGCCCCTTTCAATGCCCAGGCCGGCCAATTGGCGCCTGAAGGCTTCACTTTCCATCCTTTTCTTCCCTTTCCGCGGGGTAAGCCGCCGTCTCCATTTGCTCCATAAGGAGCTTAATCCCCTCCAGCGCGGCTTCGTCCGCCTGCCTGCAGCCGTCGATCAGCCGGCACAGGGCGCGCCGCGTCTCCGGCCTGGCCAGCGCCCGCATCTGCGCCTCGCCCCGGCCCCATCCGCCAAGCAGCGCCGCCATTTGCTCCACCTGCCCGGTCACCCGCTCAAAATCCCCGGCAATGCGCCGGTACAGCGGCTGCTCCGGCGTCTTTGCGGCCAGGGCGCGAAAGAAACGGGCCGCGCAGGAGCGCCCGTCGGCCAGGCAGTCCATGGCGTCTCCCTGGCACATCATCCGCTCCGACAGCAGGGGCAGATGCTCCGGAAAGTCCCGGTCGTTGGACAAGGCCGCCTTCCATGCATCATAGGCCCAGAGCCCCTTGGCAAACTGATCCTTGCGCCGCCCGGTCATGACCTCAGCCGCGCCGGATAAGGCGTCGTATGTCCAGAGCCCCTTGGCAAACTGATCCTTGTGCCGTCCGGTCATGACCTCAGCCGCGCCGGATAAAATATCCGTAATCCCACGGCGCGGCCCGGTTTTTTCCCCCACCCCGATCAATGCCTGGGTATCCGTGTTCTCCCACCAGTCATGGCTGATGAAGTACCCGGATTCATCGGTTCTGGCCGGCAGCCCGCCATACATCACACTGTCCTGGAAGAAGTTCCACCCCAGCAGGGTCTCCCCCTCGTCCTGGTATCCCGTCACAATGCAGGCCTCCGGCGGCCCAATGATCCCGGTGGCGATCACCGGGCGCCCCTGGTCGATCTGCTCCCGGATGAACCGGACAAAGGCCTCCTTGGGTGTATCCGGCCCCCGCCCCAGCGTTTTATAGGCCCGGCCCAGGCTCTCGACGCCCAGCCGGTATACCTTGTCAAAGTCGTCATAGGTGTAGCAGATATCCACATTGGCCCCATCCCAGCCGGTTACGTTCCACGTCAGCCGGAAGGCGGCTCCGCAGCCGACCATGATATCGTGGATCTCCACATCCTCTCCCAGGTAGTTGGCTATTGATTTCAAGCAGATGGGGTAGGGGGTGCAGCTCCCATAGGCCCCATAGCCCACCTTTGTCACGCCATAAAGAATCATGCCTCCGTTGAGCGGTTGGTTCATGCTTTCCCTTCCTTTCATTCTGTCCGATACGCCATATATGCCCTTATACAGCCGTTCCCGCCCCACCGCGCGCCGCTCTCTGCGATAGTCCGACGGCGTTTGGCCCATCACCCGCTTAAAGGCCCGGGTAAAGGTATCCGGGCTGGAATAGCCGCACTGGAGCGCCAGCTGCAGGATATCTGTCTCCGTATGGACCAGCCCATAGGCCGCCCGCGCCATCCGCCGCTCTAAGGCATACCGGCCCAGCGTCTGGCCCGTATGGCGCCGGAACAGCGCCCGTATCTGGGAGAGGGACAGGCCTACCGAGCGGGCCAGCTCCTCATATTCGTGCCGTTCCGGCCGCGCCTCGATATAGGCGATTACCGCCGCCACCACATGCGAATAGTCCTCCATAGACGCCTCCTGCAACCATTTTTCTTCATGAAGCCCCTTTATTATAGCGGGCCAGTTGGATCAGCGCCCGACTTTTTTAACGGACTTCTCCCCTTACACCCAAAGTTTTTCCCCTATTTATGCTATACTGTAAAATATACAGCCAAGGGGGGACAAGCCGTGCATTATACCATCGCCATCTGCGACGACGATGCCGCCGCCAGCCGCTATGCGCTGTCCTTGGCGCAGCGTTGGGCCGCTGCCCGGGGCCATTGCCTGACCTGTGAGGAGTATTCCTCCGCAGAGGGCTACCTTTTCGCCCACCCCAACGGCGGGAACCTGGACATCCTGCTTTTGGACATAGAAATGGGGGGCATAAACGGGGTGGAGCTGGCCCGGACGCTTCGCAAAGGGGGCTTCTGCGGGCAGCTTGTCTTTATCACCGGCTACAGCGACTATATCGCCCAGGGCTATGAGGTGGAGGCCCTGCACTATCTGATGAAGCCGCTGTCACCGGCGCAGCTGGAGGCCGTGCTGGATCGCGCCGCGCTGCGGCTGGCCCAGGCCGGCCGCACGCTGCTGCTGGAGCTTCCGGGCGAGGCGGTACGCCTTCCCCTCCGGGAGATCGTCTACCTGGAGTCGAACCGCAACTATGTTACCGTCCACGCCGGGAAGGATTACACCCTCAAGCGTCCGCTGCGGGAGCTTCAGGCGCAGCTGGACGCGGGCTTCTTCCGGGCCGGACGTTCCTATCTTATCAACCTGCGCCGCATCCGGCGGGTGAGCCGGACGGAGATCTTTCTGGACAACGGGGCGCACCTGCCCCTGCCCCGGGGCATGTACGATCCCCTGAACCAAGCCATGATCCGGCAATTATAGGAGGCAGCATGGGCCTGATTAACCGGCTGATCGATAAACGCATCGCCGCCTACCAAAACGAGCTGATGGAAACCCATTATGCCGAGGTGGCCACCATGTACAACAGCATGCGCGGCTGGCGCCATGATTACCGAAACCACATCCAGACCATGAAGAGCTATGCCGCCGACGGCGATCTCCCTGCCCTGCGCCGGTACCTGGACGAGCTGGACGCCGACCTTTCCGCCGTCGATGTACAGGTCAAGACCGGCAACCGCATGGCCGACGCGATCCTGCGCAGCAAGCTCTCCCTGGCCGCCTCCCGGGACATCCCCGTCACCATCGACGCCAATATCCCGGTGGAGCTCACCACCTCCCAGATCGACCTGTGCGTCATCGTGGGCAACCTCTTTGACAATGCGATCGAGGCCAGCCTGAAGCTGCCCCGGGAGGAGCGGATGATCCGCATCTATATGGAGATGAAGAATACCCAGCTCTATATGTCCTTTACCAACCTGACGGCTGTGGGCAAGCAGCCGCGGCTGGGCGGCCGCTTTGCCTCCCTGAAGGGGCAGGGGCACGGCTTTGGCCTTCAGCGCGTGGACGCGGCGGTGGAGCGGCTGGGCGGCTACCTAACCCGTAACAGCGAGGATGGCGCCTTCACCACCGAAGTGCTGCTGCCTCAATAGCCGTTCGTCCCCCCTACGGTGCGGTTTATCCCCTTCCTTATCCTCTATTGGCTCCACCGCGGTAGGATAAAGCCAGCAAGGAGGGAAACGCAATGCATGGAAAAACCGATCCAGCCAAACCCCAATTCGGCATAGCCTCCAACGTGCGCTTTATGCTGCGCACCGCCTGGCGCGTGCGCAGAGGCGTGCTCTGGCTGTGCCTGGCCCAGATTGGCCTTGGCCTGGCCAGCAGCCTTCTGGGCCTTTTTGTTGCGCCTCAGGTGCTCTCCGCCATCGAAAGGGCCGTGCCCCTGGGGCAGCTTCTGGGCACCATTGGGCTGTTCACCTTGGGCCTGACCCTGGTCAGCGCGGCCGGCGCCTATGTGGGCGAGAATGTCATTTACGACCGCATTGCCGTGCGTATGGATCTCATATCGCAAATTAACGGCAAGCTCTGCCAGACCGCCTATACCAACACACTGCAGCCGGCCTTTCTGGCTCTGCTGAAAAAGTCGGAAAAAACTCTCAGCGACAATGACAGCGCCGGGGAAATTATATGGGAAACGCTGCAAAACCTGGTGCTGAACGTTCTGGGCTTTATTCTTTATCTGTTCCTTATCGCGTCGCTGGATCCGGCCGTCATACTCATTACGCTGGTCTCCGCCATAGCCGGGTATGGGGCCAGCCGGCGCATCAACGGCTGGGGATACCGGCACCGCAATCAGGAGGATGCCTGCTGGCAGCGATTTCACTATCTATCCCGTCTGTCCCAGGATATTCACGCCGCAAAGGATATCCGCATCTTTGGCATGAAGCCCTGGCTGGACGATCTGGGGAATGCTGCGCTGCGGGCTTATCACCACTTTATCCACCGCGCCCAGCGTGTCTACCTTGGGGCCGACATCATCGATATCCTGCTGACCTTGCTGCGCAACGGCGTGGCCTATGCCTATCTCATCGCCCTTACCCTGCGCCAGGGCCTCAGCGCCGCCCAGTTCCTGCTTTACTTTTCCGCCGTGGGCGGTTTCACCACCTGGGTTACGGGGATTCTGTCCACGGCCGCTGAGCTGCACCGGCACAGCCTCGACCTTTCCGCCCTGCGGGAGTGCCTCACCTGGCCCGAGCCCTTTGCCTTCGAGCAGGGCGCTTCCCTGCCCGCGGCCCAGCGCTATGAGCTCCGGCTTGCCCATGTAAGCTTCCGCTATCCCGAGGCTGCCGCGGATACGATCCACGACCTTACCCTGACCATCCGCCCAGGGGAGAAGCTGGCCCTGGTGGGCTTAAACGGCGCTGGGAAAACCACCCTGGTAAAGCTGCTCTGCGGCTTCCTGGATCCTACGTCCGGCTGCGTCCTGCTGAACGGGCAGGATATCCGCCAATACAACCGGCGCGAGTATTACAGGCTCTTCTCCGCCGTGTTCCAGGATTTCTCCCTGCTGGCCGCTACCCTGGGCGAGAATGTGGCGCAAAGCGATACTTATAACCGGGAAAAGGCGGAATCATGCATCCGCCTGGCCGGGCTTGCCGGAAAGCTGCAGGAGCTGCCTTTGGGGCTCGATACCCATCTGGGTAAGGAGGTCTATGAGGATGCCGTCGAGCTTTCCGGCGGCCAGCTGCAGCGGCTCATGCTGGCTCGCGCCATCTATAAGGATGGGCCCATCCTGGTGCTGGACGAACCCACCGCCGCCCTGGACCCCCTGGCTGAAAGCGATATTTACCGCCGCTATCATGAGCTTTCGCGGAACAAGACCAGCCTTTTCATCTCCCACCGGCTGGCCTCCACGCGGTTCTGCGACCGGATTCTTCTTTTGAAAGACGGTGTAATTGCCGAGGAGGGGACCCATGAATCCCTTCTGCGCCGCGGCGGCGAGTATGCCCGCCTCTTTGAGGTGCAGCGCCGCTATTACCAGGAAGGAGAGCCGTCCCATGAAGCGTAGCAAAGAGCAAACAGGCCGCCGCTCAAGAAAGGCCGCCCTGCGGCTGAACCTCCGCGCCTATTCGCTGATCTGGCGTCAGGATCCGGCTATCCTGCTGTCCATCACATGCCATCGTCTTGCCGCCGCCTTTACCCTTTACATCCCGATCTGGTATTCGGCCCAGATCCTCAACGAGCTATCAGCCGGCCGGGATCCTGTCCGGCTGGCCCGCCTGGCGCTGGCGGCCGTCCTCGTCACTGCCGCCGCGGCCCTGGCCACCGCCCTTTTGAACCGTTGGGAGCAGCTGCATCAGAAGAAGATTTTTCTGCATATGCAGCATATCCTGTCGCAAAAAATGCTGACGCTTGACTTTGCCTCCATGGATGATCCCCGCACCCACGACCTTTTATCCCAGGTTACGCAAAACGCGAACTGGGGCGGTTGGGGGCTGATAAAGTCTGTCTCCTGCTTCCAGCGCCTGGTCAAGCACCTTTGCAGGGCCGGCGGAGCCGTCGCCCTGACCCTTTCGCTGTTCCTGCTGCCGGTGCCCGCCACCGCCGGCGCCCTGACGCTGCTGAATCATCCGCTGCTGGCTCTGCTGGTGCTGCTGGCTCTGCTGCTTGCCGTGCTGCTTTCCGCCTCCCTCTCCAATCGGGCCGACGCCCACTCGGCAGACGGGGCGGCCGCAGCCAGGTTCGGGAACCGTCTGTTTTGCTACTTCGGGAGCCTGGGCCAGGACCGCGCCCGCGCCCTGGATATCCGCGTCTACCGGCAGGATATCCCCAGCCGCAGGCAGTGGGCCTCCGGCCTGGACAGTTCCTTCAGCCCCAAGGGGCCCTTTGCCCGCTACGCGCGAAAGGCCGGGGGATTCCTAAAGGCGGCTTCCGCCGCCGTGACCACCTCGTTCATCGGGATTGTGTATGTCTATGTGGGCCTCAAGGCCTATGGCGGCGCCTTTGGCGTGGGCTCCATCACCCAGTATGTGGGTGCGATTACCACCCTTTCCGGCAGCATAGCCGGTTTGCTTACCGCCCTTGGCGCCATGGTGAACAACGTCCCCTTTCTGGATACCCTCTTTGCGTTTCTGGATATCCCCAACGGCATGTATCAAGGCAGCCTCACCATAGAGAAGCGTTCCGACCGCAAATACGATATCGAGTTCCGGGATGTATCCTTCCGCTATCCCCATACGGATACCTGGGCCCTGCGCCATGTCTCCATGCGCTTCCAGGTGGGCCAGCGGTTGGCGGTCGTGGGGGAGAACGGCTCCGGCAAGACCACCTTTATCAAGCTGCTCTGCCGCCTGTATGATCCCACCGAAGGGCAGATCCTCCTGAACGGCATCGATATCCGCAAGTACAATTATCTGGAGTATCTTTCTGTCTTTTCGGTGGTCTTTCAGGATTTCCAGCTTTTCGCCCTTCCTTTGGGGCAGAATGTGGCCGCCGCTGAACGCTATGACGCCGCGCGGGCCCGCGCCTGCCTGGTAGAGGCGGGCTTTGGTCAAAAGCTGTCCGCCATGGGTCTAGACGACTATCTTTACAAGGAACTGGATAAAAACGGCGTAGAGGTTTCCGGCGGCGAGGCCCAGAAGATCGCCATCGCCCGGGCGCTTTATAAGGACGCGCCCTTCATCGTCCTGGACGAGCCCACCGCCGCCCTGGACCCGCTGGCTGAGGCCGAGATCTACACCAGGTTCAATGAGCTGGTGGGCGATAAAACCGCCATCTATATCTCCCATAGGCTTTCCAGCTGCCGTTTCTGCGATGAGATCCTCGTGTTTGACCGAGGGCGCATCGTCCAGCAGGGCGCCCATGACGCGCTGGTGCTTGACGCCGCCGGAAAGTATCATGCCCTATGGTCCGCCCAGGCCCAGTACTATGCCGCTCCCAGGGATACGGCCTGACCAGCGGCACGACGAAGGGGGCTCCATCGAAAAGATGGAGCCCCCTTTGGGTTTACCGGCTTCGGCGCCCAGCCGCTATTGCCTGCTGCTCCGGCGCTTGGCCACAAGCAGCGCAGCCAGCAGCGCGCCGCTGACCGCAGCGAGGGCAGCCAGCCACCCTGCCGCCATGGTATCGCCGGTCTTTACCGCGTCTGCCCCCGTTGCCTGCACCGTAGTTGTCGTTTCGCTCTTTTCGGGCTGCAGGGCCTTTTGCGCCGCCGTCAGCACCTCCAGCGCTGCGTCCACCGTGGCCTGGTCGCGTATGGTCAGTTCTGGGCGGGCCATCAGCTCCCGGGCGGCCGTCAGCGCACGCTGCAGCGCCGCCCAGCTTTCAGCCGTATAGTTTGCTTCTGTCAAGGCCCCGGCCGCCGCGATGGCGTCCGCCAGCGCCTGGGTCTGCGCCGGTTTGAGCGTCAGCGCCTTCAGCGCTTCCTTCAGCCGCTGGTTGGCCTCGTCCACGGCCTGTTGCCCGGCGTTCTCGTCCAGTCCCACCTTTTCTGCTTCCGCCAGTGCGTCCGTCACGGCTTGGAGGCTCTGCTGCGTATAATCCCCCTGCTCCAGGGCCTTTGCCTCGGCAATGGTCTCCTGCAGGTTTGCCTTCTGCGCCTTGAGTCCCAGGCCCGTCATCGCTCCATTTAACGCATCCCGAATCTGGTCCACCTCAGCCTGCGTTGCATTCAGGTTCTGCATCATCGCCTGGGCGTCCGCCAGCGCAGCCTGGAGGGCCTTCACGCTCTTGGGCGTGTACCGTTCCATGTCCTGTATGGCCTCCGCCTGCGCGATGGCCACCTCCAGGGCGCCAAATTGTGCGCGGGCCGAAAGGGCTCTGATCAAGCGGTTCACCTCGCCTGCCGCTTGATCGGCTTCATACTGATAGGCATAGGGCGCGTCCATCACGTCCCGGCCTGCCTCCAGGGCCTCTGCCAGCGCCGCCCAGCTTTGGGGGGTATAGTCCTGCTCGTCCAGCGCCTGCGCCGCGCTCACCGCCTCCGCCAGCGCCGTCTTATCGGTGGCGGGGTCGCCATAGGCCTTGATCTCGGCCACCTGCATCAGGTAACCGTCGGCGCCGCTCAGGCGCAGTTTGGAGCTGATCATACGGATATAGGCCGCTTTAACCGGCGTATCCAGCGTATAGACCCGCGGCGCGTCCTTGCTGCCGTCATCCCCCTTTACATCGGCAATCGTCGTCCACTGTTTACCATCCAGCGACAGCTGCACCTGATAATCCACCGCAAAGGTACCGGTGGCATAGAGCTCCACCCGCGATACATGGAAGGGCGCGCCCAGGCTCACCGCCGCCCATTCCTCCGCCAGCTCGTCGTTATGCAGCTTGATGTTGCTGGTCCAGCCCTTGCCGAGGTCCTCGTCCACCAGGAACTTGCTGGCCCAGCCCCACTGCTCATAGGTGGCGTCCGGCGTAGTTGAAGACACGATCACCGGCTTTGCTCTGGCAATATTCTCCCCTTCCACATAGGGATCAAGGGGCTCGACCGCCGGAGCGGAGGGCGCGGGCGTATTGCCGTCATCGTTGTATACCTCGATTTCTCCCAGCGCCGCAGAAAATTTTCCGCCGTAGGCATTCATCTCCGTCACCGAAAGGCGGATATACCGGGCGCGGACGCTGTCAAAGCCATAGCTTAAGGCCGCGTCCGGCGCGTCCATTGCCTCTACGGTTTTTACCGTGGTCCAAGTCTTGCCATCCTCGGATACGTCGAGGGTAAAGCCCCGCGGGAAGGTCGCGCCGTATTCCAGGGATGTCCCCGCCGGATACAGATCCACACGGTTCACATCCTCCACCCTGCCCAGGTCCACCTTCAGCGCAACGGCAAAGGAAGCGCCGGCGCTTTCCGTGCTCCAGCCGTTAACGCCGTTTTCCGTAAAGCGTTTGCCGTCGGTTACGTTGGAAATAAACCAGCCGTTCTCGCCCAGCGAGCTGGACGCGCTGGCCGTCTTGCCCAGCGCCAGGTTCTGGTTCACCGGCGTAGGTTCGGTATCGGCCTTCTCATAGTCGTATCCCTCCGGCAGCGCGAAAAGATAGCCCTCGCCCTTGGGCAGGTGCAGCGACAGCTTGCCATCCTTCAGCGCGGCTGGCTTCAGGTTGCCGCTTTGCCGGTCAACCTCCTGGAGCGTGGTAATCGCGCCGTCGAATGCCAGCGTCACGTCCTTCTCCTCAGAGAAGGAATTATTGACCACAAAGAGATAATTGCGCCCGGTTTTCTTATGGCGCATGTAGGAGAAGGTCAGGTTATCGTCGGATAGCGCCTGGACAAAGAAGTGCTCGGGCACGGCCTGCTGCCCCCAGGTTTCGCCGTTCAGGTAGATCTCCTTTGCATCCAGGTTCATCAGGGTACGGCCCAGGGCATGGATCTCGCTGTTGAGCTGCTTGACCGGTTCGTACAGGTCGGTTTTCTCCCCGTCCGGGGTGATGATACCGTTGGTAAAGTTTTCACCCCGGTTCGTGGGCGTCCACCAGGTGAAATAGGAGAGCTGCTTGAAGCCATAGGCCATGGCCATATTGGCCTCATAGCGGATCTCCGCCGGATTCGTCCGCCGGAAATTGCCCACTACGCCGATGGATTGCAGGTACATGCCGGTTTTTACATCATTGGCGAGGCCTACCTTCCACACCGATTTCATGTTGGATAGCATACCGGCGTAATCCAGCGAACCCTCGGCCCAGCTGAAGGGATAGCGATCATACATCAGGTAATCCTGGCCGCCGGTCAGGCTGACCCAGTCGCTCATCTGCCGCTCATAGGCTTCCTCTGAGCCATAGATGTTGGGAAGGAAGTTCAGGTGAGCGTAGTATTGGGGCGCTACCGCCTTCATGGCGTTAAAGATCCGGGCATAGGGGTTGGCGTTCCAGGGTTCATCGAGGATATAAAATCCGCCGACACCGGGCACGTTGGTGTATTCCTGGACCAGCTCCTGAATCTGCTCATCGGTCATGCTGGTCAGGTTGCCGCCGAAGCGATGATCGGCCACGGAAACCTGCATACCATACTTAAAGGCCAGCTCCGCCATCTTCAGGTTGGTTTCCTTGTCGTTCAGGTCATTGCCGGTTACGTTGTTGACATAGTCGATTCCAGCGTCGGCCATGGCCTTATAATGCTCGTCGGTCACATAATCCTTGGTGGGCGGCCAGAAGACGGAGATCATAAACTGGTCGCTGGCCCACTCCACGCTGTCCTGCACATGGACAGTGCAGCTGGCGGTCACATTGCGCAGCCTCTCGGTCAGCGTAATGGTCGCTTCGCCGGCGGCCACCGCCTTGATCAGGCCGTTCTCGTCCACGGTAGCCACATCCGTCCGGTCGCTGCTCCAGGCAAGCTCCACCTGATCGGATTCATTCTTCACGACCTCTGCCTTAAGCTGTTCGGTCATGCCGGGCGTCAGAAGCAGCGCCGGCTTGTTGACGCTTACCGTTACGCTGCCCACCCTGCCAAACACAGCGAGCTCCGAAAGCTGCACCAGCATACCGCCCTGGGGGTCTGCGTCTCCGCCCCGCTTGGTCACATAGAGCCTTAAATACCGCCCCTCCGTACCCTGAGGCAGGTCGGCCACCACCGGCTCGTCCGGCGGCGCCTGCCCCGCCACCTGGTGCACTGTTTCAAAGGTTTTGCCGTCCAGAGACACCTGCAGCTCGTAATCTACCGGGAAGCTGCCCTTGGGGAAGAGCACCACCCGATCCAGGGCATAATTGGCTCCCAGATCCAGCTGCGCCCAGGCCGGGGCTGTCTCGCCCTCTACCACGAAGGGGTTGGTCGACCAGCCATCCGCCCCGATCACGCCGTTATTCAAAAAGCGAATGCCCCATTCCGGCACATCGGTAGGCTCATAGGTGGATGACGCAGAGGCTGACGCCGTAAGGGCCAGGTTCGTCGTCCCCTTGGGGGCGTAGGAAGCGATATCGTCCGGATCAAAGGCTTCCGGCTTCTCCTGGCCGAATACTGCAAGCTCCGAAAGCTGTACCAGCTTGCCGTCGTTCCCCGTACCGCCGCCAATGGAATCCTGGTCATAGCGCAGGCTGACATAAAGCTCCACATACCGGGCCTCAACCGGCGCATCCAGGTCAATCACCACCGGCTCCGTCGGCAGGCCCGTTTCCTGCCTTGTCGTGATATCGGTATATGCAACGCCGTCTGTGGATACGCGCAGCGTATAGGTCATTGGGAAGCAGTCGCCATAGACGGTCCCATCGCTGCGCGGGAACAGGACAAAGCAGCTAATCATAAAATCGCCGTCCAGCTGCATCCGGATCCAGGCAGGCGCATCCGCCTTTGTCTCCGTATCATAGGGATTGGTGCTCCACCCCTTTGAATCGGCCAGCGCGCCGCCGGCAACGCCCAGTTTGCCATCCTTGATAAAGTCCTTACTCCAGCCTTCCGAAACCATTTCATAGCTGGAAGAGGCCTCGACCGCCACCGCGCCGGGCGCTAGGTTATGCATCCCTTCCGGCGCATAATCGTCTATGGCAACGGCGTCCTGCTGGTTGGCTGGCGCCTGCGCTGGCAGCGCGGCCGTTGTGGTTTCTGCCGCCGTCGTGGTTTCCGCCGCCGTCGTGGTTTCCGCCGCCGTCGTGGTTTCCGCCGCCGTCGTACCAGGCGCGGCTTGGGCCGTTGTCGTCTCGCCCGCCGCATCCGGCTGGTTGGCCGGCGCTGTCGTGGTCTCGTGGGGCGTTGTCGTCTCGCCCGGTGTTGTCTCTGCCAGGGCAAGCCGTGTCCCGCCGGCCAGCCCCAGGGTCAACCCGCAGGCCGCCGCCAGCATCAGCCCCAGCGCAGCCGCCAGCAGCCTCTGGGGCCTGCGGCGTCCGCTCTTTCCTCTTTTCATGTGATGCTCCTCCTTTTTTTGTAGCCCCTAGGATCGTTGCAGCTTCTTCCGCGCTTTATGCTCCACCCCCTCCCGCGCTGGCCGTTGGATCACAACTTAGACAAAATTTACCAACGCTGCTAAAATTAGAAACAGGCGATTTGTACAGGATCACATGGCGTTTGACCGGTAGCGGGAGCGACAAAACGATCGGTGAAAAAGGTCTACTTATTCATCCATTTACTTTTCTTACCTTTCCTTACTTTTCTATCATTTTCCCTTCTATGAGACAAAAAAAGGGCGGGCCAAACAGCCCGCCCCCTTGGGGATGAAAGGGATTTCTACAGCATGATTTCCTTGCCAGCCTCAGCAGATTCATAGATACCGTTGAGGATGCGCTGGATCGCGATGCCGTCCTCGATGGGCGAGAGCGGCTCGTCCTTGCCCTTAATGCAATCCAGGAAATGACGGATCTCCATATCAAAGGCGTTGTAGCGCTCCAGCATCAGGGCGGTGTCGCTCTGGTAGCCGCCCGTCTCTCCATAGAGCACGGCGGGATGGACGCTGACTCCCGCCTTATCGCCATAGATCCAGGCGTTATGGCTTTCCGGCTTGCCATTGATGGCCCAGGATACGTCAAAGTTCAGCGATACGCCGTTCTCGAAGCGGATGAGGCCGTTGGCGGAGTCCTCCGTATCAAAGACCGTTTCGTTCTGATCGAAGGCCAGCCAGCGGGAAACACCCTTGGTCTTGAAGTTGCCGATCCGGTTATAATGGGCGCAGGCCGAAACGCTTACAGGCTTGGGCTTGCCCATCAAATACCAGGTCATATCCAGCACATGCACGCCGATATCGATGACCGGGCCGCCGCCGGATTTGGCACGGTTGTGGAACCAGCCCACCGGCGTGCCCCGCCGGCGCATGGAGGTGCAGCGGGCGTAGTAAATATCGCCCATCGCGCCTTCGTCAATGGCGGCCTTGATCGCCTGGCACTCGGGATCCATGCGGGTGACAAAGCCCTGCAGGTATACCTTGCCGCTGGCCTTGACCGCCTTTTCCATCTCCAGGCACTGCTCCACCGTCATGGCCATGGGCTTCTCGCAGAGGATATGCTTGCCGGCCCTGGCCGCGGCAATAACCGCTTCGGCATGGGCGTTGTTCCAGGTGCAGACGCTGACAGCGTCCACTTCGTCGATCTTAGCCATATCCTCGATGGCATAGCAGGCATATTTCATGCCATACTTTTCCTTCACCTCATCGGCGCGCTCGCGGTTAAAGTCGCAGATCGCAACAAGCTCCACGTCATCCTGGTTCAGGTACGCGGGGATGTGGGCGTTCTGGGCGATATTGCCGCCGCCGATCAGCCCGATACGAATCTTGTCAGCCATGGTATCCTCCTTTTTATTCCGTTATGGATCGCAGATAATCAAGGCCCGCCTTAACGTCGCCCATGATATCGCCTTCCAGTCCCTCATGCTCAACGATCAGCGCCTTCACGCCGACCTGCCAGCCCTTTTCAATCACCGCAGGGAAATCAATGCAGCCCTGGCCGATCACCTTGGCCGTGGGGTCGCCCACGCTTGTCAGCTCCTTGATATGCAATAGCTCCATGGCGTCGGCATATTCATCCATGAAGTCCACGGACCTGCGGCCGGTATTCTCGATCCAGCAGGTATCCAGCTCCACCTTTACATAGGCGGGATCCGTGTTGTCGAAGATGATCTCCTCCGGGCAGGTATCGCCCACCGGCTCAAACTCAAAGGAGTGGTTATGGTAACAGAAAACCATGCCGGCCTCGGCAATGCGCCTGCCGATTTCATTGAACTCTGCCGCCAGCGCCTTCCAGGCGTCAATCTGCTCCTGTACCGTACCGTCCAGCTTCTCCGGCCGCGCGCCGGGGCAGTTGATATAACGGGCGCCCAGGATTTTGTGGTAGGCAATCTGCCCCTCCAGGTCGCTTCGCAGCAGGTCAATGCCCGTGTGGCTGCCCAGGCAGACAAGCCCGACCTCATCGAGCCTTGCCCGCAGCGTATGGGCGTCCAGCCCCTCAAAACCGGCGAATTCCACGCCGTCATAGCCCATCGCCGCCACCTTGCCCAGCTTGCCCAGCAGATCCCCTTCATCCACCGTGCGGATAGAATACATCTGTAGTCCGATCGTTGCCATGGTATCCTCCTTTTGTTGGCATAAGTTCCTAATAAGTTGATTATAGCACAACGCCGCGACGGGGCGGTGTGGACAATCATGACTTTTCAGGAGAATATTTTGCTCTTTTGGGCCGTCCGGCAAGGCGGCTATGCGAAGGTCCGCCTTTCGTGATACAATAGGCTAAAGCCATCATGAGCCATCATGACGCGCAAAAGGAGGAAGCATGAATTTCGCTTTGAAAGAGCAGGTTGACGCATGGCTGCATCATCCTGTGTTGGGCGATCCGTCCTTTGACAGCTTTGTCCACCGCCGCGACCCCGTGCTCGTCAGCCGGCCGCCCTATGAATGGACGGTCAACGGTTCGTTGTTCCGCGATCCGGCCACCGGGAAATGGTTCCTTCAGGCCGGGCACTATGCCCAGGGCTATGCTGTAACCGGCTCCCCTGCCTATGCGGAGCTGCTCGTCTCCGAGGATGAGGGCAAAACCTTCCGCTCCCTGGGGCCGGCGCTGCCGCCGGGGTCGCCCTTTGGTCCGGCGGCGGAGCCGACCTCCTGCCCCGATACCGTCATCGAATATGACGCCCAGCAGGATCGTTATTATATGGCCTACGATACCAGTACCCCGGACTTTACCTGGGAAAAGGCCCATGACCCTGCCAGCAGCGCCGATGGCGGCGGAGCCGTCGCCGTGGCGGAGGAGGCCGGAGGCCCCTACCGGCGCCTTCCCGGGTTGGCGGTCAGCACCCGCCGGTTCCGGGACGGCATGGGCCGCTGGGACCGTCTTTACGCCTCCACGCTCCTGAAGCGGGAGGGCGACTGGCTGATGCTCGTGCTGTGCGATTCGGGCGAGCACTATGCCTGGGCCTATGCCGCCTTCACCGCGCCGTCGCCGGAGGGGCCCTGGGAGGGGCCTGTCAACGTCCTGAACTGCGACCGGCCGGAATATTATCCTGCGCCGGTGGAGTTCCATCCGGCTATGGTTGTGGATGGCACGGTCTATGCCCATGCCACCAGCGTCGCCCTGAACCGGAATTATCAGGCGCTCTTTTCCGCGCCGCTGGAGCAGGCCCACCGGCCCGAGGCCTGGCGCCTTGTGCGGGACGGCTCCGTCTGGCACAGCGAGCGCTATGAGCATGAGGCCTACGGCATCTGGGGGCAGACCCTCCACGGCTTTGTCCATGACGGCGTTTTCCACGCCATGTTCCCCTCCCGCAACAGCCAGGGTCTGGGAACCATCTGCCTGGCCCAGCGTCCCTGGGACCAGCCGCTTTCCGATGGCTTTACCCTCTCCGGCCACCAGGGGCCCAGCCAAAGCCTGCTCTATGGCGATTGGGCTGATTTCACCCTGGATGCCGAATTCGAGATGGAGGGGACGGTTGCCTTGATCCTGGATATGCAGGGCGTGGTCGGCCCCCATGTGAACGCCAGCGACGCCCGCCCCGCCGGCCTCAACAGCTGCCGCTGCCTTACCCTAAGCGGCGGCCAGTGGCGGCTGGAGGCCTTTGACGCCGGCGGAGCCGCGCAGCTTCTCTACAGCGGCGCTTACCGGGCCGGCGGCTCCCTGCTCATGGATCGAACCGGCGGCTTTATCACCCTGTCGCTGGGCGGGGAATCGCTGCTACGGGCGCCGCTGCCCGGCTCGGGCATGATCGGCCTGTGGTGCGCGCCGCACAGCCGCATCCGCGTATCCCGGTGGGATCTTTCCGGCCCCGCCCGCCGCTACAGCCTGACCTTTAACGGTTGGGAGGGATTGCTGGGCGCAGGCCAGCGCTCCGCTGACTGGCAGATCCAGGGGCCTGTATTTGCCACCGGCCAAAGCCGCGCCAAATACAATGTAACCGGCGATGCCATCGCCCTATTGGGCCCCAAAGGCCCCCATCTGGGGCGGATGCGGGTCATTGTGGACGGGCAGACCATGGCGGTTCTGGATCAGCATTCCGATCAGCCGGAACCCCCGCAGACCCTCTACCGCCTGGAGGGGCTCCGTTGGGGCCGCCACGGCGTGCGGCTGGAGCCCGTCCAGGGTATGATGGCCCTCACCGGGTTAACCGTATCGGGCGCCCCCTGGGCATAGGAGGGCGCATCAATCCGCAGGCATCGGTTCGCCGCGGAGAATAAAAGGAGAAGTAAAGATGAAAAACCGCAAATGGCCGCTGGGATCCATTATGTCCCTTTCCATGCTGGTGGAGGGCAAATGGGCCGGCTATGCCGCTATGGGCCTGGATACCTGCCAGGTCAGTCTCCCCTGGGACCTTGCCGGCACCGAGGCTGAACGCCGCGCCCTGACCGGCGCCCGCGAAGCCCTTCCCATGGTCAGCACGATCCTAAGCTGGGGCGAACCCGCCGTATGGAATTTTATCGACGGGCCCGGCACCCTGGGCATTGTGCCCGAGGCCTACCGCGCCCGCAGGGTGGCCTGCCTGAAGCGCCAGCTGGACTTTGCCGGCGGCTGCGGCGTCAAGCTTATCAGCACCCATGCGGGCTTCATACCGGAATCCCCCAAGGATCCAGCCTATGAGGGCGTCGTGGATACGCTGGCGGAGCTGGCCGCCCACGCCGCCCAATATGGGATCAGCTTCAACCTGGAGACCGGGCAGGAAACGCCGGTCGCCATGAAGCGCGCCATCTTAGACAGCGGCGCCGCCAACCTGGGCATCAATCTGGATCCAGCCAACCTTTTGATGTACGGTAAGGCCAATCCGGTGGACGCGGTGGGCATATTCGGCGAATATGTGCGCTCCGTTCACATCAAGGACGGCCGCTACCCCACCGGGGATATGCAATCCCTGGGCAATGAGACCGCCGTCGGCGAGGGGATGGTGGATTTCCCCGCGCTGCTGAAGGCGCTGGAGCAGGCGGGCTTTGACGGGCCCTTGATCATCGAGCGGGAAATCTCCGGGCCCCGCCAGGTTGAGGACGTAAAGCGCGCCATCGCCTATATCGACGCCATCGGCTGACCAAAGGCCCATCGCAGCTCAGGCGCTGCCGGTGACGGAAAAGCCGGCTTCTGTGGAGCCGGCTTTTTATGCCTCGCGTGCCCTTGCATGTTTACCCTTGGCGCCCGGAAGCAGCGGAACCGGCCCCCCAGAAAGGATACGCCGGAAGAAACTGCCGCTATCTTTTTGCATGTGCCTTACAAAAGGCGGATGATTTTTTATCATGCGGCGTGTATGATGGGATATTGAGGTGAATATCTTATGCAGTTTACCAGGAACCCCCTCAGAAGGGCCGCGGCGATTGCCCTGGCGGCGCTGCTGGCTGCGACGCTTTGCGGCTGCCAGCGCCCCCAGGCGGAGGTGGCGGTGGACAGGCTGACGCTGGTCAATCCCTGGAATGCCTTTCCGCAGGGAACGCCTGCCGGCTTGGTCAATATCGCGGATGCTGTCCAATGTGACAACCTTAAGCTGAAAAATGACGCCATGCAGGCCCAGGGCGAGGCGGTCGAGGCCCTGGCCCAAATGGCGGACGCCATGGCGCAGGACGGGATAGGGCCCCTTCGCCTGGTCAGCGCCTATCGCTCCATCAGCTATCAGCAGGGGCTTTATCAGAACAAGGTGCAGCGCGTCATCGCCTCCGGCACGCCCGAGGACGACGCGGAGGACGCCGCGGCCCGGGAGGTCGCGCGGCCCGGCTACAGCGAGCACCACACGGGATATGCCTTTGACTTTTCCGGAGCGGACGGCACGCTGGATTCCTTCTATCAGAGCGACGCCTATCAGTGGGTGGCGCAGCACGGCGCCCAGTACGGCTTCATCATCCGCTATCCAGCGGATAAGAGCGGCATAACCGGTATCATCTATGAGCCTTGGCATCTGCGGTATGTGGGGTCGGAAGCGGCCCAGGCGATCGCCCAAGGCGGGCTATGCCTGGAGGAATATTTGCAAGAGCAGGCTGCGGAAGGCTGATCGGCCGGACGCATCAAAGCATGTAAAAGGCGGCGGGAATCCCGCCGCCTTTTGTGCCATATTCTTTATCTACCCAGCTTTCCGGCTAACGCCGCCGTCCCCGGCTGCGCGCGTCATAGCGTCCGCGGCTTCCATAGGCAGCGGTCCGCCGGCGCGAAGCACCGCGCCGCGGCGGCGTGCTGTGGCGGCTGCGCGGGCTTCCGCCTCCAGCCCGGAGCAGCATAAAGGCCACCAGCACAATGAGCGCGATCAGCACAATAAGGGCCACCGTCATCCAGGTGGTAACCGAGGCGTTCTGCCGCGCGGGCAAACCGCCTGCCGGATCTGTCACAACCGGGAGAGCCGAGCCGTCAGCCTGGGTGGCACCGGGCGCATCCAGAGCCGCCGCCACGTCGCGGCTGGCCACCAGGTCGCATACCAGCGCCGCCTCTGCCGCGCCCTGACGGTAATAGCTCACTGTGCCCAGCACCTCGCCGGACACCACCGGCGCCTGCAGGTTCTCCCGCCATTGAATTTTCGCCTCATATTCGTCTGCGTTGGGCGCTTCGCCGTCGCCGGTTTTCCGCTGCGTAGCCTTTGCTTCGCCCTGGGGCACCTGGTTGACCGGTACCTCCAGCATGCCCTCAGGCGCCTCCTGCGAGCCGCTGATTTGGGCTGAAAGGGGCTCCTGCGCCAGCAGCTGGGCTAAATCCACCGATTCAAAGTTCTCCAGCCCGTAGCGCAGCAGGTTCTTCCCCGAGGCGAAGCGCGTGCCGGAAAGCGGGCTGTGCAGCACCGCGGCTACCACCGTGCGGCCATCCTTGCGGGCATAGCACACGAAGGTATTGCGCGCCTTGGAGGTATACCCGGTCTTTCCGCCCATGCAGGGCTCATAATAGGCCGATTCGCTCTCCTTCAGCAGCCGGTTGCTGTTGGAAAGATAGCGGATCTCCGGCGTTTGCGCCGTTTCCGGGATCTGGTAGCTCATGGTGTGGAGAATCTTGCAGAAATTCTCATTGGTAATCGCCTGGCGCATCAGAACGGCCATATCCCGCGCCGTGGTATAGTGGTTGTCGTCGTGCAGGCCGTTCGGATTCACAAAGTGCGTTCCCGTCATGCCCAGCTCGGCGGCTTTCTGGTTCATCGCCGCCACGAAGGCTTCCTCCGAGCCGCTGATATGTTCAGCCAGCAGCAGCGCGGCATCGTTGGCGGATTTGAGCATCAGCGCATAGAGCAGCTGCTCCATGGTAAATTGCTCGCCCTTTTTCATATAAATTTCGACTGCGTCCTTCTCCAGCTGGTAGGTATGCTCCACCGTGACCACCTCGTCCATTCCCTGGGCCGAGGTTTCCACATATTCCAGCGCCAGCAGGCAGGTCATCACCTTGGTAATGCTGGCCGGATACATCTGCTTATCGGCCTGCTTTTCGTAGAGCACTTCGCCCGTATCCGCATCCAGGCAGATCGCAGCCTCCGCGTTCACCGCCGCAGGGGACAGGTCGCCGTTGTCCTCCACCGCATAGACCGGCTCCGGGATCACCGTCGGGTCAGCACCCGTAGCCAGCCGCTGCGCCTTCGCCGCCCCGATGGGCGCCAGCAGCAAAAAGCCTGCCAGAAGCGCGGCAATCTTCCTCTTCATGCCATTTCCTCCCCAAATGGTGGGATTTTTCTTCTTATAAGCCTCCATATTATAGCATATCTTTTCCCGCTTTGCATCAAATTGTTCCATTTCTGTGGCGGGGACCCGGCGCTTAACCCTTCCTTTTCCGGTCAAAATATGGTTTAATAGTAGCAAACGACGCCGCAAGCGGTATAAGGAGGGGTATTATGGCCCGAAAGATCCTCATCGTGGATGACGAGCCTCTGATCGTAAAGGGATTACGCTTTTCCTTGGAGCAGGATGGATATATGATTGACGCCGCCTACGACGGCGAGGAAGCCCTGGCAAAGGTAAAGGAAGGGGAATTCGACCTGATTTTGCTGGACGTGATGCTGCCCAAGATGGACGGCATGCAGGTATGCCAGCAGATCCGCGAGTTTTCCAATGTGCCGATCATCATGCTGACGGCCAAGGGCGACGATATGGATAAGATTCTGGGCCTGGAATATGGCGCCGACGATTACATGACCAAGCCCTTTAACGTGTTGGAGGTGAAGGCGCGGATCAAGACCATCATCCGCCGCGCCTATGGCTCTGAGAATGCCGACGACGATATTGTAATCCACGGTATGCGCATCCGCATGGAGAGCCGCACCGTAACCATCGAGGGCCGCGCCGTCAATCTGACCGCTAAGGAGTTCGATCTTCTGAAGCTCTTTGCCTCCAACCCCGGCAAGGTATTCAGCCGCGAGCAGCTTCTGGAGATCGTCTGGAAATATGATTACCTGGGCGACCTGCGCACGGTTGACGTGCATATCCGCCGCCTGCGGGAAAAGATTGAGAAAAATCCTGGCCAGCCGGAGTATATCTTCACCAAGTGGGGAGTGGGGTACTATTTCACGGACAAGTAACGTCATCCACAGCTTCCGCTGGCGCATTGTGCTGATCTACCTGGTCATCATTCTCGTTTCGCTTCTGGCCTTTCGCTCCCTGGTGATCTGGGTGGTGGAAAACTACCTGCTCACCCAGGAGATTGACGTTGCCCGCGAACAGATTGAAACCCTGGCGGTGGAGGCCAGCGGCCTGCTTTTGACCAACGACGCTGAGGGCATGTATGAATTCTGCCGCAAGGGCGGCGACCAAGCAAATGGGCGCATCCTGTTGGTGGACGGCGATGGCATCGTGCAGATGGATGCCTATTCGCAGCTCAACGGGGTGCGTTTGACCTATCAGGAAACCCAGGAGGTGCTGACCGGCGGCGGCGATTTTGCCTATGGGTATTACCGGCTGGGCACGGCCGAGGGGGAAACCTCCGGTTGGCTGTCGCAGACCGCCCGCTGGCTCTCCGGGGCCGACGCCCAGCAGGAGTGGGTGGCCTATTGCGTCGCGCCCGTCTCCTCCTCCGGCGGCGTGCTGGGGGCCGTGGTGCTGTCCATCTCCATCCAGGAGGTGGTCGACCGGATGAACCATATCGGCTGGCAGATGACCCTTTTGTCCATGGGCATCTGCGTGATCGCCTTTGCCATTTCGCTGGTTGTCTCCGGCGCCATGCTGCGCCCGGTCAAAACGCTGACCCAGTCCATCCGCCTCATGGGGCAGGGCGATTTTTCCCAGCGGGTGCATATCCGCGGCCGGTCTGAGTTCGCCCAGATGGGGGCGACCTTCAACAACATGGCCGAGCGGCTGGAAAACATGGACAAGCAGCGCAACCAATTCGTATCCAACGCAAGCCATGAAATGAAAACGCCGCTGGCCTCGGTAAAGATCCTGGTAGAAACCCTGCAGAACATGGAGCCCATGGACGAGGCGATGGTCCGGGAATTCCTGGGTGATATTAACTCGGAGGTCGACCGGATGAACCGGCTGATCACCGACCTGCTGGCCCTGGTCCGGCGGGAGGAAATCGACCCCACCAAGGACTTCGACGAGGTCGATCTCTCGGCCGTTACCCGCGAGGTCTGCAAAAAGCTCGTTACCCTGGCCAAGGCCCGCAGCATTACCCTTACGCTTACCGAGCCCGAGGAGGCCTGGGTGGAGGGCAGCGCCGGCGCGCTGGAGCAGATGATGACCAACCTTGTGGATAACGCCGTCAAGTATACCGCGGACGGCGGCAAGGTCAGCGTGGACATTGCCCGCAACGGACGCAACTGGGCGGTGACCGTCAAGGATACGGGGATCGGCATTGCCAAGGAGGATATCCCCTACATCTTCGACCGCTTCTACCGGGTGGATAAGGCGCGCTCCCGGGCCACCGGCGGCACCGGCCTGGGCCTGGCGATCGTGAAGGATGTGGTGCAGCAGCATAATGGCACCATCACGGTGGACAGCACGCCGGGCTCCGGCACCGCCATGCGGGTGGTGCTCCCGGCATTGGATTAGGAGAGCGCTATGAAAAGACATCTGACTGCCGCTGCCGCGCTTGCCCTGGCCTTTGCCCTGACGGGCTGCTCCGTACCCTTTGGCAGCGAGCTTGCCCGCAACTCCAACCGGCCCGCCGAAACCGCGCAGCCGGCCCTGGACCCTGTAGCCCAGGGCGAAAGCAAGGCTACGGTTCCGCTCTATTTTCAATACGGCAGCGAAGCTTATTTGAGCACCGAATCCCGGACGATCACTGTGGCCGACGCCCTCTCCCTGGAGGAAGCGGCGCTGAAAGCGCTGATCAGCGGCCCTTCCGCCTCCAGCCTGGAGCTGAAAAGCGTCATCAATCCCCATACCCGGGTGGTCTCCGTCACGGAGCAGGGCGGCTGCTACTTTGTCACCCTCAGCGCCGAGTTTCTGGAGCCCATCTCCGGCCTGCCCGAGGGCTGGCGCAATGACGCCACCTGGAGCCAGCTTGTCCAGTCCACCCAGCAGCTGGCCGCCTACTCGGTGGTCAATACGCTGCTTAGCCTGGGCCGGGCCAAAACGGTGCAGATCCTGATTGCCGACGGGGCCGACGCCTCCCCCCGCCGGCCCACCCGCAGCGAAATGGGCTTTTCCCTGGAGCAGGACGGGCTTCAGCTCATGGAGCCGCTGGGCATGGACCTTTCGCGGGTGCTCACCGCCGAGCGGGCGGCCCAGCTCATCCTGCAGGCGGTGCGGGATAAAAATTGGGCCCGGGTCGAGCGGTTTGTGGCGCAGTCCGTTCCGGACCAGTCGCATACCCGGCCCACCCGCCAGCAGCTTATCGCTGAGCTCGGCGAGCTTGACGTTACGCTGATTGACGCCACGGTCCAGGGCTCCGCCGTTACCGCCGGCGGGCAGCTCTGCACGGTGATCCTGGACCTTTCCCTGCAGCGCGCCGGTTCGGGCGAACCGCAGACGCTGGCGGCCGTGCCCCTGACCTTCGTCTGGGAGAACAACGGCTGGCTTATGAGCTATTCCGCGCTGGAACTGATGATAAGGGGGGACGCCTCATGAAAAGGGCCCTGATAAGCGCCCTCCTGGCCTTTGCCCTGCTGCTGGCAGGCTGCGGAGGCGATACGCTGCCGGATCCCAGCGATTTGGCCAACCCTCTGGTGGTCGAGCGGGCCGATACCCACGCCACGACCACCATCGTCACCTACCTGCCCAGCGTCGACAGCCGCCAGCTTGTCCAGCGCAGCCGGGAAATGGTGGTGCCCGAGGGCCAAATGCTGCTGCAAGCCGCTATTGTGAACCTGCTTTCCGAAGCTGGCGACGAGCAAACGACGCCGCTTTTTGGCGGCGGCGCTTCGCTCAAGACCATGACGAAATCCCGGAATGTGCTGCTGATCGATCTTACCTCGCAGCTCACGCTGGAGGCGATGGATGAGCAGATGCTGCTGAACTCCGTATCCGCGCTGGTCAATACGGTAACCGCGAATTCCACGGTGGAATATATCCACCTGTGGATCAACGGGCAGTCGCTGGCCAGCCGCGGCGTGCTGACCAATCCGCTGACCAGCCTGGACACTGACCTGGAGCAGCTGTGGATTCTGCATAAATACTATATGGAGGCTGGCGAAATCAGCCCCGATCAGCCGGAGCGGCAGGTCCTGTTTTATACCGATACCAGCAGCCAATACCTGCTGGCCAGCGCCAGCGAGCCTATAACGCGCAGCGGCAACCTGGTGGACGACCTGATCCAGCAGATGCGCCAGGCGCCTTCTGGCGCAACCGGGCTTGTCAGCGCCATACCCAGCTCGCTCACGCTGTCCAAAACGCCCCAGCTGGAAATGACTCCCGAGGGCGAGCAGGTTGTCTCCGTATGGTTTTCCAGCCCAAAGTATGAAAACTTTTCGGGGCAGAGGGCCTATCTGCTGGCGGGCGCCATTACCATGGCCATCTATTGCAATTTCCCCGATGTGGACTCTGTGCTGATCTATGTGGATAACCGCCTGATCACCTCGCTGCCCGACGTCAACCTCCCCTCTGGTGAACCGCTGAGCGCCGGGCAGTTTCTCTCCGCGGTGGCCGACATGACAACGCTGTATTTTCCCCATCAGCAGACGGGCAAGCTGGTTGCCGTGCAGCGCGCCACCAGCCAAAGCGATACCTCCCAGCTGCGGGTGCGCATTGACGAGCTGATCCGCGGCCCGCTGGCTGGGGAGGATTCGGCCCTCACCTATGCCTTTCCTGTGGGCATTACCGCCCAAGATCTCATCTCTGTACAGTCGCAGGGCGGCTGCGCCACCGTCAATTTTTCTTCTAACTTTGAAAGCTACTACCCTACCGATACGGATAAAGAGCGCCTGATGATCTATTCCATCGTCAACACGCTGACCAGCGAGCCTTCCATTAACCGGGTGCAGATTCTGGTGGAGGACCGGCGTGTCGGCGCCTTAGGCGCGATTGACCTGACCAATCCGCTGATCCGGAATCCCGGCATCATTCAGGCCAGCCCGTAACCCCGCCATGGCTTCCCTCCGACGGGGAAGCCTTTTATGCTGCCTGCCGCGTCCCCTCTCTTGACAAAGCAGGGCCCGGGCGCTATAGTAAGCCTGTCATAAAGTTAGAATGCTAACTAAAGGAGTCGCACCATGATCCATCTGCCCATTCATACGCTGCTGCGCCGCAGCTTTCATGCCCAGCGGGCAAAGATCGGCCCCTGCATCGCCGCCGAGGGGCTCTCGCCCGGGCAGCCGAAGATTCTGCGCTATCTCGCCTCCCATGACGGCTGCCTCCAGAAGGAGCTGGCCGCCAGCTGCGATATCGAGCCCGCCACCGTTTCCAAGGTGCTGACCGGCATGGAGGAAGCCGGGCTGATCCGCCGCAAGGGTTCCGAGCAGGATAAGCGCGCCATCACCGTGCTGCTGACGGAAAAGGGGAAGGCGGCCGACGCCCGTATGCAGCGCCATTTCGCTGAGCTGGATGGGCAGGAGCTGGCCGGCTTTACCGACCAGGAGATCGAGGCCTTTTCCGGTTATCTTGCCCGGGTCTACCGGAACCTGACCGGAAAGGAGCTGGAATAGATGGACAAGGCAGGCACGAGCGCCGCCCAGTTTGAGCAGATGACCACAGCCCCGGTTCCCAGGCTCATCCTCCGTCTGGCGGTGCCGACCATCATCAGCATGCTGGTCACCTCGATCTACAACATGGCCGATACCTTCTTTGTCGGCCAACTGGGAACCAGCGCCACCGGTGCGGTGGGCGTGGTTTTCTCCATCATGGCCATGATCCAGGCGGTGGGCTTCACCCTGGGAATGGGCAGCGGCAGCCTGATCTCCCGCCTGCTGGGGCAGCAGTCGCAGCAGATGGCCAACGAGGTCGCCGCCACCGCCTTTTACTCCGCCCTGGCGCTGGGGCTGGTCATGACGGCGGCTGGTTTGGCCTTTCTGGATCCGCTGGTGCGGGCCTTGGGCGCTACCGATACCATCGCCCCCTACGCGCGCGGCTATGCGCAGTATATCCTGCTAGGCGCCCCCATTATGGCCGCCAGCTTTGTCATGAATAATCTGCTTCGGGCCCAGGGGCGCGCCTCGCAGGCCATGGTTGGCCTGACCCTGGGCGGGCTGCTGAATATCGGCCTGGACCCGCTCTTTATCTTTGCTTTCGATATGGGGATCGCCGGTGCGGCGATTGCCACGGTGGCCAGCCAGTGCGTCAGCTTTTTGATTTTGCTCTCCTTCTTCCTGCGGGGCAAGAGCCTGGTTACGCTGTCGTTCCGGAACCTATCCCGGCGCGGTTCAGTTTACCTGTCCATCTTAAAGACCGGCTTCCCCTCGCTGTGCCGCCAGGGGCTGGCCAGCCTGGCCTCGGTCGCGCTGAACGTGGGGGCCGCGCCCTACGGCGATGCCGCCGTGGCTGCCATGGGGATCATCGGCCGTATATCCATGTTCGTCATCTCCGCTGTGCTCGGTTTCGGCCAGGGCTTCCAGCCAGTGGTCGGGTATAATTACGGCGCGCGTCAGTATACCCGCGTACGTCAAGCCTTTTCCTTTACGGTAAAGGTCGGCACCCTGGCGCTGGCGGTTTTGGCGGTGGCCGGTTACCTTTTCGCTCCCGCCCTTATCGCAATCTTCCGCCGGGACGACCCGCAGGTGATCGCCATCGGCGCCTATGCCTTCCGGGCCCAGTGCCTGGCGCTGCCGCTGCAGGCTCTTGTCATCATCACCAATATGCTGCTGCAGGGCACCGGGCACGCGGCCAGCGCCACCTTTACCTCCTCTGCCCGCCAGGGGCTTTTCTTCCTTCCCTTCGTGCTGACCCTGCCCGCCTTTATGGGGCTTACCGGCGTCCAGGTCGCCCAGCCGCTGGCCGATGTAGCCACCTTTGCCTGCTGCATACCCCTGGTTATCCGTTTCTTCCGGCGTCTGCCTGCGGATGCCGCCCTTGCCCCAGGCGGCACGCCGTCCATATCCTCCGGAGAATCCCCCCAAGCATGAACCGTCCAGGCTGCCCCCAGGCAGCGGGAAAGGAGAATACCATGAACCACCTTGTCATCCGGGCCTATCAGCCCGCGGATTGGCACGAGATTGAAAGGATCCACGATGCAGCCCGAAAGATCGAGCTCTCCCTCGCCGGCCTGTCCGAGGCTTTCCTGCCCCTGGCCATTGCCGCCGAGCGGGAGGATCTGTTTGCCTATCATGTATGCGTTGCCGTATTCCAGGGCGCTGTGGCTGGCTTTGCCGCCTATTCCGAAGATGAATTAGCCTGGCTTTATGTAGACCCAGCCCATATGCGCCGGGGCATCGGCCGCAGCCTGGTGCAGTATGTCATGGATCATACCGGGCAAAGGCCGCTGTGCATTGAGGTGCTGCAGGGCAACGAGCCCGCGCTGCAGCTTTACCGCTCCATGGGCTTTGAGACCGTGGAAACCGTCAGCGGCCACATGCCCGGCAACGAAGCCTTTCCCGTATGCGTGCACTGCATGCAGCGGCTCTAAATCCCATATCCCCTTCCCGGCCCGCAGGGGGCCTTTTTTTGCGCCATGAGCTTCTATGCAGGCATAAAAAAGCCCCCCGCTGGGACGAAGCGGGGGGCAAAGTCTGTAGGCAAGCCTACA
>UQLW01000013.1 GCA_900542005.1 uncultured Eubacteriales bacterium
CAGTCTACAAGGAAGAAAAGACCAACACCTGGCGGGCGGTCTACCGCTACACCGACTGGAACGGCGAACGCAAGCAGACCCAGAAGCGGGGCTTCAAGACCAAGCGGGAGGCACAGGCATGGGAGCGGGAACAGCTCAATAAGACCAGCGCCGATCTGGACATGACCTTTAAGAGCTTCGTGGACCTCTACACGGCGGATATGAAGACCCGGCTCAAGGAAAACACCTGGGCCACTAAGGACCATATTATCCGTACCAAGCTGTTGCCCTACTTCGGCAGGCTGAAGATGTGCAACATTACTGCCCAGCAGATCATCACCTGGCAAAACGAGATGCTGAATCACAAGGACGAGAACGGTAAACCCTACTCGCCTGTGTACCTCAAGACGGTCCATAACCAACTCAGCGCCATCTTCAACCACGCGGTTCGGTACTACAACCTCCGGGAGAATCCCTGCAAGAAGGCAGGCAGCATGGGCAAAAAGAAAAATCGGGAGATGATGTTCTGGACCAAGGAGCAGTACCTGAAATTTGCCGAGGTGATGATGGACAAGCCTATGTCCTTCTATGCCTTTGAGATGCTCTACTGGTGCGGTATCCGAGAGGGGGAGCTGCTGGCCCTGACCCCAGCAGACTTTGACTTTGAGAAGCGCACCGTCACCATCAATAAGTCCTATCAGCGGCTGAACGGTCAAGATCTGATTACCGCCCCCAAAACCGAAAAGAGCAATCGGGTCATCACCATGCCGCAATTTCTGGCCGAGGAAATCCAGGATTACATCAAAATGCTCTACGGCATCGGGCCGGATGACCGGATGTTTACCGTCACCAAAAGCTATCTCCATAGGGAGATGGACCGAGGAGCCAAAGAAGCGGGGGTACCGCGCATCAGAATCCACGATATTCGTCACAGCGCGGTGTCACTTCTAATCGACATGGGCTTCTCTGCTACGGCCATCGCAGACCGGGTAGGACATGAGAGCATCGACATCACCTATAACTATGCGCACCTGTTTCCGTCCAAACAGGCGGAGATGGCGGATAAACTGAACATGGAAAGGGGCTATTAAAAATGTCAGCAAAGAATTTGGACAAGCACAACCGTTGGAGAAACAAGACCGTGGCCTTCCGGGTCTCCCCGGAGGAGGACGCTCAGATCGAAACGGCGGTCAAGCTCACCGGCCTGACCAAGCAGGACTACATCATCCGGCGGCTGCTCTGCCGGGATGTGGTAGTCCAGGGCAACCCCAGGATCTATAAGGCGCTGCGGGATCAGCTGGCTGCTGTGCTGGACGAGCTGCGCCGGATCGAGGCTGGACAGGGCGTGAGCGACGAGCTGCTGGACACCATCCAGATGATCACCACCATTATGAACGGGATGCAGGAGGACTTTGCCTATGACCGATGAGAAAAAGAAAATGACCGCCCAGGGCTCATCTGTTGGCGCAGATGATGGGCAGTCAATCTCTACAAATTCCAAGACCACTATACCAGACCCGGAGGAAAAAAGCAATTCCCCGGAAAGAGATTTGGAGGAACTTTACCGGAAGATGCGCCGCATGAGCGACCCGGCTTATCTGCATACTGTGACCCTGGACGAGCTGATGGACAATGTGTTCGAGGGCAAGTCTGCGGTGATTGAGAACCTGCTCTATACAGGAGCGTACATCCTTGCCGGAGCGCCTAAAATCGGCAAGTCCTTCCTGGTGGCGCAGATCGCCCATCATGTCAGCACCGGGCAAGATCTGTGGGGCTACAAAGTCCACCAGGGAACCGTGCTCTATCTTGCCCTAGAAGATGACGAGAGCCGCTTACAGCGCCGGATGTTCCGAATGTTCGGAGTGGAGGGGACAAGCTCCCTCCACTTCGCCACCAACGCTAAGATGATTGGCAGCGGCCTGGATGAACAGCTGGAAAAGTTCGTCCGGGAACACAGTGACACCAAGCTGATTATCGTGGATACCCTGCAAAAAGTCCGTGAGGCTGCGAATGACAGTTACAGCTACTCCAGCGACTATGAGGTAATCGGCAAGCTGAAGCAATTTGCTGATCGGTATGGCGTCTGCGTCCTAATCGTGCACCACACCAGAAAGCAGCCTGCGGGGGATAGCTTTGAGATGATCTCTGGCACTATGGGCTTGCTGGGCTGTGCGGATGGGGCGTTCCTGATGCAGAAGGAGAAGCGAACAGATAGTAAGGCTACTTTGGAGGTGGTGGGCAGAGATCAGCCGGATCAACGGCTGTATCTGAGCAAGGACCAGGAAAGCCTAGTATGGAACCTCGACCATGCAGAGAATGAGCTTTGGAAGCAGCCTCCAGACCCGGTGCTGGAAGCCGTAGCGAAAATCGTATCCGCTGACAACCGGGAATGGGAAGGAAGTCCTACCGAGCTGGCACAGGCAATTCAGACGGATATGGCGGTAAACCGACTCACCAAGCATCTGAATGTGAATGCCAGCTGCCTGCTGGAAGAACATCAGGTGAAGTACGAGAACAAAACCAAGCACGCCGGGCGGCGTATCCGGTTGACTTACATGGTGGTGGAAGCGCCTGCGTTTGAAGTAATCGAGTAAAGCGCGACGCTTGCAACGGTCGCGACGGTGTTTTGAGGGGTGCTCCCAGCACCGTTGCAACCGTCGCCACCGTCGCGGGAGGAAAAACTGGGGTGGAAATTTTGTCCACTCATCTGTCAAGGGCTACACTATTTCACGGTAGCCCTCAAGGCTGTAAGGGGGTCACGGTCTGCTACACCCTTCCCCAAAGGGGGACGGCGTTTTGGCGTATCCCTCAGAAGCGTTCTGAGAACGCGCAGCCACAGAATGAAATTCTGTGTTCAAAAGGGGCTTGGGGACGCTGCCCTCAACAAGCAGTTTGTGGCAAATGGATAGCCACAAGCATTGCTTGCCAGTATCTAAAACAACCGACTTTTGAGATTTTGACGGGGAAGTTCTGAATTGTAATATTGTAGAAAGAGAGTTATAATAAAAATATTACTACACTCTCCCGGAAAGGAATGGAGATATGGGGTTTTGCGAACTAATTGAATCAAGCACTCAGAAGAGAGAGTATGATGACCATGTCGAGGCCATTGTGCGCTGGTATCAGGAAAATGTAAAGAAGTACGCCGCTATGTTGCGGACAGAGATGGCCCTCACCGCAATAAATGACGACCTAATGGAATCCCGCAAGTGGGCCAAGGAACAGGGATTGGGATACAATTTTGATGCAAAACAGACTTATTTCAATGTGGCTGATGCACTAACCAAGCTTATCCTATCCTGTTACTCTGCTGGGCCTTCCCGAGAATTCTATGATGCGCACGGTATCACCGTAGAAAACAGCAAAGATATGCCAGTCCGCTCTAATTTAAAAGAGTCTTGGATTACATGTAAAGATAACGCCATCCAGCTTACCGAAGTGCTGGCCAAGGTACTCCGGGATGAAAAGGTGGACTTTGATTTTGACCTGCAGGCCCTCCAGCGGGACCGTAGCGATCGGGCCCCTATAACCCATGCTGCCCGCATTACTGCGTGTTTGTCTGCCATCCGCTGTTACCGCTCAATCCGCTCCATGCTGCTCTTCCTCACCCCCGAACGAAAGGACGAGTTGTCTGTGCTGGAATACTCTGCGGGTCCTGCCTTTACTAGTGCCCGTTTTGACTATGACGAATTCTTGGCAGAACCCTGTAGCCTCAGCTTCGATGATGACACCACCATTCTGCTGGTAGACTCTGTTCACGATGTGCCAGATGAGCAGCGGCGTCTCGTAGCCAACTTGCCTTGGGATCTGGTGATAGATCTGGATGGTTATTCCGATTGCGGTGGTCTGCTATCCTGTGTAGATCATAACCGTCTACAACAGGATGTGCTGACCCGTAGCGCTGCTATGGGACTTCAGACCCTGGTCAAAAATACTACCCTTTGGTATCGCTGCGGCGATTACCAGCTTTGCACTGGTAATCCGTCTCCTAAATTTAGTATACCCGCCTACACTTGGTTCTGTTGTGATAGAGACCCTCTACCCAAACGCTTGTCCATGCGAGAGAAGATGAGTACCATCCGATGCATCTTTGAAAACCTGCTGAAGAAGGCTGACCAGAATGAGCGCCGCATCAACATCGTGGCTCTTACCGATGACAAAACGCTTGTACAGGAACTGTACGCAGCATTAGATAGAAGTGCTCCTGCCGAATATTTTCTCACCTGGGTGGGCCTGAGTGATAAAGATGCTGACAGTTGTTGCTCAGACTGGTTTTACGACTGTCGGGAGGATATGGATGAGTGCTTCCGACGCATCAACTGCCCCACAGCGTTCTTTTTCGATGCCCTTACCGAGTACCGCCGGGACCTCCCCCTCCGTGTTTCTATAGAAACCAACTTCACTCTACCCGCAGGTGGCAAGCGAGTGCATATCTCCGAAAACGACCGGAACAACTTGGCGCCGTTCTTCGATGTGTTGTATGATGGCTGTGAGAATAACGATGAGAGCCGAGCACAAACTGAGGCATTCTATCGAGGTAATACTGCTTCTTGGAGTACCATTGCCAACGATGCTGCGGTGCCCCTGGAGAGGGAAGACAAGCGTGCGCTCATCATTAATCGCATCAAGACTCTTCTGGGTGTTACTCAAGCAGACCCCCAGAAGCGATTGTTCTTCATCCAGCACACCCCTGGCCTAGGTGGAACCACTTTCGTTCGTCAGTTGGCATGGGATCTGCATAAGGAATATGCCGTGCTCAGTGTGAGACGATTTGACAACAGCATCAGCTTACTGGTGGAAAATCTTTATGATAATGTACTAGAAAAAGAGCCTGTGGTGATGTTAGCTGAAGATACCTTGCCCAATTTGAAGGCTTTGTGCGACAGTATATGTAAATTGCGTCGCCGTTGCATCCTGCTGGTGGCTATGCGCAGCAACAATAGTCTGCTTACCGACTATCGCCACGCTGAAAAACAGGACATGATCAGGCTGACAGACACCACAGTAGACAAGTTGCGTAACCGTTTCCAAGACATGAGCCGCCTGGCACCCATTCTCTTCCAACAGCGCAACCGGGACTTTGACCGTGTTATCACCTCAACAATGCGCACGCCATTCATCATCGGACTGTACTACATGGAGGAAAACTTTAATATCGACGACTATGTGAGCAAGGCTCTAGATGGTTGCGTTAAGCGGGATTATGCTGACGTGATAGGGTGCTTGGCGATGTGCGACAAATTCTATTGCAAGAATTTTCCCGTGTCCCTAGTTAGCTCTTGGTTAGGACTTACCGTGCGCAACGAATTTTTACGTCTACTCCCAGCTGCCTCTAGTATTATAGTCAAGGAACGGAGTGATAGTGGCATTGACATGTACCACTTCAAGCATCCCTTGCTCAGTAGTAAGTTTTTGGAGTTATACTATCGTGACTACTACAATGGTTTCGAAAACTGCAGTAGCGCCATCTACGATTTAACTAATAAACTGATCGATCAGGTAGCCAACATGGGCCGCAACCTGCGGGAGGATAGTCTCAACCTGATTATCCTTCTGATGATTCAGAACAAGAGCGGTGGAGAGGGGGAAGGTTCCCTCTCTTTGTTGCTGGAAACCATCGGTATGACTATCTACCAGCGTAGCCTGATGCTCCACTTAGCAGAGACATTTCGCCCTCTAGCTGATGAAATTCGCAACCGGAAAAATCTGAATTCAGACATTGAACTGACCAGTTTGGAGCGTCTTCAGTTACGCTTGGTATCACACGCTTACGCTCATCTGGGCAAGCTGTACAGCCAGGGCGAAAAGAACTTTGACAAGGCGGAGGAGATGATGGAGTTGGCTATCGATTATATGCCCGACTCAGACCCTCTCATCTACCATATGCATGGAAAATCTCTGCTGGACGAGATGAAGGAAAAGTGGAAAGTCCACAGAGACAGCCCTGTCACCTCCGAAGAGTTTGCCGTTTGGGACAGCAAGATAAGTAGAGCCCAAGAGAGCTTTTACAAAACTTGTGAGTATGGTAGCCCTGAATATGGACTGCCCAGTCTGCTGGACCTGTACGAGGCCTATCTAGAATTTGTCTATCGGGTACGGGGAATCCACAATAGTGATGAGCTGAGTCGCCTGAATTCGGAGCAGAGGCAAATATATGCAAACTTTTTGTCAGTTCTAGAGGACGCTCATTCCTACGATGACTTAGGTGTGGTGGCTGAGAACCATATCCGAGATATCGAGAATCGGTTCCACTCCCAGATTATGTTTGGAAACTTCGGTAAGGCCGTGGAATACTACCAAAACCAGGTGGACCGCCTCCGAGGCAGCTGTGATGTGGACGATTACAACCGGGCCTTGCGGGGACTGGTGCTCGCCCGTATCAGTTCTGCCAAGGCCAAGGACAGTAGAGGCAACTTTTGCGAAGGTATTGGGTCCGCTCAGAAAAAGCAGCAGCTACTGCAAGAAATTAACGAGCTGTTGCAACGCCCCTATAATCCTACCTCCTACGCCGACTACTTTAACTATACTCGTATGTATCATTACTGGATGTTGCTTGGAAAGAATCTGGGGTCCCGTTTAGACGATGGATTAAGCAAGGCTCGCCAGTGGTTGGAAATGGAGGAACATTCCAAGCGTCCTCATAACCCTGAACCCTATTACTATGTGAAGGTATTGGAGTACTTGAGCTGGAAAGACGGCTCAGGCCAGGCTTTCGAGAATGTGCGTAGCTTGGATGCCCGCATCTCCCGATTGGATTCTGACCACCGCTTCGACCAACGGCGGGGCAGCCTAGATAAGATGCGGGACTTGTTTGTGGTGGGAAAGGAAATGGGACAGTTAATGGACGTGACCACCTACCATAGTGAGATGGAAATTCTGAACGCTCTCAATGACAGCCGGCTACAGCCACAGGTCTTTGAAGGTCATCTGGATGAGTTTGTGTACCAATACGGAGTGCTACGCCTGTACCAGCCTAGCTGCTGGAACAATGAAAAAGCTTGGCTAGAGACTGGCAAGCAGGTAGAAAACACGGTGAGTAGTCGCCAGTTGAACCATAATATCATCTTTATAGGTGGCTTTGCGGTTGATCGACTGCGGGCTTTGCCAAATAGTGCTCGGGACAAGAGCGCTGGCGAATATTTTGATGTGAGTGATATCCTGAAAGCTGCCAGAAAAGAACAAATCCAATCTCTAGCGAATCTTACTGTATCTGCCCAAAGCCAGTATGTTCCAGCTTCGGCAGAGGAGATGGGAGAACTGTCACCTAAAGGGATGGATCCCATCAAAAGAATCTTGCCTACATCGGAGAAAACGAAGCCGGCTCCTATTAGGGCAGGCGATGTCGTGGACATGAATGTGATAGCTGTCACAAATAGCTCAGTTGAAGGCGAGTTTGAAAAAGATGGAGTCCACTATCGTGCTTATGTCGGTAGACTAAATGCCAGCAAAAGAAAGCGGGCGGAGAAGGCCTATAAAACCAAAACTAAGTTGAAGGTTCGTGTACAAGGTGGATCGAAAAACAGTATGTATCAAGTCATGATGGTGTAAGTACTAGTTACATCCTCACCACCTTTGACAGAAGACATGGGTGTTTTTTGATGCAGAGGAGTTATCCATTTGTAACGGCTTTTAGCATGAGATCATGGACCACTTCGGCTCAGCGATGAAGTAGATGCCTGTGGCCAGATATCCAAGCTGCTGGTAGAAAAGGCCGGCTAGCCTTATGGGTTTGTCTGGGAGAGTGTTGCATCCTACGATTTCCTGGTGGGGGTACCCATAGGAACCTATGAGAAGATTGGCAAAGCATTTTGTTCGTGCTATAATTAATCTGAAAGATGCGACATTATATTGATTTGCTTGGCAACACCATGGCAACAAAAAATCAGATAGCCCCTACTATCTGAATAATGAAAAGAATACCAATACTCTGAGCTAAATCCTATAAGCAAATCTGTTTAGAAAACTTCTGGCAGGAGCGAGTGGGAGTGAAATAATTCGGTTTCCATGTCCCGAAAACCCTTGATTTGCTAGGGTTTTCGGGATTTTCTTTTTTCAAAACCCGCCGTGCAACACTTTTGCAACACGTTATCAAAAAATCGGTCTTTTTTCAAAAAGTGAATCGTAGCAAGCGGCTATTAGGGTTAGCCGCTATTTTTTATTCCTGAGTTGAGCCATTCATGCCATTACGGTGTGAATGGCTCTTTTTTCCCTATATTGCAGCTTCTGGGGATGTTGAGAACAAATACAACAGCGCCTTACATGCCACTTCGGTGGCTAACTCAAGGAAAGGAGGAAAAACCAATGGAGAACTCCTTATGTTAATGCATTATAGTTGATACTCGTTGGTAAATAACGATACGAGCCATCCATAAGAGCACTTGTAAATTTTGCGAATCAGTCTTTCCGCAGCGCCTTATACAGTTCCTGCACCATAACGTCCTGAACGCGATCATAGAACTCCTGATCACTGAACAGCTTCTGGAAGGATTCGTTGTTGTCCAGGAAGCACTGTGTAACAATAGCTCTGAACTTATCTGGGAACAAAGACCGTACAAACATTTCAGTGCTGTTATCCTTGGCGTACTTTCTGAACTTCTTGACCTCGCTATCTTTCATAAACATCTGATAGATGCCCTCAATGATGACTCGATCTCCATCCGTGAAGTCACCGCTGAAACGTTCATTCACCTTATCGATGATGCTCTGAAGGGTGTCCTTCTTCTTCGTAGGCGTCTTGGGAGCTATGCTGCCACCAGGAGTAAACACGGGTGGTTTCTCATCGAGCATGATTGCACCACTGAAGGTTTCCGTGAGGGATGCGTACTCCAATTTGATCTTATCATCAATGTCCACAAACTCCGTGCCGGGTCTCGGCAGCAGTTTTACGAGGTGCAGCGTGTACTGGTATTCGTTGAACAGATCTTTGTCATGGAGCCGTACAAGCTGTGTGATATACGCATAAGCCTTGTTGAACTTACGGACATAGTCACGCACCACGAAGCGGTCATCCTCAGACAGCTCCATGTATCGTGCCACAACAGGCTTGAACATACCCGCCAATCTACCGAGCGCAGCTGCATCCTGTCCTTTGCCCATCTGCTTTGCCATGAACTTATTAAAGGCATCCACATCTTCATAGTTGTAGAGCATAAAGTCGCGGATCTTGTTTCTCAGATCGTAGACACGGTTCAGATCGGTGCTGCCCTCAAGGGTAGTAATCTCGTAGTACGGCAAGAAAGCACACTTGATGTCATCCTCGGTATTTTCAAAGTCCAGAACGAAGGTGCTGTTCTTGCCACGGGTGGTTCTGTTCAGGCGGGAGAGAGTCTGGACGGCGGTCACATCCCGGAGCTTCTTATCCACATACATGGAATGGAGGAGAGGCTCATCAAAGCCGGTCTGGTACTTGTTGGCAACAACAAGGATATTATATTGGTTGCTGTGGAACGCCTTACGGAACTTCTTGTCGGTGGTGATGAACTTGCCGTTCTCGTCCAGGTTCATGGTAGCCTCGGTGAAAGGCTTCTCGCTGGGGTAATCCTCCAGAGTCACTTCACCGGAGAATGCAATCATAACATCGGTGCCGGCGCACTGCTCGGCATGATCCGCAATATACTTTTTAATTGCAAGGTAATAGCGAACAGCATTGGCGCGGCTGTCTGCCACGACCATAGCCTTGCCCTTGCCACCGATCTGATAACGGCAGTTATCCAGGAAGTTCGCCATGATCATCTCAGTCTTTTGAGTAATGGTATATCCATGCTGCTTATAATACTTAAACAGCGCGCGGGATGCCGCACCCTCCACCAATTCCGGGTTGTCCTCGGATACACGGATCAGCTTGAAAGCCTCTCGGATGGTGGTATAGTGGGAAAGCACATCCAGAATGTAGCCTTCCTCAATGGCCTGCCGCATAGAGTATACATGGAACGGAACCTTGATGGGTTCGCCCTCCGGGGTCTGTCCAACGACCGTACCAAAGGTTTCAAGTGTTTGTCCCTTAGGGGTAGCGGTAAATGCAAAGAAGGACTGGTTGTCGTGTCTGCCTTGACCGATGACGGCATTCACATATTCGTCGGTCAGATCCACTTCATCTTCTTCAATTCCTGCTTCCTCGGCATATTCCTTGATGGCAATGCCGATATCAATCAGGCTGCGACGCAATGCTCTGGCACTAAGTCCACTCTGCCCCTGGTGTGCCTCGTCGATGATGATAGCAAACTTACGACCACGGAACTTCTCCATATCCTTCTGCGCAAAGAGGAACTTCTGAATGGTGCAGATGATAATGCGCTTCTTATCATTGATGGCTTCCGCAAGGCTGCGGGAGTTCTTTTTATCGTCAATGGCTTCCACCAGACCGACCTGATGCTCAAAGCTGTTGATGGTGTCCTGCAGCTGGCTGTCCAGCACCACGCGGTTGGTAACCACGATCACGGAATCAAACAGGCCATTATCCTGCGCATCGTGAACAGAAGCCAGCCGGTAGGCAATCCATGCAATGGAGTTGGACTTACCGGAGCCTGCGGAATGCTGGATTAGGTAATTTGTGCCGACGCCATTGCGCTTCACATCGGCGAGCACTTTTTTGACCACATCGTACTGATGATAGCGCGGGAAAATCATTGTTTCCTTGGTGACCGTTTTGACTACGCCGTTCTGGATCACTTCTTCTTTTTCCTTCACAAAGGAAATGAAGCGGTGGATCAGGTCAAGCAGGCTGTCGCGCTGGAGGACTTCTTCCCACAGATAGCTTGTGGCGTACCCATTGGGGTTTACAGGGTTGCCAGCTCCGCCGGTGTTGCCAGCTCCGTTGCTGCCTTGATTGAAGGGTAGGAAGCGCGTTGCTCCGTCCTGCAGCTGGGTGGTCATCCATGCTTCATAGAGGTCCACAGCGAAGTAGACCAGGAAGCGGTGGTTCAAACGGAACGCAAACTCCTTGGAGCTGCGGTCGTTCCTGAACTGGTTGATGGCGCAGACACAGTCCTGCCCGGTCAACTGATTCTTCAGTTCCAGAGCCACAATGGGGATGCCGTTCACAGACAGCACCATATCGATGGTGTTCGTGTTGGCTGTTGTATAGCGGAACTGACGGGTACAACCAAGGATATTTGCTTCGTACCTCTCAACTGCCAATGGATTCAGCTCGGACTCCGGCTTGAAGAAGCAGACCTTCAGCTTGCAGCCCATGTCCTCAATGCCATTGCGGAGAACATACAGCAGGCCCTGGTTGGAGATGGTGGTCTCCAGACGGTGATACAGTTTGTCGGCGGCGTTGTCGCCATAGTACTTGATGTACTTGGCCCATTCCTTGGGCTGGGTCCTGGCGATGAACTCGCACAGCACATCCATGTAGATGCACTTTGCGATGTCGTGCTGACGGGCCTGCACCCAGTTACCGTCGGCGTCCTGACCATTGAACTGGGTATAGCCGCCTGCGGGAGAAATCAGAAAGGATTCGATGTCCCGCTCAAAGCGCTTTTCGCTTTTATCCATCAGGATACCTCCTTCTTGCCGGTGACGTACTCATAGATGAGGGATTTCTTGTATTCGCTCAGCTTGTCGATTTTCTTCTGCTTGATGGAGATAAGCTGGTCAATCTGGACACACTTTACATCAAGATATCCAACAATTCCTTCTTGCTCTTCAAGAGGCGGAACATATATTTTCGTCCTCGCTATATTTTCTATACCCAAGTTACCCTGATTTGCTGTGCCCGTTTCACTTAGGAATATGTAGTCCAGTATACGCTTCTCTTTCAGAACATAGTTGGCAAAGCACATATTGATTTTTTTACTCTTCCGTCTAAACAGTCCGACTCTCTGGTTGATGTATAGATTTTTGGTGCCTATATCTTCGGGCTTAACAAGCAAAGTGAAAAAATAATCACGCTTCCCTTTTGTACCAGTCATGGTAAACAGTATGTCAGCCGATTCGACTTTAGCTCCCTCTGCATCCTTTGCACAAGAATCATCAATGTATATCTGCTTGCTGTCAAGAATGAGGTGGTCATTCTTAACATTACCGATTCGTAAAACCTGATGATTTGTTTCATCAATTGTGAACAATTCACTTTTGAAGGCATAGCCTCCCACATAAGAGAAAAGACGTCCTATTGAGAGTATCTCCCACCCTAAAGGAATATCCCCCAGATAGTCAATGCCACTGTCTACGAATTGAACATCAGAACGCAACCCCTTGGTGACAACCTCGGTGATCAGGCTCTGTTTGTAGGCTTTCAGCTTTTCAATCTGGGTCTGGACATTGGCAATTAGTGCATCAACTTTCACCATCTGAGCATCTATGAATTCTGCAATCGCTACTTGGGTATGCTCATCAGGCCAAGGAATATAAAATGAGCCCATATCCGATGCGTTAAGAGCGCTTCGGACACCATTTCCACCCAAATTGTTGTACACGCAGTTGTAATACATACTCATCAGGAAATAGTATGCAAACTTTGAATACTGTCCGTCCGCCTTGGGAGCAAAACGGATATACGCAGGAGAAACCAGTCCTGTGTAGGGGGATAGCCCAACACGGCTTGTGCTCACATTTTGTAGATCGATCATCTTGAAAACAAAATTGTTTTCTCTGAGAATCTGATAGCCATCGAATGCTTTTGGCTGCAAGCCTTCCGAATCATCCTTTGGCCGTTTAATAACTCCATTGAGAGTTAATGCCAATCTTTCATATTCTTCAGAAGAAGCACCTGCCACCTCTTTTACATTTTTCCATTTGTCTTTGAATCGGATTAGGGACCAATCAACAGGGATTTCGTCAATCCACTCAACCCCACTATCTTTCATCTCACGCATTGCCAAACAACTCCTTCATCAGCGCCGTTTCCTCTTCTTCCAGAGCCTTGATCTCCTCAAAAATCTCCGCGGAAGGGGTGGGCGGGGCGAATTTGTAGAACAGGCGGGTGAAGGGCACCTCGTAGCCCACCTTGTCCTTTGTGTGGTCGATGTAGGCCAACGGGTTATAGGGCAGCACATTCTTCTGCATATAGGCATCCATGTCTTCAGATAGGGGGATGATCTCGCTGTCGGATGCCCCCTTCACCGGCTGAACCTTGCCCTTCTTCAGGAGGGGCTTGCCTTCCTTGTCAGCCTGCGCGGTTTCCACGCACACCTTGGTAAAGCCAAAGAAGCTGTTGTCGAACACTTTAGATTCCACTACAAGGCCGTTCTCTTCGTAAGTCTCGTCGCCAAACGCCTCATAGGCGCGGACGATGAGGCTGATGCAGTCGTCATCCAGATCCACGCGCTTGGAGCCGATGTTCTTGCGGCGCTTCACAAAGCACTTGCTCGCATCGATCAGCTGCACCTTGCCAGCGCGGTGCATGAGCTTGCCCTTGGTCAGCACCCAAATGTAGGTGGAGATGCCGGTGTTGTAGAACAGGTCGGTAGGCAGCTGAATGATGGCTTCCACCAAATCGCCCTCGATGACATACCGGCGGATCTCGGATGCACCGGAACCGGCGTCCCCCGTGAACAGGGAGGAGCCGTTCTGAATGATCGCCATTCTGCCGGAGCCTTCCTTCAGCTTCTTCACGCCGTTGAGCATGAACAGCATCTGACCATCGGAGATGGCAGGCAGACCGGGGCCGAAACGACCGTCAAAGCCCTTCTTGGCTTCTGCCTCAACCTGGACTTTTTCACGCTTCCAGTCGATACCGAAGGGCGGATTGGAGATAATATAGTCAAATTCATAGCCGCTGAAGGCATCATCGGAGAGGGTGTCGCCATACTTCATGCCGGATGCGTTACCGCCCTTGATGAGCATATCAGCCTTGGCAATAGCGTAGGTTTCGGGGTTGAACTCCTGACCAAAGCAGGTCAGCGCAGCATCCTCGCTGATTTCCTGCAGGCGCTCGGTCAGACAGCCGAGCATCTGGGAAGTACCCATTGCCATATCGTAAGCGGTCTTGGTGCAGCCCTCTGCCATGATTTCAGCCTTTTCAGGCGCAACCAGCAGCTCGGTCATCAGATAAATGATGTCGCGGCTGGTGAAGTGAGCACCGGCCTGCTCGTCATAAGACTCGGAGAACTTCCGAATGAGTTCTTCAAAGATATAGCCCATGTCAGCGGAGGTGATCTTCTCCGGGGACATATCGGCTTTGGTAGAGTTGAACTCCTGCAGGGTCACGAACAGGACGCCGCCCTTGACCATCAGCTTGACGGTGTTGGCAAAGTCGAAGTTATCAATGATGTCCTTAATGTTGGAGGAGAAACCCTGCAGATAGGCTTCAAAGTTGATTTCCACGCCATCGGGGTCAGCGATCAGCTTGGCAAAGTCATAGTTGCTGGTGTTGTAGAAGTCATAGCCGGAGATACGGCACAGGATGCCGTCACGGATCGTACCCTCGACCTTCTGAACATCCAGTTTCTTCGCCATCTCAACAACAGCAGCCTTGGTAGGTTTCAGTGCATCATCAAAACGCTTCAGCACGGTCATAGGCAGAATGACCTTGCCATACTCATGGGGCTTGAACAGGCCCACCAGATGGGTGGCAATTTCCCAGATCAGATTGGCTTTCGCCTGTATATTTGCATTTGTCTGCTTTTGCAGTTCATTCATAGACATAACGGATTAGCCTCCAAATTGCATTTTTCCATGATACATTCTACAGATGGATATGTCCCATAAAACGGACTCATCCTGCATCTTTGCGCACAACTTCCACGATATCACCGATATCGCAATCAAGAACCTCGCAGATCCGAACTAGGGCGTATCTGAAAAGTGAAGCAACTTCGTTATTTTAACAAAAGGGAGATAGAAGCCACATATACGAACGCTAAAAACGAAGTGGCGAGTTTATCATACGCTCTGGTAGAATTCTCCATCTGTTTATATTGTTTATTACCTGTACCTCGTCCCTCGTTCATCGCCCTTTGCGGAGAATGCAGACACCGTCCTGGACCTGGGCGAAGATTTCATAGCCCTGCTGTTGGTGCTGGACGATTAACGCCTGGGCGGTGGTGGCTTGGCCGTTCACCTCGGTGACGCGGCCCGGGCGGGTATCGATTACCAGGTATTCGGCGTCGTGGGAAGAGGGATACATGTAGATTTCATCCCGCTGGGAGAGCTGAGGCAGCAGATAGGTGGTGGAGATGACCGAGGCATCGTCGGGGATCCGGGCCAAAGCGCTGTCGATCTGCTGGTGCAGCTCACGGTTGGCCAGGTACTGATTCAAAACGCCGGAGCGCTGAAAGGTAAGGCCCAGATGGAAAAAGAGGGAGGCCAGCGCCATGGATAGGGCTGCGGTACGGCGCCAGCGGCAGGGGAGGCCGGAAAGGTTTTCCAGGGTTAGGTAGATGAGCAGCGCCATAGAGCCAAAGACATACTGAAAATAAATGGAATGCTGATAGGTATAGTTGCTCATCAGGTTGACCAGCACAAAGGGGATCCACAGCGCCAGCTGGCCGGGACGGCGCAGCATAAAGGGGAGAAAGGCCAGCGGGACCAGCATACTCAACGCAAAGATCAGCTTTTCCTGGGTGAATACCTGACTAATCAGATAGGCCGGATCGACCAGGAGGGTATGAAATACGCTGAGCAGGCCCAGAGAGTCGTGGCTGATGAAGTTATCATAGCGGTTAGTCATCACGCCATGGCCCTGAGCCTTCAGGATGAGCAGCGCAAGCGCAAAATAGCCGACAGATCCGGCCAGCAGGGCGCCGCCCCGTTTCAGCTGGCGCTTATCCAGGAGCCAGTAAAGCCCGACGCAGGCCACATAGACGGCGGCATCCTCCTTCACAAAAAGCGTGGCCAGGGCGATAATCCCGACCAGCCAAGCACGCTTCTGGGCTGAGAGGGCCCACAGCAGCCAGAGCAGTAGCGGCGCCAGCATGAAGTTTTCATGGATATCATAGAAGCAGCCGCCCATCAGCGCTGGGGAGAGGCAATAGGCTGCGCCGATGCACAGGGTCACAGCGGGCGAGCAGCCCTTAAGCCGGCAGAGCTTATAGAGCGGCAGAATGCCGGAGGCCAGCAGCACCGCCTGCAGCAGCTGAAGCGTTATCGGGCTGGGGGCCAGCCAATAGAAGGGTAGAAGCAGATAGTAGGCAGGAGAAAGATGGATGGCAAAATGGGAAAGCGCCATGTCCCGCTCGCAGGTGGTGACAGGCGTCAGGCGCGTTTTCATGGAATGGAACATCTGCGCGAAGATGCCGAAGTCATAGGTGGAGGTCACATGGGTCAGATAGCGTCCAACCGTCACGATGCTGATAAAAACAGCTGAATAGCAGGCAAGGAGGGCGAGAATCCACCGGACCTGCGTGAAGGTAAGCTGCGCGGAGAGTGAAAAGGGGCGCCTGGCCAGATAACAGACGGCTAGCACGCAGGCAAGAGTGAGCCCCAGCAGAAAATAGAATTCCTGATGAAGAAGCAGCAGGCAGCAGCCGTATCCGGCCAGCGCGGTCATCAGCACAGAACGGTCCGTATCCAGGCGGGGAGGCAGCAGGTATCGCGCCAGGGAGAGCAGCAGGAAAAAGAGCGCGGCCAGCATAAGGAAGACCATGAGGCTGGAGCTCCGGCTGAAATCCAGGCGGGTAAAGCTTTCGCCGGTAATGGCCAATTGCAGCAGCGCGGCCAGCAGCCAGCTGGCAGACAGGCGGTAGATGATCTTTTCCATGGCTTACTCCCATGAGCCGTCATCGATCACCGTGGTACCGGCGAAGGATTCGGCAGCTTTCGTCGTGGTGGTGCGATACGAGCCTTCTGTATTCAGCTGAACGGCGCCGGAATGCAGCGTGATCTGCTGGCCAGAGGGGTTGGCGACAAGGAAGGCATAGACGCCATCCTCCGGCACGGTGAAGCGGCAGACCCCCGAGGAAACGGAACCGCTGAAAAACACCCCCAAGCGCCCGCCGTCGCGGCTGTAGCCCAGCTCCACCGGCACGTCGCTGGACATGTTCAGAGACAGGGAGACCACGTCACCGGCTTGCAGCATCCAGCCGTCGGGCGTGATGCCGCCGGCAGGAAGCAGCGCCACAGCGGAATAGGCCTTCAGGCCCAAAGCGGGTATGGCATAGGCTTCGGCTTCACTGCCAGAGGATGGCAGCGGCAGGCCCGCAGCAGACCCAAATGCCGGGGAAAACTGGCCTGCAACGGTGGTGGTGGGCAGGGGCGCCGGCTCTCCGGCCTGATGCGCCGGATCCTCCGGGTGGAGCACGGATGTAGCGTACGTTTGGGAGTGGAAGACCACGGTGGTAGCGTCCAGCGCTTCATCCCGGCGGCCCGAAGGGGAGAGAAGGTAAAAATTCAGATTGGATGGGTCGAAATAGGCGGGGTCATAGTCATCGGTGCTGGCGTATTGGGGCGTGGAGAGCGCCGAGGCCTGCCCCAGCAGCGCGCCGGAAAAGAGCAGGACTGCGGCTATGCACGCGACCACCGCCAGGCCCTCGCGCCGGGGCTGCCCATCGAAAAGGTGGCCAAGCCGGCGTTTCAAAGCCTGCTTTCCGCCGCCCATGCGGAGCGCCGCCACAGGATCGCGGCCTCGGCCGGCCTCGGCGGCCTTCAGCAGCGAATAGCCATAGCGGGCGCGGAAGCGGGCGTCCTGCCGCTCGACAACCCGGCTATCGCAGGCCAGCTCCAGATCGCTGCGGGCCAGGCGGGCCATAACGTGTACCAGCGGATTGAACCAATGCAGGCCCTGTACACAGAGCAGCAGCCGCTTATACCACAGGTCATGGTGCTTCAAATGGGAGAGCTCATGGGCAAAAACCAGCTCCAGATCCCCGGGCTCCATCTGCTCGGAGGGGATCAGCACAGTAGGGCGGAACAGCCCCTGCAGGGCTGGCCCCGGCAGCAGGGGGCAGACCATCAGCCTGACGGGACGCCGGAGGGATAGACGGGCTCGCTCCTGACCGAAGAGGGTAAGCGTCTGCTTCTCCCGGGCAGGGCGCGACCAGCGCCGCAGCCTGCGTTGAAAGAGCAGCCCGTTTATCGCGTAATACCCGCCAAAGAGGCCGGCTCCGGACAGGTAGACAGGGACAACCCAGCGCCTCCAGCCGGCGCCCTGCGCCTCGGTCGGCGCTGGGGCGGCCGCAGGCGCCTGCGTTTCAGCCGCCGTCAGCTCCACCTGGGTTTGGGCACTGGCCGCCTCCAGCACCAGCGGCGCCTGGGGCCAGGCAGCGGCATAGGGGACGAGCAGGCGAAGCGCCAGAAGCAGCCAGACCCAATACCACCAGCGCACGCCAACCGCCCGGGAAAGCCAGGGCGAGAGCGCCGCGACCAGGGCGAAGGCCAACGAGAAGGCCAGGGATGCCTGGATCAAAGCAACCAATGCGGTATATCCCCCTTTTGCTTTTCCTTTTCGTCGATATACCGCCGCAGCTCCAGCAGGTCGTGGTCTGAAATGGTATGGTTATCATACAGCGAGGCGACCAGATGGCGTACCGAATTGCCGTGCAGCTTCCGTAGAAAGCTGGCGTTGGCCTCCTTCAGATAGGCTTCCTGGCTGATCACCACGTGATAATGGTTGGTTCGGCCTATTTTTTCCACACGGATAAAGCCGCGGTCGGTCAGCCTCGAAAGAAAATTCAGCACAGTGGTCAGCCCCCAGCTCTTTTTCCCCTCCAGGGCGGCCATAATCTGGCTGCTGGTCATGGCCTCCTGCTGGCTCCACAGCACCATCATGATGTCGAGCTCGGCGTCCGGCAGCTTCATGGCGGGCTCCTTGGCTTGCTTCATTTTTGCTCCTCCCTACGGATTTTTCTTATATTCTACACATGTCGAATATACATGTCAATGGATTTTTGAAGCGCGGGATGCTAAAATAATGGAAAACAGATAGGATGCCGGCAGCGCTGAGCAGGCGCCCGGTATCGGTAAAAGGAGGGATGCCCATGCGGAGGTCAGACAGACAGATCACCGAACCGGCCCGGATACACGCGATTGTAGAGGCCTGCGACGTATGCAGGCTGGGCCTGTGCGACGGCCGGACGCCCTATGTGGTTCCGATGAACTTTGGATACCGGTTTGATGAGAAGGAGCGGCTTACGCTGTACTTCCACTGCCATGGGGAGGGGCAGCGGCTGTCCATGCTGCAGGCCAACCCCCGGGTATGCTTTGAGATGGATTGCGGCCACCGGCTGGTGGGCGGTGAAACCCCCTGCGGCTGCAGCATGGATTATGCCAGCGTGATCGGATATGGAACAGCGGAGGTGGTCCGCGAGCCGGAGGAAAAGCTGGAGGCGCTGGCGCTGATTACCGGACGGTTTTTCGATTTTTCGCCCCAGACGCTGGCAGCCATGGAGCACAGCGGCGTGATGGTGCTGAAGGTGACGGGCGATACCTATACCGCCAAGCAGCGGGGGACGCAATTTTAAGAAAACGAGCCGAAAGGACGGGGAGAGGAGCGGTAGCTATGGCATGCAGAGATTGCGCGGAGTTTGAAATCTGGAAGGGAGAGGGATACTGTAACTACTTCCGGAAGAATACGGAGGGAAGCGACACCTGCTCCCACGATACCAGCGGAGGCGGAGGCTGCTATATTACCACCATCGTCTGCCACACCCTGGGCTATGCGGACGACTGCCCGCTTATGCAGACGCTGCGGCGCTTCCGGGCGGATACCCTGCAGAGAAAGCCGGAATACGCGGATATCCTGACGCAATACGACCGGGTGGGCCCCCTGCTGAGCCGGCGCATCCAGCAGGATACCGAGCGGCTGGCGCTGGCGCGTGAAACCTATGACCAGTACCTGAAGCCGATAGCCGCGATGATCGACGGACGGCAGGAGCAGCAGGCGGTGGACCGGTACCGGAAGATGGTGGGCGAGCTGAGCCGGCGTTACGGGGTCTCCATGGCCGGCTGAGGCCGCCGGTTCCAGGGCGCATAGGGGGGCAATAGGCCAAGGGCATCCCGCCGCAGCGCGGCGGGATGCTTTTAGGCGCCGGTTTTCAGGAAGGAGCACAGATGAAGGCTATCGATTCGCTGGTGGAGCAGCTAACCCTCCAGGAGAAGGCCGCGCTTTTGGAGGGATACCATACCTGGATGACCCACGCGATCCCCAGGCTGGGTATTGACGCGGTTTATATGACGGACGGGCCGCTGGGCGTGCGGAAGAAGCGCAGCGTCCATGGCAGCGGGGTTATGGGGTTGGGCGGCACCCTGCCCTCCACAGCCTTTCCAGCGCCGGCAGCACTGGCCTGCGGCTGGGACCGGCGCCTGGCGGAGCAGGTTGGGAGCGCCATTGCCAAGGAATGCCGGGCCTATGATGTGCAGATTCTGCTGGCGCCGGGAATCAATTTGAAGCGCGATCCCCGATGCGGCAGGAATTTTGAATATTTCTCAGAGGATCCGCTGCTGGCCGGAGAGCTGGGCGCGGCCTATTGCCGCGGCGTCGAGGGCGAAGGCGTGGCTGCCTGCGTGAAGCATTTTGCCCTGAATAACAGCGAGAATTACCGGTATATGGGCGATTCGGTGGTGGATGAGCGGGCGGCCCGCGAGATGTACCTGAAGGCCTTTGAAATTGCCATTGCCAAGGGGCGGCCCCGGACGGTTATGTGCGGCTATAACAAGATAAACGGCGTGCACTGCTCGGAAAACCCCTGGCTGCTTACCGATGTGCTGCGCAGGCAGTGGGGTTTTTCCGGGCTGGTCATGACCGACTGGGGCGCGACCCGCGACCGGGTGGCCGGGGTGAAGGCGGGCCTTGACCTGGACATGCCCGGTGGGATATGGCATAACCGCAGAAGCCTATTGCGGGCTGCGGGGGATGGGCGGCTGCCGGCCGGGGCGCTGGACGCTTCCGTACGCCGGGTGTTGGAGCTGGTGGCATCATTGACGGAGCAGCCCCGAGGGCAGGAGCCCATGGAGCCGCTGCTCAAGGCGCACCACGAGCTGGCGGTGGAGACGGCCTGCCAGTGCGCGGTGCTGCTGCAAAACGATGGGATCCTGCCGCTGGACCCCCAAAACAAGGTGCTGGTGGCCGGACGGATGTTCGAGCGGATGCGGTACCAGGGCGCGGGCAGCAGCGCGCTGCGGCCCGCCCGGCTCGTGTCGCCCAGGGATGCCTTTGACCAGGCTGGCATTGCCTACGATTATGTACGGGGATACCGGACAAGAGAGGGCCGCGTGGATCCCTCCCTGGTGCAAGAGGCGCTTCGCGCGGCCAAGGGATATGGCACGGTGCTGGTTTTCGCCGGGCTGACGGAGCTATATGAGAGCGAGGGCTATGACCGCAGGGATCTCAGGCTGCCGGCCAATCAAATCGCCCTCATCGAGGCGCTGGCCCAGGCGGGCAAGCGGATCGTGCTGGTGCTTTTTGGCGGCGCGGCGGTGGAGCTGCCCTTTGCCGGGCGGGTTGCGGCGGTGCTGGCCATGACGCTGCCCGGCCAGGGCGGCGGCGAGGCGGCGCGCCGCCTGCTCTTTGGCGAGGCCAATCCCTGCGGCAAGCTCAGCGAAACCTGGATGCGAAGCACCGGGGATATCCCCTTTGGCGAAGCGTTTGGGCGGCGGAAGATCGAGATCTACAGGGAAAACATCTTCATGGGCTACCGCTTCTATGACGAAGCGCCGGAGCGGATCCGCTATCCCTTTGGGCACGGCCTGTCCTATACCTGCTTCGCTTACCGCGACCTGACGGTATCGCAGCAGGCGGATGGGGTGGAGGCTTCGCTGACGGTGGAGAATACCGGCGGCCGCGCGGGAGCGGAGATTGTGCAGCTCTATGCCGGACGCAATGCGAACAGCGCGGTGTTCAAGGCGGTTAAGCAGCTGTGCGCCTTTGAGAAAGTATACCTTAAGCCTGGCGAGCGCCGGCGCGTGACGCTGCGCTTCTCCCGGGAGCAGCTGGCCTATTATCATACCGGCCTTGGCCGGTGGGTACTGGAGCCGGGCGTATATCCCCTGTGGGCGGGCGCTTCCAGCCAGGCGCTGAAGCTAAAGGGCGAGGTAACCATCGCCGGCGGCGAGGCGGCCGCCAGCCCCTACAGCGCAGCGGCAACAGCGGCCTATAGGCAGATTACCCGCTGTGAAATCTCCGATGCCATCATGGCGCAAACGCTTCAGGGCGAGCTGCCGAAGGAGCCGCCGGTTACGCCCTATACCCTGGAATCGCCGCTGGAGGACTACCAAAACAGCCGGTGGGGGCGCTTTGTCTACCGCATCGCCGAGTGGGTGGTTTCGCTGCAGGCCAGGGTGATCCGGCGTATGCCGGAGGGCGAGGCCAGGGAGGCTGAGATCCGGAATTACCGGTTTGTCCGGGCCCTTATGCCAAGGAATTCCCCCCGCTCCCTGGTGCAGAGCGGCGGCGGCATGGTCCAGATGAACGCGGCCCATGCGCTGGTGGCCCTGGCCAATGGGCACCCTTTCCGGGCCTTGCGGGCGCTTTTACACCGGGAGAGCCCGCGCAGGCGTCCCTAGCGAAACAGGGCGGAAGGCAAAAAGACGGCTGCGGCGGGCCGGGGAAATGGGCAGGTATTCCCTCCGGCCGTTGCCCATAGGCCCCGCGGCGGATAAGGCCGTTAATGCGGGCATAAAAAACCAACAGGAAAGCCCGGACCTGTGCTGAAGGTCCGGGCTTATGATATCCTCAGTTTACAATCTAGAGCAGGCTGAGCTTCATGGGGGTATAGGCGGGCTTTTTTACCGCAAAGCCCAGCGCTTCATAGAGCGGCCGCCCCTGTTCTGTAGCGGAAAGCTCCAAGCTGCTCAAGCCGCGGCGGCGGGCTTCGTCAATCAGCATTTCCATGCCGCGGCGGGCAAGGCCGCGGCGGCGGTAAGCGGGCAGGGTATAGACGTTCATGATAACGCCGGTTTTGCCTGTAGGGAATGCAAGGTTGGCGGGCTTTTCCGTTATCACGAGGCAGGCGGTGGATACGGCGCGGGAGCCCTCCATGGCCAGGACGGCGACAAGAGTAGAGCCCAGCGCGCGGGGGAAGTAGCTTGATAACTGCTGGCGGAGGAGCGAACGGGCATCAGGATCGAGACCGCCGTGGTCTTCCTCCAGGTAAGCAAGGCGCAGGCGGATCAGCGTATCCGCATCCTCTCGTGCGGCGAACCGATGGGTTATACACATGAGAAACTCCTTTACAGCGGGCACTTAGCCGGGAATCTTGCCGGTGAAATAAGACGCAGGCCGGCAACCTCCGACAGCGCCGGCGGCACCTCTGCGGGAAAGGCCAGGGACACGGCCCAAAGCAGCGGATGGGAGAAGCCGCTGCGGCGGTTCAGGGCGCGGTCGCCATAGAGGTCATCCCCCAGCAGCGGATAGCCTAAATAGGCGAGATGGGCGCGGATCTGATGGGTGCGGCCTGTGAAAAGGTCCACCTTCAGCCGGCTGAGGGCCTCATCGGAGGCTACGAGCTGATACCCTGTGACGATCTCCCGGGCTCCGGGGCAGGGCGAGGCCAGCACGCGCACACGGGAGGCCTCCGCATCCTTGACCAGATAGGCTGAGCGCCGTGCGCTGGGGGGCTCCGGACGCCCACGGACGATGCATTCATATTGCTTTTGCAGGCTGTGGGCCCGGATCAGGCCGCCCAGGGCCTGCTCCGCTTCGCCATCCAGGGCAAAAAGCAGCACGCCGCCGGTATACACATCCAAGCGGTGGACCGGGCGGGCCTGCGGATAGCCACCCCGCTGCAAAAGCGCCGTCACCGTCAGCCCGGGCGCATCGCATACCGCCAGGCCGGGCGGCTTTTCCAGGGCCAGCACCCTGCGCCCGGCGAAGAGCGGCGCGGGAAGGGCGGGCGCCAGCCGGGCAGGCAGATAGACCGCTACATGGTCGCCGGGAGAGAGGGCGATGTTCTCCCGCGTCCTGCGCCCGTTGACCTTGACCTGCCCCTGGCGGATCAGGTTGCCCGCAGCCTGGTTCTTCAGGTTCAGCTGGCGCAGCAGCGCGGCTTTCAGCGACTGCCCCGCCGCCTGCTGGGTGAATTCTTCCATATGCCACCTCCACGGTATCCATTGTAGCATTTTCCCAAATCCTCGGCAAGCGGGTCTAGCCAGAGGCGCTTTAGTGTGTTAAAATAAACCCAAAGGCTCAGATGGGAGGCATGGATATGGACTATCAGCCCGTGGTGAAAAATGAGGAGACAGACCGGCTTTTTGAAGGGATTCTGCGGCTAAGCTCCCTGGAGGAGTGTTATCGCTTCTTTGAAGATCTGTGTACGATTAAGGAGATCTGCTCCATGGCGCAGCGCCTGGAGGTGGCCGCCATGCTGAAGGAGGGCGTAACCTATCACGAGATTGTGGAAAAGACGGGCGCCAGCACCGCGACCATCAGCCGCATCAACCGCTGCCTCACCTATGGAACCGGGGGCTATAACCGGATCCTGAAGCGCCTGGAAGAGAACGGGGAAGGGAAATAGAGAGATTGAACCGTACAATATTGGATAAACTAAACGATGAGCAGCGCAAGGCGGTCCTGGCGACCGAGGGGCCGCTGCTCATTCTTGCGGGCGCCGGCTCCGGCAAGACCCGCACGCTGACGGCGCGCATCGCCCATCTTATCGACCAGGGCGTTTCGCCCTATGAGATCCTGGCCATCACCTTCACCAACAAGGCGGCCGGGGAAATGCGCACCCGCATTGAGGACCTGGTGGGCGAGGCGGCTCAGCGCATGTGGATCTATACCTTCCACGCCATGTGCGTGCAGATACTGCGGCGCAACCTGGACCGGCTGCCGGGCTATACCCGCTGGTTCTCCATCTATGACGACGACGACTCCCAGACGGTGATCAAGGCATGCCTGAAGGAGCTGGGGATGAACGACCAGTATTACAAGCCCCGGTCCATGCTGGCCTTTATCTCCGACTGCAAGAACCAGCTCAAGAGCCCGGAGGAGGCGGCTAAGGGCATGCAGGGCCGCGACCAGCGGGCCGACCAGCTGGTCGCCCTCTATAAGCTTTATGAGGAGAAGGTGCGCGCAGCCAACGCCCTGGATTTTGACGATATCCTGGTGCGGACACTGGAGCTGTTCGTGGAATGCCCCGATGTGCTGGGGTATTATCAGAACCGGTTCCGCTATATCCATGTGGACGAGTATCAGGATACCAATATGGTTCAGTACGAGTTGGTCCGTGCGCTGGCGGGGATCCACGGCAACCTGTGCGTGGTGGGCGACGATGACCAGTCTATCTATGGCTGGCGCGGGGCCGATATCCGCAATATTCTGGAATTTGAGAAGGACTTCGCCAACGCCCAGGTGATCCGGCTGGAGCAGAACTACCGCTCGACCAGCACGATCCTGGACGCAGCCAACGCGGTGATCGCCCATAATGTGGGGCGGAAGGAGAAGACCCTCTGGAGCGAGCGGGGCCAGGGCGAAGCCCTGCGCTATTACCAGGCGCCCGGGGACCGGGAGGAGGCGGCCTATATCTGCCGCACCATCCAGGAGCTGCTCAGCCGCTACACGCTCAGCGACATGGCGGTGCTCTACCGCACCAACGCCCAGAGCCGCGTGCTGGAGGAAACGCTGATGCGCTCGCGCATCGCCTACCGCATGGTGGGCGGCCTGCGCTACTATGACCGCAAGGAGGTCAAGGATCTGACCGCCTATCTCCGGCTGATCATCAACCCCAGCGACGACGTGAGCTTTGCCCGTATCGTCAACATGCCCCGGAGGGGGATCGGCGAGGCCACCGTGACGGCGGTGCGGCAGGCCGCTGCCCGGGATGGCCGCGGGATTATGGATTTTATCTGCGACAGCGAGGCTGTAGCCGCAGTAGCCAGCCGCGCGGCGAAGAAGCTGAAGGATTTTGGCGAGCTTATCGCCGAGATGAAGACCCAGGCCGGGGATATGAGCCCGGTGGAGTTCGTCAAGCTGGTGCTGGACCGCTCGGGCTACGAGCAGATGCTCACCGATGAGGACACCGATGAGGCGCGGGGCCGGCTGGAAAACCTGGGCGAATACCTCAGCGCGGTGGAGCAGTATATGGCGACCGCGGAGGCGCCGAACCTGGAGGACTTCCTGCAGAACGTCGCTCTGGCCAGCGACTGGGACAAAACCGAGGGCCAGGAGCGGGCCATCACCCTGATGACCATGCATTCGGCCAAGGGGCTGGAATATCCGGTGGTCTTTGTGATCGGCATGGAGGAGGGCCTTTTCCCCCACCAGCGGGCGCTGATCGATATGGATCAGATGGAGGAGGAGCGGCGGCTTTGCTATGTGGCGATCACCCGGGCCAAGGATCTGCTCTTTTTGACCAGCGCCACCCAGCGGATGCTGTTCGGCACAACCCAGTATAACGCGCCGTCGCGCTTCCTGCGGGAGATACCGGGGCGGCTGATCCAGCAGGAGGGGCTGGGCGAAACGCCCAAAGAGAGCCGGAAGCCGGCCAAGCCCCAAAGCAAGCCGGCCGCGCCCGGCGGGCTGCGCGGCGGTGGCCTGGGCGGCGGCGTATCCAGCATGAAGCGGCCCCAGGCTGCCGGCGGCGAACGGCTTTCCCCTGGCGATAAGGTGCTTCATCCGACCTTTGGCGAAGGGACCATCATCGCGGCGGAGGGCCCGGCAGGACGGCGCAATGTGACGGTTGCCTTTGCCGGCAAGGGGATCAAGCTGCTGAACGAGGCCTTCGCGCCCATGAAAAAGATCACGAAAGAAGGGGACTAACCCATGGCGGACCGGATGCGTCAACTGGTGGATACGCTTAATCATGCGATCTATGCCTACTATACCCTGGCTGAGCCTGTTATGGCGGACCGGGAATATGACGCGCTGTATGATGAATTGGTGGAGCTGGAGGCGGCCGAAGGCAGAAGGCTGCCGGATTCGCCCACCCAGCGGGTGGGTGCGGCGCCCATCGAGGCCTTTGAGCCGGTGCAGCACCTGGCGCCGCTGTATTCGCTGGATAAGACCAAGACGCTGGAGGGCCTGCGCCAGTGGGACGCCCGCGTGCGGAAGCTGGCCGGGGAGCAGGGGCTGCCGCCGGTACGCTATGCGGTGGAGTACAAGTTCGACGGCCTGACCCTTAACCTGCGCTATCAGGGGGGGCAGCTTGTGCAGGCGGCCACCCGGGGCAACGGGACGACCGGCGAGGGGATCCTGGCCCAGGTCAAAACCATCTATTCTGTACCGCTGTCCATCCCCTTTGAGGGAACCTGCGAGATTCAGGGCGAGGGCATCATGCGCCTGAGCCAGCTGGAAAAATATAACGCCTCGGCCGAGGAACCGCTGAAGAACGCCCGCAACGGCGCGGCCGGCGCGCTGCGCAACCTGGATCCCCAGGTGACGGCCTCCCGCCATCTGGACGCCTTCTTCTATAATGTAGGGTATATCGAAGGCGAAACGCTGAAGGACCAGGTGGAGATGATGGACTTTATCCGGCGGATGCGGCTGCCCTGCCCGGAATTCATGCCGGTATTCGACAGCATTGAGCAGGCCATCCAGGCAGTGGAGGAGGTGGCGCGCAGGCGCAGCGAGCTGGATTACCTCATCGACGGCGCGGTGGTCGAGGTGGTGGATTTTGCTACCCGGGCGGCGCTGGGCAATACGGTGCGCTTCCCGCGCTGGGCGATGGCTTATAAGTTCGAGGCGGAGGAGGCGACCACCCGCATCGAGCAGGTGGTATGGCAGGTGGGGCGCACCGGGAAGCTGACGCCTGTGGCGGAGCTGGAACCGGTGGACTTTGCCGGGGTGACGGTACGGCGGGCCACCCTCAATAACTGGGACGATATTCAGCGCAAGCATGTGTCCATCGGCGCGCTGGCCTGGGTGCGCCGCTCCAACGACGTGATCCCGGAGATCATGGGCGTGGTGGAGGAGGCGGACGCCGCGCTGCGCCCGGTGGAGAAGCCCCAGGTCTGCCCGGTTTGCGGCAGCCCGGTGGAAGAGGTGGGCGCGCATCTCTATTGCCCCAATGGGGCCGAATGCCCGCCGCAGATTGTCTCGCGTATTACCCATTATGCCAGCCGCAACGCCATGGATATCGAAACCTTCGCCGGGAAAACGGCGGAGGCCATGGTGGAGGCGCTGGGTATCAGCGACCTGGCGGATCTTTACGCCATCACCCGCGACCAGCTGCTGAGCCTGGATAAATTCGGCCCCAAAAAGGCCGACAACCTGCTGAAGGCCCTGGAAGCCAGCAAGCGGCCCGAGCTGGCCCGGTTCATCTATGGGCTGGGGATCCGCAACGTGGGCATCAAGACGGCGCGGGACCTGGCGGCAACCTTCGGCACCCTGGAGGCGCTGGCCGCCGCCGGCGAGGAAGAAATGAGCCAAATCGACGGGGTAGGGCCGGTGGTGGCCTCCTCGGTCTATGAATACTTCCGCCACCCCGGCACGGCGGAAATGCTGGAGCGGCTGCGGGCGATGGGCGTGCAGCCGCAGGACGGCCAGCCCAAGGCTGAAGGCGGGAAGCTGGAGGGGCTTACCTTTGTGCTGACGGGGACGCTGCCCACCATGGGACGCCGGGAGGCCGGAGAGCTGCTGCGGGCGGCCGGGGCCTCTGTGACCGAATCGGTCAGCGCCAAAACCAGCTTTGTGGTGGCCGGGGAAAAGGCTGGCTCCAAGCTGGAGAAGGCCCAAAAGCTGAATATCCCCGTGCTGGACGAGGCGGGCCTGCTGCGGCTGCTGGAGCAGGGCCATGCATAAGGCGCTGGTGCTCGTCAAGTGGCCCGCTATGGCGGCCACCGCCCAGTGGGCGTCGCAGGAGGATATTCCGCCCCAGCAGCGGCAGGCCGCCCAGGCGATGGCGCTGGATACCCGATATGAGCAGGAGGTAATCCGGCGGTACCCCGATGCGCCGGCGGTCTATGCGGGCGATGAACAGGGGCTGTGGGCTCTGGTGCGCCGGGCCGCCGGGGCGGAAGGCAGCGGCGCGGTGGTGGAGGCCGGGCGGATACCGCTGCTTAAGCTCACCGCCCGCCTGGCCCTGGCGCGGGGCGTATCGCCCTATGAGGCGGACTGCCGGGGCTGCCTTATCGCCGTAACCGCCCACGGTGCGGATCTGGCCGGCCAGCTTTGCGCCATGGGCATTCCGGCTGCCGTGATCGGGCGGCTGACAGGCCGCCCGGGCCCGGTGCTGGTGGAGCAGGACGGGGGCATCCGCAGCCTGTAAAGCCCCGGCGGCTTTGATCTTCTTTGCTTTTTCATTTTTTCGTCAGGCGGCGTATCGGGGCTGTGGCGCGCTTATTCCTGGCGGACGCTTTGCGCAAAAATACCAAGAATGATGGGCCCTCCTTTACCGGGGCGGGCTATGTATGATATAATAATAGACCATTCGAGGAAACGGATGGGAGGAAGCTATGGCTTTATTGAGCATGACGGGATTCGGCCGCTGCGAGCTGGAGGCGGAAGGCCGCCGGATGGTGGTCGAGATTAAGAGCGTCAACAACCGTTATCTGGATGTGAATATCCGGCTTCCCAGGGCGATGTCCCTGCTGGAGGAGGCGGTGCGCGGGCGGATCAAGGCGCGCCTGGCGCGGGGCCGGGTCGATGTGTTCATCCACTATGAAAACCTGCGGGAGGACGCCAAAAGCGCCCAGGTGGATGTGGCGCTGCTTAGGGGGTATCTGGCGGCGCTGGCGGTTATGGAGAAGGAAAGCGGGCTTGCCAACAACGTTACCCTGGCGGACCTTATGCGGCTGCCGGAGCTGGTCACGCTGTCGGCTGCCAGCGAGGATATGGATGCGCTCACCGCCCTCATGGAGCGGGCGGTGGATGCCGCCCTGGATCAGCTGGTCGGCATGCGCCGGGCCGAAGGCGAAAAGCTTCGGGCTGATATTGAGGAGAAGCTGGTAGCCATCGAGCGCATGCGGGAGACGGTGGCAGGCCGGGCGCCCCTGGTCGTGGAGGAATACCGGGCCCGTCTTGCGGCGCGGCTGGAGGAGCTGCTGGCCGACGTGGCCCTGGACGAAGGGCGGCTGGCCAATGAGGTTGCCCTGTTTTCCGACCGCTGCTCCATCGCCGAGGAGCTGACGCGGCTTACCTCCCATATTGAGCAGACCCGCGTTATGCTGGCGGCCGGCGAGCCGGTAGGCCGCAAGCTGGACTTTATGATGCAGGAATTCAACCGCGAGGTAAATACCATCTGCTCGAAGGCCAACGATCTTGCCATCACCAACGCCGGCCTGACCATGAAAAATGAGATTGAAAAAATGCGCGAGCAGGTGCAGAATATCGAATAGGGGGAGGCAGCATGAACCTTATCAATATCGGGTTTGGCAATTTCGTATCAGCCCAGCGGGTGATCGCCATCGTATCGCCCGATTCTGCGCCGATTAAGCGGATTATCCAGGATGCGCGGGACGCGGGCAACCTGATTGACGCGACCTATGGGCGAAAGACCCGGGCCGTTGTGATTACCGATTCTGATCATGTGGTGTTAAGCGCGGTGCAGCCCGAAACGGTGGCCAGCCGCTTTGAGGAAAGCGAGGAAGAGCAATGAGCAAAAAGGGTCTTCTCATGGTGCTGTCAGGCCCCTCGGGCGTGGGCAAGGATGCGGTGCGCCTGGACTTTTTGAAGGAATGCCCGACGATCACCTCGTCGGTTTCCGCCACGACACGGCCGATCCGCCCCGGCGAGATCGACGGCGTGGACTATTTCTTTATGAGCCAGCCGGAGTTTGAGGCGATGGTGGAGCGGGATGAATTCCTGGAATATACCCTGTATAACCAGAAATCCTACGGTACGCCCCGGCAGTTTGTCTATGACCAGCTGATGGCAGGCAAGGACGTGCTTTTGAAGATCGACGTCAAGGGCGCGCTGAATGTGAAGAAGTACTTCCCCGACGCGGTGCTGGTGTTCCTGGCGCCCCCCTCGATGAAGGAGCTCTGGCGGCGCATCGTAGGGCGTAACAGCGGCACCCATGAGGACCGGGTGAACCGCTTCCACCTGGCCTACAGCGAGCTGGATTATTCCGGCCAGTATGATTATGTCGTGGTCAACGACTGGCTTTCCGACACGGTGGATCATCTTGCCAGCATCTATACGGCTGAGAAGATGCGCCAGCGCTTTAACGGCGATTTCTGTGAAAATTTGAAAAAGGAGTGCATTGAAGATGAAATTTCCTCCGACCAATGAGCTTTTGAAGAAGGTGGACTGCCGCTACTCGCTGGTGGTTATGGCCTCCAAGCGGGCCCGCCAGCTGGTAGCCGGATCGACGCCCATGGTGGCGGCCGATCCCAACGAAAAGCCGGTGAGCATCGCTACCATGGAAATCTACGAGGATAAGGTTCGCAGCGAAAACGCGCTGCCCGCCTATCGCAACGACCAGGCCTAAGGAGGCGCTTATGGGCAAATGCGTGGTACTGGGCGTCACCGGGGGCATCGCCGCTTATAAGGCTGCCGAGATTGTTTCCCGGCTGGGCAAGGCGGGGGTGGAGGTCTACTGCATCATGACCCGCCACGCCCAGGAATTCCTCACGCCCCTGACCCTGGAAACGCTCTCCAAGCACCCGGTGGTAACGGATATGTTCCGGCGCGACACGCCCTGGGAGGTGGAGCATATCGCCCTGGCCCAGCGGGCGGACGTATTCGCCATCGCCCCGGCAACGGCGAATATTCTGGCTAAGATGGCCAACGGCATAGCCGACGATATGCTCTCTACCACCGTGATGGCAACCCGCGCGCCCATTGTGCTGGCTCCGGCCATGAATACCGGCATGTGGGAGCACCCGGCAACGCAGCGGAACATGGAAACGCTTCTTGACCGGGGCTGCCGCCAGGTGGGGCCCGGGGCGGGCCTGCTGGCCTGTGGAGACGTGGGCGCGGGGCGGATGGCCGAGCCGGCTGAGATTGTGGACGCAATCCTGGCGGAGCTGGAGCAGACCCGGGATCTATCGGGAAAAACTGTGCTGGTGACGGCGGGCCCGACCCGGGAGCCGCTGGATCCGGTGCGCTTTCTGACAAACCGTTCCTCCGGAAAGATGGGCTATGCCCTGGCGGAGCAGGCGGCGCGGCGGGGCGCCCGGGTGATTCTGGTTTCAGGCCCCGTGGCGCTGCCCGCGCCCCATGGCGTGGAGCGGATCCGCGTGGAGACAACCCAAGAGATGCTGCAGGCTGTGCTGGCGCATTTTGCCGAAGCGGATGCGGTAATCAAGGCTGCCGCCCCCTGCGATTACCGCCCGGCCAAGGCGGCCGGGCAGAAGATCAAAAAGCGCGAAGGGGCGGATATGACGCTGTCGCTGGTGGAAAACCCCGACATTGCCGCCGAACTGGGCCGGCGCAAGGACGGCCAGGTGCTGGTGGTGTTCGCTGCGGAAACCGAACACATGCTGGAGCATGCCCAGGGCAAGCTTGAGCGGAAAAACGCCGACCTGATGGTGGCCAACGATGTGACGAGGCCGGGCGCCGGCTTTGACGTGGACACCAACGTAGTGACGCTCATCACCCGGGCGGGCGAAATCACAGAGCTGCCCTGCCTGCCCAAGCGCGAGGTAGCCGGCCGGATCCTCGATAAGATATCCGGTATGATGAAAAAATGACGCCGCGGGGCGGGCGAGCCCCCGGATATAGGGCGGCCCTTCGCGGAAAGGGCCGCCTGCCAGCAGAAAATCAGCTTGTATAAGCTGATTTTCTGCTAATGGGAGAAGGCGCGGAAGCTGAGAGAGGCGGAATGGAAGGAGGGGTCATATGGCCTATGCCCAGGTGATTGTGGAGATTGCCAGCGCCCAGGTGGACCGGGTATTCGACTATGTGATCCCCGAAGGCCTGGCCGGGCGGGTATGCCCCGGCGTGCGGGTCAAGGTCCCCTTTGGCCCCAAGGAGCTGGAAGGCTATGTCACGGCTGTGACGGAGACTACCGATGTGCCGGCCGGCAGGCTTCGCCCCATCGGAAGGCTGCTGGACGACGACCCGGCCATTCTGCCGCCGCTGATGGAGCTGGCCCGCTGGATGGTCAGCCAGTATCATTGCCTATGGGTTGAGGCGCTGCGGCTGATGATTCCGGCCCAGATGCGGGGCCAGCGGGTGAAGGAAAAGACGGCCCGGGCGGCGCGGCTGACGCTGCCCGGGCCCGATGCGCTGTCGCTGGCCCAGCTATGGAAAAGGCGGGCCCCTCAGCAGGCGCTGGCCCTGGAGGCGCTGGCAGAAGCTGGTGGAGAAAGCCTGTGCGCCGCGCTGCCCGCGCCGGCCGCCGTCTGGAAGGCCCTGGAAAAAAAGGGCGTGGTCACCCTCTTTGAGCAGCGCATCTACCGCTCCCCGGCGCGCCTTGATGCGCCCGAGGGCGCGGCCACGCTCAACGGCGAACAGCAGGCGGTCCTGGACCGGCTGATCCCCGCGCTGCAGGCGGGAGCAGGGCGTTTCCTGCTGCACGGGGTGACGGGGAGCGGCAAGACGGAAATCTACCTGGCCTGCGCCCGGCAGGCGTTGGCCATGGGCCGGGGCGTGATCATTCTGGTGCCGGAAATCGCCCTGACGCCGCAGATGGCGGCCCGCTTTACCCGCGCCTTCGGTTCCCTGGCCGCGGTGCTGCATTCGCGCCTTTCGGCAGGGGAGCGGTTGGATGAATGGCAGCGTATCCGCCAGGGCGAAGCGCGGGTGGTCATCGGCGCGCGGTCGGCCGTCTTTGCGCCGCTGATGTCGCCGGGGCTGATTGTGGTGGACGAGGAGCATGAGCCCAGCTACCTTTCAGAGCACCGGCCCTGTTATCATGCGGTCGAGGTGGCAGGCCAGCGGTGCCAGCGGGAAGGGGCGGTGCTGCTTTTGGGCTCGGCCACGCCCAGCCTGGAGCGTTACCGGCAGGCCCAGGCCGGAGAGCTGACGCTGCTGCGCCTGTCCCGGCGCGCGGCGGCCGGCGGGATGCCCCGGGTAGAGCTTGTCGACATGCGCCGGGAGCTGGCGGCGGGGAACCGCTCGGTGATCAGCGGCCCGCTATATGATGCGCTGAAGCAATGCCTGGGCCGGGGCGAACAGGCGCTGCTGTTCCTGAACCGGCGCGGGTATGCCTCCTTTGTATCCTGCCGGGCCTGCGGCTATGTGGAGCGCTGCGAGCTGTGCGACCTGTCCATGACCTACCACAAGGGGCGGGACGAGCTGATCTGCCACTACTGCGGGGCGACCCGGCCGGTGCCGGAGGTCTGCCCCAGCTGCGGAAGCCGGTCGATCCGATACTTTGGCGGAGGGACGCAGAAGGTGCAGGAGGAAATAGAGCGGCTCTTTCCCGGCGTGAAGACGCTGCGCATGGATGCGGACACCACCGCCGGCAAGGAGGGCCATCTGAAAATTTACGAGACCTTCCGCAGCCAGCAGGCGCAGGTGCTGATCGGCACGCAGATGATCGCCAAGGGGCTGGACTTCCCCATGGTGACGGTGGTGGGCGTGGTGGCGGCGGATCAGACGCTGTTCCTTCCCGACTACCGGGCGGCGGAGCGCACCTTCCAACTGGTGGCCCAGGTGGCCGGGCGGGCCGGGCGGGCCCAGCGTCCGGGCCGGGTGGTGGTGCAGTGCTATACGCCGGAGCATTATGCGCTCAGGGCCGCGGCAAACCACGACTACGAGGGCTTTTACCGCCAGGAGATCGAGATTCGCCGGGCCGACGGATTTCCGCCCTTTACCCGGTTCCTGCGCCTCGTTTTTTCCCAGGAGGATGAAACCGCCTGCCGGAAGGATATGCAGCAGGCCCTGGAGGGGATGCGGGCGGCCTGCGCCCGGCATATTGAGTGGGGCAGCTCCATCGTGATGCTGGAGGGGACGCCCGCGCCGCTGACGCGGATCCGGGCGCTGTACCGCTATCAGCTGCTTATGAAGATCTATCCGGAGCCATACGGGCGCCAAATCGAGGAGGCCTTGTCGGAAATGGCCCGGGGTTTGGCCCCATATGGTTCCCAGGTGGCTATGGAAATCGACCCGCAGAGTATGCTATAATAAAAACTATGAACATCAAATGCTGCCAGGAGGTAAAGGAAGAATGGCTCTTCGTACAATATTGACCGAGGGCGACCCGACGCTGCGGAAGGTATGCCGGCCGGTGACAAAATTTGATGAGCGTCTGGAGACGCTTTTAGACGATATGCTGGAAACCATGTATGCGGCCCCCGGCGTGGGCCTGGCGGCCCCGCAGGTGGGCATTTTGCGCCGCGTGGTGGTGATCGATTGCGGGGACGGCCCGCTAAAGATGGTGAACCCGGTCATTGTAGCCAAGGAGGGCAGCCAGAGCTGGGTGGAGGGCTGCCTGTCGGTGCCGGGTAAGCAGGGCAAGACCCACCGGCCGGAGCGGGTGCGGGTGGCCTATCAGGACGCGCGGGGACAGGACTGCGAGGTGACCGGCGAGGGGCTGCTGGCCGTGTGCCTGTGCCATGAGCTGGACCACCTGGACGGTAAGCTCTATGTGGACATCGTCGAGGGCGGGCTGATGGACGCCGACGCGGAGGAAGAATAACGATGCGGATCCTTTTTATGGGGACGCCGGAGTTCGCCGTGCCCAGCCTGCGGGCGCTGGTGGACGCGGGCTATGAGGTGATCGGCGCGGTCACCCAGCCGGACCGGCCGGCGGGCCGGGGGCATAAGCTGGTGCCCTCTCCGCTGAAAGCGGCCGCCCAGCAGTTGGGCCTGGCCGTCTATCAATATGGGCGGATCCGGGACGCGGCGGCGGTGGATGAAATGCGCCGCCTTAAGCCGGATGTGATGGTCACGGCCGCCTATGGACAGATCCTTTCCCAGCGGGTGCTGGATATTGCACCGATGGGCGTGGTAAACGTGCATGGCAGCCTGCTGCCCCGATACAGGGGCGCGGCGCCGATTCAGTGGGCGGTGATTGACGGGCTGCGTGAAACCGGCGTCACGACCATGCTGACCCGGCGCGGCGTGGATGCGGGGCCCATCCTGATGCAGGAGAAGATGGCGATTTTACCCGAAGAAACAGCCGGCGAGCTGAGCGCGCGGATGGCCGGCGTAGGCGCGCGCCTGCTGTGCAAGACGCTGGCCGCCCTGGAAAAGGGCGAGCTCACGCCGGTGGAGCAGGACCCGGAGCAGGCGACCCAGTGCCCCATGCTGGCCAAGGAGCACGGCAGGATCCCCTGGTCGGATCCTGCGGAGGCCATCGCCAACCGCGTGCGGGGGGTCAACCCCTGGCCGGGCGCTTACTGCTATTATGAAGGGATGCTGCTGAAGATATGGAAGGCCACGGCCCTGCCCGGCGGCGGCGGGGCGCCCGGGCGCGTGCTGTGCGCGGATGTGCATAAGGGCCTGATCCTGTCGGCCGGCGAGGGCAGCCTGCGCGTGGATATCCTCCAGATGCCGGGGAAAAAGCCCATGCCGGCCCAGGATTTCCTTCGCGGCCGTTCCATCGAAGAGGGCAGCTTTTTCCGGGAGGAGCCTGCCTCATGCTGACCTTACTGGATATGCCGCCGGAGGCGATCCAGGCGGCCTTTCAGCAGCGCGGCCTGCCGGCCTTCCGGGCCCGGCAGGTACAGGAGTGGCTGCTAAAGGGCGCCGGCTTTGATGAGATGACAAACCTGCCGCTGGCCCTGCGGGAAACGCTGAAGCGGGATTTCGCCCTGGGCGGCTGCAGGATTGAGCATAAGCAGGTTTCCGCCCTGGACGGCACCATCAAATATCTTTTCGCGTTCAGCGACCTCAACATGGTAGAGGGCGTGCTGATGCATTATAAATACGGCAATACCCTGTGCATCTCCACCCAGGTTGGCTGCCGGATGGGGTGCGCTTTCTGTGCCTCTACGCTGGAGGGCCGGGTGCGCAACCTGACGAGCGGCGAGATGCTGGGCGAGGTGATCGCTGCCAACCGGGATGCCGGCGGCGGCAAGGAAAGGGCTATTACCAACATCGTGCTGATGGGCAGCGGCGAGCCGCTGGACAACTATGACGAGACGATGGCCTTTTTGCGCCGGGTGAACGATCCGGCGGGGCTGGGGATCAGCCTGCGGAACATTTCACTGTCCACCTGCGGCCTTGTGCCCCAGATGCGGGCGCTGGCAGACGAGGGCCTTGGGGTGACCCTGTCCATATCGCTGCACGCGCCGAACGATACCCTGCGGCGCAGGCTGATGCCGGTGGCCCAGCGCTATACGGTGGCAGAGGTGATGGACGCGGCGCGCTACTATGTGGAAAAATCCGGGCGGCGGGTGATCTTTGAATACGCGCTGGTGCAGGAGCTGAACGATTCGCCGGAGGACGCACGCGCCCTGGCCGCCTGGCTGAAGGGCCTGCAGTGCCATGTCAATGTTATCGCCCTTAACCCGGTAGCGGAAACGGGGCTGGTGGGGAGCCAGCCGCATCGGGTGAAGGCCTTTATGGACGAACTGACCCGATGCCATATCTCCGCCAGCCGGCGGGTAACCATGGGCGCGGATCTGGACGGCGCCTGCGGCCAGCTGCGCCGCCGGGTTTTGCAGGGGAAAGCATAATCATCGAATGAGGTGGGGAAGGATGCATATCGAATATGCCGGCAGCTCCCGGATTGGGAAGCGGCGGCGCAATGAGGATCGCTATTATCTGCCGGTGGAAGGAGGGCCACCCGATTTGATGATGGTAGCCGACGGTATGGGCGGCCATCAGGGCGGGGATGTGGCCAGCGCCTTCGGCGTGCAGGTGGCCTGCGACAGCATCCTTCATTCCCGCGGAAAGGATCCGGGCGAGCGCCTGGTCGAGGCCGTCCGCGAGGCGAACCGCGTGATTTTCCGGGAGTCGCTGGAAAAGCTGGAATACGACGGCATGGGGACGACCATGACCCTGGCGCTGACCGAGAAAAAGAAGTGGTTCATCGCCCATGTGGGGGACAGCCGCGCCTACGCCTATGAAAACGGCGTGATCCGCCAGGTGACGGAGGACCATTCCCTGGTAGCGGAGATGGAAAAGGCCGGCAGCATCACCCACGCCCAGGCCAGGATTCATCCGCACCGGAATATTATCACCCGGGCGGTAGGGACGGAGCCGGAGATCGACGTGGATCTCTACGAGGTGCCGATGCTGCCGGGGCAGGTGCTGATGCTGTGCTCCGACGGGCTGACCGACCCGATCGACGACGACGAGCTGGCCCAGATGCTGGGCAGCGGCGCCGCCCTTTCGGAGATTGCCGAGACGCTGGTCTATATGGCGGAAAATCTGGGCGGTAAGGACAATATTACGGTGGTTTTGGCCCGGGTCGAGGAGGAGGTGAGCGCCCATGGCTGATTGGATCCTGAAGGGGCGCTACCTGATGGGGGATGTGATCGGCAGCGGCGGCATGGCCATGGTATACAAGGCCAGCCGGCTGGACACCGGCGAGACGGTGGCCATCAAGATGCTGCGGCCGGAATATATGGAGGACGCCTCCTATGTGCGCCAGTTCCGCAAGGAGGCGCAGATCTGCATCGAGCACCATCACCGGAACATCGTTGATACCCTGGAGATTGGCGAGGAGGAGGGGCGGCTGTTCATCGTCATGGAATATGTGGCGGGGCAGACGCTTAAGGACTATATTCAGAAGCACCATGTGCTCAGCCACGAGCAGGTGGTGGATATTGGCGTGGAGATCTGCGACGCCCTCTATTACGCCCACTGCCATCAGCTGGTGCATCGGGACATAAAGCCGCAGAACATCATGCTGACCACGAACCATACGGCCAAGGTGACGGATTTCGGCATTGCCCGCTCCGCGGCGCTGTCCACCATCACCATGGGCGGGGACAAGGTGATGGGCTCGGTCCATTATTTCTCCCCGGAGCAGGCCCGCGGGGGCTATACCGACCGCAAGACCGACCTGTATTCGCTGGGCATCGTGCTCTATGAGATGGCTACGGGCCAGCTTCCCTTCCAGGGCGATACGGCGGTGGCGGTGGCCATCAAGCAGCTGCAGGAGAAGCCTGTGCCGCCCAGCCAGATCAATCCAAGGATCTGCAAATCGCTGGAGGATATCATCCTGAAGGCCATTGAGAAGGATCCGCAGTGCCGGTACGATTCGGCTCGGGAGATGGCCAATGACCTGATGAAGTCGCTGCGCAATCCGGACGGCGATTTCGTGAAGAAGATACCGCCGCCCCAGCGCGACGAGGGGGAGACGGTGCGTATGCCCAAGGTGCGCAGCGGCCCCATCGGAAACCGGGAGCGGGCGCCGGAGCGGCTGAGCCACGAGAGCGGCGCGGTTCCGCGGGTGAAGCCCCGGCAGCGGCGCGGTATGTCCCCGGGCAGCATTGTGCTGATCTCCTTTTTGGTGCTGCTGCTGGTGGTGCTGGCGGTAGGCGCAGCCTACTTGCTTGGGCGCATGCAGGACGAGCAGGCCGCCGTGCGGGTGGTGCCCGATGTGATCGGGAAAACCTCCAACGAGGCGCAGCTTATTTTTGACCGGGAGCAGCTGATCGTAGTGAGCCAGGAGGAATATTCTGACCTGCAGCCTGCGGGCCGGGTCATCCGCTGCGAGCCTGGCGTAGGCACGACGGTGGATACGTCAACCACCATCACCATGTTCGTCAGCAAGGGAACCGAAAAGCTGACGGTGCCGGATCTGGAAGGCATGTCGCTGGAGGACGCCACCGAGCGGCTGCGGCAGGAGGGCCTTGAGATCGGCGATGTGCGGCAGAGCAGCGCCCCGGACAAGCCGGATAACGAAGTGGTCCAGCAGGATCCTGTGGATGGCACGCAGGTGGACAAGGGGTCCAAGGTGGACGTATGGATCGCTAAAAATCCCCAAACCACGACTACGACCCAGCCGGAGCGGCTGGCGATGGATAACTATATTGGCCAGAAGGAACAGGACGTGCTGATCGCCCTGGAGGCCAAGGGGCTTGTAGCTGGCCAGATTACGCGGATGGAAAGCCAAGAACCGGTGGGGACGATTATCCAGCAGGATCCCGTGGAGGGGACGCCGGTCGCGGAAGGCGACCAGGTGAAGCTATGGATATCCAAGGGGCTCAGCGACAGCACCACCGCCGCGCCGGCAGCCGGCGGCGACTGGGGAGCGGCGGTGTCCGTTACGGTACCGGAGCCGTCGGCCCGTGTGAGGATCCAGCTTTTGGCGGGAGATCAGGCCCATACCCTGGTGGATGAGGTGCGTGAAGCCGGGGTGTACAGCTACCATGTCAGGCCGGATGAGGATTATGCCGGCCAGCAGACCGCCGTCGTTTGGCTGGATGATACGGAGGTGCAGCGGGTGGTCATCGCGTCATGAGCGAGGGAAGGATCGTAAAGGGCGTCGGCGGCCTGTATTTTGTGATGGATCAGGGAAAGGCCTATCCCTGCCGCGCCCGCGGGCTGTTCCGGCTGAAGAAGCTGACGCCCATGGTGGGCGACCGGGTGATCTACGAGCGGCCCGAGGCGGAGGATGCGGAGGGCCGGATCACCGATATCCTGCCGCGGAGCAATGCGCTCAAGCGGCCGGCCGTGGCCAATCTTGATTTAAATCTGATCGTGATCGCCGCAGGGCAGCCGCAGGCAGACCTGCTGCTGGTGGACCGGCTTCTGGCCCAGGCGGTGGAGGCGGAGCTTCCGGCTGCCCTGTGCGTGAATAAGGCCGACCAGGCCGGCGAACCCCTGCTGGAGGCGCTGCGGCGCCAATACCGGCATCTGCCCGCCGTCTTTGTGACAAGCCGGCAGATGCCTGAGAGCCTGACTGCGCTGCGGGAGGCCCTGGCCGGCAAGACGGTATGCTTCTGCGGCCAGTCCGGCGTGGGAAAATCCACGCTGATCAATGCCCTTGCGCCCTCGGGCGCCATGGAGGTGGGCGACATCTCCCAGCGCACCCGCCGGGGGCGGCATACAACCCGGCATGCCCAGCTGCTGCCGCTGGAGGGCGGCGGGTATGTGGTGGATACGCCGGGCTTCTCCCTGCTGGAGATGGATCTGATGGAGCCCGCCCACCTGGCCGAATGCTACCCCGACTTTGCGCCCTATGGGCAGGATTGCCGCTTTATCGGCTGCCTGCATGATCGGGAGCCGGATTGCGCGGTCAAGGAGGCCGTGGAGCGGGGCGATATTGACCCTGAACGCTATGCGCGCTACCGCCTGCTTTTGCAGGATATGAAGGAAAGGTGGAAATCACGGTATGACTGATCGGATTATTGCGCCCTCGCTGCTGGCGGCGGACTATATGAAATTGGGCGAGGAGGTGCGGCGGATCGAGGCGGCCGGGGCGGACTGGCTGCATTACGACGTGATGGACGCCAGCTTTGTGCCGACGCTCTCCTTTGGCGCCGGTGTGCTGAAGGCAATCCGCCCGCTGACCGCTCTGCCGCTGGACGTGCATGTGATGGCGGTTCATCCCGATAAGCTCATCGACGACCTGATGGACGCGGGGGCGGACGGCATCACCTATCATGTGGAGACGGTGGAGGATGGGCCGGCGCTGATCCGGCGGATCCAGGCCAGGGGCCTCCGGGCGGGCGTCACCCTGAACCCTGCCACGCCGGTGGAGCGGCTGCTTCCGGTTCTGGAGCTGGTGGATATGGCGCTGGTGATGACGGTGAATCCCGGGTATGGCGGGCAGAAGATGATCCCTGAGTGCCTGGACAAGGTGCGGTGGATTCGGGCACGTTATCCGCATCTGGATATTCAGGTGGACGGCGGGATCAACCGGCAGACCATTGCGCTGGCCTATGAGGCCGGGGCTAATGTGATTGTGGCCGGATCGGCCGTATTCCACGCGGAGGACCCGGCGCAGGAGATTGCGCTGCTCAAGGAGGCGGGACGGTGAAGGCCCTGATTGTGCTGGGCGGCGAACCGCCCGAGCGCGCGCTGGCGGAGCGGTATTTTTCCTGGGCGGACCGGGTGCTTTGCACCGACAGCGGCGCCAATGCGCTGGCTGCCTGGCGGCTGTGGCCCGACCTGCTGGTCGGGGATATGGATTCCATCTCATTGGAGGCGATGGAGGCTATGAAGGCCGAGGGCGTACCCATCGAGCGGCATAACCCCCACAAGGATCTGACCGACGGCCAGCTGGCCTGCAGCCTGGCCCTTGATATGGGCGTGAAGGAAGCCGTCATCCTGGGCGGTTGGGGCGGCCGGGCCGACCATAGCTTTGCCAACCTGATGATGATGCGCTACATGGCGGAGCAGGGCGTCTGCGTGCGGATGCGCTGCCCGGAGCAATGGGTAAAGGTATGCGGACCGGGACGGCACGAGGTAACGGGCTCCCTGGGCGGGACCTTCTCGCTGCTGCCCATCTCCGACGGTGTGGTGGTCCGGTCAATCGAAGGCGCAGAGTACCCGCTTTCGGAGCCAACCGCCATGCCGCTGGGCCCTACCTTTGATCTTCCCGTGGGCCTGTCCAACAGGCTTTTGGCCGAGCGCGCATATTTTGATCTGGCATCGGGCTGGATTTTGTGCTTTTCGCCTGCCTAGGCATGCATCATGGCACCCCCCTGGTACGTAAGATACAGTAAGGTGTAGGAGGGGGTGTTAGCATGCAGATGTGGCGCTGCTGGCCGCTGCGGCGGTGGTTGGGTATTGCCTTGATCGCGGTCGGCGTGATTTTGCTGGTAATCTTTATCCCAGTGGAATTCTGGACGATCGTTTTAGGCATATTGATGATCCTTGCCGGCATATTCTGCCTTTAGGGAGGTGGAAGCATGAAAACGATGTATATCAAGATGCCGGGATTCCTCAAGCGATGGCTGCGCAACAGGCGGAAGGAAACCCAAAAAGACTGAGCGCAGGGCGCGGTGGGGAGGCCCTGAATAAGCCCGCAACCAACAAGGACAAGGCGGCCCGTTGCCAGTGCGCGGGCCGCCCCTTTCAAGGCAGGGGCGGACAAGCTTTGGTTGATTTTTTCTATCATGACAGCGTAAGCGCTGTAGAACGGATGCACGATGAAAAGAATTGCGAAATTTGAGAAGGTGACGGCGGCACGTTTTGCCGCCGATTGGATGGAGGCCTTTGGCGGCTCCGAAGCGGAGGCGTTGGCGGTCTACGATTCCATCCGCCTGCCCAGGCGGGCAACGTCAGGGTCGGCAGGCTACGATTTTTTCATTCCGGCGCCGCTGACGCTGGAGCCCGGCCAGCAGGTCCGTATTCCGACAGGGATCCGGGTGCGCATGGAGCCCGGATGGGTGCTGCAATGCTACCCCCGCAGCGGCCTGGGCTTCAAATACCGGCTGCAGCTGAACAATACGGTAGGCATCATTGACAGCGACTACTATGGCTCGGACAATGAGGGGCATATTTTTGCCAAGCTTACCAATGATTCGCGGCAGGCGCAGTCGATCTCCCTGCAGGCAGGCGACGGCTTTATGCAGGGGATTTTTGTGGAATATGGCCTGACCGTGGACGATGAAGCGGAGGGCGTGCGAAACGGCGGCTTTGGCAGCACAAGCGGCCGGTAGAGGATACAGGGGACGGCCGCATGGGCGGAGAGGAGGATCGATGCAGGGCTATAATCTCATTGCCGTACTGTCGCCGGATGGAAGCCATATGCTGATGTGCCGGCGGCGTAAAGCGCCCTATCAAGGGCTGCTCAACCTGGTGGGCGGCAAAATTGAGCCGGGCGAATCCGATGGGGATGCGGCCTATCGCGAGCTGCAGGAGGAAACGGCGATCACCGCAAAGGACATCCGGCTGCTGCACCTTATGGATTTTACCTATCCGCTGGACGGCTGCTATGTGCAGGTCTATGCCGGCCTGCTCCGGGCGGCGGTGACGCTGCAGGAGGAGGTCAACGCGCTGCTGTGGGTGCCCCTGGAGGGCGAGGATTTCTTCTCCATGGCCCGCTATGCGGGGGAAGGCAACATCGGCCACATTGTGGAGCATATCCGCATGAACTGGGACAGGATCCTGCAGGCGTAACCGGGGCGGATGAGCCTGGGAGAGCCGCGCTCCTTCGGGCGGGATGAATAGCCCCTGAAGGGATTGGGACCGAGCGCTACAGGGCGGCATTGAGTGCGCGCCCTAGCGGGAATGGAGGAGGAGAAAATATGATCCATGCAGGAGAATTTCCCATACTGGAATTTGATACCGACAAGGAAGCGAAGCTGAACCCATCGGTTTTTGCAGAGGAGAAATTCAGGACCAATAAAATGGTCATTACATTTTTCCCGGAGGTAATCGAAAGGCTGATAGCGGAAAAAAAGCTGCTGCAGGAGCGCGTGATCGGCGGGGAGAATCCGGTATATGTGTATGAGTTTGCTGAGCATCCGGACGTGCTGATCACGCTGGGATATGTCGGATGCCCGGCATGCGCGGGCAACCTGGATCTCTTTCAGGCAATGGGGATCCAAAAGGTCATGTTCTGCGGCGGAGGCGGCGTGCTGGATAAGAATATTGCGGTTGGACAGCTGCTTGTCGTAGAGGGAGCCATCCGGGACGAAGGGTTTTCCTATCATTATGTGGAGCCCTCCCGTTTGATTTATGTGGATGAGGCGGTCAATGAAAAGATTACGGCCTATCTGGAGCAGCATGATATAGCCTATATCCGCGGCCTGACCTGGACGACAGACGCCCTGTTCAGGGAAACGGCGGAGCGGATTGCCCTTCGCCGGCAGGAAGGCGCCAAAATCGTGGAGATGGAGCAGGCAGGCTGCATTGCCGTGGCTCAGTTCAGGGGCTTTGATTATGGGGCGATTATCTATGGCGGCGATGACGTTTCACAGGATGAATGGTCAGACCGCAGTTGGAGAAGCCGGAACGGGATTCGGTATGACCTTGTGATGCTCTGCAAGGAGCTTGTGACAAGGATATAGCCCGGCCGGTCCGAGGCAGAAGCCGCCGGATCAAACATAAGAGGGGCCGCCGCAACATTTGTTGCGGCGGCCCCTCTTGACGATAGCGGCAGGGTTAGGCTTTCAGCGCAGGATTCCACTGACGGCGCAGCTTCTGGAGCATGCGGGTGACAGGGGGGATGAGGTAAACCACCAGGCAGATGATGGTGTTGGGCACCATATAGCTGGCGTTATAGCCCAGCGAATAGACGAAGGCGCTTTGCCCCTCAGGCGCATAGGAGCCGAAGTATACCCAGCCGGACAGGAAGTGCATCAGGTACCGGACAAAGCAGGCCAGCAGGATGCCAAAGGGGAAGCCCTTATCGCTGCGGAAGAGGCCAGCCAGGCCGAGGGCGGCAAAGGGGAAGATATAGTCCAGAAGGAACTGCAGCGGATGGATGACATAAGCGCCGGCAATCATGCCCAGCAGGCCATGGATGACGCCGGCGGCGAGGCCGGGGATCACCCCATAGGTCCAGGCAAAGAACATGACGGGCAGCATGGCGGCCGGGTTGATCCCGCCGCCCTGGGGAAGCTTGTAAAGGGTGATGCAGTCGAGGATAAAGCTAAGGGCAATGCACAGCGCGCCGGAGGCCAGCATTTTGACGGTCCACTGGGTTTTGCGCAGCAGGGCTACCAGCAGGGCCAGCCCCACGAGGCAGACGATAACGGACCAGAAGGCCGGCGAATAGAGCCAGCTGGCGGTCGTTACGCCGCCGGATTCCAGGTCGGCGGTGACCGTGGGAATGGTGAGGTAGCAGGCGGCCACCAAGGCGGCCAGCAGCAGCGCGCTGACGGCGACGATAGCCGGCTTGGGGGCCTTTTTGACGCTCATCACAATCAGGGCGACGCCCAACACGACCATGAGACCCAGGACGTACCATGTGGCGGCGGGAAGCTCGGAGAACTTCTCCACCAGCGTGCTCCACCAGGTTGACATAAAAAATTCCTCCCTCTTTCACAGCCGGGAGAAATGGAAAACCCGCACCCACGGTGCGGGAAGTGCTCGGAAAAAAATCCGTCGCTTCCCTGCGCAAGCATTATCTTACAGGTTCCAAGGGTCAGCGCATCAGCGCCTCTCAGCCTTCCAGCTCCCCCAGCGGTTTATTGAATTGCGTCGCTTATTATAGTATAATGACGGAACAATGTCAAGAAAGGAGGGCGAAAATGCGTCATTTTTTTGCGTATATGGCGCGGATGCGCTACATTAACCGCTGGGGCCTGATGCGCAATACCCAGCAGGAGAATATCCAGGAGCATTCCCTTCAGGTTGCGATGATCGCCCATTGCCTGGCGCTGATTGGCAACCGGATTTATGGAAAAAGCTACGACCCGGAGCGGATTATGGCCCTGGCGGCCTATCATGAGGCCAGCGAGGTGATCACGGGCGATATGGCGACGCCGATCAAATACTCCAGCCCCCAGCTGAGGGACGCCTATAAGCGTATGGAGCAGATTGCAGACCGGCAGCTTTTGGATATGCTGCCGGAGGAGCTTCGGGACGATTATGAGCCGCTGCTGCTACAGGCTGAGGATGAAAACCACCGCATTGTCAAGGCGGCCGACCGCATTGCCGCTTATTTGAAATGCGTGGAGGAGATCAAGAGCGGCAACGGTGAATTTGCCGACGCCAAGGAGAGCATCCGCCAGGATCTTGAAGGCAGCCCCCTTGAGGAGGTCGCGTGGTTTATGGAGCGCTTTGCGCCAAGTTTTGAGCTGACGCTGGACAAAATGAAGAGCGGGATTTAGCGGCCATGGGCGCCGCCGGGGAGGTTTTGGTTGAAGAAGGATATGAAATTTATTCTGGGATGCATCCGCAAGGCTGACCAGGATTACCACATGATCGCCAAGGGGGACAGAATTCTGGTGGGGGTGTCCGGCGGCAAGGATTCGCTGATGCTGGCCCATGCATTGGCCCTTTATCAGAAATTTACCCAGGACAAGTTCGAGCTGGTGGCGGCTACGCTGGACCTGGGCCTTAAGCGGCTGGATTTCGCCGCGCTTCGCCGCTTCTGCCAGGAGCGGGAGCTGCCCTATTGGGTGGAGAACACCAACATCGGCGAGGTGGTCTTTGAGGCGCGGCAGGAAAAGAACCCCTGCGCGCTTTGCGCCAAGATGCGGCGCGGCGCGATGACCACGCTGGCGAACCGCCTGGGCTGCAACAAGATCGCCCTCGGCCACCAGCGGGAGGATGTGATGGAAACCTTCCTTCTTTCGCTGTTCCACGAGGGACGGATCAGCACCTTCGCGCCGGTTACCTGGCTGAACCGCACGGACATCGTGCAGATCCGCCCCATGATCTATGTGCCGGCCAAGCGTATTCTCTCCGTGGTGCGGGAGCAGCGCTTCCCCGTGCAGCAGGCTGCCTGTTCAGCCGCAGGCGAAACAAGGCGGGAGGATATGCGGGAGATGCTCAAGGCCTTTAACCAGTACCAACCCAATGCTACGGAGCTGATTTTCCGTGCCATTTCCCACCCTGAAAGCTATGGCCTGTGGGATAAGGTGAAGAACAGGCCGGAGGGGCTGCCGGATACCCGGCCCCGTCCTGCGCTGGAGACGCTCTTCCCGCGGCAGCAGGATGAATAACCGGCGCCCCCTGGAGGTGAACCCATGATCGTTCTGACCTCGAACGGATTGTCCTCCGGCAGGCTGCTGCAGGAGGCGAAGCGGTATATTAGACCGGGGAAAGCGGCCCTTGTCGTAACCGCGGACCCTGTATACAAAGAAAAGAATTACCATGTGCCGCGGTTATCAAGGGAGCTTGCGGCATTGGGCCTTTCCGTCGAGCTCTTCGATTTTGATACCCGAATGCCCTGCGAGCTGAGGGCCTATGGCGTTGTGGAAATGATCGGTGGGAATCCCTATTATCTTCTTCATTCCATCATGACCCATGGCTTTGCGGAGGTGTTGGCTGAGCTGTCACAAGGCCGGTGCCTGATCGGCTGCAGCGCCGGCTCGGTTGTCATGACGCCAACATTGAAATTGATCGACCAGTATTCGCCGGAAATGAACACCGTCGGGTTGAAGGATCTGACGGCCCTCGGGCTGACCAGCGTGCAGATCCTCCCCCATTACAGCAAATTTCTCGCCCGATACGAGCGATTTGAAGGCCGGTGCGCGCAGTATGAGCGGGAAAACTGGTGCAGCGTGATCCGCCTCAACGACGGAGAGGCCGTTCTGATAGACCAGGAACGCCTGATGGTGACGGGCGGGGCATAGCATGAAAAAGCCCCCCTGACGGGCGCGGGGAACATCCGTCAAGAGGGCTTTATGGTGGAAGATGGGCTTACATCAGCTGCTCATACAGCGCCTTGATCTCGGCCACGCTGGTATCGCGGGGGTTGCCGGGGCGGCAGGCGTCGGCATAGGCGCTTTCAGCCAGGAAGTCAAGATCTTCGGCCTTGACGATCGCCTTTAGGTCAGCCGGGATGCCCACGTCCAGCGCCAGCTGGCGAACCGCATCCACCGCGGCTTTGCGATATTGCTCCTGTGTCATCGCCTCGGTGCCCTCCACGCCCATGGCCTTGGCGATATCGCGGTATTTTTCACCGGTGGCAGGAGCGTTATAGGCCATGACCGTGGGCAGCAGGATGGCGTTGGCCACGCCATGGGGCGTATCATATACCGCGCCCAGGGAATGGGCCATGCTGTGCACGATGCCCAGGCCTACGTTGGAGAAGCCCATGCCCGCCACATACTGGGCCAGCGCCATACCCTCGCGGCCTTCGGGCGTATTGGCCACAGCGCCGCGCAGGTGCTTGGCAATGAGCTCGATGGCCCGCAGATGGAACATGTCGGTCATCGCCCAGGCACCCTTGGTGATATATCCCTCGATGGCATGGGTCAGGGCGTCCATGCCGGTGGCGGCGGTCAGCCCCTTGGGCATGCTGCTCATCATATCCGGGTCGATGACAGCCACCTCGGGGATGTCGTGGGTATCGACGCAGACAAACTTACGCTTTTTCTCCACATCGGTGATGACATAGTTGATCGTGACCTCGGCGGCGGTGCCGGCCGTGGTCGGCACGGCGATGGTGAATACCGCATGCTTCTTCGTGGGGGCGACGCCCTCCAGGCTGCGGACATCGGAAAATTCGGGATTTTCCGCGATGATACCGATAGCCTTGGCGGTATCCATGGAGGAACCGCCGCCAATGGCGACGATGCAGTCGGCCCCGGAGGCCTGGAAGGCGGCGACGCCGGTCTGTACATTCTCAATGGTAGGGTTGGGCTTGATGTTGGAATAAATCTCGTAGGGCACTTTGGCGGCATCCAGCACGTCGGTCACCTTCCGGGTCACGCCGAATTGGATAAGGTCCGGATCGGAGCATACGAATGCCTTCCCGTAACCGCGCCCTGTGATTTCGCCGGGGATCTCCTGAATCGCCCCCTGGCCATGATAGGATACCGTGTTCAGCACAATACGATTTGCCATGATGGTACAGCCTCCTTATTGCTCCGGGTGTCACCCCGTACTTTTGTTATTATTATAACAAATCGGCGGCGGAATATCAAATTTTCCAACGGGGAAAGGGGAAAATTTTTACAGCTCCGCTCCATTACCCGCCTTTCACGGAAAAAGGGGAGGTACGCTTAAAAATCGCCGCCTTCGCAAGTACCGGTGAGACGGCGGACCGGAGCAATGGGGGGTGGCAAAGGCACGCCGGCAGTGGAGCAGCCGGTAGAACGGGTGTTTTTTCCAGCCTTGAGCGGGAAATTTCCACATTGATCCGGCGCAAACCTTGCCAGGAAGCAGCCTGGTATGCTATACTATTGCTGGCTTTTTTAAGGAGGATGGTATGATTCTTCAACGGATAGAGCGGCTCATCGCCGCGCTGGAGGCCATGGGCGCAGAGGGCTGTATGCTGCACGCCCCCGAGAATATGCGCTATTTCAGCGGCTATACCGGCGAAGGGCTGATTGTGCTGGGCCGGCAGGGGCGCACGATCCTGACCGATTCCCGCTACACGGAGCAGGCTATGCGCCAGGCGCCGGATTACCAGGTGGTAGAATATAACGCGGAGCTGCCCTATGACCGGGCCGTACGGGAAGCGGTTGAGGCGCTGGGGCTGCAGCGCCTTGGCTTTGAGAACGCATGCGTCACCGTGGCTGATTTCGAGCGGCTGAAGCTGATTCTGGAGGGCTTTGTCCTGCTGCCGATGAACGATATGGGTATGCAGCTGCGGGCTGTGAAGGATGCGGATGAGATCGAGGCGATCCGGCGGGTATGCCGGGTGACGGACGACGCCTATGAAGCGCTGAAGACGATGATCCGTCCGGGCGTCAGCGAGCTTGACGTGGTGGCGGAGCTGGGCTATTACCTGCAGAAGCGGCATCATACCCGCATGGCTTTTTGCATCGTGGCCAGTGGGGAGAACGGATCCATGCCCCACGCCATAGCCAGCGAGCGGAAGATTCAGCCCAACGAAGCGGTAACAGTGGACTTCGGCGGAATCCTGGAGGGCTATCAGTCGGATATGACGCGGACCTTTGCCGTCGGCCAGCTTTCCGACACCATGGCGGAGATCTATCAGGTGGTGCTGGACGCCCAGCTGGCGGCGGTGGAAGCGCTGAAGCCGGGTAAGACGGGCCGAGAGGTGGACGCCGTTGCGCGCGAGCTCATTGCAAAAGCCGGCTATGGCGCCTATTTTGGCCACGGGTTGGGCCATGGCGTTGGCCTCATGGGCCATGAAGCGCCAAGGCTGAGCCTCTCCAGCAGCCAGGTGCTGGAGCCCGGCATGGTGGTAACGGTGGAGCCGGGCATCTATCTGCCGGGCATTGGCGGCGTCCGGATTGAGGATACCTGCCTGATAACGGAAACGGGCTGTGAGGTGCTCTTTGCTGCGCCCAAGGCTTTGCAAATGATATAATGGAGGAAGAATATGATTAGTGCAAGTGATTTCCGCAAGGGTGTAACCGTCGAGATTGACGGCAACATCTATACAGTGGTCGAGTTTCTGCATGTAAAGCCGGGCAAGGGCTCTGCTTTCGTGCGGACCAAGATCAAGAACATCATCACCGGGGCGGTGCTGGAGCGCACCTTCAACCCCACCGATAAGATGCAGCGCGCCCATATCGAAACCAAGGAGATGGAATACCTCTATAACGACGGCACCTTCTACTACTTCATGGATCCTGAGACCTATGAGCAGGTTCCCCTGGAGGAAAACCAGGTGGAGGATGCCCTGCCCTACATCACCGAGAATATGTCCGTCACCATCCGTTCCTACAAGGGAGAGCCCTTCTCGGTGCTGCCGCCGAACTTTGTGGAGCTGACCATCGTGGAGACGGAGCCCGGCGTACGCGGCGACACGGCGACCAATGTGACCAAGCCCGCCAAGCTGGAGACCGGCTACGAGCTGAACGTGCCGCTGTTCATCAACCAGGGCGACAAAATCCGCATCGATACCCGCACGGGCGAATATATGGAGCGCGCCTAGGATTATCCATACGGCGTAGGGCCGGCGTAATATGCGCCGGCCCTTTTTGGTTCTGTAAGGGGAAACGCTGGCAAAGCCTCAGGGGCGATCTGGTGCGGAAAAGGCCCTGCAACAGCATACCCTTAGGCAAAGACCGCCTTCATCGGTTGCGGCTTTGGGACTGGGGCAGCCCAGCTCAGCATTTTCTGCTCCTGTAGAGGCGGTCATTCTGGAAAGCGAATAAACTCATGATAAAACTGAGCCACCGTATCAAGATCAAAGCTGATGATTTCATCCAATTTATGGGCGGAAAGGATGAAGCGTACAAACCGGCAACCAAGATAATACCCTACATCACCGTGGCCGTTATAGCTTACCCAATCGCCGAAATACCGTTGGCTGTCAGAGGTCATGGTTTTTAAGTCACGGTCAAAATCCGCCTTTATTTCATTAAAATGGTCATCACACCAGCTTTTCCAGCCGTCTTGATCCTGATGGTAATAGTTTGGATCCCCGATCAGCATCTGTTCAAAATACATAGCGATTCCCTCTGTGAACAGCTGCCAAAGCATCCGGTCGGCATGAGCACTGAACGTCCTATGGAGGACGCCATACTGCGCTTGATATACATGACCGAGTTCATGATAGAGTAGTCCATACATATCATCTATCCCGCACCAATTCAGTTCCATGATTTTCTCGATTCCAAGGAAAACCGTTTTCTTCCCTTGATACTCAGTCACCCATCCGGCGGCATTGCAGAGCCCAAGACAAAAAACAATATTGACATCAAGGCCTTTGCCAAACCTATCATATATGGAACGCTCCAGATGGCCTGTCGCCCTGCAGAAGGAAGCGTGTGCTTTCTCCCGCAATCCGTCATGAAGCATCACGGCATTCAACACAGGCAGATAATCTTGTCCCCAAGTAAATTTGCCCGTTTCCAAGCATTGCTCCACATCTGAAACAAATAACGAAGAAGCGTCAGGCAGCAGGGAATCCATATAGCCCTTCCACCTTTCAAAACAAAAGGTAGTCCCCTCATATGCGGAAGCTATAGCGGGATAGGTATCTATTACTCTCATCATGAGCCACTTTCCTTTCTTTACGATACGCAGTACTCCTAAAGCATTATAGCGCACAACGGGACGAAATCCATCCGGTTATCCGTAAGATCCGGCCGATTTGTTGGCTGGCAATGCGGTCTGAAGCGGGCCGGTGGGCATCCTTTTATCAAGAGCTCCTTGGGGCTTTTTTCTTTTTGGCAAAAATACAAGTATTTTGTCTTGTGCCCTTTACAGTGATATCTGTATGTTGGCCGTCATAGATTGCAACAGGAAAGGAGGGACATGCAGATGATCACGGCGACCCGATGGCAGCAGGCGCTATCGCCTTACCTGCCGCAGGCCTGGATGCGGGAGCTGGCCGGGCTGGACGAACAGACGCAGGCGCAGCTACAGGAGATCAGGCTGCGCAGCGGCGCGCCGGTCATGCTGACGGTCAAGGGCAGAAGCCGGCCGCTGCGGGATCAACCGCCCCTTATATGCAGCCAGGATGATTTGGAGGCGCTTTTCCTGGCCGCCTGCGATTATTCCCCTTCGTCGCGGAGCGAACAGATCCGCCGCGGCTACCTGCTGCTGCGCGGCGGGTTCCGCATGGGCCTCAGCGGGCGGTGCCTGCAGGCAGGGGAGGGGATCCGGGCTATCCATCCGGTTACGGCGGCCAATATCCGTATCCTGCGGGAAATCCACGGGGCGGCCCGGCATGTGCTGCCCCAGATACGGCGGCCTGGGGGCATCTATAACACCCTGATTATGGCGCCACCCGGCGGTGGAAAAACCACCCTGCTGCGGGATATGATCCGTATGCTGTCCGACGGGCTGGACGGAAAGGAAGGGATGCGCATGGGGGTGGTGGATGAACGGGGCGAGCTGGCCGGAAGCGTAATGGGGGTGCCTACGCTGGATATCGGGCGGCAGAGCGATGTGCTGGATGGCTGCTCCAAGGCGGAGGGGATGCGGCTGATGATCCGGTCCATGGCGCCGCAGGTGATCGCGGTCGACGAGCTGGGCGGCATGGAGGATGGGGCGGCGCTGGCCGAAGCGGCGCGCTGCGGCGTTTCCGTCATCGCTACGGCCCATGGGGCGGGCATGGCCGACCTTCAGCGGCCGCAGCTTCGGCCTCTGGCTGAGCAGGGCGTTTTTCAGCGGGTGGTCCTGCTGGGGGCGATCCCCGGCGGCGCCGCTGCGGTGGAGCGCCTTGAAACCCGGCCATGATGAAGGGCCTATTGATCTTCATCGTCTTCTCCTGCTGCGCTTGGGGCGGTGTGTATCTATACCGGTATCTGAAGGAGCGGGCTGATACCCTGGAGGCCCTGGCGGAGGCTATCACATCGCTGGCCGAGGCCATGGACCAGGATGGGCTCACCCTGAGGGAGGGCCTGCAATGGCTGCAGGGCGCCGGCGGCCGCCAGGAGGGCCGCATGCTGGCTGGCTGCCTGCTGAGCGCGTGGGCGCTGCCGGGCCCCCTGCCGGAGCGCTGGAGAGAAGCGGCCGGGCGGCTCTGCCAGCACGAAAGGGGATTCCGCCGCCTGAACCCCCAGGAGCAGGAATGGCTCAAGCATATGATCCAGGATCAAGCGGCCGCCTCGGCGGATCCAGAGCATATCCGGCGCGGATGGGTGCGCCAGTGGCAGGAACGGGCCCTTCAGGCCCGGACGCAATACGAAAAGAAAGGGCCGCTGTACGGAAAGCTGGGCATGCTGATCGGGGCCGCTCTGGCGATCCTGATGCTGTGAGGAGAGAAAGATGCAGGTGGAAATACTGTTCAAAATTGCCGCGGTAGGAATCCTGGTGATGGTCATTAACCAGGTGCTGACAAAATCCGGGCGGGATGATCTGGCTACGCTCGCCTCCCTGGCCGGCGTGGTCATCGTACTGATGATGGTGATGAACCTGGTCATATCGCTCTTTGATAACGTGCGCAGCGTATTCCAGTTCTCATAGGAGGCGGCCATGCTGCTAGTCAAGATCCTTTCCGTCGCGCTGGCCGCGCTGGCGCTTTGCCTGGTGCTGAAGAAGCACAGCCCCATGGCGGCCATGGCTGTAGCGGCTTCCGGGGGCGTGATCATGGTGCTGATGGTGTGGGAGCCGGTTATCCAGCTGATTGGCACGGTGGAATCGCTGGGCGCCCAGGCAGCGCTGCCCGATGGGTATACGGCGCTGATCCTCAAGGTAATGGGGATGACCCTGGCCTGCGAGCTGGCCTCCTCGCTCTGCCGCGAGGCTGGGGAGGAGGGGCTCTCACAGAAGGTTGAGCTGGCCTCCCATGTGCTGCTGCTCTCGATGGCCATGCCGGTGCTGCTGGCGGTGGTGGAGATGATTACCCAATGGGCCGCGCTGTAGCCCTTCGCCTGGCGGGCCTGCTGGCGGCGGTACTGGCGCTGATGCTGGGGGCCGGGGGCCGGGCTCGGGCGGAGGAGGCCATCAGCCTTGAGGAGCAGGACCTTACCGCCTGGGAAACCCTGTGGGATGAGTATTTTCCCGGTGAGGATCTGATGGGGTTCCTCAAAGCGGTTATGGCGGGCGAAAGCCCGGACCTGGGTGCGGCCCTGCAGGCCGCGCTGAAGGGGCAGGGGGAGGATTGGCTCCGCCAGGGCGTGTCCGCTGTCGTGCGGCTGATCATCCTGGTGGTGCTCGAGGTGCTGATCCTGTATATTTCCCAGGGCATGCGGGGCGCATCGGCGGCCCGGGCCGGGCATATGGTGGTGCTGGCAGCTGCCGTGCTCTTCGTCGGCAGCCAGTGCCTGGAGGCCATGCGGGCGACGCTGGCCGCGCTGGACCGGATAGGAGGCTTTCTCAATGCGGCGATCCCCGTGCTGACGCCGCTTCTGGTGGCCTCCGGCTGGACGGCGACCTCGGGCCTGCTTCAGCCGGCAACCCTGGGCCTTTCGGCGCTGATGAATTACTGGCTCAAGCCCATCCTTTCCCAGGCGGTCAGCATGGCGATGCTGCTGCGCATGGCCGACAGCTTTGCCAAAACGGAAAAGCTATCCGGCATCATCGCCCTGATCAAAAGCGCGGTGCAGTGGTTCCTGGGGCTGTGCCTGACCGGCTTTGTGGCCATCGTCGGGATTCAGGCCTCGGCCATGCTCAGCTATGATTCCCTGGCCCTGCGGTCAGCCCGGTATGCGGTAGACGCCACCATTCCCGGCGTGGGCGGCCTCTTTGCCGATATGCTGGATACGGCGGTAATCAGCGCGCAGCTGATCCGTAACAGCCTGGGCGTAGCTTCCCTGCTGGCGCTGGTGATGGTGTGCCTGGAGCCGGTGCTCCACCTGCTCAGCCTGATCCTGTCGCTGGAGGCTGCGGCAGCGCTGGGCGGCGTGCTGGGCAAGACGGCCCTTTCGGCGCTGTTCAAGGACCAGGCGGAGCTGGCCAAGCTGCTGCTCTATAGCCTGCTGGCCGCCGCGCTGCTGGTGCTGGTCATGGTATCGCTGGCCTGTATGGCGGGGGTGAGGGCATGATGGATATCCGCAGCTGGGTTTTACATACGGCAATCCTAACGGTGCTGATCGGCGTGTCCGAATCCTGGGTGGAGCGCTTCAAGCTGGCAAAGGCGGCCCAGTGGCTGCTTCGGCTTATCCTGCTGGGCCAGCTGCTCATTCCCATCGACGCGCTGATTCGGTGGATGAAAGGAGGGTTATGATGGAATCAGCCCTGGAGCTTATCCGGCGCAACCGGTTCTGGGTGCTGCTGGGGGCGGCGGTCCTGGCCGCGCTGGCGCTGTATTGGGCGCTGTATGGCGGCAGCGCGCCAGCCGCGCCGGAGGGCGCAGTATTCGTCTCCCAGATGAACGAGGAGGAGGCGCGCCTGGCCCGTATCCTGTCGGCTATCGAGGGGGCGGGCCAGGTGGAGGTGATGATTTACCAAGGCGAACCAGTACAGGCGGCCTTTTCCGAGGGGGCGGCGGAGCCTGCCGCCGCCCAGGGGGTCATCGTATGCGCCGAGGGCGCGGAGGACCTGAAGATCAGGCTGACGCTGCAGCAGGCGGTGGCTACGGCGCTGGCGCTGCCGGCCGACCGTATTGAAATATACCCATTGGCCCAAAACGACAAGGAGGGAACGTAACATGTTGAGCAAAAAGCAGAAGCTCATCTCAGCCGGAGCGCTGACCTGCCTCATCATCCTGGCGGCGGCGCTGAACTTTACCCTGGCCCGGAGCGGAAACAAGACGCAGCCGGTGGCGGCCGGCGCGGCCGCGACAGCGTCGCCGGCGCCGACCACACCGGATAAAGCGGTGCCGGGCGAGCTCGACTTCGTCACAAGCTATAAGGATCAGCGCAGCCAAACACGCCAGCAGGAAACGCAATACCTGGAAACCATCCTTAAGGACGAAAAAACCGACGACACAACCCGCAAGGCGGCCCAGGAGCAGCTGATGGCCATCGTGGCCAATTCCGAATCGGAGCTGGCCATCGAGGCGCTGCTGGAGGCCAAGGGCTTTACCGACGTGGCGGTGGCCATCCACAATGATACGGTCAACGTGATCGTGAGCGCCCAATCGCTTTCTGACGAACAGGTAGCGCAGATTTTGGAAATCGCCATGCGCGAGGGCAAGGTATCGGCCGAAAATGTGAAGGTGATTCCGGCTGCTGCCAAAAACAGCTAAAAAATGGCTGAAAGCATCGCTGGTTTGTTGATAAAGCACACGGAAGATGGTATAATACAGGCGGAGGTGAATAAAATGTCTGAAATTCGCAAGAATGAGGTATCCACTGTAACGGATCACGGCAGTATCAATTATGCCAGCGATGTCATCGCTGTTATCGCCGGCCTGGCGGCCAACGAGGTGGCCGGAATCGCCGGTATGAGCGGCAGCAGCTTTGCCGAGCTGCTGGGGCGCAAGAATATGACCAAGGGCGTAAAGGTAACGATCAACGAGGACAGCGTGTCCATCGATCTGGCCGTTACGGTGATCTATGGCAACCAGATCCATAAGCTGGCCGAGGAGGCGCAGGGCGCCGTGGCCAAGGCCATTGAGAACATGACGGGGCTGACCGTTTCCAGCGTGAATGTGAACGTCACGGGCATCCAGTTCGAGAAAGAGCCCGCCATAACCGCGGAAAGCTCCGGCGAGGAGAACTAAAACCCCGCTATACTCAAAAGCTCTCCCTTTGGAGAGCTATTTGAGCTTGTGCGGGAAGATGGAGGCTTCCATGCGTTTTAAGCTGATTGACCGTATACTGCTTGTTGTCCTGCTCATTGCATTTTTGGCGCTGTCGGTGGGCGCCATCGCCTTTGGCCTGTTGCTTTTCCCCGAGGAGAGGGTTAAGCAGACGGTTGAATACGTCTATGTCTACTGGCCCAACTCGGCGATGATTATCGGCGTGAGCCTGGTGGCGCTGATCATCATGCTGCGCATCTTCTATGTGACCTGCTCATCGGGCGGCCGGCGTGCCCCGGCCAGCGTGGTCATCAGCCACGATGACGGCGGCAGCGTCAACGTAACGGTTTCGACCCTGTCGGCCATTGTGGAGCGTACGGTGGCCGGCACCGAGGGCGTGAAAAGCTGCCGCAACAGCATCCTGCCCAAGGAGGAGGGCATGAATATTGCCCTGAGGGTAACACTAAACGAGGATGTGCCGATCCCGGAGAAAACCGCCGAAATTCAGGCGAAGCTGAAGGAATCGGTGCAGCGCTTGACGGGGCTGGCGGTGGCGCAGGTCCATGTGATGGTGGATCAGACGCCTGCTAAAAAGACGGACGCCCAGTAAGAGAGGGCAGGATGAAGGAATTCTTGCGGGCCTGCGCCCCGTATATGGGGCGGATTGTATGCTGCTTTTTAGGCGTCTTGGCCGCTGTGCTGTGGATGCTGCTGGGATTCTGGCGCACCCTTCTTCTGGCGCTTTTGGCGCTGGGCGGCTATTTTATCGGCCTATCCATTGACAACAGGGAGAAATTCCGGGCCATAATTGGCAAAATAAAGCTGATTTTTGAACGGGAATAATCGGGGAGAGAGAATGATCGAAGAAAGACGGTTCGCCCGGTCCAGCGCGATGCGGCTATTATACAGCTGGTCGATGGGCGATGAAGAGCAGCTTACGACGCTGAAGATGCTCTATGAGGACGGGAACATGACCCTGGACGCCGGGCAGCAGCGCTATATCGACCGGATTATCGACGGCGTGAAGGCGAATCTCACGGATATTGACCGGCATATCGATTCGCTGGCTGAAGGCTGGAGCGCCGAACGGCTGCCCAAGGTGGATCTGGCGATCCTCCGGCTGGGCATCTTTGAATTGGGCTGGTGTGAGGAAATTCCGGCGGGCGCGACCATCAACGAATGCGTGGAGCTGGCCAAGGAATACTCGGTTCCCCAGTCGGGCGCCTATATCAACGGCATCCTGTCCAGCTATGAACGGAGCAGGCAGGCCGGAGCCGATGAAAGCAAGCAGACAGAGCAGCAATAGAGGCGATGGGATCCTGCTTCTTTTCGGAAGCAGGATTTTGTGCACGCTGAAGGAGGGCACATGGCGGCAGAACGGATAGACGGCAAGGCGATTGCCAGGCAAATAGAGGGCGAGCTGAAGCGGGAGGCGGAGCGCTTCCGGGCTGAAACCGGGCGCGCGCCGGGGCTTGCAGTGATCTGGGTGGGGGACAACCCTGCCTCAGCAGTATATATCCGCAACAAGGAGCGGGCCGCCAAAAGGGTAGGGATTGAATCGACAACCTACCACCTGCCGGCCGATACCGCGCCCCAGGGGCTGATGGAGCTGGTGGAGCGGCTGAATGGGGATCCTCGTGTTGACGGCATTCTGATCCAATCCCCGCTTCCGGCGGGCTTTGATGAGCGCGCCTTTGTGGAGGCGATCGACCCCGCCAAGGATGTGGACGGTTTCCATGCGGTCAACGCCGGCAACCTGATAATCGGGTCGCCCTGCCTGCGTGCCTGCACGCCCAAGGGCGTGATCCGGATGCTGCAGGCGGCGGGCGTGGCGATGGACGGACGCCATGCGGTTGTCGTAGGGCGCAGCACCATCGTGGGCAAGCCTCAGGCGCTGATGCTGCTGGAGCAGAACGCTACGGTTACGGTATGCCACTCCCATACGCCGGACCTGGGCGCGATCACCCGCCAGGGCGACATTTTGGTGGTGGCGGTGGGGCAACCCAACCTGATCCGGGGCGACATGATTAAGCCGGGCGCGACGGTGATCGACGTAGGGATGAACCGCACCGATGCGGGCCTATGCGGCGACGTTTGCTTTGCCGAGGCGGAGCAGGTGGCCGCCAGGCTGACGCCCGTACCCGGCGGCGTGGGCCCCATGACCATCGCAATGCTGATGGAAAACACCCTGGAGGCAGCGCGGCGCCATGGCTAACCGCATCTATTCGGTTTCGGAGGTTAACGGCTATGTAGCGCGCAGCCTGGAAATGGATCCGATGATCCGACAGATTGCCATTCGGGGCGAGGTATCCAACGCCAGGCGGTATGCTTCAGGTCATTGGTACTTTACGCTGAAGGACGACGCCTCGGCCCTCCGATGCGTCTGGTTCCTCTCTAACCAAAAGGGGTCGGCCCTGCGATTGGAGGAGGGCAGTCGGGTGGTTGCCCAGGGCGGGCTGGGGCTTTACCTGCGGGATGGCCAATATCAGATGAACGTGAGCCAGGTGCAGGCGGATGGCGTGGGCGCATGGTATGAGCGATTCGAGCAGCTTAAGACCTACTGCCAGCAGCAAGGCTGGTTTGACGAGGCAAAAAAGCGGCCGCTTCCGGCCTTCCCGCGGACGATTGGCATCGTCACATCGCCTGACGGGGCGGCGCTGCGGGACATTATCCGCGTGGCCCGAAGGCGTATGCCCTGGGTGAACCTGCTGCTGGATCCCGTGCTGGTGCAGGGGGACCAGGCGGCGGGCCAGATCGCCCAGGCGATCACAAGGCTGGGGCAAAGCGGCGACTGCGACGTGGTGATTGCCGGCCGCGGCGGCGGTTCCATGGAGGATCTTTGGGCCTTCAACGAGCTGCCGGTGGTGGAGGCGATCGCCGGTTGCCCGGTACCGGTGGTTTCGGCAGTTGGGCATCAGACCGACTTTACGCTGGCGGACTTTGCCGCAGACGTGCGGGCGGCTACGCCCTCCATGGCGGCTGAGCTGGCTACCTGCAGCGGGGAGGAGCTGGGCGAAGCGCTTGCCCGGCAAACCGGACGCATGACAGAGGCCATGAGGCGGCAGATAGACAGGCGGCATAACGGGCTGCTGCAGGCGCAGCAGCGGCTGGATCAGGCCAGCCCCGCGGGCGCGCTGGCTGCCCGGCAGGAACGGCTGGATCAATACCGCCACCGCCTGATCCAGGCGATGGCACTCCAGATGGCAGGCCGGCAGGCGGCCCTTGACCGCCTGCGGGCGCTGCTGGGGGCGGTCAGTCCCATGGCTGTGACCGGCCGGGGCTATGCCCTGGTACGCCGGGCAGACGGCAGCCTGGTGACCGACAGCGCCCAGGCGCAGCCGGGTGAGCGCCTGTCAATTGCCCTGGCCCGGGGCGCGCTTCGGGTCATGGTGGAAGAACAGATTACGGAGGAGCCCTGAATGGATTATGAAAAACAGTTCGCCCAGCTGGAGCAGATCCTGGCACGGCTGGAAAAGGGCCAGCAGCCCCTGGAAGAAGCGCTGAAGGACTATGAGCAGGGCCTGCGGCTGGCCCAGGATTGCGCCCGCATGCTGCAGGAGGCTTCCGGCCGGATCGAGAAGCTGGGAAAGGGCGAGCGCATTGCGCTGGATGAGGATGGCAATGAGGCGGAATGATTGCACCATAAAGGAGCGGATAGAGGCCGCGCTGGCTGGCGTTGTCGCCCCCCTGTGCCAGGAAGCGGGCCTGGCCGAGGCAATGAACTACAGCCTGCTGGCTGGAGGAAAGCGCCTGCGCCCCAGAATGCTGCTGGCGGCCGGGGCCATGCTGGGCGCTCAGGAGGCCCAGGCGATGCCCTTTGCCCTGGCGCTGGAGATGATCCACACCTATTCGCTGATCCACGACGACCTGCCGGCCATGGATAACGATACGCTCCGCCGGGGACGGCCCACAAGCCATGTGGTTTTTGGCGAGGCGCAGGCTATCCTGGCCGGAGACGCGCTGCTGAACGGCGCCTTTGAGCTGATGGCCCGCGCTTGCCTGGAGGCGGACGGGCCCAGCCGGGAAGGTTGCCTGCAGGCCATGGCCGCCATCGCCGAAGCGGCGGGGGGGCAGGGCATGATCCGGGGACAGTGGCTGGATATTGCGGCCACCGGAAGGGCGATTACCCGCCAGCAGCTGGAGCTGCTGCATTTGAATAAGACGGGCGCGCTGTTCTGCGCGGCGATGAAGGCGGGCGGCTACCTAGCGGGCGCGGATACCGGCGCGCTGGAGCGGCTGAAGGCCTATGGACGAGCCTTTGGCATGGTGTTCCAGATGACGGACGATATCCTGGACGTCAGCGGCGACCCAGCCCGGCTGGGTAAATCGGTGGGCAAGGACGCCCAGGAGCATAAATGCACCTATGTGACGCTGCTGGGCCTGGAGGAGACCCAGCGAATGGCGGCTGAATACTGCCGCCAGGCCAGGGCTGCGCTGGCGCCCTTTTCCGGGCCGGAAAAGCAGTGGCTTTGTGAGCTGGCCGATTCCCTGCTGGATCGGGATCATTGATAAAGGAAAGGAGGCCCGGCTGTGAAGGATATGGCTGTATGGGATATATTTACCAATCCGGTATTCGCGCCGGCCATCACGGCTTGGTTCATCGCCCAGCTGCTGAAGGTGATCCTGACCTGGGTTTCCAGCAAAAAGATGGATATGAGCCGCTTTATCGGCTCCGGCGGCATGCCAAGCTCCCACTCATCCCTGGTGATGGCGGTGACCACAGCGATCGGCCTGGGCCAGGGCTTTGATTCCTATATGTTCGGGCTCGCCCTGACGGTGGCGCTGGTCGTGATGTATGATGCGGCCGGCGTGAGGCGGGCTGCCGGCGACCAGGCGAGGATCCTGAACCGGGTGGTAGGCTTTATCTTCCACGAGGAGGAGTTCAATCACAAGCAGCTGAAGGAGCTTTTGGGGCATAAGCCCATTGAGGTGCTGGCAGGCGCGATCTTGGGCGTTGCCACCGCCGTGGCCTTTTATCTGGCCTGATTCCAAGCGAAGGAATGCATCATAGATGGAATATCCGTATCTGAATCAAGCCCAGGATCCTGCACGGCTCAAGGCCATGTCCCCAGAGGAGCTCAAGCTGCTGGCGCAGGATATCCGGGAGAAAATCGTAGAGGTAGTTTCTCATAATGGGGGACACCTGGCCTCCAACCTGGGCGTGGTGGAGGCTACGCTGGCGATTCATCGGGTTTTTGATGTGGGCCGGGATCAGGTCATCTGGGATGTGGGCCATCAAAGCTATGTCCATAAGCTGCTGACCGGACGGCAGCAGGCCTTCGATACGCTTCGCACCCTGGACGGCGTCAGCGGCTTCCCCAAGCGCAGCGAGAACCCGGCGGACGGCTTTGATACCGGCCACAGCACCACCTCCATTTCGGTGGCGCTGGGCATGGCGCGGGCCCGGGATCTTTTAAGCCAGAAGCACCATGTGGTGGCCTTTATTGGCGATGGATCGCTGACCGGCGGCATGGCCTGGGAGGCCATGAACGACGCCGGGCACAAGCGGGAGAAGCTGATCGTCATTCTCAATGATAATGAGATGTCCATCAGCCGCAACGTCGGGGCGCTGTCGGCGCACCTGGCGCAGCTGCGGGCGCGGCATTGGTATACCTCCCTTAAGCATTGGATCCGCGACCGGGTAGGCCCGATTCCCCTGATTGGCCAGCCCATTTACCGGCTGCTGGGCACGATCCGCGACCACACCAAGTATACCCTGCTGAGCCGGCAGGGCGGGATCCTGTTTGAGGAGATGGGCTGGACCTACATTGGCCCCATCGACGGCCATGATATCCGGAGGATGGAGGAGGTGCTGGAGCAGGTCAAGGACTTGGATGAGCCGGTGATCGTGCATATCCGCACCCAAAAGGGCCGGGGCTATGGGCCCGCCCAGCAGCGGCCTGACCGGTATCACGGCGTCGGCCCCTTTGACGTGCAGACCGGCGCGACCGCCGAACGCCCCAAGGGCTACAGCGACGTGGTGGGCGAGACGCTGGTAGCTATGGCCTGGAAGGACAGCCGGGTGTGCGCCATCACCGCCGCCATGCCGGACGGCTGCGGGCTCGGCCTGTTCCGCGACCGGTTCCCGAGGCGGTATTTTGACGTGGCGATCGCTGAGCAGCACGCGGTGACCATGGCGGCCGGCATGGCGGCCGGCGGGCTCCGTCCGGTGGTATGCATCTATGCTACCTTCATGCAGCGGGCCTATGATCAGCTGCTGGAGGACGTGTGCCTGCAGCGGCTGCCGGTGGTCCTGTGCCTGACGCATACGGGTATCTCCGGCGAGGATGGCGAAACGCACCAGGGCGTCTATGCGCTCTCCTATCTCAGCGGCCTGCCCAATATGAAGATCCTGATGGCTTCCAGCGCCGGCCAGCTGCGGGCGATGATTACCTATGCCCTGACGCAGCCGGACCCGGTTGCGATCTGCTATCCCAAATCGGGCCCTATGGGGAAGATGGATCACTACTACCGCCCAGCGTGGGCCAGGGTATGGGGAAAGGGCGATGCGCCGGTCGCCCTGATTGCCACTGGCGTAATGGTGGAAACAGCCTGCTCGGTGGCCGGAAGGCCGGATATTGAGGCTGACGTCTATGACGCTTCGATCCTCAAGCCGCTGGATACAGCGATGCTGTCGTGGATCCTGACGCGCTACAGGCGGGTTTATACCCTGGAGGATATGGTGCCCTCCGGCGGCCTGGGCCAGGCAGTGGCCGACTATGCAGAGCAATCCGGCGCGAAGGCGAGGCTTTGCGCCCTGCGCCTGCCGGACGCCTTTATCCCCCATGGGCAGGCGGCCCAGCTTCGCGCCCGTTATGGGCTGGACGAGGAAGGGGTCTATCGCGCGGTCAAGGAAGGAGGGCTCCCATGAGGCTGGATGCGCTCTTGGTGCAGCGGGGGCTGCTGCCCAGCCGGGAAAAGGCAAAGGAGGCCATTGCCCGGGGAGAGGTCCTGGTTGAGGGCCGGCCGGCGGGCAAAGCGGCCCAGCCGGTTCAGGAGGATGCAGCGCTGCAGGTGACCGCCCGTCCGGCCTATGTCAGCCGGGGCGGACTTAAGCTGGAGAAGGCGCTGCAGTGCTTTCCGGACTTTTCCGTCGAGGGGGATCGGGTGCTGGATATCGGCGCCTCCACCGGCGGATTTACCGATTGCCTGCTCAAGCATGGCGCGGCGAAGGTCTATGCCATCGACGTAGGCACCGGCCAGCTGGCGGAAGCGCTTCGGCGCGATCCGCGGGTGGTGTCAATGGAGGGCGTCAATGCGCGCGCCCTTACCCCGGAGGATATTGGGGAAATGACCCACGGGGCGGTCATGGACGTGTCGTTTATTTCCATCACCAAAATCATTCCGGCCTTGGAGCGTCTTGTGGCCCCCGATGGGTATTTGATGGCCTTGGTGAAGCCGCAGTTTGAGTCCGGCCGTGCTGCGGTTGGAAAGCGCGGCGTCGTAAAGCGGCCGGAGGCCCACCGGGCCGTGCTGCGGCAGGTAACCGCCTTTGTCCGGGAGGCGACAGATTTTGCGGTGGTGGGGCTGGATGTGTCCCCGATCCTGGGGCCGGAGGGCAATGTGGAGTTCCTTATGCTGTGTCGCCGCGGGGCGGCGGGGCTGGACCCGGACGCGGCCGGGGCGAGGATTGAATGCCTCGTCCATGCGGCCCATGGGCATGCATAAAGCGTTATACAGGGAAAACCCGGGGCGAAACAAGCTGACGCCCCGGGCGTTCTTTTGGAAAAAGGGAAAAAACGTAAAAATCATGGGGATTTTCTGCGAAACTATGGAAAGGGAAAAGCATTGCTTGTATCCTGCCATAGGATGGTTTATAATAATTATGCATCATATGTGGAAACGGGGTTCAAGATTTTATGCAGCTTGGAATATGGCTACACGACAGCAAGGATCCGGAGCTGACGGTGAGCCGGCAGGTAACCGAATACCTGGCGGAGCGGCAGGTGGCCTGCTTTGCCCGGGTTGATCAGCATTGCGCGGCCCTTGCAGGCGTGCGCGCCCTGCCGCCGGATGCGTTTTTTACGGGGCTGGACGCCCTTGTTGTGCTGGGCGGGGACGGCAGCATGCTGGCCGCCGCGCGGGAGGGCGCCCGCTATGGCGTGTCCATGCTGGGCGTTAACCTGGGGCATCGGGGCTTTATGACCGAATGCGAGCCGGGGGAGCTGCAGCCAGCCCTGGAGGCTTTGGTGGATGGCCGTTTCCGCGTCGAAAGGCGGATGATGCTCCGGGCGACCCTGAAGGATCCGGAGGGCGGCGCCCTCTGGCAGGTGGACGCGCTTAACGACGTGGTGCTGTGCAACCGCGCTCCGGTGCAGCTGATCCATGCGGCGGCCAGCATTGAGGCCTGCCTTCTGGAGCGGTATGCCTGCGACGCCATGATTGTTTCATCGCCCACAGGGTCCACAGCTTACTCCATGGCGGCTGGCGGCCCCATTATCAATCCCCAGATGCCCTGCATGGTGCTGACGCCGGTTTGCGCCAGCTCCCTGACGGCGCGGCCCATGGTGCTGGCGGAGGGCGACCGGCTGACGCTGACGCTGACCGATCCCGCCCAGGCGGGCCTGGCGGTGGCCGATGGGCAAAACCGCTTCCCGATGGATCCCGGACAGCAGCTTTTGATTGAAAAATCCCCCTATACGACCGGCCTGATCCGGATATTCCCGCATAATTTCTACCAGGTGCTGCGGGACAAGCGGGATGAATGGGCCAGGGATGAATACTTAAAGAGAGGATGAGGAGATGAAAAACCGACGACACCTGATGATTATGGATATCATTGAGAACATGTGCATCCAAACCCAGGAGGAACTGGTGGACGAGCTGCGGCGGCGGGGACAGAAGGTGACGCAGGCCACCATATCGCGGGATATCAAGGAGCTGCGAATGGTAAAGGTAACGGACAGCAAGGGCAACCACCGGTATGCGATCACCAGCGGTTCCGAGCAGGAGCTGACCGACCGGCAGATGCGGATCTTTGCCGATTCGGTTATCTCCGTACAGCAGGCGCAGAATATCATCGTGATCAAGACCATTTCCGGAAGCGCCAACGCGGCGGGCGAAACCATCGACGCCTTCAAGTGGCCGGAAATTGTCGGGACGATAGCCGGTGATAATACGATCTTCCTGGTTGCGCCCGATGAAAACGGCGCCCAAACGGTGGTGGAGCGGTTTAAGGGCTATCTGCACGGATAATAAAGGAGGTACAGGCCTTGCTTTACCAGTTATCCATCCGAAATGTGGCGATCATTGAATCGGTGGAGCTGTCCTTGGAGCCGGGGCTGAATATTCTGACCGGCGAAACAGGCGCGGGCAAGTCGATCCTGATCGACTCGCTGAACCTGGTGCTGGGCGCGCGGACCAACCGGGGGCTGATCCGCAGGCCCGCCCAGAGCGCCAGGGTAGAGGCGGCCTTTGATGATATCGGGCCCAGGGCTGAGGCGCTGCTGAGCCAGTGGGAGCTGCCGTCTGAGGACGGCAGCCTGATTATCAGCCGGGAGATCTTTGACAACGGCCGCAGCACGGCGCGGATTAACGGATGCCTTGCAACGCTGGCCCAGGTGAAGGAGCTGGCGGCGCTGCTGGTGGATGTCCATGGCCAACACGAATACCGCTATCTGCTGGATCCGGCGCAGCATCCCCATATCCTGGACGCCTATGCCGGGGAGCCCGCGGCGAAGCTCTTGGAGCAGCTATCTGGGCTGTGCGCCCGGTATAGCGAGGCGGCCGGGGCGCTGTCGCAGCGCTATGGCGACGAGCAGGAACGGCAGCGTAGGATGGACATCCTCCAATATCAGATCCATGAAATTGCCGAGGCGCACATCACCCCGGGCGAGGACGAGCAGCTGGAAAGCGAGCGGAACCTGATGCAGCATGCCGAGCGGCTGAAGCAGGCGGTGGAGGGCGCCTACCGGCTGCTGTATGAGGGGACGGAAAGCGCCGGAGGCGAAGGACCCGGCGCCCAATGGCTGGTCGATCAATCGGTCAGCCTTTTGGAGCGGGCCGGGGCCATTGATCCTTCGCTGAGCGAGCTGGCCGCCCAGCTGACCAGCATCAGCTATGAGCTGGAGGACGCCATCGAGACGCTGCGCAGCGTATCCGGACGCTTCGATTTCGATGATTTCCGCCTGGAGGAAGTGGAAGGCCGCCTGACGCAGCTTAAGCAGCTAAAGCGCAAATACGGCGGGACCCTGGAGGAGGTGCTGGATTTCGGCCGTCAAGCCGAGCGGGAATACGATCAGTACCTGCATGCGGAGGAAAATGTTATCGCCCTGGAGGCTGAGCTGCACGACCTATCTGTGCGCTGGAACCAGATCAGCGGGCGGCTGACGCAGGTGCGCAGGGAGGCGGCCCAGCGATTTGAGCAGGCGGTGCTGGCCCAGCTCAAGGACCTGGGCATGGAGGACGCCCGGTTTGAAGCGCGCCTTATCGCCAGGCCGCTGGAGGAGGGGCAGCGCGGCCTGCCGGCTTCCGGTGCAGAGCGCGTGCAGTTCTATCTGGCCGCTAACCGGGGCGAAGATCCGGCCCCGCTGGACAAGGTGGCCTCCGGCGGCGAGCTTTCGCGGATCATGCTGGCCATAAAGGCGGTGGTCGCAGCCATGGACGATATTCCAACCATGATTTTTGATGAAATCGATTCCGGTATCAGCGGCAATATGGCCCGCATTGTAGGGCAAAAGCTGGCGCTTATTGCCCGGCAGCGGCAGGTTGTCTGCATCACCCATACGGCGCAGATCGCGGCTATGGCCGACGCTCATTACTATATCGAGAAGGTGGCCGACGAAAGCCGAACCCATACCCAGGTAAGCGCGCTGGCGCCCGGCGACCGGTACCGGGAAATTGCCCGGCTGGTGGGCGGGGATATGGCCGGGTCGGTGGCGGCCGAGCATGCCCGCGAGATGCTGAAGTGGTGCCGTCAATATAAAAAAAGCCTATAACCCCATGAAAAAGCGCTGGAATCCCTCCGGCGCTTTTAGTATCTTTTGTAATCCTTTGGCCACCGGTATATCATCCTCCGACCTGCCCAAAACTAAGGCCCGACGATGATGAAAAGGCGGGGCGGTTATGAATCAAAAAATACGAAAGGCTGTGGGATGGCTCCTATCCCTGTGTGTGATGGGCGTATGGGCGACGCCCATATCCAGGCAGATTTATTCTTTGCCGGATGTACTGTATTTAACCGAAGGCGAAGCGCGTTCCCTTTCGCTGGGCTTCCCCTTTGAGATCAAGGTGCTCGACGAACAGGTAGTAGACGCGGAGCAAAGCCAGGGCGTTACGACGGGAAGGCGCTTTTTTTCCAGCGGCGAGGTGGTGCTGACCAGCAACGAGGAGGGCCGGACCCAGCTGGAGCTCTCGCTTTTCGGCCTGATTCCGCTGCGGCGCGTGGGCATTACCGTACAGAAGGACCGGATGCTGATCCCCGGCGGCCAATCCATTGGGGTGGCGATGCATACCCGGGGCACGCTGGTTGTCGGACGCAGCGAAATTGTCGACGAGCAAGGCCAAGCGCATAACCCGGCGGAGGAAGCCGGCCTTAAGCCAGGCGAGGTCATTACCGCGCTGAATGGGCAGGCTGTGGAGAATTCCCAGCATCTGTCCGAGCTCGTCAACCAAAGCCCGGACAGCAAGATCAACCTGACGGTGGAAAACGCCGGGCAAACCAGGCAGGTCACCATTGAGGCGGTCAAGGACCGCCAGGACGGCCTGTACCGGCTGGGAATATGGGTGCGTGACTCCACCGCCGGCGTAGGCACGCTCAGCTATATCGATCCGGCCACCATGGCCTTTGGCGCACTGGGGCATGCGATCACGGATCTCGATACCGGAAAGATCCTGGAGGTGGGCGACGGCGAGATCTATGAGTCGCAGATCCTGTCCATTCAGCAGGGCGCCTCTGGGAACCCGGGCGAACTGAAGGGGGCCTTTGACGGCAGCGCGGCGCCGCTGGGCCGTATCGACAGCAACCAGCAATATGGCATCTACGGCTTTATGGACGAGCTTCCGGATAACTGCTGGGAGGCGGTGCCGGTGGCCAGCCACGATCAGGTGCATCTGGGCGCGGCGACCATTCTCTCCACCGTGGACGATGGGGGCATCCAGGCCTATGATGTGGAGATCACCCGCCTGTATCCCCAGAGCAGCGCGGCGGCCAAGGGTATTGTGCTGAAGGTGGTCGATCCCGAACTCCTGGAGAAGACCGGCGGGATCGTGCAGGGGATGAGCGGCAGCCCTATCCTGCAGGATGGACGGCTGGTAGGGGCGGTAACCCATGTATTCATCAACGATCCGGTGATCGGACATGGCATCTACATCGACTGGATGCTGGAACAAAGCGACGCAATGAAAAGCAGGAATTAGGCAAGCGGCATCGAATATTTCCTTTTTATGGTAAATATGGTATGGTTATCTTAAGCTTTCGTTCAGTAGGATGATATAGAGATGCGAGCAATTATTGTAGACCATAATCCCGAGATCTGCGAGCTGGCTCGGGAAAAACTGGAGCAGGCGGGCATCTGCGTGGAGGCGGTTGCCTGCGATGGGGCTACGGCCCTGGACAAGATTCGGCAGCTTATGCCGGATCTTGTTTTGCTGGATATTATCTTGCCCTATATGGATGGCGTTGGGCTCATTGAGACGCTGCGGGAAGAGGGCATGGACAGGCTGCGTATTTTCGTCATGACGGGCATGAATTCCTCGGACCTGATGCGTACGCTGAATAAGCTGGATATTTCAGGCTTTTTCCTCAAGCCCTATGACATTGAGCTTCTGGTGCGCCGGATTCTGACGGTGATGGAGCCGGACCGGCCGCTGCCGCCCAAGCCGGCCGGCATGATCAGCGCCCTGCTCTCCAGACAGACGGCTCAGTGGCTGCACCGGATGGCCGTCCCGCCTCATGTGAAGGGCTACAGCTATCTGATGCTGGCCGTCCCCATGGTGGTGGAGGATCCGGAGCTTATCAACGCCATGACCAAGGTCGTGTATCCGGGGATCGCCCAGCGGTATCACACCACCGCTGCCTGCGTGGAGCGCAACATGCGTCACGCCATCGAAATGGCCTGGAACCGCTGCCGGGTGGAGGAGATGGAGGCGATATTCGGCAATACGCTGGACGTGAACAAGGATAAACCCAACAACAGTGAGTTTATCGCAATGCTGGCCGATCATATCCGGCTGGAAAGGATGTACTGAGATGGGTCGAGTGATATGGATTGTGCTGGACGGCGTCGGGGCGGGGGAAGCGCCCGACGCCGCCTGTTTTTCCGATGCCGGGGCCGACACCCTGGGGCATGTGCGCGCCCGGAAGCCCGGGCTTTCCCTTCCGAACCTGGATGCGCTGGGGTTTTCCCGGCTCTATGGCGGCAGCCGTCCGGCGTTGGGCGCCTATGGCAGGGCCCGGGAGCGCTCCATGGGAAAGGATACGACAACGGGCCACTGGGAGATGATGGGGGTGGTGCGGGAAACGCCCTTCCCGACCTACCCGCAGGGTTTCCCTCAGGAGGTGATTGACGCCTTCAGCCGGGCAGTGGGCCGGGGCGTGCTGGGCAATGAACCGGCGTCCGGTACGAAGATCATTGCCCAGCTGGGAGAAGCGCATATGCGCACCGGCCGCTATATTGTCTATACCTCGGCTGATTCCGTGTTTCAGATCGCCGCGCATGAATCGGTGATCCCCCTGGATGAGCTTTATGAAGCCTGCCAAAAGGCCCGGGCCCTGCTAAAGGGGCCTCACGCCGTGGCGCGGGTGATCGCCCGCCCCTTTGTGGGCGAGCCCGGCCGCTTTGTGCGCACTGCCGGGCGGCGGGATTTCTCCCTTGAGCCGCCCTATCCCATGCTGCTGGACGCCCTTGAGGCGCACGGCGTCCCGGTTTGGGGCGTGGGGAAGATTTCTGATATCTTTTGCGGGCGGGGGCTGGCCCGCCACCTGCCCAGCCACAGCAACGCCGAAGGGATCGAAGCCACGCTCCTGGCCATGAAGGAGCTGCCTTTGGGAATGATTTTGACAAATCTGGTGGATTTCGATATGCTATATGGGCACCGCAGGGATGTAGAGGGCTTTGCCACAGCCCTTGAAGAGGCCGATCGGGGAATCGGCCGCGTCATGGCGGCCATGGGGCCGGAGGACACGCTGATCCTTTGCGCAGACCATGGCTGCGACCCCACCTATGGGGGAAGCGATCATACACGGGAGCTCGTTCCCGTATGCTTCTATGGCGCCGCATACCCGGCGGACGAGGATATAGGGACGCTGGAGGGCTTTTATCACCTGGGCAACCGGGCGGCGGCGCTGCTGGGCGTACCCTTTCAAGCAGGCGCAAGCACATGAAAGCGAGGTAACAGATGCTGAAAGCAACGAATTTTGTAAAAAGCCAGCTGCAGGCGGTACCCAAGGCGGCCGTCGTGCTGGGCTCGGGTCTGGGTGAGCTGGCGGAGCTGGTGGAAGGACAGGTGGATATTCCCTACGCGGAGATCCCGGGCTTTTTGCGCTCCACAGTGCCGGGGCATGCGGGCAGGCTGATCCTGGGCCGGCTGGCGGGCGTCGAGGTCATCCTGATGAGCGGCCGCTTCCACCGTTATGAGGGATACAGCCACCGGGATATCGCGCTGCCGGTGCGGATGATGAAGGAGCTGGGCGTGGGCTGCCTGCTGCTGACCAATGCGGCCGGCGGCGTTAACCTGTCCTTTCAGCCCGGCGACCTGATGCTTATCGAGGATCACATCAACCTTTCAGGCGATAACCCGTTGATTGGGCCCAACGATGAAAGCTTTGGCCCGCGCTTCCCCGATATGAGCCACGCCTATAGCCCTGCGCTTTCAGCCGTGGTGCAGCAGGCGGCGGAGGAGTGCTGCATCCCGCTGAAAAAGGGCGTATATATGCTTTTTAACGGCCCGAGCTTTGAAACGCCGGCAGAGATCCGTATGGCCAGGACGCTGGGCGCCGACGCGGTAGGGATGTCCACTGTGCCGGAAGTCATCGCCGCCAACCATTGCGGCCTGCCGGTGGCCGCTATCAGCTGCATCACCAACATGGCCGCAGGCATCCTGGATCAGCCCCTGAGCCATCAGGAGGTGGTTGAGACCGGCGAGAAGGTAAAGGGCAAATTTGCAGCGCTGATGCTTAAGACCATCGAGCTGATCGGCCACATGTAAAAAAGGCATATCCCTCCCTGGGTCAACCATAGGTTAGAAAAAAGGGAGGGATTTTTCTATGCGGAAAATATGTGTTGCTTTGGCGGCGGCGCTTGTGCTGCAGCTGGCGTTGACGCCCTTCGCCGCCGTCCACGCCGCGCCGGCGCCCCTGGCGGAGGATGTGATCACCAGCAAGGCGGCGATCCTGGTGGATGCGGCCACCGGGACAGTGCTCTTTGAGAAGAACGCCGACGAGGCCCTGCCGGTGGCCAGCATCACCAAGGTGATGACGCTGCTGCTGATCTTTGAGGCCTTGGATGCCGGGCGGTTCTCCTTGAATGATACGGTCACCGTCAGCCAATATGCCGCAGGTATGGGCGGCTCCCAGGTGCTGCTGGACGCGGGGGGCAATTATTTGGCGTCGGATCTCATCAAGTCCATCATCGTCGCGTCGGCCAATGACGCCTCAGTCGCCATGGCCGAGTACCTCTATGGGACGGAAGAATCCTTTGTGGCTAAGATGAACGAGCGGGCTAAGCAGCTGGGGATGGAGAACACGCTCTTTACCAACTGCAACGGCCTGCCCAACGCCGACGAGGGCATGTCGGCCCGGGATGTGGCCGTGATGTCCCGGGAGCTGATCCGGCATGGGACCTACTTCCAGTATTCCAAAATATGGATGGATGAGTTAACCCACGAGGGCGGACGGGTGACCATGCTGACCAATACCAACAAGCTGATCCGGAACTACGACGGCTGCGATGGGATTAAGACCGGCTTCACCAACGCCGCAGGCTTCTGCCTCAGCGCCAGCGCGAAAAAGGGCGATACGCGGATGATCGCCGTGGTGCTGGGCGGCACGGACAGCAAGACGCGCTTTGCCGAGGCGGAAAAGCTGCTGAACTATGGCTTTTCCAACTATGAAACCAAGCAGTTCTATGCTGCGGGCGACGTGGTGCAGGAGGGCCTTGAGATAGCGGGGCTGGCCGACGGGATCTTCAACGTGCTGGCCAAGGATGAGCTGTCGGCCCTGATTGAAAAGGGGGAAGCGCAGCCGAAGGTGGAGATTACGCTGCAGGAAGATATTGAGCCGCCGCTGATCGCCGGCGATGTGATAGGTAAAGCAAGGATCCGGATGGGCGAGGACGTGATTGCGGAAACTGACCTTGTCGTGGACCGGGATATCGCCGCGCCGGGGCTGGCCGACTACTGGCGGAACCTGCTGCGGCAGTGGCGGGGCGCGGCCTGAGGCTTGCCTTTTCCAGGAAAACCGTGGTATAGTTATAGGACGAATTTTGACAGACAGGGATGAAGGGATGGCCTACCACGTATCGCTGGATAGCTTTGAAGGTCCAATGGACCTTCTGCTGCATCTGATCAGCCAGGCGCGCATCGAGATACGGGAAATCTTTGTGTCGCCCATCATTGACCAGTATCTGGATTTCATGGAGCAGATGCCGGTGGAGCATATGGAACGCACCAGCGAGTTCGTGGCCATGG
>UQLW01000014.1 GCA_900542005.1 uncultured Eubacteriales bacterium
GCGAGGTGGTAAAGGGATGGTAAATCAGATCCACCACCGCCGCGCCCGGCGCCAGCGCATCCAGGAAAGCGAAATCCGTAAAATCGTCAAAGCCCGCCATGCCCAGCGGCGTCGTATTGACGACCAGGTCAAAGCCCTGAGCCTGGCGGCAGCTTGGCGCGCCGTCCATGCCGCCCCACTGGGGCGTAAGGCCGGAGAGCCGCCCGGTCAGCCCGGCCATGGCTTCGGCCTTACCGGCATGGCGGTTGAGGATCGTCATCGCCTGGGCTCCGGCCAGCGCAGCGGTCACAGCCACCGTGGGCGTTACGCCCCCGGCGCCCAGGACCAGGATGCGCCTGCCATAAAAAGAGATGCCCCCTTCTTCCAGCGCCCGTTTCAGGCCCGGCCCGTCGGTGGTGTAGCCCATGTACCCGCCCTCTACCCTTTTAAGGGTGTTGGCCGAGCCAAAGCGCCTGGCTTCCGGATCCAGCCCTTTCAGGTAGGGCAAAATGTCCTGCTTATGGGGCATGGTCGCGTTGAAGCCCTTCACGTCAAAGGTACCGGCCGCCTGGAGGAAGGCCGGCAGACCGCCGCGCGCCACCCGCACCGGCAGATAGGCCGCCGCAATGCCCTCCTGCTCATAGATGGTCTGATGGATCAGCGGCGAAAGGCTATGGGCGATGGGATCGCCGATCACCGCCAGAAGCGAAGGCGCTACCATGCCAGCACCTCCCTTGCCAGGGCAGCAACAGCCGCCGCCGCTTGCTCCAGCGTCCCCGTGTTGGGGATGCAATGGGCAGCCGCGCGGTATTGCCCCTCCCGACGGCGGTACAGGCTGGTAATCCGCTCCCGTCCGCCGGCGGCCATGGGGCGCGCCGAGGTATCCAGATCGCCCAGGATCGCCGTCAGCGGCCTGTCCAGGAAAACGGTCACACCGCTTTCCTCCATGGCTTCCCGGTTGCCGGGCCAGGTCAGGATCCCGCCGCCGGTGGCGATTACCGCGCCGGCTTCCGCAACGGCGCGCAGGGCCTGCTGCTCGCAGAGACGGAACCCTTCTTCCCCCTGCCGCGCAAAAATATCCGGTATACCGCAGCCTTCCCGCGCTTCGATCAGCTGGTCAAGATCGATAAACTCCCGGCCCAGCAGCCTGGCGGCCGCCGCGCCTACCGTGCTTTTGCCCGCGCCCATGAATCCCACCAGGTATAGATTAGCCTTCATGCTCTGCCTCCGGATCCGGCTGGTAGCTGCCCAACACCGTCATCTGCTGGCACTGCTGCCTCAAATCCTCCAGCGCGGCGGCAAGATGGGGCTGGTCAAGCCCGCCGGACAGGTCGGCAAAGAAACCGTAGCTCCACTTCTCCCTGGGAATGGGGCGGGTATGCAGGGCAATGAGGTTAATCCCATGGCGGGCCAGCGCCTCCAGCGCCGCCTGGAGCGAGCCGGAAACGTTGCGGATCACAAAATACACCGAGGTCTTGCTGCCGCCCGGGCAGCTTTTGCGGGCGATCACCACGAACCGCGTCGTATTATCCCGGTCATTCTGAATATCCCGCCGGAGGATGGAAAGGCCGTAGAGCTGGGCCGCCCGGCTGGAGGCCACGGCCGCGCAGGCTGGATCGCCCTTTTGGGCCACAAAGCGCGCGGCCTCTGCCGTATTGCGCCGGGCTGAAACCGCCATGGCCGGATGGGCCTCCAGATATTGGCTGCACTGGGCCAGCCCCTGCTCATGGGAAACCACCTGGCGGATCCCATCCTCCTGCGCGCCGGCTACGCCCACCAGGCAGTGGCGGATAGGCAGCGAGCGCTCGCCCACGATGAACAGGCCGGAGGCTGCCAGCAGGTCCATGGGCTGCACCACCGGCCCTGTCACCGAGTTTTCCAGCGGCAGCACGCCATAGTCGGCCTCGCCCGCCTGCACCGCGCGCACCACCGCCCCAAAGGTTTCGCAGGCCTTCCATTGGGCAGTCCCGAAATGCTCCAGGGCCGCCTGTTCTCCATAGCCGCCCGCCACGCCCTGGTAGGCGACGACAGGGACGGGGCGCTGCCGGGCCAGATAATCCATCTGCGCGTCCTTGCCCAGATCCATTACCGTCTGCATCAGCACCCGCGCCGCTTGCCTCCAGCTGGGATCCTTCAGCTTGGCCGCCCGGCTATCCAGCACCGCCTTTTCCCGTTCCGGCTGGTAGACCGGCAGGTTATCCCGCCTTTTGGCCTTTGCGACCTCCAGGCTCAGCTCCATGCGCCGTTCAAACAGGGCGATCAGCTCCGTGTCCAGCCTATCCAGCTCCAGGCGGATCTCATCCAATTCCATCGCTTGCATCCTCCAGCATAAAATCCATAATCGTCAGCGCCAGCGCCGCCTCGGCCACCGGCAGCGCCCGCGGCACAATGCAGGGGTCATGCCGCCCCTTGATAGCCAGCCGGGCCGGGCCGCCGGCCAGGTTTACCGTATCCTGCTCCCGGCTGATGGATGGGGTGGGCCGGAAGGTGATGCGGACCGCCAGCGGCATGCCGTTGGTGATGCCCCCATTGACGCCGCCCGTATGATTGGTGACGGTGGCAACCTCTCCTTGGCGCCAGCAAAAGCTGTCGTTGGCCTGGCTGCCCCGCAGGTAGGCAAAGGACTGCCCTGCGCCGAACTCCACCGCCTTCACCCCGGGGATGCCATAGCACAGGCTGGCAAAGTGGCTCTCAAAGCCGGAAAAGATCGGGTCGCCCAAGCCCGCCGGCACGCCGGTGGCAAAGACCTCCACCGCGCCGCCCAGCGAGTCCCCCTCCGCCCGGGCCTGCCGGATCGCCTCCGCCATCGACAGGCGCGCCGCCGGGGACAGGGCCGGGAATCCCGCTGCCGCGTTATGCATCGCCTCCATATCCGGCGCCGCCAGGCTGGCCGGGATGTCCCGGCATTCGCCTATCTGGCATACATGTCCGGCAATATCGACGCCCTTCTCCCGCAGGTAGAGCCGCGCTACGGCCCCGGCAAAGGTCAAGGGCGCGGTGAGCCGTCCGGAAAAATGCCCGCCGCCCCGGGGGTCGGCATAGCCCCGGTACTTGACTGCGCCGGTATAATCGGCATGGCCGGGACGCGGCAGCCGGTCCAGCCCCTCATAATGGCGGCTGTGGGTATTGGTATTCTCGATCACCGCGCATAGCGGCGTCCCTGTAGTACGGCCCTGATAGGCGCCGGAGAGAATCTTGACCGTGTCAGCCTCCCGCCTCGGCGTCGACCAGTCGGCCCCGCCCGGGGCACGCCGCGCCATCTGGGCGGCAATGGCCGCCTCATCCAGCGCCACCCCTGCCGGCAGGCCCGAAAGCACCACGCCGATGGCCGGGCCGTGGGACTCGCCAAACAGGCTCACTTCCATATGATATCCCCAGCTTTTACTCATCGCATATGCCTCCCAGCCTGTGATAATGCCTCCAGAAGTCTGGAGCCGATTTCGCTACGCAGTCCCCGTCGTCCAGGCGGACAGGGCCTTCGGAAGCCGCCGCCGCCACCGCCGCCGCCATGGCCATACGGTGGTCGTGCCGCGTCTCCACTGCGCCGCCCGCTATCCGGCCCGCGCCCTCAATGGTGAATTCATCCTCCCCAAGGCTGATCCGGCCGCCCAGGTCCGTCACCATACGGCCGATAGCCGCCAGGCGATCGCTCTCCTTGATCCTCAGCCGCCGCGCCTGGGTAAACCGGCTGCGGCCATGGGCTGCGCAGGCGGCTACTGCCAGCACCGGTGCCAGATCAGGCACGTCGGCCAGCGACACCTCGACACCCTGCAGCGCGCCGCCGCACGCATGCGCCGCATCCCCCGATTGGGCGATGGCAGCGCCCATCTCCCGGAGAATATCCGCTACCCGGCTATCCCCCTGCAGGCTCGGGCTTTTCAGCCCGCGAACGGTCACATCCCCGCCCATTGCCCCCGCGGCCAGCCAGAAGGCTCCATAGGACCAGTCGCCCTCTATGGCATAGACGGCGGGACGGTACCGCTGCCCTCCGGGAATGTCAATCCCTTCCGCCCCTTCATGGATCACGATGCCAAACCGGCGAAGGGTTTCCAGCGTCATCGACACATAGCCGGCGGACTCCAGGGGCGATGTAAAGCGGATCTGAGAATCGCGCTCCAGCAGCGGCAGCGCAAAGCACAGCCCCGTTACGAACTGGCTGGATACGTCGCCCGGCAGCTCATACAGCCCGGCCTCCAGCCGTCCCGATACGGCAAGCCGCTGTCCCTCCTGCCGCCAGCCTATACCCTGCCGGGTAAAGAGGCGCTCATAGGCTGACAGCGGCCGCTGCATCAGCCTTCCCTCGCCGGTAAAGCAGGCGCCCTCGCCCAGGGCCAGCGTCAGCGGAATCAAAAAACGCAGCGTGGAGCCCGACTGCCCACAGGCAATCGCTGTGCCGGAGCGCATCTCCCCACCGCCGGACAGGGAAAAGCCCGACCGGGTACGGACAAGCCCCAGCGTCTCCAGCGCCCGCAGCGTCGCCTGCACGTCGTCGCTATCCCCCCAGTCGCTCAGGCGGCTTTCGCCGCAGGCCAACGCCGCGGCGATAAGGGCCCGGTGGGCGTCCGATTTGGAGGGCACCGCCCGAATCTCCCCTGCAAATCGGGTGGGCTGTACCGAATAAGCGCGGCTCATGGCATAAGCGCCTCCATCCGCTGGCGGAGCGTCTCGCGCTCCATGGGCAGCAGCACGGCCTCGCCCAGCCGCTTGAGCGCGACCAGGGTAATCTGGCTGCCGGAAGCCTTTTTGTCGTATCCGGCCTCCTGCAGCATAAGGCTGGCCGCATCCTCCGGCGCGCGGTCCGGCAGCCCCCACTTTTGGAGCATTGCGGCCATCGCCTGATGGGTGCCCGGCTCCGTCACGCCCCAGGCCTCGCCCCAGCGGGTCATCGCCTCCATACCCAGGGCCACCGCTTCGCCGTGGGTCAGCGTGCCATAGCCCATGCGCTTTTCCAGCGCATGCCCCAGGGTATGCCCAAAGTTCAAGGTCATGCGCAGGCCCCTGTCCAGGGGATCGGCTTCCACATAGCCGGCCTTGATGCGGCAATTCTCCACCACCAGCCGGCTTGCCCGGTCTAGTAGCGCGCCGGCAGGCATACTGGCCATCTCGTCCCACAGGCTGCGGCTGGCGATCGCCCCATGCTTAATCATCTCGCCTATCCCGCAGGCTAGCTGCCGCTGCGGCAGGGTGGCCAGGGTATCGGGATCGATCAACACGCGGCGCGGCTGGTAAAAGGCGCCCACCAGGTTCTTCCCCGCCGGGATGTCCACCGCCACCTTGCCGCCCACCGAGGAATCCACCTGGGCCAGCAGCGTTGTGGGGATCTGGATGAAGGGGACGCCCCGCAGCAGCGTGGCGGCGGCAAAGCCCGCCAGGTCGCCCACCACGCCTCCGCCCAGGGCGATGATGGTATCCTTCCGGGTCATGCCCTGCTCCATCAGCGCCCCATAGGCGGCGCAGAGGGTCGCATGGTTTTTGCTCCTCTCCCCCGCCGGGAAGGAAAAAATCATGCACCGGACGCCGGCGGCCTCCAGGTCGGCCTTGAGCCGCTCGCCATAGAGCCCCCGCACCGTGTCATCGGTTATGATGGCGGCCGCGCCGCCCTCCAGCAGGGGGAGTATGGCGTCCATATCCCGCAGGATGCCCCGCTGCGCCTGGATCTCATAGCGCCCATTGGGGGCATTCACCTCAAGCCTTTGCATGCCGTCCGCCCTCCACCTTCCGGCCCATCAGGCCGGCCAGGCTGCTGATCTTCCCGACCAGCGCGTCGTACTGGGCGGGTGTAATGGACTGGGGCCCGTCGCAGAGCGCCTTGGCCGGGTTGTCATGCACCTCGATGATGAGGCCGTCGGCGCCGGCGGCAATGGCGGCCAGCGCCAGGGGCTCCACCATCCAGCTCATGCCGCTGGCATGGGAGGGATCCACCACCACCGGCAGATGGCTCAGCCGCTTCACCGCCGGGATCGCCGAAAGATCCAGCGTATTGCGGGTGAAGGTCTCAAAGGTCCGGATGCCCCGTTCGCAGAGGATTACGTTGGGATTCCCCGCCGCCATAATGTATTCAGCCGACATCAGCCACTCCTCGATGGTGGCTGAAAGCCCACGCTTGAGCAATACCGGCTTGCGGGTGTGGCCCACCTGCTTGAGCAGGTCGAAATTCTGCATGTTCCGGGCGCCGATCTGGATCACGTCCACCATATCGCAAAAGAGCTCCATATGCTGTGGATTCATCATTTCGCTGACCACAGGCATGCCGGTTTGCTCCCGGGCCTTATCCAGCAGCTCCAGGCCCTCCCATTCCATGCCCTGGAAGGCATAGGGGGAGGTGCGGGGCTTGAAGGCGCCGCCCCGAAGCAGATTGGCCCCCGAGGCCTGTACATCCTTGGCGATGCCGCAGATCTGCGCTTCATTTTCCACCGAGCAGGGCCCGGCGATCAGGGCCAGCGCCTCGCCGCCTACCTTCACGCCCCCCACCTCGATCACGCTGTTCTCCGGGTGGAACTTGCGGTTGGCCTTCTTGTAGGGCTCCTGCACCCGCATGACCCGCTCCACGCCGGGGCAGAGCTCGATAGAGTCCGGATCCACCTGGGTGGTGTCTCCCAACACGCCCAGCACCGTGCACTGGGTGCCGCGGTTCATCTGCACCTGCATGCCCGAGGTAATCAGCATCTGCATAACCTCGTCGGTTTGCCTCGCCGTAGCTTGGGGTTTCATGATGACAATCATGTCGATTTCCTCCTTGTGTAAAATAAAAAGAGGATCCGCATCATGCGAATCCTCTCTGATTCCTATGGCCCTATGCCGCAGCCCCGATGGCCGACGGCCGAACACCCGCATGAGCATCATTGGAAGCAATGCCAAAAAAGCTGCTAAAGTAAAAGTAGCAGCTAAAGCTCATAAACTGGATGTTCTGCATACGGTTCATCGGATACCTCCAAACGTTGGGGTTATTATAGCACCCCGCCGGCTCTTTTGCAAGGCTAACCGAAAAGTTTTTTCGCCGCCTCCCGGCCTGTGGGCGTGGCCGCCAGGCCGCCCTCGCCGGTTTCCCGCAGGCTGGGGGCCATGATCGCGCCCACCCGGCGCATCGCGTCGATCACCTCATCGGCGGGGATCCGGCTTTCGATCCCCGCCAGCGCCATCTGCGCCGAGCTGAGCGCATTGACCGCTCCGATCACGTTGCGCTTGACGCAGGGGATCTCCACCAATCCCGCCACCGGGTCGCAGACCAGCCCCAGCAGGTTTTTCAGCGCCATCGCCAGCCCATGGGCCGCCTGCGCCGGCGTACCGCCCCGGAGCATGACCACCGCCGCAGCCGCCATGGCCGAGGCCGAACCAATCTCCGCCTGGCAGCCGCCCTCAGCCCCGGAAATTGACGCCCGCTTGGCGATGACCTGCCCCACTCCCGCGGCAACGGTCAGCGCCTCCAGGATCTGCGCGCGGCTGGCGCCCTGCCGGTGCAGGGGGATCAGCACGGCCGGCAGCACGCCGCAGGAGCCGGCCGTCGGCGCCGCCACGATGACCCGCATGCAGGCGTTGGATTCAGCCTGCTTCAGCGCCTCCGCCATGACCTGGGTCATCAGCTCGCCGCACAGCGCCGGCGCTTCCGCCAGCCGCCGGGCGTCGCCGCCCACCAGGCCCGACCAGGATTTTTCATCCCCCGTATAGCCGTCGGACACAGCCAGCATGGTATCCCATAGCTTCTCCATGCGGGCCGCGAAGGCCTCGCGGCTGACGCCGCTTTCCGCCTGCTGGCTCTGGTAAATCAGCTCCGCCAGCGGCATCCCCGTGCGCTCATAATCATCCAGCATCGCCTGGATGGAATCATATGCCATATTCTTCTTTACTCGCTTTCTTCTAAATAGGTAACCGACTCCACACCGCACACCGAGGTCAGCCGCGCCCGAACCTCCTCCGGCACCGCCTGATCGGTCTCGATCACCATGATGGCCAAGCCGCCGCGCCGGCCACGGAATACCTGCATCGCCGCAATGTTGATACCGGCGCAGGCCAGCTGGTCGCTCACCTTGGCCACCGCGCCGGGCCGGTCATAGTGGGGCAGCACCAGCGTGGGCCGCTCGCCGCCGAAGTCCACCGCCAGGCCATGCACCTGCCGGACACGGATACGGCCACCGCCCACCGAGCAGGCCTCCATCTCCAGCGTACCTCCGCTTTTCCCCGTAAGCGCAAGGCGGGCGGTATTGGGATGCACCTCACCCAAATCGTCAGAGGTGAACCGGTATGCCAATCCCCGCTTCTTGGCCTCCTCAAAGGCGTTGGGTATCCGCGGATCATCGGGCTTCATCCCCATCAGCCCCGCCAGCAGCGCCCGGTCTGTGCCATGGCCCCGGCCCGTAGAGGCAAAGGAGCCGTGCAGCGTAATGTCCGCCCGGGCCACCGCCTCGCCCAGCAGGTGGAAGGCCACGTTGCCTATGCGCACCGCGCCGGCCGTGTGGCTGGAGCTGGGGCCGACCATAACCGGGCCCAGAATATCAAAGATGTCCATGATCTTCTCCCATATCGATAAAAATCACGCCGTGGAAAGAGCCCGCAGCCAGGATCCGGCAGCGGGCCCAGGCTTCCCCCTTTTTTCCGCGGCGCAGGCGGCCGTTTTCTACAGCCGCTGAATGTGGAAGCCTCCGTCGGCGTCGATAATCTGCCCCGCGCAAAAATCAAACTTCCCCGATGCCAGCGCCGCCACCACGTTACCCATGTCCTCGGGCTGGCCCCACCGGCGCACGGGCGTGATCCCTTGGGCGATAAGCTCGTCATATTTGCCGGTCACGCCGCGGGTCATATCGGTAGCAATGATCCCCGGCCTCACCTCGAATACGGCGATGCCCTCCTCGGAGAGCCGCGCGGCAAACAGCGTGCTGGCCATGGAGAGCCCCGCCTTTGAGATGCAGTATTCTCCCCGGTTCACCGAAGCCGTATAGGCGGACATGGAGGTCATGGTGATGATCCGGGGCCTATAATCCCCGCCCCGCCGTGCTTTCTCCTCCAGCATGTGGCGCGCCACCCGCTGGGTAAAGAACAGGGGGCCCCGCAGGTTGACCGCCATCACTTCATCGAAGGATTCCGCCGTCATCTCCATCAGGTCAGCGCGCACTTTAGGCGCGATCCCCGCATTGTTGACCAATAGGTCAATGGGGCCGCAGGCCGCCAGGATGCGGTCAAGCGCCGCCTGATGGCTGTCCAGATCGGCAATATCCATGGCTTCATAGACAGCGCCGTCCATAGCCTCCACAGTATCGCGCACCTTATCATAGGGGGAGCGTCCAATCAATGCCAGGCGGTAGCCCTCGGCCCTGAGCGCTTTGGCGATACCCAGACCAATGCCCCGGGCGCCGCCGGTTACAATGGCAGTTTTCACCCTACCCCTCCTTCTTCTGGCACAGCGCGCGGTACTGCGGCAGGTAGTATTCCTTATCCCTCACCGGACAGCCGGTGCTGCCGCCGGCCCGCATCATCGCAGTGCACAGGCCGCATCCCACACAGCATTTTTCCCCTTCAATCGCGCCCTTATCCCTCAGATCAAGGGGGAAATCCGGATAGGCGAAGTTCATCCGGCCGAAGCCGGCAAAGTCGGCCCAGCCATCCCGCACCAGGGCCGCCGCCAGGTTGGGACCATACTGCCGCAGCCAGCTCAAGCCCGTCGCCACGGCTGATACCTCGGAATTGGCGGCCCTGGCGCCGGAAACCAGCCGCCGCACGCCGGCCAGCGGATGCTCCGGATGCGCTGCGCCGCGGTTGGCCGGCCGGTTGACATAGGGGTTATAGTAGGGGCTGCCCATAGTGACGTTCACCAGGCAAAGCCCTTCCTTGACCAAATCCCGCGTCAGGCGCAGGGGCTCGTCCAGCATGACCTGGTGGAAATCGTCCGGGCTGCACCCCCAGCCGGGCAGCTCAATGCCGTCGTAGTAGTTGAGGCGGCTGGCCATAATGAAGCCCGGCGACACCGCCGCAGCCGCGGCCGCGAAGCTTTCGCGGATCAGCCTTGTGCGCCCCTCATAGTCGCCGCCATAGCGTCCGGGGCGGTCGAACCCTGAAAGCAGGCAGGAGGCCAGATACCGGTGGCAGGCCTTGACGTCCACGCCGTCAAAACCCGCCCGCTCCGCCAGGCGGGCCGACCGGGCAAAGGCCGGGATCAGGCTGTCCAGGTATTCATCTGTGACCAGCGGCTGGTCATAGCTGACATGCCAGGCATCGTCCAGCGGCTTGCTGTGGGTGCCCAAAAGCGGCCTCAGGGGGCCGGGCTCCGGCCGGGAGAAGCGGCCGGAATGGGTCAGCTGCAGCAGGATTACCGGTTCTCCGCCCCAGCTTTTTCTTGCCTCCTCCCGCATCATTTCCACCAGGCGCTGGTAGTCGGGCAGGTTTTCCTCCGTCAGCATCAGCTGACGGGGGTTTGCCCGCCCCTCGGGCACAACGGCGCAGGCCTCGCCCCAGATGACCCCGGCGCCGCCCCGGGCAAAGCGGCGGTAGCGCCGCAGCGTAGCCTCTCCGGGCCGCCCGTCCCGCTCCCCGTCGCAGCCCTCCATCGGCTGGAACAGGATCCGGTTGGGCGCAGTGTGCCCGGCCAGTTTCTTCTTTTCCCACAGGGGGGCCATATCCTCGGAAAAGGGCAGGCCGCACGCCTCCAGCTCCCGCTTCGCCTCATCGGCCGAATGATAGGAAAAGGGTTCAAAGCGCTCTAAATTCATGATGCTCCTCCTTTGCTGGCAAGGATTGTTATCTTTACGACAAGTTAACCTTATTGTACCGTTTTTTTGCGCCCTTCACAAGCCCCTGCGCCATTTCGCCATGCAAAAAGCGCGCGGGCTCTTGCTCCCCGCGCGCCAGGCGTTCCTCTTTTTCCCTGCGGCTACAGCAGCCACTCCAGCCGCACAGCCTCGCCGTCCATCGCGGCAACCACGATAACCGCCGCCTGCTGCGGATCCTGGATGACGCCGGTCAGCTCGTCCTGCTCCGATAAAACCAGGCTCTCCGGCAGCCCCGATACATTATAGGCGCGGATACGGGCCCTTTCGCCCACGCCGCAGCCGGTCTTCAGGCAAACGCGCACCCGGTTTTCCCGGCGCTCGGCCTGTCCTTTCAGCGATACAAAGGGAAGGTCAAGCCGGTAGGTCCGTCCGCACACAATGCAGATCTGGGCCCGGCTGCCGCCCTGTGCCGCTGTGTATTCTCCGGCGGGCAGCTCCACCTCGTAGGTGCCAAAGGCGGGATCCACCGCAGCCTCATACACGCGACCTGTGTCCAGCCGCGTGAAGGCCACCGCTCCCCCGTCCGGCCGTACCTGCCCCCGTACCCGGGCCGGCAGCAGGTCATAGCGCATATTCCACACCCACTTGATGGCCGGGGTAATCCATACCTCCTTATAGGTTGCCGTGGCCACCTGCGGCCAGTAGGGCCTGTCGGCCTCAAAGAGGCTCTCGATACCTACGCAGAGCTGCCCCACCGTCTGGCCCGGCTGCACGGCATATTGCTGGGTGTATTCATACCCCTCCCCATAGAGCACCGATTGGGCAAAGGGATTCTTGCCCACGATCCATTCATACTGCTGCTGATGCAGCCGGTACAGGGCCTGGTTGCTGCGCAGGGACGCCCCTGCGGCTACCGACAGCGCCGTGGACAGCTGCACGTTGAAATTCCCGCGGAAGCTGAACCACACCGGGAAGCAGCGCAGATAATAGCCCTTGCCCAGCGGAATCCCTTCCTCCACCTGCTTGCGGTATTGGGCCTGTTCATCGCCTCTGCCCTGGATGATGGAGGGCAGCACCGCCGCTCCGAAGGTCTCGCATTCGCCTGCATGGTAAATGCTCTCCGGCAGCATGCCATAGGGCGCGGTATATTGGGCCGCCTTGAGCTGATATTCGCCCAGAAGCGCCAGCGAGGCATACCAGAGCATGGCGTCCTCATGCTCCGGCAGCAGCCGGCAGAGCGACTCCAGCCCCAGCGCCGTATAGTGGTCAAAGGAAAAGTGGTTGTGGTGAAGAATCAGCGTATGGCTTTCATCACGGTAGAAGAAGCCGCGCATGGGGATATCCCAGTCCGTATACACCCGCTGCTGGCAGGCGATCAGCCGCCGGGCATAGGCCGCGGCCTTTTGGCCGTAGGCTTCACCGGCGCCGGCGCGGCAGAGCTCGGCAGCCGCCGCTGTAGCCGCCCCGGCCAGGTGGACCGTAAAGCTGAACAGCCGGCCCTCCGGCGGGTTCTCCCAGGCCTCCTCGGCAAAGGCAAAGTCCTCCATGGCAGTCTTCAGAGCGTAATCGGCCAGCACCGGGTCTGTATCTCGCACCATGCGGGCGCCGATAGCCTCGGCATGGGCGCTCAGGAAGTTGGGCAGCGGCTGCCGCGTCGGCTTGGAAAGGATGTCGTCGCGGGTGCCGATAATCCCGTCCGTCCAGATGGAGGTGGAGGAATAGCTGGACCGGTATCCGTCGCCGAAGCGCACCTTCAGCACATAATCCAGGCCCCAGCGCGCCTCCTCCATGACCCGCTCATACAGCCGCTCGTTCCGCCCCTTCAGGGCTTCGGCCAGCAGGAACAGCCCAGCGGTGCCCTCGGCCGTATTCTCCATGCCCTGGGCCAGGTCGGCGGCGTCATGCCAGCCGCCGTTGGCCACGATGGCCTGATCCCCATGGCGCAGCAGAAGATCCCGGTGGCAGGCCCGATGCTTGCCCGGCACCTCATAGCCGCATCGCTGGGAGAGGAAGAAGTTCAGCACCTTCCAGACCGAGCTCTCCCATACGCCGTCGTCAATATCAAAGGCCCGGGACAGCACCTCCCCGGCGGCGAGCATGTACCGGCCCGGCTCCATCACCGGCGTAAAATCCATCACCTGCAGGCTGCCGGTATGGCCTTCCACCCGCTCGACCGGCCCGGTAAATACCACCCGGCCCGTCTGCATTTCCACCAGCCTGAACTGCTCCGCCGCAAGGCCGCTGGCCACAGCCAGCTTCCGGCTGCCCGGCTGGTAGCCGCTGCCGGAAAAGGCGATCCGGTCCTCGCCAGGGATCCACCCTTCATATACGTCGGCCTTCACCTTTTGCAGCTCCAGGCGGTCGATATACCACACGCCATGATCGGCGCTGTCATTTTCATGGCCGCACATGTCGTATTCAAAGCTGACGCCGGTCACGCAGTCCCGATGCAAATAGGGGAATTCCAGCACCACATGATTCCATTCATCCGGCTTCAGCGATACGTTGTGGTGTCCCTCCCGGAAGAAAATATCCGGCACCTTATGCTCGCCGTCGTTATGAAGCTGGATGCGGAAGGAAAGCGACTTCATGCCCGGCACATGGGGGTAGACCCAAACCGAAAGGCGGTTGAAGGCCCGCCAATCCTCCCGGTCAAAAACCCGCATCACACCGGGCTCGGCATAGATACGGCCCCGGCCCGCCTCGCTGCGCCAGTCATCCAGGTTACAGGGCGCCTCCATGCGGAGGCTATAGCTGCCCGAGACGCATCGCTCTGTGCTCAGCCCCATCGTTACATAATCGGTTACCGGCCGCCAGGCCGATAGATCCTCCATGTCATCCAACAGCCGGCTTTCGATTACCGGCTTTTCCAGCAGCCGGCGCTCCACCGTCTCGCGTTCGTCAATGGGCATCGGAATATGGGCGTCGCGGCTGGCCTTCAGGTATTGGTCGAGTTGCTCCTTCATGGGCGCCTCCTTTTTTTCTTTCAGTATCCCATCTTCCCCCGCCGGCCGCCATGGGCAAATATGCTACTCTTGGACGATCCCAAGATAGTTTAAGAAAAACCCCCTGCCATAGGCAGGGGGATCCCATACGCGCAGCCCTATTGAAGCTCAAAGGCGCCGGTATACAGGCGGTAATAGGTTCCCTTATCCTCGATCAGCTTCTGATGGCTGCCTCTTTCGATAATGCGTCCATGATCCAGCACCATGATGGCGTCGGCGTTGCGGACCGTGGACAGCCGGTGGGCGATGACGAACACCGTGCGCCCCTTCATCAGGTTATCCATCCCCTTTTGCACAATGGCTTCCGTACGGGTATCGATGCTGGAGGTCGCCTCATCCAGGATCATGACCGGCGGATCCGCGATGGCCGCCCGGGCAATGGCCAAAAGCTGCCGTTGGCCCTGGGAAAGGCTGGCTCCATCGCCAGTCAGGGGCGTATCATAGCCCTGCGGCAGGCGGGTGATAAAATCGTGGGCGTGCACCAGCCGCGCCGCCGCCTCCACCTCTTCATCGGTGGCGTCCAGCCGTCCATAGCGGATATTCTCCCGTACGGTACCGGTGAAAAGGTGGGTGTCCTGCAGCACGATGCCCAGGGAACGGCGCAGGTCGTCCTTCTTTATCTTGTTGATGTTGATCCCGTCATAGCGGATTTTGCCGTCGGCCAGGTCATAGAAACGGTTGATCAGGTTCGTGATGGTGGTTTTCCCTGCGCCCGTGGCCCCGACAAAGGCCACCTTCTGGCCGGGCTCAGCATACAGCGTCACGTTATGCAGCACGGTTTTATCGGGCTCATAGCCGAAATCCACATCCAGGAAGCGCACGTCGCCGGTAAGGGGCGTATAGGTGACGGTACCGTCGCCGTGGGGATGCTTCCAGGCCCACAGGCCGGTGCGCGTCTGGCTTTCCTCCAGCTTACCGCCCTGCCGCCGGGCGTTGACCAGCGTCACATAGCCCTCGTCGGTTTCCGGCACCTCGTCCATCAGCTGAAAAATCCGCTGCGCGCCCGCCAGGGCCATGACGATGGAATTGAGCTGCTGGGACAGCTGGCTGATCGGCATGGTAAAGCTGCGCGAAAGCTGCAGGAAGCTGGCGATGGCGCCCAGGGTCAGCCCGCCTACCCCTCCGATGGCCATGGCGCCCCCGGCGATGGCGATGAGCACATACTGCAGGTTGCCCAGATTGCCCATGACCGGCATCAGGATGTTGGCAAAGGTATTGGCCTGGGTCGCGTCGTCGCAGAGCGCCTCGTTCAGACGGTTGAAATCCTGTGTCGCCCTTTCCTCGTGGCAGAATACCTTAATCACCTTTTGGCCGTTGATCATCTCTTCAATATAGCCGTTCACCTTGCCCAGCGCCGCCTGCTGGCGGACGAAATAGCGTCCGCTCTGGCCGCCGATTTTTCCGGTTATCACCAGCATGAAGGCCACCAACACCAGCACCAGGAGCGTCAGCGGCAGGCTCGTCGCCACCATGGCGGCAAATACGGTGACGATCGTAATCACGGCGGAGAACATCTGGGGCACGCTTTGAGAAATCATCTGCCGCAGCGTATCGGTATCGTTGGTATAGCGGCTCATCACATCGCCGTGGGTATGGGTATCGAAATACCGGATGGGCAGGCTCTGCATATGGTCGAACATCTCGTCGCGGATCGATTTGAGCACGCCCTGGGAGATCACCGCCATCATGCGGTTATACAGATAGGTGGCCGCCACGCCGGCCAGGTAGATGCAGCCCATCACCATGACCGCCTGGAGCAGACCGGAAAAATCCGGATTCGCCTCCACCAGCAGGGGGGTGATATAGCCGTCGATCAGCACCTGCAGAAAGAGGGAGCCCGCCACGCCGGCCGCGGCGCTGACGAGGATACACAGCAGCACCCCCATAAAGGGCCAACGGTAGTCCTGGATTACATAGCGCAGCAGCCGCTTTACCGCCGCGCCGCTGCCCTTGAGCCCCGAAAGGCCGCCGCGGGGCCCCGGCCCGTTTTTATGCATCATCTTCCTCGCCTCCTTTTATCTGGGAGGTATACACCTCCCGATATACTTCGCTGCGCTCCATCAGTTCCTCATGGTTACCCATCTCAAGGATACGGCCCCCGTCCATCACGAGGATCAGGTCAGCGTCCTGGATGGAGCTGATCCGTTGGGCGATGATCAGCTTGGTGGTATCCGGCAGCTGCTCCCGGAAGGCCTGCCGGATTTTGGCGTCTGTGGCCGTATCCACGGCGCTGGTGGAATCGTCCAGGATCAGGATCTTGGGCCGCTTGAGCAGCGCTCTTGCGATGCACAGCCGCTGTTTCTGCCCGCCCGACACGTTGGCGCCGCCCTGCTCGATATAGGTATCATAGCCGTCGGGGAAGCCCTGGATGAATTCGTCGGCCTGGGCCACCCGGCAGGCCTCGACCAGCTCCTCGTCGGTAGCGTCCTCCCTGCCCCAGCGCAGGTTCTCCTTAATGGTCCCCGAAAAGAGCTCATTTTTCTGAAGCACCATGGAAACTGCATTCCGCAGGGTGTGAAGATCGTACCGCCGCACGTCCTCCCCGCCGACGGACACGCTGCCGCTGGTTGCGTCATACAGCCTGGGGATGAGCTGAACCAGCGTCGTTTTCGCGCTGCCCGTGCCGCCAATCACACCCACTGTAGACCCTGACGGTATGGTCAGATTGATATGCTCCAGGCAGAGCTGGCCGCTCTTGCCCTGGTAGCCAAAGGACACGTCCCGAAAGGAGATGGAACCGTCCTTCACCGGGCCAACAGGCTGATCGCTGTCCTTCAGGTCGCTCTTTTCATCCAGGATCTCCACAATCCGCTCGGCTGAAGCCCGTGAGATCGTAATCATGACAAAAACCATGGAGAGCATCATCAGGCTGGATAGGATCTGCGAGGCGTAGGAAATCAGGCTCATAAGCTCGCCGGTCGTCATAGCCGAGCCTACAATCAGCCGCGCGCCGAACCAGGAGATGAGCAGCATACAGGCATACATGGAAAACTGCATCAGCGGGCTGTTCAGCGCCAGAAGCTTCTCCGCCCGGGAGAAATCCCTGTAGATGCTTTCCGAAACGCCGCCGAATTTGGCCCTTTCGTGATCCTCCCGCACATAGCTTTTCACCACGCGGATTCCCCGCAGGTTCTCCTGCACCACCGTGTTGAGCCGGTCATAGGTTTTGAATACGCGCTCAAAGATCGGATGGGCGCGGGAGGATACCAGGTAAAGCCCGAGTCCCAGCACCGGAATGGCCGCCAGAAAGATCAGCGACAGGCTGGGATTCACGGAAAAGGCCATGCCCAGCGAGAAAACCAGCATGATCGGCGCGCGCACCGCCACCCGGATGATCATCTGGAAAGCGTTCTGCACATTGGTGACATCGGTGGTCAGCCGCGTCACAATGCTGCTGGTGGAGAAACGGTCGATATTGGAAAAAGAAAAATCCTGCACGCGTTCATACATATCCTTGCGCAGGTTTTTGGCAAAGCCCGCCGAGGCCGCCGCCGCATATTTGCCAGAAAGAGCGCCAAAGGCCAATGAGACCATCGTGGACAGCACAAGGGCCAGGCCAAGGCGCACAATCATGTCCATATTCCCCTGGTCGATGCCCAAATCGATGAGCCTTGCCATCAGAAGCGGTATGACAACCTCCATCACCACCTCCATGGTCACAAAGATGGGCGTAAGCACGGAAGCACGCTTGTATTCCCGTACGCAGCCCGCCAGTTTTCGTATCATCGCAACCTCCTCATCCGCAATAATTATTAGCCTACTTATTGTTACTATGCTAGCTGTAAGCATACTAACATCTTATTCATAGAAAAAGCTGCCGCATGACAGCAGCTTTTGCCTCCCACTCCGGTTAATCCAGCACATTATGCTTCATTTTGTCCATGATCCGGTGGAAATCATCCAGCTCCTGCTGGGTCAGCCCCTTGGCCAGAAGCGCCTCCATATTGCGTATGGCTTCCCGAATCCGCTCCCGCTGGTTCAGCGCCTTCTGCGTCAGCACAAGCTTTTTCAGCCGCGCGTCATAGCTGACCGGCTCCCGCTCCAGCAAGCCCCGCTTTTCCATCAGCTGGAGGATTCCCGTGGCCGTGGAGCGGCGTATGGAAAAGCGCGCCTCCACATCCCGCTGGAACAGATCCCCCTGCGCCCGGCGGGCATACAGGTATTCGATAATCATTCCCTGCATCTTGGTGCAGGCGCTCTCCTGCCCTGCTCCTTCGGGGGGCGGGGCCACCTGATTCATTTTCCTGTCAATGAGGTTGGCCAGGGTCTTGATCTCCAGGCCAATCTCTCTTCTGCCTTCCATCCATATCCCTCTTATGTTAGTATACTAACATTATAGGCGCCTTTTCATCCTTTGTCAAGGCAAATTTACCGTTTATCCAACATCTACCGCCGGCGCCTGGCCGCTGCAGAAGCGCAGGAGAAAGGCTTTAGCCGCAGCAGGGGATTCAAACCGCTTCGTCCGTCCGGTGATGTATTCCACCGCATCGTTCCAGGCCCACAGCGTATATCGCTCCGCCGGCAGGGCTGGCAGAATATCCGCTAAAAGCTCGATTTTTTCCGGATCGTGCAGATCGGATAGAAATATGCATCCCGCCTGATCAGCCAGCAGCTGCAAAAGCTCCTTTTCCATGTCTTCCTCCTGGAGTAGAATGGCTGGATGATAAATTAGACAAAATTTGCCATAACCAGTATACTGAATAAGCAGGTGAAAGCATGCGAAAAGGGCGGCTATAGCGCTGATTTTGGCAGGGCTGGAACCTGGATGATATTTCCTACCATTTAAACCAAATCCACCCATAATTTTCCATTCCCTGCAGGCAAAGGCTATCGATGCAAAAAGCGCGCCGGATGCTTTTCCGGCGCGCTATGTATGCAAATTGCAGTTTGTTTAGGGCATGGTGTTAAGATACTCGCTGCCCGAGCCCGTTCCCAGCGTCGCCGCTACAGGCTCATAGGCCTCCCCTTCTACGGTGATGTTCACCTGCTTGACGCCCTCGATGCTGGTCAGCGCCAGGTTCATGCCCCGTACTGCCATCTGCTCGTTGGCCGGCAGGGCCGAGAGCGAGAGGAATTCCTCGGATACGTCCACCGTCGCCACACCGTCATCGGATACGTTGACGCTCAGCACCCGGCAGTTGGGAGGCAGCAGGCTGACAAGCTTTCCGGTGGGGCCGGGGTCCGTCATCGCCTGGGCGGCCGTCAGCGCCGTAATGTCCCCCGTCGTAACCCGCTTCACCGGCACCAGGAAGGAGCCCGTCTGGTTCGCAAAATACAGCTGGGTCTGCGCGTTGGCGGAGCTGGGCATGCCCATCGGGTCCATGTTTTCGAGCTTTTGATCGTAGATCTCCTTGATCTCCGTTCCCTGGGGCAGCTTGGAAACCTTCTGTCCATTGACCAGCACCTTCACCTGGTTGACCGACTCAAACTCCATCAGCGTATTGACCACCGCCGCCAGCATGCAGCTTTCATCCTGGCTGCTGGCCAGCTGCTCGGCAAGCTGGATATCCACGCTTGCTACGCCGCCTGCAATATCCAGGTCAATCTGGCTTCCTTCGGGGATCGGCGCTTCCACGCCCCGGGCTGCCAGTGCCTGCTGGTCCTCCTCGCTGGCCACAAGCTTCATCAGCGCGGCCTTAGCGATGCCTTCGGTATAGGGGATCTCCCGCATAACGGGCACCACATAGCCGCTGGCGTCCTGATAATAGAGCACGGTGGATACCTTTTTCTGGGTGCTTTCCGCGGCGGTTGTCGTTTCCGTCTCTCCCCCTTGGGCCGGCGTGGTCGCCGTCGGATCCAGCGCAGTCGGTACGGGCGTGGCCAGACCGGCCACGGGGACCACTTCCGTAGGCGCTTCCGGCAATGCGGGACCATTTTTCGAGCATCCAGCGCCGGTCAGCGCCAGAGCCCCCGCCAGGCAAAGGGTCGCAATAAGATGTATACGGCGTTTCATATCCCATGACCTCCTCGATAAGTCTTACAGGCACATCCTATGCCCCTGTCCTTCCCCATATGATCTTCCCTGCAAAAACTTTGCGTTCCTCCGTCACATCATGTATACTGTCCTCATAGTCTAATCACTTGAGAGGATGTGACCCCCAATGCCCCTGGATGGGATGTCCCTGCGCGCGCTGGCCCGGGAGCTCAACGAGCTGCTGGCCGGCGGCCGCGTTGAAAAGGTACTGCAGCCGGAAAAGGATGAGATCCACCTCATTATCCGGAGCCAATATAAAAACCACCGCTTGGTCATGTCGGCTTCTGCCAACCATCCGCGGGTGCTCGTCACCGCGCAGAGCAAGGCAAATCCGCTGCAGGCCCCTATGTTCTGCATGCTGCTGCGCAAGCGGCTCTCCGGCGCGGCCGTGCTCTCCGTCACCCAGCCCGGCATGGAGCGCATTCTGGAGATACGCCTCTCGGCATCCGATGAGCTGGGCGTCCGGGACGAGCTGACCCTGCGGGCCGAGCTGATGGGCCGCCACAGCAATATCCTGCTGACGGACAGCTCCGGCCGGATCGTGGACTGTATCAAGCACATTACCGAGGAGAAAAGCCGCGTGCGCGAAACGCTGCCCGGCCTGCCCTATGCCTATCCGCCCGCCCAGGACAAGCGCAATCCCCTGGAGCTTGATCCGTCCGCCTTTGAGGCGCTGCTGGCGGCGCCGCTGGATAAGGCAGTCTCCAAGCATTTGGCCGATTCGCTGGCCGGCTTGGCCCTGCCCACGGCGCGCGCCCTGGCCCTGGGCGCGCTGGAGGACGGCGATATGCCCCTTCAGGCCCTCAGCGCTTCCCAGCGGGCGGGCCTGGCCGCTCATCTTGCGGACAGCTTTGCCCGGTTGGCCGCAGGGGCGCTGTTGCCCGTACTGGTACAATCCGGCGACGGAGCGCCGGAGGATTTCGCGCCCTTCCCGCTGCCGCTGTATCCTGCCCTCTGGCAGCATCCCCGGGACACCCTCAGCGCCGCTATGGACGAATACTACCAGCGGCGGGATCTGGCCGAACGCATGGCCCAGCGCACATCCAACATGGTGCACGTCGTCCGCCAGAACCTGCAGCGGTGCCAGCGCAAGCTGGCCAAGCAGCAGGAGTCCCTTGACAATGTGGAAAATATGGATACCTTCCGCCTCTATGGCGAGCTGCTCACCGTGCATCAGCAGCGGGTGAGAAAGGGCATGACCTCCATTTCATTGGAGAATTACTATGATCCCGAGGGCGGGACGGTTTCCATTCCGCTGGATCCCGCCCGTTCAGCTATGGAGAACGCCCAGGCCTTCTATACCAAATACCGCAAGGCCCAGGTAGCCTCCAGGCTCGTTCACCGCCAGATCGAGGAAAACGAGGAAGAAATCCGGTATCTAAGCGATCTGGAGCTGAGCCTTGCCCAGTGCGGCAGCGAGGCTGAGGTGCAGGAGATCCATGACGAGCTGGTCAAGGCCGGATACCTCAGGCCCGGCAAGGTGAAGGGCGCCAAGCAGCTTCCGCCCTCCAAGCCGCTGCGCTTTCTCTCCTCGGAGGGCTACGAAATCTATGTGGGCCGCAACAACCAGCAGAACGACCAGCTGACGCTGCGCACCGCCCGCAGGGACGATATGTGGCTGCACACGCAAAAAATTCCCGGCTCCCACGTCATTATCCGCGCCCGGGATGGGGAAATCTCCGCGCAAGCCCTGAGCGAAGCGGCGCTGCTGGCGGCCCACTTTTCCAAGGCTTCCGCCTCCTCCCAGGTTCCGGTGGATTTCACCCGGCGCGCCCATGTGAAAAAGCCCGCCGGCGCCAAGCCTGGCTTCGTGGTCTACACGCCCCATCAAACCCTGTACGTCACGCCCCAGGGCGAACGCATGGAGGCTATTCTGGCAAGGCAGGTGACCGAGTCATGACAAAGCCCGTATTCCCCCGGGGGATGGGCCGCCCCATTGCGGCCTTCCGGCAGGCCGATCCTGCCGATCTTCCGGCCATGCTGGCCGTCATTGCCGACGCTCAGCTGGCTTTGCGGCAGCAGGGGGTCGATCAGTGGCAAAACGGCTACCCCAATGAGGCGGCGCTATCCGAAGATATCGCTGCCGGCGGCGCTTATGTGCTGCTGCGCGACAGCCTCGTCATTGCAACCATGGCGCTCCTGCCCGGCCCCGAGCCCACCTACCGGGTCATCGACGGCCGTTGGCTGACCGGGGGGCCCTACTGCGTTATCCATCGCCTGGCCGTGCATTCGCACTTTAAGGGCGCAGGCGCCGCCGCCCGGATGCTGCAGGAGGCGGAGGCGCTCTGCCGCCTGCAGCGCGTTCCCTCGCTGCGGGTGGATACCCACCATGACAACCGGCCGATGCGGCGCTTTCTTGAAAAGAACGGCTTCCTCGCCTGCGGCGATATCCGCTTGGCCGACGGGGCTCCAAGGCTCGCCTTTGAAAAGGTGCTGTAGCGCTTTCCGCTTGGATCAAAAAACCGGTTCGTTTGAACCGGTTTTTTTGTTGGATCCCATTTTCTGTTTTCAGGCGCTGAGCGCCTTATGCCTCCCCGTGGGGCTCCGCTTCCTCAATCTTTCGCCGGGTCCATCGGTCAATCTCCGCCTTCAGCAGGGTGAGATAGGGCGAAAAGGCCACCTTATCGGCGCCGTAGGTCAGCTGCAGGTCGTATTCCAGCGGGAGCCAGGTGGCGATGTCCGACTCATTATGCTGGATTACAGCCTCAAGGTTGTCCAGCGCCTTATAAATCTTTGCTTCCAGGGACTGCATGGCCTGCATCTCGCAAAAGAGGGCTGCCAGCTCCTCGCCATAGGGCTCGGGGAGGCCCGCAACCCATGCTTCAAGGGCCGCCTCCTCTGCCTCTCTGTGGCCCTCGTGCTTTTCAAAGGCCGGAATATCCCCGGTAAAGGCCTCACCCAGATCGTGGATAAGGCACATGCGGATCACCTTGTCCATATCCGCCTGCTCAAAGGTATCCCGCAGCAGCATGGCCATCAGCGCCAGACGCCAGCTATGCTCGGCCACGCTCTCCCGCCGTCCATTGGAGGTATAGCAGTGGCGGGTCTGGCATTTGAGCTTTTCCGCTACGGATAAGATAGCCAGCAGCGTTTCAGGGTTCATCGCGCGGCGCTCCCTTTCTCCTCATGATAGGCCTGCTCCGTATTGACCTGCCAGATATTGGCCTTATCCTGCCGGCCGCTTATGATATTGCGCACCGCTTCAAAGGCCGTCGCCATGGAATGATCCATGTTGTTATAGCGGTGCTGGCCGTTGCGCCCGATGCAATAGAGGTTTTCAAAGCCATTGAGGTAGCCGATCAGGGTATCGATCTGTTCGTAGGTATCAAAATATGCCGGATAGGCCTTCTTTACCCGCTCCAGATGGGCGTCCAGCACATCCTCTGCGGAGGACAGCACGCCCATTTTCACCAATTCACCGGCGGCAAAGCCAGCCCAGGCCCCTTCGTCCATGCGCCAATATTCGTCGCCTTCGGCGCAGAAGTATTCCAGCCCCAGCCATACCGTCTCCCGGGGATTGGCGACCAGGTAGGGCGACCAGTTGTTAAAAACCTGAATCCGGCCCAGCTTCACCGAAGTATCCTGCACATAGATCCAATTGTCCGGGGGCAAATCCTGCAGCGTCCGGATTGCGGTTTGGTTTTTTAGCTTCAGCTTCTTCACCAGCAGGCCTACCGTCACAAAATCCCGGTACGGCAGCCCCCTGGCGATCGCCTGCACCGCTTCCGGCACCCCGTTCATCCCCGCGATCAGATCCTTCAGCGGCATAGAGGATATCACCACATCCGCCTGTTCAACAGCCTGCCGCCCGCCGCAGCAGTAGGTCACGCTTTCCGCCCTTCCCCCGCGGCAGGTCACGCCGGTTACGCGGCAGCCCAGGCGAAGCTGGCCGCCCGCCTCTGTAAACCGTCTCGCCGCCTCCTCCCAAAGCTGGCCCGGGCCTAACTTGGGGTAGGAAAAGGCTTCGATCAGCGAGGTTTCCACCTGTCTGGGATCCCGCTTCCCTCCCGGGCGCAGCTTGCTGGCTATATCCCGCAAAATGGCTGTCACGGAGAGCCCCTTTACCCGCTGCGCGCCCCAGGCGGCGGAAATCGCCCGCGGATGCCGCCCCCACAGCTTTTCGGTATAGCCCTCAAAGAACATGGCGTACAGCTTGCGCCCAAAGCGGTTGATATAAAAATCCTCCAGGGAGGTTTCCGGCCGCTTCCGCGCCGCGGCGGCCAGATAGCTGGCGCCAGCCTGCAGCGTGGCTCCGAGGCCCATGTTTTTCAGCGTGGCGGCGTTAAGCTTTACCGGATAGTCAAAGAATTTCTGCCGGTAATAGATCCGGGAAACCCGGCGGCGGGTCAGCATCACCGCATCCTCCCGCTCGGGATCAGGCCCCTGGGCGGACAGCGGCACGCTGCGCCCCAGCAGCCGGTCGTCATAGGCCGGCGCGCCCTGCCGGGGCAGCAGCTGCTCCCACCAGCGCGTCACCGCTTCGTCCTTGGAAAAGAAGCGATGGCCGCCGATATCCATCCGGTTTCCATGATAGCGCACCGTGCGGGAAATCCCCCCGACCGTCTCCGTCTCCTCCAAAAGGATAACCTCGTATTCCTTGGAGGCGCGCATCAGCTCAAGGCCCGCCGTCAATCCCGCCGGGCCTGCTCCGATGATGATTACCTTCTTCATTTTTGCCTTCACCTGGCCTTTCATCTTAGGCCATCATCGTTGCATCCGGCCGTACGGGACTATTGTACCCGATTTGTCCAGCCCAGGCAAGGGAGGCTTTCCCCTATAGCAGCGCCCGCGCCTCCTCCAGGCTGGCAAGGTAGGCGTCCGCCATGCCGATGATCCGGTCCCGATCCGCCGCGGCGTGCTCGTCATATACGCCCACCGCCCAAAATCCGCCGGCCTTGGCTCCGGCAATCCCGGCAGCCAGATCCTCAAATACCGCGCATACGCCAGGTTCCAGCCCCAGCTTCTCCGCCGCCCGCAGATAGATATCGGGAAAGCCCTTGCCCCGGGCCACCTCCTTCAGGGTGGTGAAGGCGTCAAAAAGATGATAGACGCCGCTGCGCTTCAGCGCCGGGATAAAAAGCTCCTCGCTGGAGGCCGTCGCCACCGCCAGCTTCACCCCGCTGCGCTTCAGCCATTCCAGGTAGGCGCCGGCTCCCGCCTTCAGCGGCACCCTGTGCGCATAGGCGTCCCGGGCCATGCCGCTCCATTCCTCCATCAGCGCCTCCGGCGTCTCCGGCAGCGCAAAGCGCTCGATCGTATAAACCGCCGCCGCCGGAAAGGACAATGCCGCCACCTTATCCATATAATCGGGCGGCACAGGGATACCCCGCCGGCCCAGGAACGCCCGGTCAATGTCCTCCCACACGCCCATGGAATCCAGCAGCGTCCCATCCAGGTCAAAAATCGCCCCTTGAAACTGCATCTATCCCTCCTTGAACCGCTCTACCAGCTCCCGGGCCGCCGCCCGAATATCCTGCTGCGCCACCACCGCTGAAACCACCGCCAGGCCGTCGATGCCCATGCCCCTGAAGGGCTCCAGCGTATCGCGGTTGATCCCGCCGATGACCACGATCGGGATCTGAACGGCCCCACGGATCGCCCGAAGCGTCTCCATGCTGACCACTTGGGCGTCTGTTTTGGTGGATGTGGCGTACATCGCCCCCACGCCCAGATAGTCGGCGCCGTTTTCCTGGGCCTCCAGAGCCTCCTCCAGGGAGCGGGCCGAAACGCCCAGGATCCTGTCCGGCCCCAGCAGCCGCCGTACTTGGCACGCCGGCAGGTCGCTCTGCCCTACATGCACGCCGTCGGCCCCGGCGGCCAGGCAGATATCCACCCGGTCATTGATGATCAGCGGCACGCCGCGGCGGGCGGTGATCCCCTTGACCCGCAGCGCCAGCTCATAGAAGTCACGGGATGAGCATTGCTTTTCCCGCAGCTGAATCACTGTGCAGCCCCCGTCGATGGCCAACTCCACCGACTCCTCCACCGTATCCGTAGTCATCAGCCCGCGGTCGGTGCATAGGTAGAGGGTATAATCCACCTTAGGCTTCATCGATCTTCCCCCTTTGCACCAGCAGGGCTCCATCCATGCGGCTGAGCGCGTCCAGGATGGCCATGTGGAAGCTGCCCGTCCCCCTGGACCCGGCCAGCTCAAAGGCGATTTCACCGGCGATCCCCATGGAGGCTACCCCGGCCACTGCCGCAAGGAAAGCGTCCCCGCCGGCCCCCGCGCAGGCGCCTACCAGCGCCGTTGTCATGCATCCGGTGCCCGTCACCCGTGAAAGCATCCGGTGCCCGTTATGGATGCGGGCTACCCGTCCGCCATCGGTTATCACATCCACAGCGCCGGTGATGGCCACCGTGCAGTTCAGCCTCCGGGCCGCGGCCAGCGCCACCATTTCCGGATCCTTGCCGGCGTCCGCTTCGGAAACATCCACGCCCTTGGCTGCAGCCTGCAGCCCCGCCACAAAGGCGATCTCCGAGAGGTTGCCCCGCAGCACGGTGAGCTTCACCTCCCGCAGAAGCTGCTCCGTCGCCTCATTGCGCAGCCTGGAGGCGCCTGCGCCCACAGGATCCAATACGACGGGGATGTCCAGGGCATTGGCCCGCCTGCCTGCGTCCAGCATGGAGGCGAGGGTGCGGCTGTTCAGCGTGCCGATGTTCACCACGAGCGCCGCAGACATGGCGGTAATATCCGCCGCCTCTGCTATGTCATCGGCCATAATGGGCGATGCGCCCAGGGCCAGCACTGCGTTAGCTACGTCGTTTACCGTTACATAGTTGGTAATATTGTGGATCAAGGGGCACTGTGTCCGCACCCGGCCCAGTACCTCGCCTGCTTTTTGGGTCAGCGTCATTTTGCGTCTTTCCTTTCTATTTTTCCGAGCAGAAGGTTACCTTTTTGCCTTCCAGGATCAGGTTTGTGGTGCGTACCGCGCACATCTTGCCGCACATGGAGCAGCTGTGGCGCTCCTGGGGCGGCGTGCTTTCGTAATAGGCCCGGGCCTTCTCGCCGTCCAGCGCCAGGCAAAACATCGCTTCCCAGTCCATCCGGTGCCGGGCGTCCGCCATGCGGTTGTCCAGCTCCCGGGCTCCCGGCAGCCCCTTGGCAATATCCGCCGCGTGGGCGGCAATTTTGGCGGCGATGATGCCCTCCTTCACATCGCCAAGGTCGGGGAGCCGCAGGTGCTCGGCCGGCGTGACGTAGCACAGAAAATCCGCCCCATTGGCCGCGGCGATCGCGCCGCCGATGGCTGAAGTGATATGATCGTATCCCGGGGCGATATCGGTCACGAGAGGCCCCAGCACATAAAAGGGCGCGTTGTGGCACAGCCGCTTCTCCAGGGCCATATTGGCGGCGATTTCGTTCATCGCCATATGCCCCGGGCCCTCCACCATCACCTGCACATCCTGCGCCCAAGCCCGCCGGGTCAGCTCCCCCAGCTCAAGGAGCTCGCCAATCTGCCCCGCGTCGGTGCTGTCGTCCAGGCAGCCCGGCCGCAGCGCGTCGCCCAGGCTGATGGTCACGTCGAACTCCCGAAGGATCTCCAGCACCTGGTCGTAGTATTCATAGAAGGGATTCTCCCGTCCGGTCATCTCCATCCAGGCAAAAAGCAGCGAGCCGCCCCGGGAAACGATGTTCATTCTGCGTCCAGCCCGGCGGAAGCCCTCCACCGCCCGGCGGTTGATGCCGGCATGGATGGTCATAAAGTCCACGCCCTCCTCAGCGTGGGCCCTCACCACCTTCAGGAAATCCTCGGGCGTCAGCTCCAGAAGGTCCTTATCCAGGTACCCGATGGCGTCATAAAGGGGGACCGTGCCGATCATGGCGGTGGATTTTTTGATAAGCGCCCGCCGGAAATCGTGGGTCTTGCCATAGTTGCTCAGATCCATGATGGCCTCCGCGCCCAGGCTGAGCGCCAGATCCACCTTTTTCATCTCCCCGTCATAGTCATGGGCGTCCGCCGAAATGCCTAGGTTCACATTGATCTTGGTTTTCAGCCCCTGTCCGATGCCTTCCGCCGACAGGGCGCTATGGCGGATATTGGCGGGGATCGCAATGACCCCAGCAGCGACGCCTGCCCGGATCTGTTCTGCCGGCAATCCTTCCTTACCGGCCACCGTCTGCATTTCAGGGGTGATGATGCCCTTGCGGGCCGCTTCCATCTGGGTTGCATATGCGCTCATGCTACAGGATTCCTTTCATCTGATAATAGTCAAAAAAGTGGTGCGTGGGGCCGTGGCCCTTTCCGATGTCAAGGGCATGGGCGATGGCCTGGGTGACATATTGCTTGGCGGCCCGGACGGCCTCAGGCGCCTCCAGCCCCTGGGCCAGAAAGGCTGCGATGGCTGAAGACAGGGTGCAGCCTGTCCCATGGGTGTTTTTCGTGGGGATCCGCTTGCCCGGGTATTCGGTGAAGTGCCCCGCCTCCAGCAGCACATCCACCGGGTCGCCCGGCAGATGCCCGCCCTTTATCAGGACCGCCTCCGCGCCAAGTTCCGCGATGCATACGGCGGCTTCCCTGACATCCTTGGGCGTACGGATAGATATCCCTGTAATCGCCTCTGCCTCTGGGATATTGGGCGTAACGACCCGCGCGCAGGGCAGCACCCGCTTCCGCAGGACGGACAGCGCCTCCGGCTGCATCAGCGCGCAGCCACCCTTGGCCACCATGACCGGATCCACTACCACGTTTGGCGGCCTATAGGCCTGCAGCCGCCCCGCCACCGTCTCCATGGCCGCCGCGTTAGACAGCATACCCACCTTCACCGCATCCACGGTGATATCCTCGAATACCGCGTCGATCTGGTCGGCAATGCTGGAGGGCGGCAGGTCGAACACGGAGATGACCCGGCTGGTATTCTCCGCCACCACCGAAACAATGGCGCTCATCGCATAGGTGCCCAGCGCAGAAAAGGTTTTGATATCCGCCTGGATCCCCGCGCCGCCGCTGGCATCGGATCCGGCGATCGTTAAGCAGTGCTTCATCGCGTCCTTCCTTTCAAACAAAAAAACGACGCCTACCAACGGGTCAGGCATCGTTTGTATCCTATCCAAATTGCTCCCTACGTCAGTATTAACTAACAGGTTCAAAGGGTCAGGTTTTACCTTCTCAACTCCCAAGGGAGTCCCCCTGCAAATCCATCGCTATGTCATTGTCAGCGTAACTATATCACAGTTTCCGCCATGATGCAAGCCGGTTCGCCCCCATCGGCCGGAATCAGCCCCTTTTCCCTGCCCGCTGCCGCGCCTTCCATGATCTGACCCGTTCCAGCTTTTCCCTGGCGCGCACCTCGCTGCCCTGGTCAGTTGGTTCGTAATATACCCTTCCCTCCAGCGAATCCGGCAGGCACTGCATATCGGTCAGCTTCATCTCAGTGTCATGGGCATATTGATACCCCTCCCCATAATGCAGCTCCGCCATCAGGGCCGTCGGCGCGTTACGGATTACCAGCGGCACGGGCTCGGCCAGCATCCGCTGGGCGTCGGCTTTCGCCGCCTCATAGGCGGTATACAGCGCGTTGGATTTGGGGGCCAGGGAAAGATAGGTTACCGCATGGGTCAGGTTAACGCTGCATTCGGGCATGCCGATAAAATGGCAGGCCTGGTAGGCCGCCACCGCCACCTCCAGCGCGCGGCTGTCGGCCATACCCACGTCCTCGCTGGCAAAGCGGATCAGGCGCCGCGCCACATAGAGCGGGTCCTCGCCGGCCTCCAGCATCCGCGCCAGCCAGTAAATGGCTGCGTCCGGATCCGTATTGCGCATGGATTTGTGCAGCGCGGAGATCAGGTTGTAATGCTCCTCCCCGGATTTATCATACAGCAGCGATTTTTTGGAGATGCATTGGGCGAGCACCTCCTCGGTCACGGTAATCTTGTCCATGGACTGCTCGCCGTTGAGCACCACCATTTCCAGGGTATTGAGGGCGGTACGGCCGTCGCCGTCGGCAAAGGCTGCGATCATGCGGAGCATGTCGGGCTGGATCTCGATCGTCTGGCGGCCAAAGCCTTTGGGGTCATGGAGCGCCCGCATGAGCAGCTCCGTCACCTCGTCCACGGTCAAGGCTTTGAGCACAAAGACCTTGCACCGGGACAAAAGCGCCGCGTTGATCTCAAAGGAAGGGTTCTCAGTAGTCGCGCCGATCAGGATGATGCTTCCCTTTTCCACATAGGGCAGGAAGGCGTCCTGCTGGGCCTTGTTGAAGCGATGGATCTCGTCCACAAAGAGGATCGTCTTTTCACCCATGACCCGCCCGGCCTCCGCCCGCGCCATGACCTCCTTGATCTCCTTGATGCCGCTGGTCACCGCGCTGAAGTCAATAAACCGCGCCTGGGTGCGCCGGGCGATAATCCGGGCCAGCGTCGTCTTGCCCACTCCCGGCGGTCCCCAGAAAATCATGGAGGTGATCTGGTCGCGTTCAATCAGGCGGCGCAGCACCTTGCCTTCGCCCAGCAGGTGCCGCTGGCCCAAAAAGCCTTCCAGATCCTCCGGCCGGAGCCGGCTGGCCAGCGGCGTTGCCGCCGCTCGGTCATCAAAAAAGGATTGCTGATCCATCGTGATCCCTCCCTGTTTTGTCGTTACGCCTTGCATCAATGCCTGTGCATGCAAGCCCGCCTGGCCGGAGCCATGGGCGCACCCACAGCAGGCGCCCTTTCAATGCCCTGCCGTTGCAGCTGCGCCCCCGCCCGGGGCCCTGCCGGTAAAGCGCCCTTTTTCGTCTCCGTCCCCTTCTTCCCCTTTATCGCACCACCCGGCGGATGCATTAGAGCGCCGCCTGCAGAAACGCTTCAAAGCAGGCAAAGTCTTTAATCCGGCCACCGGCCGCAGTAATCCGCTCCACCAGCGTCCTTTCCGCCCGCTTTGCCGCCGCCTCCAGGGGTGCAAGGTCTGCGAAACGGTAGGCGCTCATAAGATCCGAATCCGGCGTATCCCCCAGGCCGGCCTCCTCCAGCAGCGTGTCCTGCAGTTAGACAGCCGATAAGAACGCCAGCACCGCGTCGCCGGTTTGCGCGCATACGCGAATTTTATTGAAGCTGGAGCGGATTTCCTCGTAAAGGCTTGCCATCCCGGCATAATCCCAGGATCTGTTGGACGCCGGCGCTGGCCTGTCTGGGGCGTCGTGCTCCCTGACCGTCCAACCGGCGTAGGAGCCGACAGCGGCGATCAACTCGCGGCACCGGACGATCGTTTCTTCCGCGCTTTCCGCCTGGATAACCCCCAGATAACCGCCGGCAAACCCATCGGGCTTTTGGGGCAGCCTCCTGATGTCCTCGTATTGCCGCTTAAGCCCGAAATGGAAATACTCCTGGTTGTAGTAGGCAAGGGCGTCTGCCAGCGCCAGCAGAACTGCGCCCGCCCAAAGCCGCAGCGCCGCATAATCGCCGGCGTTCCGCCGCAGCTGGCTGAAGGCCCCGCAGGCGGCGTCAAAGCGCGCCTGCGCCGCCCCCATGGAGCACGCCGGGCTTTTAAGGTTCTCACGCATGCGGCGCTGGATACCCTGGAACCGCCGCAGGGCGGCTTCCGAACCTGCATACAGGATACGCACATCCCCCACGCAGGGCAGCAGCGGCTCCTGAAGCGCCGCAATCCCCTCTACCCTTTCCCAGCTCATGGGGAAAATGTCGTACCCCACGCCCTCCAGGATAAAGTCCACGGCAAAGTTGTAGCCCCGCTCCGTTTTGGGGATGAAATAACAGTCCACATCCGACAGGGGGTTGGCCGTCCCGTTCACATAGGAGCCATAGAGCAGAACCAGCTCAATATCCTAGCTAAAGCGCCGGCGCGCCCGGTCGGCAATCCAGCTTACTACCCGGTCGTTCGTTGTCATTTTTTCTCATCTCCAGTGAATTGAAATGTGTACGGCTGCATCTGCCATACCCCACCTACAGGACGTATCGGCCCCAACGCGTCTTTTTCTGAATGATCTGAAATACCGCGAACCCGATGGCGGCGCCCGCCATGTTGAGGATCAAATCGTCGATATCGCCGCTCCCCCGCAAGGTAAAAAGCTGGATAAGCTCGACTGCCATGACCATCGAAACGGTGCAAAGCATAAAGCGGCCCAAATGCCGCATTTTTTTCCATAGGCAGGGTGCAAGGAAGCCAAACGGCATAAAAACTGCCAGATTTCCCAACACATTCATCAGGGCATGGGGCAGCATGTATGGGTTTGTCCGATGCAGGATGACAACAAGGTATCTCCGGACCGTCTCAAAGGGGACAAGGTTTAGATTCAGGCTGACCTGCTCCCAATAATCCCGGCCGATATCGAAGCGGCTTCGCCCCAGAAGAAGCCAGGCCACTATCACGGCATAGAGGATAAACGCATACCGAATAAGCGGTTTCCCATTTGCTTGCTGCAACATAGGTCAGTTTCTCCTTGGCAAACGCATGGGCAGCACCGGCGCGCCGCCCGGCGGTATAGCCTTTCGTTCCAAATCGATTCTATCATCCCGCCGCCGCGCTGTGAAGCCCGTTTTCCTGCCGCGCTTCACAGCTGCGGCTGCCACGAGACCGCTGCGCCGCCATCCTTTGACCGCCCCCGGGCTTTCATGCTATATTGGAAGCAAAGGAGGGATCGGGGATGGATCAGGCGCTTTGGGGAATCGTCGGCCTTTTTCACCGTGAGCCGCCCACGGACTTTACCCTGCGGGAGATCCGCCGGGAGGAATCCGACTGCCGCTGGATTGTGATCGTGCGGTACGGTAGGGTTCGCCGCGTCATCAAAATCGCCTCCAATGGCTTCACCGATGAGGCCAGGGTAAACGGATGGGTGCGGATCATTTCGGCATATAAGCGGCTGGGCTGCTATAGCCCCGCGCTGTGCAGGGGCCTTTCTGGCGAATATGCATACCGCGCATCCTTTCGGGGGCGCTCCTGCGTAATATGGGAAGAAGAATACGCCCCATATCCCCTGCGGGATGAGCTGGATCCCCAGATCTATCAGGGCGCAGACGGCCGCTTTACCTATCATGACGAAATATTCGCCTTTCTGGGCAAGGTCGCCCAGCAGCATTTTTCCTTCTTCCCTTACCCTTCGGGCTGGTCGCGCTTTACGCCCTTTGACCCCAGCGATTCCTGTGATGAGGTTACCGAATGCGTACATGCCTTTGACCGGCTGCTTCGTACCGGCGCGCCAAAGCACATTGCCCACTGGGAACGGATTCTGGCGCTATTTCAAGACAACCGCGCCAAGCTGCTGCCGCTCTATGGCCGCCTGCCCACCTCTGTCTTTCAGGGCGACCCCTTTACCAGCAACCTTTTGCTGGATGAGCAGGGCCACTGGAAGGGGCTGATTGATTATAACCTGGCCGGGCAGGATACAGCGCTCAATATTTTCCTTTCCACCGTGCTTTTTGGCTATGCCTATCAAGCCCATGGAGAAGAAGCGCCCGGCGAGCTGCCGGGCTTTGGCAGCGCTGCCCGCGCGGAGGTTTACCGTATCCTGCTGGACACGCTGAAGAAGCTGCGGCCATACTATACCTTTCATGAGGAAGAGGCGGAAGCCGCGCCTCTATTATACAAATATATCACCTGCATAGAATACCGGCAGCTTGGTGCTTTGGAAAAGTATCTTGGAGACGATGGCCGGATCGCGCGCCTGCTTTGCCATATGGAGGAAGAGCTTCTGGCAGACTATCCTGGCTTTCGCGCGGCCATGCTGGGTTAGGGAAATAGCCAAAAGGCAAGGGGTCATAGACGCCCTTGCCTTTTTTCTTATGCGGTTTAACGGATCAGGGTGTTGATCCAATCGTTGACGTCTGCGACGCCCTTTCCCTCCAGGAAGGCGTCCAGCTCCCGGGCAATCCGCAGGCAGGCGGTGGGCTCCACCAGGTTGGCGGTGCCCACCATGACGCAGGTCGCGCCGCAGAGCAGAAATTCCGCCGCGTCCCGCCCGGTCATGATGCCGCCCATGCCGATCAGCGGAAGGCGCACAGCCTGCCGCACCTGATTGAGCATACGCAGGGCGATGGGCTTCACCGCCGGGCCGGAAAGCCCGCCGGTTATGTTGCCCAGAACCGGCCTGCGCCGGTCCAGATCCACGGCCATACCGGTCAGCGTGTTGATCAGCGACAGCGCGTCCGCCCCCGCCTCCTGAGCTGCCAGGGCGATCTCGACAATGTCGGTCACGTTGGGCGAAAGCTTGACGATAAGCGGCTTGTCGCAGCAGGGCTTTACCGCCGACACCACCTGCTCCACCAGCTCCGGACGGGTGCCCAGCGCTGCGCCGCCATGGGCCACGTTGGGGCAGGAAATGTTCAGCTCAATCAGCTTCACCGCTTCCACGCCCTGCAGCTTTTCGGCCACCTGGCAGTATTCCTCAATGGCCGCGCCGGCAATGTTGGCGATCAGCACGGTGTCCAGCGTCTCAAGCTCCGGCAGGTACTGCTCCAGGAAGGCGTCGATGCCGGGGTTCTGCAGGCCGACGGCGTTCAGGATACCCGAAGGCGTTTCCGCAATGCGGGGGGCCGGGTTGCCCTCCCTCCGCTGGGCTGTCAGCGCCTTCAGGGAAATGCCGCCGATCTCGTTGAGGTTCATATAGGGCTTGAACTCGCTGCCAAAGGCAAAGCAGCCCGAAGCGGCGATAACCGGGTTCTTGAAGGGGACGCCGCAGAGATTCACATGAAGCTTACTCATCCCAGGCCACCTCCCGAATGCCAAAGACCGGGCCATCCTTGCAGACCCGCCTGTAATGCCAGCCATCCTGGGCCAGGATCTTGCAGGTACAGACCGCGCAGCCGCCGATGCCGCAGCCCATCCGCTCTTCCAGCGATACATAGCAAGGGATCTGGGGATATTTCTCCATCACCCTGGCCAGCGCCTTGAACATGGGCGTAGGGCCGCAGGCATAGACCGCGTCATAGCCGCCCGCCTTCAGGGCTTCTTCCAGCAGCTCCGTCACCCGGCCATGGAAGCCGGCCGAACCATCGTCCGTGGCCAGCCGCAGGCCGGTCGCCCGGGCAAAGGCCTCCTCTGCGTAGACATATGCCTGGCTGCGGAAGCCCAGGTAGCTGTCAAATTTCACTTCAGGATAGGCCTGGGCCATGGTATACAGGGGCGCGCAGCCAATCCCGCCGCCCACCAGGGCGCAGCGCCGGGCGCCGTCAGGCAGCGGGAAGCTATTGCCCAGCGGCCCCAGCACGTCCAGGCGCTCCCCGGCGGCCGCCTGCACAATCCGGGCCGTGCCCTCGCCCTTTTGCTGGATGATCAGGGTAATCCGCCCATGCTCACGATCAATCCTGTGGATCGATATGGGCCGCCGCATCAAGAGCGCGCCGTTTTCCGGCACCTTGATATGCACAAAGCTGCCGGGCTGGGCCTGGCTGGCAATGGCCGGGCAGGCAAGCTCCATCTCATAGGTATCCCGGGCCACGGGACGGTTGGATAGGATCTCACACCGGTTGTCCATGCTGCCTCCTTATGCCCTGCGGGCGATTTCATGGAGCCCGCAGGGAGTCAGGTCCGCCTCGCCCTTGCCAAGCTTCAGCGAGGCGGCCAGGGCGCGGGCCGTATCCAGGCTGGTCAGGCAGGTCAGCCCATTCTCCACCGCCAGGCGGCGAATCTTAAAGCCCGTGCGGCTTGCATCGCGGCCATGGGTGGGCGTGTTGATAATCAGTTTGAAGAAGCCCTGGCGGATCTTGTCCTCCATATCGGCTACGTCATGCACCACATTCGTCGGCACATAGGCATGGTTCAGCACATTAGCGGTGCCGGAGGTGGCGTACAGGTCATAGCCCATCATGGCCAGATCCTCTGCAATCGCCACCAGCTCCTGCTTGTCCTTGTTCTTCACGGAAAGCAGCACCGCGCCGCTCTGGGGCACCTGCAGGCCCGCGGCAATGAGCCCCTTGAGCACCGCCTCATTATAATCCCGGGAAAGGCCCAGCACCTCGCCGGTCGATTTCATCTCCGGCCCCAGGGAAATCTCCAGATTCGGCAGCTTTTCAAAGGAGAATACCGGCACCTTGATGGCATAATAGTCGGCGGCCGGATAGAGCCCCTCGCCAAAGCCCTGCTGGGAGAGATCCATGCCCAGGGCCGCGCGCACCGCCAGGCGCACCATGGGCACGCCGGTTACCTTGGAAATATAGGGCACCGTACGGGAGGAACGGGGATTCACCTCGATGACATACAGCTCGTCGCGCATGACGATGTATTGAATGTTGATCATGCCCTTCACATGCAGGTTCAGCGCCAGCTGGCGCGTTACCTCGGTGACGCGCTCCACCATGCCGGCAGACAGCGAACGCGCCGGATATACGCTGATGGAGTCGCCGGAATGGACGCCGGCCCGCTCCACGTGCTCCATGATGCCGGGGATCAACACATGCTCGCCGTCGCAGATGGCGTCCACTTCGATCTCCTGGCCCATGATATACTGGTCCACCAGGATGGGATGCTCCGGCGTGCCGTACTTGGTAATGGTTTCCATATACTCCCGGATATCCTGGTCATCATAGGCGATCTCCATACCCTGGCCGCCCAGCACATAGCTGGGGCGCACCAGCACCGGATATCCCAGCCGGTTGGCCGTTTCCAGCGCTTCGCCGGTGGTAAAGACCGTGCCTCCCTTGGGCCGCTCGATTCCCAGCCGCTCCAGCAGCTCATCGAAGAGCTCCCGGTCCTCGGCCGCGTCGATATCCTCCAGCGCCGTGCCCAGGATGGCAAAGCCCGCTTCCTTGACGGACTTGGCCAGCTTGATGGCCGTCTGCCCGCCGAACTGCACCAGCACGCCCACCGGCTGCTCCAGCTCCAGTATGTTCTGCACCTCTTCCGGGGTCAGCGGCTCAAAATACAGCCGGTCGGAGGTATCAAAATCGGTCGAAACCGTCTCCGGGTTGTTGTTGATGATGACGGTATCATACCCGGCCTCCTTCAGCGCCCATACGGCGTGCACCGAGCAGTAGTCGAATTCCACGCCCTGGCCGATACGGATGGGGCCGGAACCCAGCACCACCACCGTGGGGCGACCGGAGGGCTGCGCCTCGTTCTCCATATCGTAGCAGGAGTAATAGTAGGGCGTCTGGGCGTCGAACTCGGCGCCGCAGGTGTCCACCATCTTATATACCGGCCAGATATTCATCTCCCGGCGCATCTGCCGCACCTCGCCGGCCTTCATGCCGCACCAGCGGGCGATGGCCGAATCGGCAAAGCCCATCCGCTTGAGCTTGCGCAGATGATCATAGGTCAGGTAATCCTTGCCCTGCAGCTTCAGGGCCTCCTCTGCCTGCACCACATTCTGCAGCTTATAGAGATACCAGGGATCGATCCGGGTGATATCATAGATTTCCTTGGGCGAAACGCCCCGGCGCAGCGCTTCTGTGACGGCAAAAATGCGCTCATCGCTCTGGCGGTGAAGCAGCTTGACCAGCTCCTCGTCGCTATAGGCCGCCGCGTCGCGGAATTCCAAGGAATCCATACCCAGCTCCAGCGAACGCACCGATTTCAGGAAGGCTGATTCAAAGTTGGAGCCGATGGACATGACCTCGCCGGTAGCCTTCATCTTGGTGCTGAGGGTTTTCTCCGCCTTGGTGAACTTATCAAAGGGCCAGCGGGGGAATTTGCACACCACATAGTCGATGGTCGGCTCGAAGCAGGCGAAGGTTTTCCCGGTCACGGCGTTGACGATCTCGTCCAGCCCATAGCCGATGGCGATCTTGGTCGCCACCTTGGCGATGGGATAGCCGGTGGCCTTGGAGGCCAGGGCCGAGGACCGGGACAGCCGCGGGTTCACCTCGATCACATAATACTTCATCGAGTCGGTGTCCAGGGCATACTGCACGTTGCAGCCGCCTTCGATCTTCAGGGTGCGGATGATATTGATGGCCGAGCTGCGCAGCATCTGATATTCCACGTCGCGCAGCGTCTGGCTGGGGGCGACCACGATGGAGTCGCCGGTATGAATGCCCACAGGGTCGATATTCTCCATGGAGCAGATGGTGATACAGTTGTCCTTGGCGTCGCGTACCACCTCGAACTCGATTTCCTTCCAGCCCGCTACCGACTTCTCAATCAGGCACTGGCCCACCCGGCTGCGCCGCAGCCCGTCCGTACAGATGATGGCCAGCTCGTCGTGGTTATGGGCAAAACCGCCGCCGGAGCCGCCCAGGGTATAGGCCGGGCGGACGATCACCGGATATCCCACCGCATCGGCAAAGTTCAAGGCAGACTCCACGTCATGGGTGATGATCGATTCAATGCAGGGCTCGCCGATCTGCTCCATCGTGGTCTTAAAGCCCTCGCGGTCCTCCGCCCGGTAGATAGTTTCCATGGTGGTGCCCAGCAGCTTCACGCCCATCTCATCCAGGAAGCCGCATTCAGCCAGCTCCATACCCAGGTTCAGGCCTGTCTGGCCGCCCAGGGTGGGCAGCAGCGAGTCGGGCCGCTCGCGCCGGATGATGGTCTTGAGCACCTCGGCGGTCAGCGGCTCCAGATACACCTTGTCGGCAATGTCCAGATCGGTCATGATGGTGGCCGGATTGGAGTTGACCAGGACAACCTCCAGGCCCTCCTCCTTCAGCGCGCGGCAGGCCTGGGTACCGGCATAGTCAAATTCGGCGGCCTGACCAATGATGATGGGGCCGGAGCCGATCACCATCACCTTGTTGATTTGGGGATTTTTAGGCATTATCCAGCCCTCCTTTACTGATTCTCACGGATCATATCCAGAAATTCGTCAAACAGATAGCCCGTATCCTTGGGGCCGGGGCTGGCTTCGGGGTGATACTGCACGGTAAAGGCCTTGAATTCCGGATAAATCAGCCCCTCCACCGTCTGGTCATTCCAGGAGCGGTGGCTTACCACGGCCCCCTGGGGCAGATGCTCGTCATCCGCCGCGTAGCCATGGTTCTGGCTGGTGATGTATACGCGGTCCTTCTTCAGGTCCTTCACCGGGTGGTTGGAGCCATGGTGGCCATACTTAAGCTTCTTGGTGCGGCCGCCTAGCGCCATGGCCATCAGCGAGTGGCCCATGCAGATGCCGAAGATGGGCAGCTTGCCCACCAGGCCCTTCAGGTTTTCGATCTCCTTGACGTTATCCGCCGGATCGCCGGGGCCCGGCGACAGCATCAGCCCGTCGAACTTCTCCTTCAGGATCTCCTCCGGCGGCGTCCAGGACGGATAGACCGTCAAATGGCACTTCCTGCGGCGCAGCGAGGACAGGATCGAGGCCTTCACACCGTAATCCATGACGGCGATGCGCAGGCCGCTGCCGGGGATCTCAAACTTTTCCGGAGTCGTCACCGAAGCGGCCGGATTGTCGATATGATAGCGGCGCACCTGCTCCATCTGCTCCGGCGTGGGCGGGCGCTGGGTGATGATCCCCCGCATGGTGCCTTCGCTGCGCAGCTTGCGCGTCAGGGCGCGGGTATCGATCCCCTGGATGCCCATAATATGATGGCGGCGCAGATAGTCGTTCAGCGAGCCCTCGGAGTGCCAGTTGGAGGGGACTTCGCAGATTTCCCGCGCCACAATCCCCTTGACCTGGGGCTTGGTGGACTCAGGATCCTCCCAGTTTACGCCATAGTTCCCGATCAGCGGATAGGTCATCATAATGATCTGCCCGTAATAGGAGGGATCGGTAAAGGCCTCCTGATACCCGGTCATACCGGTATTGAACACCACCTCGCCGATGGAGTCGTTCATCGCGCCAAAGGCCTCGCCCTCATACATGGTGCCGTCTTCCAGCGTTAGATAGGCCACAATATCATCTCCTTACATCCGTCATAGGCTTTATCTGGAGGCGCTCAGCGCGTCCATGATGTCCTCTTTCATCTTGTAGGCTTCCTCCCGGGCCGCGGTGACAAAGTCCTCGGTCTGCCACTTCTTCCAGGCGCACAGCAGGCTGCGGGAGGCGTTGACCACCGCGCCGCGCTTGTTCTCGTCGAACATGCCCACCAGGTCCTTGCCCTTGGCGCCCTGGGCGCCATAGCCCGGCAGCAGGAAGAAGGTATGGGGCATCCGCCGGCGAAGGGCCGCCCCCTGCTCGGGATGGGTCGCCCCCACCACGGCGCCGGCCCGCGAGTAGCCATAGCTCCCCCTGCTGTCGGCCCCCCACTGATTTACCAGATCGGCCACCGCCTCAAAGACGGTCCGCCCGTCCTCAAGGCGCATGTCCTGCAGCTGGCTGGAGGAGGGATTGCTGGTCTTGACCAGCAGGAAAATCCCCCGGTCGTATGCCTCGCAGGCCTTCAGGAAGGGCGCCACGCCATCGACCCCAAGATAGGGGTTGATGGTGGCAAAATCCGCCGAGAAGGTACGCACAGCGCGGTCCTTCAGGGCCGTCTCGCCCAGATAGGCGTTGGCATAGGCCTCGCTGGTGGCGCCGATATCGTTGCGCTTGACGTCCAGGATCACATAGAGGCCGTTTTCCTTGGCGTAGCGCACCGTTTCTTCCATGGCGGCCAGGCCCGGCATACCATACATCTCATAATAAGCCGCCTGCACCTTCACGCAGGGGACGATCTCCTTCAGCCCATCCACCAGCGCCTTGTTATAGGCCAGAATCGCGCCCGACGCGCCCACCAGGTTGCTGGTATCGAATTGGGCGGCAAAGCGCTCCGGCAGGTATTCCAGCCGTGTATCCAGGCCCAGGGCTGTAGGGTTCTCCCTGTCCTCTATGGCCTCAATCAGCCGATCTACGATCATGTTGCCCCTCCTGACTGCATTTTTATTTGTTCTATTGTATATTATACATCCCGTGTCAATGGCCCCTATTCAGACCGGTACGCGACCTGTCCGTTCACCAGGGTCATCACAGCGCGTCCTGTGACCCTCCAGCCATCAAAGGGCGTGTTCTTTCCCTTGGAGAGGAAATCCGCGGCACAAACGGTATATTCCGTTTTCAGGTCAGCCAGCGTCACGTCGGCCGGGGCGCCCGGCTTCAGCGTGCCGCCCTCCAGGCCCAGGATGCGGGCCGGCGCGCAGCTCATGGCCTCCACCATCCGGGAGAGGGGGAGGATGCCGGACTTGACCAAATATGTATAGCTCAGCGCCAGGGAGGTTTCGATGCCCGATATGCCGTTGGCCGCCTGGGCATATTCCACCAGCTTATCATCCCGGTGGTGGGGCGCATGGTCGGTCACGATGGCGTCCACCGTGCCGTCGGCAATGGCCCGGGCTACCGCCTGCCGGTCTGCCTCGGTGCGCAGCGGCGGATTGACCTTGGTATAGGTGGAATAGCCGTCCACCAGCTCCTCGGTGGCGGCAAAGTAATGGGGGCAGCTCTCGCAGGTCACCTGGATGCCGTTCTCCTTGGCCCATCGGATCATGGAAAGCGCCCGGGCCGTCGAGACATGGGCGATATGCACCGGCAAGCCCAGTTGTCCGGCCAGCATCAGCTCCCGGGCCACCATGATCTCCTCGGCGGCGGCCGGAATCCCCCGCAGCCCCAGCCGCGTGGAGACCGCGCCCTCATTCATATCGCCGCCCTCGGCCAGGGCCAGATCCTCACAGTGGGAAATCAGCTTCAGGTCAAAGGCTGCGGCGTACTGCATGGCCAGCATCATCTTGCGGCTGTCCGCCACCGGCCGCCCATCATCGGACAGGGCCACGCATCCGGCGTCCTTCAGCTCCGCCGCCTCGGTGATCTCCCTGCCCTGCTGCCCCTTGGTGATCGCGCCGATGGGATACACCTTGACCGCGCCCTCGCGCCGGGCAATATCCAGGATCCGCGTCGTCACCGAGGCGTTATCGTTCACCGGCAGGGTATTGGGCATGCAGCATACGGCGGAAAAGCCGCCCTTAGCCGCGGCCGCCGTGCCCGTGCGGATGGTCTCCTTAAATTCCAGGCCCGGCTCCCGCAGGTGCACATGCATATCGATCAGCCCCGGCATGGCATACAGGCCCTGGGCTTCGACCACCTCCATCCCCTCAGCCGGCAGCCCCTGCCCCAGCCGGACAATACGCCCCTGGTCCAGCTCTATGTCCAGGATCCCATCGATCCCCTGGCTGGGATCGACCACATGCGCGCCCCGAATCAGCATACGGCTCATCATTCTCCCCTCCTTGTCAGCAGAAACATGACCGCCATGCGGACGGCCACGCCGTTGGTTACCTGCTCCTGGATCACGGAATCGGGCCCATCGGCCAGGAAGCTGGATATCTCCACGCCCCGGTTCATGGGGCCCGGATGCATGACAAGGGCGTGGGGCTTGGCCATTGCCAGCCGCTCATCGTTCAGGCCAAAGCGCGCGTGATATTCCCGCACAGAGGGGAACAGCCCCGCCTGCTGGCGCTCCAGCTGGATACGCAGCCCCATCACCACGTCGGCATCGCGGACCGCCTCCTCCACCCGGCCCGTCACCCGCACGCCCATCTCCTCCAGGCAGGGCGGCATCATGGTCGGCGGGCCCGACAGCGTAACATCCGCGCCCATGGTCTTCAGCCCCCAGATATTGCTCCGGGCTACGCGGCTGTGCAGCACGTCGCCGATAATGGCCACATGCAGGCCCTTCAGGCTGCCCAGCTTCTCCCGCATGGTCAGCATATCCAGGAGCGCCTGGGTGGGGTGTTCGTTCATGCCGTCGCCGGCGTTGATCACCCCCGCCCGGGTATATTGGCTCAGCAGGTGGGGTACACCGGACATGGGATGGCGGATGATGATGATATCGGTGCCCATTGCGTCCAGGGTCCGGCCCGTATCGATCAGCGTCTCGCCCTTGGCCACCGAGGAGGTGGAGGCCGATATATTGGCGGCGACACCCGACATATATTTGGCCGCCAGCTCAAAGCTCATCCGCGTGCGCGTGCTGTTTTCGTAGAACAGCGTAACGATGGATTTCCCCTGCAAATGGGGCGTCTTTTTGTTGGGCGCCGACAGGATGCTCTTCAGCCGGGCGGCAGTATCCAGAATCTCCGTAATCTGCTCCGCGCTGACGCCCCTCAGGCCCAGCAAATCCTTTTGCTTATTGACCATGGTTTGATCCTTTCTCCTGTTATCCATGCGCCAGCATCCTGGCCAGCGGCGTCCGGTGTACCTTCATGGCGCCCTTGGGGCAGAATTCCTGGCAGCAGAAGCAGCGAATGCACGTCCCCCGGTTGATCCGGGGCCTATGGTTTTCCATGACGATGGCCTTGGCCGGACAGAGGCGGGCGCACTCGCCGCAGCCTATGCACTCCGCCGCCAGAAGCTTCGGCCTGGAGGCCAGCGCCTTATCGATCAGCCCCGCGGCGGCCCGTCCGAAGATTCCCGTCGAATCCCGGCTGAAACGCAGGGAGCGGACGGTTCCGACCCGCTTATAGTCCTCCATAACCCACGGCTGCCAGGCGGGGCCGGCTACCTCCAGCTGTTCGGGGCCGCTGGGGATCAGGCCGCGGCGCTGGGCCGCTGCCAGCGTGGGCACCTCGCCGGGCTTCAGCCCCAGAAGCGCCGCCGCCAGCAGATCGACGGCGTGGGGGCTTTCTGAGGCCAGCAGCAGGCCAACCGGCCTGGGCACCCCGGCCGTCGGTCCGTTGCCTTCCATCCCCACCACTGCGTCGATCAGGCACAGCCGGGGCCGGAAGTATTCGTTCAGGTCGACGATCATATCGGCAAAATCCGCCGGATTGGGAAAGCGGTAGTGGTATTCCGGCTTCATGGTGCCGGGGATGGCGCCAAAGAGGTTCTTGGCAGCCGCGCTCATGGACATCATGCCATGGGTTTTGAGCTTGGATACGTTGATGACCGCATCCGCCTGGTCCAGCCAGCCCGTATAGGTAAAGGATTTTGCAGCCCGCGCCTCTGCATATACGGCCTCCTTTACCGAGAAATCCCGGTTCAGCCGGGCGCCGGCCGCTTCCGCCTGCCGCATGCCCGTGGCCGCATATACGCGCTCCACATAGACCCGGTTATACAGGCCGCCGGGGCTGTCGCCAAGGATAACCTCCGCGCCCCGGGCCTTCAGCTGTTCCGTCAGGGCGCACAGCACCGCGGGATGGGTGGTCGCGGCAGCGTCAGGCCCCATGGCGGAAACCAGGTTCGCCTTGACCGCTATGCGCATGCCCGGCCTCACCCAATCGAAACCGCCCAGGGGCTCCACCGCCGCCTCCAGCGCCCGGGCAACCGCTTCCCGGTCATAGCTGCGGCATTCCGCCAGCGAAACCCGGCGGCTTCCCACTACATCTCCCAAAGCTTGACCACGTCCTCGCCGTCAAACTGGGTAAAGGAGACGCCGATCAGCTCGCTGCGGCTGGTGGGCACGTTCTTACCCACATAGTCGGCGCGGATCGGCAGCTCCCGGTGGCCCCGGTCGACCAGCACCGCCAGCTGGATGCTCCGGGGCCGGCCCATGTCCATAATGGCCTCGATGGCGGCCCGGGCCGTGCGCCCCGTGTAAAGCACGTCGTCCACCACCACCACATGGCGTCCCGTCACCATGAAAGGCACGTCGGTGCCGTTCACCTTCGGCTGTTCGTTCAGCAGGGAAAGGTCGTCCCGGTAGAAGGTGATATCCAACGTGCCGACCGGCACCTCGACGCCTTCAACCCGCCCGATGTTGCCGGCGATCACCTGCGCCATGGGTACGCCCCGCCGCTGGATGCCGATCAGCACCACATCCTCCACGCCATGGTTCCGTTCGATGATCTCATGGGAAATCCGAAGCATTGCGCGGTTCATCGCCGCGCTGTCCATCAATAGGGTTTTCTCCCGCATCACGCGCTCCTTTCCAGGCGCAAAAAGCGCCCTGCCGCAAAGGGCAAGGCGCAGTATAACGGTATCACAAAAACGCACTGAACCTTGCCGGCCTCACGGGACCGATTTAAAGGATACAGATCTATCTGTGCTATCATAGCACAGCGCGCAAGGTTTGTCCATATGGCAGAAAAGAAAATCATCATCTTGCGGCGCCGTCCCGGGCGCGCAGCAGCCGGAGCACATGGCTGAAATCCTCCGGCAGCGGCGCCTCAAAGTTCATCGGCTCCCCGGTTCTGGGGTGGGTCAGATGAAGCTGCCAGGCGTGGAGCAGCTGCCCCTGAAGGCAAAAGCGCTGACGGCGGTAGCCATAGACCGGATCGCCCACCACCGGGTGCCCGATATGGGCCATATGCACCCTGATCTGATGGGTTCGCCCGGTTTCAAGCTCCAGCTTGAGCAGCGTCTCATCCCGGTATTGCTCCTGGGGCCAGTACCGGGTCGCCGCATCGCGGCCCGAGGGCACCACGGCCATCCGCTTACGGTCCTTGGGATCCCGCCCAATGGGCGCCTCCACCCTGCCGGGCTGGGTAACGCGCCCCTCCACCAGGGCCAGGTAAATGCGCCCGGCCTCCTTCAGCTGGATCTGCCGCGCCAGGCTCTGATGGGCCATATCGTTCTTTGCCACCACCAGAAGGCCCGTGGTGTCCTTATCGATCCGGTGGACGATCCCGGGCCGCGCCGCGCCGCCGATCCCGGAAAGGTCCCCGCAATGATACAGCAGCGCCTGCACCAGCGTCCCGGTATAGTTGCCGGCCGCCGGGTGCACCACCATGCCCCGCGGCTTATTGACCACGACAATATCGCCGTCCTCATAGACCACATCCAGCGGGATATCCTCCGGCTCCAGGGGAATATCCTCCGGTTCAGGCAACTCGAGGGTGATCCGGTCGCCCCGGCTCACCCGGTAATTGGCCTTCTTGGTCGTACCGTTCACCTGGACGCGCCCTTCTTCCACCAGCTTCTGGAGCCGGGAGCGGGTCAGCCCCGGCGTCTGCCCGGCCAGGTATACGTCCAGCCGTGCGCCGGCCTGCTCAACCTGCAGGCTGATCGTCTCCGGGGCCATGCTCTCCCTCCTCCGGCTGCTTCATTTGGCGGGTATACCTTTCGTGGACCGCCAGGATATAGATCCCCATCAGAATACAGCCGATCACCAGCGCGCTGTCCGCCACATTGAAGATGGCAAAATTGATCAGCTTGAAGTAGAGGAAATCCACCACATAGCCCAGGGTAACCCGGTCAATGAAATTGCCCAGCGCGCCGCCGATCACCAGCCCCAGCGCCACCCTCAGCAGCGGATGCATATCCCTGCGGTGCCGGAAAAGATACCAGCCCATGCCCGCCACCACCACGACCGTAAAGATAAAAAAGAGCCAATTATGCCCTTCCAGCATGGAGAAGGCCGCGCCGGTATTGCGGGCGTAATGGAAATGGAACACACCCTCCCACAGCGGGATATCCCCCGCCGCCTGAAGGGAGGTCTGCGCCCAGTATTTGGTCAGCTGATCGAGAACGAGCGCCGCTGCCGCGATTGCGAGCGAAACTAGCATATACTTCTTCCTCCTTGCCCCTTATGGGGCTTACCGCACCATTATGCAGGAGCCGCCGGGAAAAATCAAGGGCGCCTTCCGCCCGGGCGGCTTTCCCCAGCCGGCGGGCTACCGCGGCTTGACCGCGCGGGTCGCCCAGAAGGTGGGGATGCCCATCTCGTGGAGCCGCCCCTCCCCGTTGGTGTCCTCATAGACGTCCGTCAGCGTAAAGCCCGCCCGAAGCTGTCCGCCCAGCTGCTCCTCCAGGGTATGCGAAAACTGGATCCCCCAATGGTTCTCCATGGATTGCCGGTATAGCTCCGGCTCCTTCAGCGGGTTATAGGGCAAGCCGTGAACCAGCTCTTTCCCCTCTTCGTCGAAGAGGTAATTGATCCCGTTGTCCAATCCGGCCAGCAGGATCCCGCCGGGCTTAAGCAGCCGGTAGCATTCGCGCCAGATCGGCTCCACCTGCTCTACATAGCAGTTGCTTACCGGGTGGAAGATGAGATCAAAGCTTTCGTCCTCCAGGGGGATGGGTTCGGTCATATCCGCCCGGATGATCTCAATGGCATACCCCTCCCGCCGGGCGACCATCGCTTCGCTTTCCAGCTGGCGGGGCGAATAATCCAGCACCGTACACTGCGCGCCCAGCGCGGCGAAGATCGGCATCTGCTGGCCGCCCCCGCAGGCAAGCCCCAGCACCCGTGCGCCCTTCAGCTCGCCGAACCAGGGCTTGGGCACAGGCTTTGTGGGGGAAAGCAGCATGCTCCAGCAGCCCGCCTTGGCCCGCTCAAAGGTTTCATGGTCGATGGGCTTCCCCCATTCCCAGCCTTCCGCCACCCATTCGTCGATGGTTTGCGCGTTAATGTTCGTATATTTTTCTATTTCTCTCATTTTTGCATGATCCTTTATCTTTCTTGATTGACAGCCCCGGACGGAGTGCATACAATCGTAGGGGAAGGTATGCCCATCCATGCGCATTAAGGAGGAATCCGCCATGCTGCCATCGGTTCACGAGCCCATCATCGATTTCAACCCGCCCCATTATGTCTGCCGCAGGACCCGCATCCCCCTGGGCGAACCCGACGGCCGCCTGGATAAGCCCTTTTGGGAGCAGGCGCCCTGGACCAGCCCCTTTCACGATATCGAGGGCGACAGCCGGCCAGCCCCGGCCAAGCTGGTGCGGGCCAAGCTGCTCTGGGACGACGAGGCCCTCTATATCGGCGCCTATCTTCAGGAGGACGCCATCTGGGCTACCGTTGCCCAGCGGGATCAGGTGATCTTTGAGGACAACGATTTCGAGGTGTTCCTGGCGCCTCAGGACAGCACGCACCGCTATTATGAGCTGGAAATGAACGCCCTGAATACCGTCTGGGATCTATTGATGGAAAAGCCTGCCCGCGACGGCGTCCGCCGCATTATCGGCTGGGACATCCATGGGCTGAAAAGCGCCGTCCACATCGAGGGGCAGCTCAACTGCCCCCAGGCCGATAACCGCTTCTGGTCGCTGGAGCTTGTCATTCCCTGGTTTTCCCTGCGGGAATGCGGCGAAAATGAATGCTACCCCTCCCGCCTGGCGCCGGAGGTGGGCGAAACCTGGCGCATGAATTTCTCCCGGGTGGAATGGACGGTGGACGTGGTGGAGGGCCGCTACCAGAAGCGGCTGGATCCTGCCACGGGCCGCCCCCTGCCCGAGGCCAATTGGGTATGGGCCCCTACCGGCGTCATCGATATTCATATGCCCGAGCTCTGGGGCTATCTGCTCTTTGCCCAGGGGGATGCAGCCTTTTCCCTGCCCCCCGATGAATCCGTGAAATGGCAGCTGCGCCGGCTCTATTACCGGCAGCGCAATTATGGAGCCCTTCATGGCCATTATACCACATCGCTGCAATCCTTGATGGGCGAGGAAGCCCTTTCCATCACGCCTGAGATTTTTGTCACGCCCAACCTTTTTGAGATCTCCGCCCCCGCCGCCCAGGGAACCCTCCATATCCGGCAGGACGGCTATCTCTGGCGGGAGCCCTAGCCTATATTATCCATACCGCGCCCGGCTCTTGCGCCGGGCTTTTTGCTGCCCCTATTGCCAGTTGCCGCCCACCCGCCGCTTGCCGGTAATATACTGCTCGTTTTCGTTGATGTAGCTGTTGCGGCGGCAGGCCAGCAGCTGCCTTCGGCCCGCCTCCGTGCGGGTATAGACCAGGGCAAACGAGCCGGCGCGCTGGCTCAGCAGGCGGGCGAAGCCTTCGGCCCGCTTCTTATCCCCGCCCAATACCGATGGGCAGGCGAAGCTCTCCCGGTAGCGGTAGAGGCTGCGTCCCGCCAGGCGGAAGCGCTTCACCAGCACATAGCGGGGATTATCGATGGAGGATAGCAGCTCTGCCACAGCCTGCGCGAACAGGTGCTTTTCCCGGCCGCTCCCGCCCCGCAGGGCGCAGGCGATCGCCATCCCCTCCGGGTCGCTCTGCACCCAGACCGCCGCCTCCTTACTTTCAATCTCTCCGGCCTGCTTCATGGCCTCCAGGATGCATCCGCACAGCGTCTGGACCGTCTTTTTCGGGGAGATAAACCGCAGGATCCGCACCATGCCCCGCGACAGAAGCGCCGCTGCCAGCCCGGCCGCCAGGCCCGCAGCCGCCAGCTGAAGGGGCGAGCGGGCGCTTTGCTCCAGCCACTGCCGCATCATCTGTATCAGCACCGTGCAGGCCCCGGCCATCATCCCCTCCGCCAGCAGGTTCCGGAACAGGAAGCCGGTAGGCAGCGCGCTGGTAGGGATTGGCCTGATCTCCATTACCTCCGGCCTGGCAATACCCGCCATGGCCTTTTCCCAGCGCCTGGCCATCGCTGCCCGATCGCCTGAAAGCGCCAGCATTTCCCGGTTGATCCGCGCAATCCCCGCCGGGCTAAAGGGGGGCTTGAGGATATCGACCCGGCCAATACCGCTTTCAATGGCATCCCGGTGGTAGGCGGGCGCCATAAAGCACTCGAAGCGCCGCTGCAGGGTAGCAAAATCCTCCCCCTGGATGGCCGTGTCATCCTGGAAAAGCCGCTCTGCCAGCCTCCAGGGGCCCTTTGCTCCGGGCAGGGCCGGCGGCTCCACTGTCGCCAGGTGCCAGATATTGGCGGTTTTCTCCGGCTGGCTGCGGTCAATCCGTATGGCCCGCCCCCGCATTTGGTTGGAAAGCATAAAGCTGCCCACATAGCTTGCCAGGATCAGCGCGTTGATGCAGGGGGAGTCCCACCCCTCTCCCAGCAGCGCCGCGGTACCCACCAGCACATGGATCAGCCCCTGCCGGAAGGCTTCGGTGAGCACCTGGACCCGGTGCTTATTGCTGCCGCTGAACAGCGCCTCGCTGTAGCCAGTACCGCCCAGGCTCCGGCTGGAAAAGCGCACGCCGCAGCTTTGCGCCAGCGCAGCCGCTTCCCCCAGCACCCCGTCGGGCAGGATAACCAGGCTGCCTGAAAGCACGGCCAGCCGCAGCCCCGGGATGCCCAGGCGGCGTACAGCCTCGAATACCGGCACGACGCCCAGCCGGTCGAAGGGCGCGCCGCCGCCAACCATGCTCAGCATATCCCGCCTGATGGTATCGGTCAGAATCAGCATGCGCAGCGCATTGCCCAGCTGGCGGCTCTCCTCCCGCACGATGGCTTCAATCCCGCTCAGCTTGCCCGCAGAGCGGATAAGCGCCCTTTCCGTGCGCCCATCCAGTGCCAGCCGTACCCGGCCCCGCTCCAGCAGCCCATGCTGTGCCAGCAGCTCGCGCACCGCCGCCGCGCAGCCCGGCGAAAAGACCTCCGGCGCGTCCAGGATCAGCTGCAGCGCCTGCTCGCCCATCTCCAGCCGGAACCTGGGCAGGCGGCCGTGGGGCGAAATCAGGCGCACCGGGCCCCTAGGGATTTCAATACCTCCATAGCGGGCCATGCTCAAGAGGGCCGCCACCGGCCTGACGTGCTCCAGTATCCATTCGCTCTTAAGCCGGTATTGCGTCAGGATACCGGAGGCCTCCAGCGCCTGCTTCAGGGCGCCCGTTTTCAAAAGCGCCTCCAGGCACGCGGATACCCGCGCCCGGTAGCGCTCCAGCGCCTCGCCCTCCCGGGCGGTAGGATAGGTGAAGTAGATATAGTCCTGGTGGGGGCACAGCGACCCCTCCGCCACCAGCTGGGGGACATGGATCTCCTCGTCAATCTCCCCGCAGAGGGAAATATACCGGTTCCACTCCTCCCCTGTGCTGTCGTAGGGCGGCGTTGCCGTCAGGGCGATAACGGTCACGCTGCCGCCCATCCTTTCCAGAAATTCCTCCAGGGCCCTCTGCCACTGGCTCCGAAGATGATGGGCTTCGTCCAGGCATATTACCCCAATCCCAGCCGCCTGCATCGCCCCAAGCAGGTCAAAGCCGGTAAAGTCCTCGGTTTCCTTCTCCGCTTCCCCCTCCTCCAGGAGAGCATGGCTGTAGGCCGCGTGCAGCGCCTGATAGGTAACCGAGGTAAGAAAGCCCGGAGCCTTCAGGTCCAGGGATAAATAATCCGAGAGCGGCTCCCCCTCAGGCAAAAAGCTTCCGGCAAACCGCTCACCCCACTGCTGGCGGATGGTCACCGTCGGCGACAGGATCAGCGCCGGCTTGCCGATGCGCCGGATCAATTCCAGGCCCAGGATCGTCTTTCCGCTGCCTGGCGCCGCCACAATATGCATTTTCCCGTCCTTGAGGCATCGCTCCGACCGGTCCAAAACCGCCTGTTGATAGTCGCGGAACACACCCCGGAAGGCCAGCTGCTCCATTGGCTTCATCGATTCTTCCCCTCCACCTGCATTGCCCATAGGCTGAGATGATCATACCATAAAACGCTCCCCGCCGGTACCGTATCTTGACAAAGCTTCGGATTCACAAGATAATGGGGTATAAATAGCTTCAGGGGGAGGCGCATTATGAGGCAGTGTATGGACGCCGATAATCTGCACCGGCGGCTTAAAAAGATCATCGGCCAGATCCAGGCCATCGACCGGATGGTCGACGAGGATATCCCCTGCGAGGACGTGTTGGCGCAGATTAACGCCGCCAAATCCGCCTTGCATCGCGTGGGCCAGGTGGTGCTGGAGGGGCATATTAACCATTGTGTACGCGACGGCATCGAGCATGGCGATGCTGACAAAACCATCGCAAGCTTTACAAAGGCGGTGGAGCGCTTTGCCAACATGACCTGATATGGGGCCTAGGACATGACAAAAAAAGAATCGGTTGCTTTCAGGCCAACCGATTCTTTTTGTTTCCCGTTGGGATATGCCTATTTATAGCATTTTCGCCCGCAGCTGCTCCGGCGAAAGGGGAGAAAGCGCCGCGATGGGCAGATCCAGCACCGTCACCGCGCCGGTTTTCCCTCCCTGGTGCAGCCGGTAGACGGCCCTCGCGCAGGCTACCAGCACCGAGGAGGTGAACTCGGGATTGCTGCCCAGCTTCAGGGAGAATTCCATGGTCTGCTCCGTGTGGGCGGCCGAGCGGCCGCTGCGGATCACAAACCCGCCGTGGGGAATGCCGCCGTGCTCCCTCAGCAGGGTCTGCTGGTCCACAAAATGCACCGTGGTATCATAATCGGCAAAATAGTTGGGCATGGTGACGATCGCCTGGCGGATCGCCTCCTGATCCGCGTCCGCCTTCGCCACCACATAGCATACCCGCGTATGCTTCTGCCGGGCGGTAAGGTCCTGGGCCTGTCCGCGCCGCGCCGCCTCGACCGCCGCCTCAACGGGTATGGTATATTGCCGCGCGTCCACCACGCCGGGCACCCGGCGGATCGCGTCAGAATGCCCCTGGCTGACGCCCGGCCCCCAGAAGGTGGCGTCGCTGCCCTCCGGCAGCACCGCCTGGCCCAACACCCGCATCATGGAGAACAGCCCCGGATCCCAGCCGCCTGAGATCAGGCTCAGATGCCCCGCCTGACGGGCGGCTTCGTCCACCGCGCTGAAGTATTCCGGGATCCTGGCGTGGGTGTCAAAGCTGTCCACCGTATTGAACAGCTTGGCAGCCTCGGGCCCCTGCTGAGGCAGGTCGGTGGCCGATCCGCCGCAAAGCATCATCACATCGATTTTCCCCGCGTATTGCGCCATATCCTTTACCGATACGAAGGGCGCTCCCGCCGGGCCCATCCCCTTGGGCTCCCTTCGGGTGAAGATGGCGGTAAGCTGCATGTCAGGATTCTGGCGGATGGCCATTTCAACGCCCCGGCCGATGTTGCCATATCCCATGATGCCGATTGATATCTTACTCATGCTATTTCCTCCCTGTTATGTATGATATAATTTTATCACATTACCGGCCCCATTACAATTCCCGACGGCTAAAATTCACGGGTTCCCCATGGACGCCAAAAAGCGCAGGGTATTCGTCATACCCCGCGCCTTGTGCCGGTTTTAATCCCAGTCGTCCGCCTCCTCGTCCCATTTCAGGATAGCGCCGGTATAGGCGTCCAGCTCGAATTCATATTCCATGCCGTCCTTATAGGCTTCCCCTTCATAGGTCATGCGTCCGTCATCCCGGTCCAGCTCCAGCTCCACGATCTCAGCTCCCGGCGCCTTGGCCAGCACGATAGACCGCGCCTTCTCGGCCGAGATCGTCTCCTTCGCCTGGGCTGCCGTGGTCTTGGGCGTTTTGTTCTCCTGCTCCCACTTCACGATGGCGCCGGTCGCGGCGTCGATCTCAAAGTCATACTCCGCGGTATCGGTGATAAGCTCACCCTCGTACTGCCAGCGTCCGTCATCCTTTTCCAGCTTTATCTTTTTAACCGTAGCCCCCGGAACCTTTTTCAGCGCAATCTGCTCTGCCTCCTGCTGGGAGATGCGGCCGCTGTCGTTCGTCTGGGCTGCCGTCGTCGTCTTGGGCGCCGCAGCGGTCGTCTGGGCCGCCGCCGTCGTCTGGGCTGCCGCCGTCGTGCTTTCAGCCGGGGCTGCGGCAGTTGTCTGGGCTGCCGTTGTGGCCGGGGCTGCGGCGGTCGTAGCCTGCGTATTGAGTCCGGCGTTTTCCCATTCTGTTTTCAGCGAGCGCTGTTCGCCGGTTTTTGCATCCAGCTTCAGCTCGTACTCCACCCCGTCCTTGAAGAGTTCGATCTCGTAGATATAGCCGTTGGATTTCTTTTCAAGGTCAAGATCGGTAATGACCGCGCCCGGCACCAGCTCCAGCGCCCGGCTGCGGATCTCCTCCTCCTGCAGGTACTCGCCTCCGGCCGTCCCCGCTGGAATGACAATCCGTTGGCCCAGCTTCAGCTTAACTTCCAGGATCTCGCCGCTATCCGCCTGAATTTCCATGCTGCCCTGGTAACCGCCGGCGGTGAATACCGCTTCATATTCGGCATAGCCGTCATCCTGGTCCAGACGGATGGAGAGAAGCTGCGCCTCCGGATATGCCTCCAGCACAATCGCCTTGACCTGCTCCTCCGACAGCTTGACTTCCCCGCTGCGCTGCGGCGCCACGGCTTCCCGCTCGTACTTGACCATCTCGCCGGTCTGCTTGCTCACCTCGATCTCATACCGCTGAGAGCCGTCGGCGCTCAGGTACAGGAATTCATACTCATCGTCGTCCTGCTCCATTCCCATCATCTGCGAGCCCGCCGGTACCTTGCCCTCCGCCAGGTTCTTGGCGTAGTCCTCCGAGTAGGCCTTTGCGCCGCGGGGCACCAGCGACGCAACCGCGACCGCCGCCACCGCCACCAGGACCACCGCCAGGATCCAGATCTTCTTCTTATTCAGCTTCATGTTGTGCCTCCCTTGCTTGGTGTTGTCTCTATCCTACCCTGCCAAGATGAAAGAAAAATGAGAACGGGCCGATTTTGAAAAAATTTTTTTCCCGTCTCCATGTTCGTCCCGATTTCGGTTATAATGATGGAAAATGATAAGGAGGGTATGATGCGGCTTCTTTATGTGGAGGATGAGGAGGATATTCGCACTGCTACGGCCCGGCGGCTGGCCGCTGAGGGCTACAGCGTGGATACCTGCGCTGACGGGCAGCAGGCCTGGGATTATCTGACCGTCACCGGCTATGACGCAGTCATCCTGGACCTTATGCTGCCCAAGCTGGATGGGCTGACGCTGCTGCGCCGCCTGCGGTCGGCGGGCAGCCGGACGCCCGTGCTCCTGCTGACAGCGCGGGATGCGGTCGAGGACCGGGTAGCCGGACTGGATGCCGGCGCTGACGACTATCTGGTCAAGCCCTTTGCCTATGACGAGCTGTCTGCCCGGATCCGGGTGCTGCTGCGCCGCGGCCCGGCCGAGCAGGCCACAAGCGTGCTTATGCTGGAGGATCTGTCTATGGATCTTGCCGCCCATCAGGTGTCCCGCGGCGGCCGGGCCCTGGCGCTGTCCGCCAAGGAATACGCCATTTTGGAGTATATGCTGCGCAACAAGGGCGTCGTATTGAGCCGGGAACGGATCGAGCAGCATGTGTGGAACTATGATTTTGAAGGCAGCAGCAACGTGGTGGATGTATATATCCGCTACCTGCGCAAAAAGATCGACGCCGGCTTCGAGAAGAAGCTGCTGCACACCGTCCGCGGGGCCGGATATGTGCTTCGGAGCGAGCCATGAGCCGGCTGTCCATCAAGCTAAGGGTTACGCTGTTCTATACGGCTGCGATGGTTCTGCTGCTGGCGCTGACGCTGGCCTTTCTCTTTCTGGTAGCCGGCTATCAGATGACCGGTTCCTCCCATCTTCTTCTGGAAAACGCCGTGAAGCAGGCCGGCAACCAGGTGGAGTTTGAGGGTGATTACCTGCAGATCGACCCGGAAATCGATCTTTATCCTGATGGGGTCACGCTGGTGCTTTATGGGCCCGAGGGCACGCCGCTGCTGGGAACGCCGCCCTCGCAGTTTCCTGCCGATACGCCCCTTGTTTCCGACCAGTTTCAGGAGGCTTCCTCCGGGGAAACGCGCTGGCAGGTCTATGACCTCTATATCGCCTACGGCGCCGCCGGCGTGTGGATCCGCGGCATTGGTTCGCTCAGCTCCGGGCAAAGCATCCTCCGTTCCATCGTCACCCTTTCCCTGGTGGCCCTGCCCCTGTTTATCCTGCTGGCCCTGGCCGGCGGCTATGCGATTACCCGCCGCGCCTTCCGTCCGGTGCAGGAAATCCTGAAGGCTGCCGAGACGATCAACAGCGGCCGCGACCTGACACGCCGGATCGGCCTGCCCGGCCATGAGCGCGATGAAATTCATGCCCTGGGCCATGCCTTTGACGAGATGTTCGCCCGCCTGGAGGAGGCCTTCAACCGGGAAAGGCAGTTTGCCTCCGACGCTTCCCATGAGCTTCGTACGCCCATCGCCGCCATCCTGACCCAGTGTGAATACGGCCTCTCCCTGCCCGAAGGCAGCCCCGAGCTGCGCCTGTGCCTGGAGCGCGTCCAGCGCCAGGCCAAGCGCATGTCCACCCTGGTATCGCAGCTGCTGGAGCTGACGAGGGCCGACCAGCAGCGCGCCGCCGTCCATAAGGAATCCCTTGACCTGAGCGAGCTCACGGAGCTCGTGCTGGAGCAGCTGGAGCCGCAGGCCCAGGCGCGCGGCATAGCGCTTCGCGCCCGGCTCAAGCCCAGCCTCTCCTTCTTTGGCGACCCCTCGCTTTTGATGCGGCTGATCCTGAACCTTGTGTCCAACGCCATTCAGTATGGCCGCCCCGGCGGCTTCGTGCTGGTCAGCCTCATGGAGGACGGCCAGCGCGCCGAGCTTCGGGTAGAAGATAATGGGATCGGGATCGCCCCTGAGCATGTGCCCCATATCTTCGAGCGCTTTTACCGGGCGGATCCCGCCCGCAGCACCCAGTCGGGCAGCTCCGGCCTCGGCCTGTCCATGGTCGCGTGGATCGTCCAGGCGCACGGCGGAACGGTCAGCGTATCCAGCACGCCGGACGTCGGATCCACCTTCACCGTAACGCTTCCGCTGAACCAATGAAAAAAGCCCCCGGATCATCCTATCGGACGCATCCGGGGGCTTCCATTATGCCGCCCTATGGATTCAGGCTCCAGCCCTCGTCTCCATCATAGATCATTTTGCGCGTCATCCCGCCGTCCACTACCAGCGTTTCCCCGTTGATGAAGCGGTTGGCCGGGTCGCACAAAAAGATCGCCGCCCGCGCAATATCCTCCGGCGTGCCTACCCGTCCGGAGGGATGCTGGCTTTCGTCCGCCCAGCTATGAGGGGCCGGCCCGCCGTTTCCGTGGTAGGCTCCGGTATCAATCCAGCCCGGCGCAATCGCATTCACCCGGGCCCGCCCGGCCAGGCTCATGGCCATGGCGTGGGTCAGCGCTGTGATCCCTCCCTTGGCCGCCGAATAGCTCTCCGTATCCGCCTGAGACATAAAGGCCCGCGTGGAGGAGATGTTGATCACGCTGGCCCAGGGGGCAAAATGCTCCATCACAAGATATGTCAAATAATAGGGCGCCGTTACGCCCGCCTGCAATACCTGGTTGAATTCATCCCATCCGCAGCCGGATGCCAGCCCGCCCATTGAAAAGCATGCGTTATGGATCAGAGCGTGGACAGGCCCCAGCTGCGTTACGCTCTCCCGGGCAAAGCGCTCCAGGCTCTCCTTCTCCGCTGCGTCGCCCACCGTCAGCCGCGCCCGTACGCCCAGCCGCTCCAGCCGTTGCACCGTATCCCGGCCAGCCTCCCCGTCCCGGTCCAGGATGGATAGATTGGCGCCCGCCTTTGCGGCAAATTGGGCGATACACCGCCCGATCCCCCCGGCACCTCCTGTAATCATCCAATGCGTACCCTTCATGCTCCGCCTCCTTTTTGTCCATCATACCCGATCCCCGGCCGCCGCGCAATGGATTTTCCCATCCGCCATAGAAAGGCCTGCCCCCGGCCGCTAAAGTGTGCTATACTGATCGTGGATCACGGCAAGGGAGATTGATTGCGCCATGCTGGATAAAAGCGTCCCCTATTATACGATGATTATGGCCGCGCCCGGGTGGGATCCTGCGCGGGCCGCGCCGCCGCCCCCGGGGTATACCATCCGTCCCTACCAGGACGGCGATGAAGCCCATTGGGCCGCCATCGAGGCCTCGGTGGGCGAATTTGACCAGGAGCCCGACGCCCTGGCCTATTGGGAGCGGGAATTCCGTCCCCATCTCGACATGGTGCGCCGCCGCAGCCTTTTTTCCATCAGCCCTACGGGGGAATACCTGGGCACCTGTACGGCATGGGAGCAGTATGACCCCAGACCGCTTTTTATGATTCACTGGGTGGCCGTCCGCCCCCAGGCCCAGGGGCTTGGTTTGGGCGGAGCGCTGGTTTGCCGGGCCATGGAGCTTTTCCGTCAGGCCGGCACCTTCCCTGTAATCCTGCATACGCAAACCTGGAGCCATAAGGCCATACGGCTCTATCATAAGCTGGGCTTCCGGCCGGTGCGTTCCGGCCCAGCCTCTCTGGGGAAGCACGATTATGCGCAGGCTATGGAGGTGCTCAAGCAGGTTTATACCCCCGGCCAGTGGGCCGCCTTGGCACATGCCGCGATTGACATACCCTGACGGGCCGTTTCCCTATCAAACATAAGCAGGATAAGGAGGTTTACCCTCATGAAGGATGCACCGCTAGCCGGGCCGGTCGGCTTTTCGCTTTCCAATCCCCTGGACGATTTTGCCCCAACCCTCCGGCAGGCCGCCCGCCTCGCGCCCCGCTGGCAGAAGGACGGCGTCGGCGCTCTGGAGCTCGGCTTCTTCACCGGCTTTCATGACAGGATTGATTTCACCGGCGAGCAGGCAGCCGCCCTTGGCCCGCTGATGCGGGCCATCGCCCGGTCGGGCTGTGAAATTTGGAGCGTCCATCTGCCCTTTGGCACGGCCTATGATCTATCAAGCCCCTGCGAGCGTACCCGCCGCTTTGCCGTCGATCTATACAGCCGCATGATGGACTGCGCTGCCGGGGGCGGAGCGCGTATTGCCGTGGCCCATCCCAGCGCGGAACCCATCGCCTCCGCCGACCGTCCCCGGCATTTGGAGCAGTGCCGCCGCTCCATCGAAGAGCTTACCGCCCGCATCGGCGGCGGCCTCCGTCTGGCCATCGAATGCCTTCCGCGAAGCTGCCTGTGCTCTACCGCTCAGGAGACCCTGGACCTGCTGGATGGAACCAGCGCCGGGCTGTGCATGGATACCAATCACCCTCATCACGAGCCGCCGGCCGATTTCATCCGCCTGCTGGCCGCAAAGCTGATCACCGTCCATATCTCCGACGATGACGGGGTGGACGAAAAGCACTGGATGCCGGGCCGGGGCGTCATCGCCTGGAGCGATGTGCTGGAGGCGCTGGCCGCCATTCCCTACACCGGCGCTTTTATCTATGAGCTGGCCCCGCCCTCCGGGCTCAGCCAGGCCGGGCTGGATTTTATCTTCAACTATCGCTATCTGGCCGACCGCCTGGCTAAGGCCCGTGGCCAATAGCCTCCCTTGGAAAGGGGATTGCCATGCCTTCTTCCATGATTCACCTGCTGGCCGCCCGCAAGCACCATCCTCAGGGCTCCGCCGCCTATTTTGCCGGCACGCTGGCGCCCGATGCCGTGGGGGAGCGCGCCTTCAAGGACGCGCTGCACTTCCGCGATCAGCCGGATCGGCTCGGGAAACTGGCCGGTTGGATGCGGAGCCACGACATGACCGATCCCTATGCCTATGGCTTCGCCCTTCACCTGTATGTGGACGTGCTATGGGACAGCGGGCCCCAGGCGGCCTTCCGCGCCCTGTATGAGGGCGATAGCTGGTTTCTTCCCTACCGTCATGCCATCGATGTCGCCTCCTGCTGGTATTACCATCACTGCCCCTGGGCCCCTGCCTGCTGGTCGCAGATGGCGGAATACAGCCGTACCCTGCCCCGGGCGCTGTATTGCGGCATTCCCGCGCAGGCGCTGGAGGATTCCATCGCCCGCAACCAACGCTGGCACCAGCAGCACGCGCCTGCATCCTCCGGCTATTATACGCCCCAGCTTATCGAAAGCTTCACCTCCGATGCTGCCTGTGCCTTCGGCCGCTGGGCCGCGCCGTTTCGGCCGTAAGAGGGCCTAGCCCTGGCCGCCGGAATCCCTCGTATTATTTCTAGCCCTTCAAAAAAAGGCGGGGAAAGTGATGAACCGATCCAAATTATGCGGACAGCCCAAAAAGGCACCAATGTAGGGAAATAAGAAGTTTTAGACGGAGAGGCGCAGCGTGAGCGGCGCCTCTCCAGTCTTTAACTGGATGCGCTCATGGTTGTAGAAGTGGATATAGCGGTCAATCATCTCATTGGCCTCGCAGAATGAGGCTGGTTTATGGCGGTAGATACATTCAGTTTTCAGAATAGAGAAGAAGTTTTCCGCTATGGCGTTGTCATACGGATTTCCTTTCCTTGACATAGACGGAGTAATGCCGTATGCTTGTGTCAGGTTGAAGTATACTTGTGAGGTGTACTGGAACCCCTGGTCGCTGTGGAGCTGTAACTCCGCGGCGGCCCTTTTTTTCTCCCGCTTCATGGCCAGGCGAATGGTGTCCAGCACCAGATTTACTGTCTGCTGTGTTCCGGCCTTGTAGGCCACGATGCTGTTGTCGTAGAGATCCCGGATCATGGATAGATACAGTATGCCTTGCTTTGTGTGGATGTAAGAAATATCCGTTACCCATTTGCTGTTAGGCCTGTCCGCATGAAACTGGCGGTTCAGCAAGTTTCTATATTTATGTACCTGCTGCCCCATGTTGGCCCATTTTCTGCGCCGCCGGATCTCTGAAAGCAAACCGTATTTCTCCATGATACGCAGGATGGTCTTGGGATTACGGTGGATGCCCCGCTTCTTCAGCACCAGCCACATCCTGCGGTAGCCATATGTGCGAAAGCTACGCTCCCGCTGCTCCGCGATGATTTCTGCCAGGGTTCCGTCTTTCTCCGGCCTGCCCAGACGATGGATGAAATCATAATATCCGCTTCGAGGTCCCTTCAGCCAGCGCTGAACGGCCCACCGGCTATTTCATACTCCCGGCTCAATGCACATTGGCTTTCTCCTGTGCAAATTCGTGCCGCCGCTTCTTCCCGTACCCTACCCTTTTTTCCCGGACATAGTAAGGCCCCCTAATGTAAGTTTTATTTTTCTACATCAGGGGGCCTTTTGTCTATTGTCCGTTTTTGCTGGGGCGGTTCATAAAAGCCTGCCCTTTCATTTGTCACAGCTAAAGGAATCCGCGTCATCCAAGCTGCCGGCTCCGGGCGTCAGCTCCGGGCTGCCCCGGCGCGCATGGTCAGCGCGCCCTCCTCGGTCTCGATAACCCGGAAGATCTGCACCTCCTGCCCGGTCTGGCCATCCAGATAGACAAAGAACCGGCCCGATCCAAAGGTGGCTTCCACCTCCCAGCACAGCTTCTCCCCGCCTCCATCCGTAGGGATAACCGCCAGCTGCACATTCTCCACAGCCAGCTGGGCGGATACCAGATCCGCCGCCTCGGTCCGGGAAACCGCCACTGCCGGCAGCGTCCGCTCCACATGGTTCATCCAATAGGCGGTAGCGTCCATGCCCAGGACCTGCCCGTTATCCAAGGCGATTTTGACCTTAATCATGTCCGGATATACGCCGGCTTCGCCCAGCGTAGGAATGAGGCTGACCGTAGCGATGCCGTCGACGCTCTGGCTCCAGCTGGGGCGGACTGCGCCAAAGCCCCATTGATCCGCGGCTGCAGCCGCTATCCGTTCGGCCTCCTCAAGGCTTATCCCGGCTTCGGCTACAGCGCGATCCGCCATCATCCACAGCAGCTTCCCGCCCTGGCGGGTTACAGCCACCGTGACGTTCAAATCCTGATCCTGACCGGCAAACAGATAGGCTTCGATCTGGCCCTGCTCCGATCCAGCGGCTGTCACCGCCGCTTCATCCATCCAGAGCGCTTGAGCCGCCACCTGCCGGGCCTGGGCCTCCTCCACCACGGGCAATCCCTCCAGCCCTTTGGCAGCTAAGCCCTTGAGGCTGTCGGAAAAGGGGCCGTCATAGATGAGGCTGGGATAGTCCATCGCCTGGTCGCCGCTGCTGCCCAGCGCCTGGGCCAGCACAGCGCCCTCAGGCGCCGCCTCATAAAAGTCGCTGTCCTCATACCGGACCACCTCCTGCGGGTCCAGCTGGGCAAGGCGCTGGTAAATCTGCTGGCAGCTGACCGCCAGCTGGTCGATCTGCTCCAGCTCCGACTGGCTCAGGGGAAGGCCGCTGCCGGTCTTTTTCAAAAGCGACCCCGTCATATCTCCTACCTGGTTCAGAAATCCCATGGCCCCCTGCAGCGCGCTATGGCCGCCGGGCAGGGCGGCCAGGCTCTCCGCCGCGCTTTGGGCCTGGGAGGACAGCTTGGACAGCAGCGTCACATTGGTGCCCGGCGACGCGGAAACCATAAGCTTCATGAGGTCATTATTCAGGCTGCCCACGCCGTATACCAGCTCATAGTAGGATTGCGTCAGCAGGCTGGTAACCTGCCGGGCGCGGTTTGCCCGCCGGTTCTCGCGATCCAGGCCCCAGATCAGCACGCCCAGAAGCGCAACCACCAGCGCCAGGATAATCGTCAGATAGGGCCAGCGGCGCTGCCCCTTAGACCGCGAAGTAGTGCTTTCCAATCACTGCCACCACCTTCCTCGAATAGATCCAGGAGCTCGTTGCAATCGCGGGGTTATAGTAATATAATGCGCCGCCGGTGGGGTCCCATCCGTTCATCGCATCCCGCGCCGCCCGGATAGACTCCGAATCCGGGGTCAGGTTGATCTGGCCATCGCTGACTGCGGTAAAGGCGTTAGCCTGATAGACCACGCCGGCGATGGTATTGGGAAAGCTGGCACTGGCCACCCGATTGAGCACGACAGCCGCAACTGCGACCTTGCCCAGATAGGGCTCCCCCCGCGCCTCGCCGTGCACCACCCGGGCCAGCAGGTAAACATCGGAGCTGACGCTGCCTGAGGACGCGCCCGAGGAGGAGGAAGAACTGCCCAAATTCATTCCCAGCGCCGCCGCCGTGGCTGATCCCACTATGCCATCGGCGGTAAGTCCGTTGCGGCGCTGGAAATATTTGACCGCCTCCTGGGTTTGAGAGCCAAATACGCCGTCTACAGAGCCGCTGTAATAGCCCCACTGCTTGAGCTTGGACTGCAGGGTACGCACCTGCTCCCCCGAGGACCCCAGCCGCAGGACCGTGGGAGCAGCCAGCGCCGTCACAGCCGCCAGGGCTATGACCAGCGCCAACGCCATCGTCATCCATCTTTTTGCTTTCATGTGTTTACACCTTACCTATCCAGAAATTTGCCAGGCAGCGCTGCCAGGATTCGGGAAGGTTGTCCCATATCCAGCTGCGCACCTCAACCGGCTCGCCGCCCTCGGGTTCCTCCCCGGCGCATAGGGGTGGATACAGTACGCACCACCAGTTCTGTCCCCGGGCCTCGCCCAGCAGAATCCGCACACCCCAATACCGCCCGGCAGGCAGCGCTACCTGATCCTCATAGACCCGGTCCGGGAACTCATAGACGCCAAACTGCACCTTGGCGCCATAGGTAAACCCCTGTTCGGCCAGCACACGATTGGCGCAGGCTTCTATCTCCTCCAGATCCCGCTGCGCCCAGCTGCGGCAGGCCGCCCCGCTGGGCGCGCTCTGCCAGGCTGCGGCAAATTCCCGCTGGACGGCGTCGCGGACCCTAAGCTTGACCTGCTGGTCCTCCGGGCTGTCGCTGTTTGCCAGCACATGCAGCCGCAGCAGCTCATCGCTTACCACCGGCTGGGTGGCCGCTTGCCCGGTGGTGGAAAGCATCAGCACCACCACCATAGCCGCCATCAAGCCCCACATTCCGTAGGCAATGCGCTCCGGATGCCCGGAAAAAAACCGTCTCACCGACCTCATCCCTCTGACAAAAAAAAGCATCCTCTACCGATCCCTCCTCGTTGCCGATTGTAAGATCAGTATGGATGCTTTTGGAAAAATCTATGCATGGATGCCTTCATGGATTTCAATGGCCTGCTTTTGGCTGTGCACCTGCCAGGCGCGCCATCCGGCGCACCGGAGCTCCGCCGCCGCCCGCGCGGCCGAGGGGCCGTCCGCATACCACCCCAGCACCGCCGTCCCGCTGCCGGTCATCATGGCGCGCAGCGCCCCGCAGCGTCGCTGCGCCTCCAGAGCCTGTCCTATCTCCGGGCACAACGCCGCAGCCGGCGCCTCCAGATCGTTTTCCATCAGCCGCGCCGCCATAGGGTAATCGCCCGATGCCATCGCCTCCAGATAGGCTCCGGTCCGGCTGGGCCTCTCCCTGCCCCAGCGGTGCCAGGCCTGGAAAACCGCTGGGGTGGCCAGGCCTTGGCCCGGCTTGACGATCACAAGCTCCAGCCGCGGAAAACCCACCACCGGGGTCAGGCGCTCGCCGATGCCCTGCGCCCTGGCCGTCCCCCCCTGCAGGAAAAAGGGGACGTCCGCCCCCAGGCTCAGCGCCAGCGTAGCCAGCTGTTCCGGCTGCGCCCTCACCCCCCACAGCTGGTTGAGGCCCAGCAAGACCGCCGCCGCGTCGGCGCTGCCGCCGCCCATACCTGCCTGGGCAGGGATCCGCTTTTTCAGCGTGATGCGGCAGCCAGCCTTCAGGCCGGATTCACGGGCCAGCAGGCAGGCGGCCCGTATGGCCAGGTTATCCGTCCCTGCCGCCCCGGCCGTATCGCCTTGGAGGGTGATCGCACCATCCTCCTCCAGCAGCAGCTCATCGCACAGCGAAACGCTCTGCATAACCATATCCAGCAGGTGGTAGCCATCCGGGCGCTGGCCGGTGATGAACAGGCTAAGGTTCACCTTGGCGCAGGCCTTCACTGTCAGCGCCCTCATGGCCGCGCCTCCGTCGTGATTTCGCCGGCGTAGCTGCGGGCAAAGATGGCCCGGACCTCTTCGAGATCATCCGTCTGCCCCAGCGCCCACATGAGCTTGGTGACCGCCGCCTCCGTGGTCATGTCATAACCAGGGATAATCCCTTCCTTCAGCGCACGCTGGCCCGTCTCGTAAAGGGAAAAATCGCTGCGCTCATAGAGGCATTGGCTGCAGGCCACCACCGCGATGCCGGCCTGCGTAACCCGCCGCAGCCTGGATACCAGATCCCTGTGGATATAGTGCAGGCCCCCGGCGCCAAAGGCCTCTATGACGATCCCCCTATACCGCATGGTCAGCAGCATATCGAAGATCTCCGGATTCAGTCCGGGCGTCAGCTTCAGCAGGAAGGTATCGACGCACAGCCGCTCATGCAGCCTGCAGCCGCGCCCTGCCGGCGGCAGGAGCCTTTCCTCCAGAATCAGCCCCTGGCTGTCAACCCGGCCCAGGGGAGGGCAGTTGACGCTTTCAAAGGCGTCAAAGCCCATGGTCCGCACCTTCACCGCCCGCGTGCCCAGAATGATCTTCCGGTTAAAGGCTACAAACACGCCGGGCCGGCCGGAGGCGGCCATCGCCAGCGCGCAGCGCAGGTTGTCCAGCGCGTCGGATAAGGGATGCGCCAGCGGCAGCTGCGAGCCGGTGACCACCACCGGCAGGTCAATCCCCTCCAGCATAAAGGACAGCACCGAGGCGGTATAGGCCATCGTATCGGTGCCGTGGGTGATCACAATCCCATCGTATTGGCTGCGGGCTTCATACACGCTGCGGGCAATAATCCGCCATTCCTCCGGCTGGATGTTGGACGAATCCAGATGCAGGATCTCCCGTACCGTGATACGGTAGCTGCCGGCCACGGGCTCCATCATCCGCAGCAGCCCCTGGCCCGATACAGCGGGCGCCAGGCCCTGTTCGCCGGGCGCTGAGGCAATCGTTCCACCGGTGGTTACAAGTAGAATATGCTTTTTTTGTCCGTTCTCCATCGTCGCTCCCTATCCTTCATTTGAGCTGCGGCCCCACCGGCAGGCCAGAGGCCGGCGGATATCCGCCGGCCTTTTCTATTGCTGATGCTCCCTAAGCGGGGCGCCTCCGGCCAAGGCCTCCCTTTCCTTCCCCAGCTCTCCGGCCAGCGCGTTGGAATCCCATTGCGCGTTGGACGCAGTCAGCACCGCCGTCAGCGCCGGCAGCGCCACGCCATGCTTCTGAAACCGCTGAATCACGGCGTTCACCCTGGCCGGCGTAAGCCGCAGCACCATCATTTCCTCCCGGAAGCCCTCTCCGGAGTACGGCTCCAGCGCTTCCGGCTGCTGCAGGCCCGCCAAGGCGCCCACCTTTTGGTTGTATTCCGTCTGCTCTACCGGGCGGACACGCACACCCATGAAAACCAAGAGCCCTCTGACCCGGCGGAGCCTGTCCCCCGCCAGATTATAGAGCAAGGCAACTTCCTGCTTCATGTTTTTCCCTCCTTTGGGAATAGGATGCAAACAGTATAGCAGATTTATACCCGCCTGACCATATCCGGCCGCGTCACCGCCACGCCCAAGGGCATCGCGCCCGTTTACGCCCGTCCGTTCTCATGCTGCCTTGACGCCTTCAGCTTCTTCGTATAGGCAGCAGGGCGTGCCCATAGCCCGTAAAGCACCCTGCAACGCAAAAAGAAAAAGCCCAGATTTCCAGGCTTTTTCTATGGCTCCCCAGGTAAGACTCGAACTTACAACCCTTCGGTTAACAGCCGAATGCTCTGCCATTGAGCTACTGAGGAATATTGAATCACTACCAAGCATTTCCGCTTGAACGAGATTTATTATAGCATTGCTTTTCTTGCCTGTCAACAGTTTTTTTATTCCACCGAAGCAAAAGATTCCCTGTGGAGAAAGGGCCCAGCCTTGATTTTCACCGGATAAGCTGGTAAGCTGTGTAAACATATGGAGGATAGACGGAGGGAAAGATGAAAATATCAAAAAAAGATGCGCGGCTATGGTTCGAGTTCTTCGCCTCCCTGCCGGAGGACGAGGAGCTGATGCCGCGCCAGCAGGAAATCGTATACGCTGCCTTCGCGCAGATTGAGCGGGCGGTGAACGCGCGGCGCGAGCGGCTGATGGAACAGATCAAGGGGCTGAAAACCCTGCAGGGCCGCACCTATTATGTGGGGAACGATGAAAAATTCCCCCGTGGCTGCCGGTCCTGCCTTTTGGGAACCGGCTTGAGCGCGATCCGCAAGACCAATAAGTGCAACCTGACTTGTAAGTTCTGCTACAATTTCGGCGAGCTAGACGATATTGCCCCCATTGGCGAAGGGCTGTGGGAGATTGGCGGCACAAAGTTCTACGAAAAGGATCTGGAGCTGCTGCTCTCCATCTACCCCAAGCCCTCAGGGATCAGCTATGTTTATCTGGAACCCTTTATGGAAATTGAAAAGTATTATGGGGTTGTGCGCGCCTTCCACCAGGCAGGGGTTTACCAGCACCTATACACCAACGGCCTGCTGGCCACCGAGGAACGGCTGCAGGCCCTGGGCGAGGCCGGTCTGGACGAGATCCGCTTTAATCTGGGGGCGACGGACTGCGCCGACCCGGTCATATCCCATATGGCGCTGGCCAAAAAGTATATCCCCCATGTCGGCATTGAAACGCCGATGACGCCGGAATTCTTTGAGGGCTTCCAGCAGAAGAAGAAAGCGATCCTGAATACAGGGATCGATTTCATCAACTGCGCGGAGCTTCATCTAAACGCCAACAACCTGGACAACTACTACGGTGAAAACATGTATATCGCCCGCCATGGCTATATCTCGCCGGTATGGAGCCGGGAGCTTACGCTGAAGCTCATGGCGGCCGCCGGCGCCGAAGAATGGGATATCGCCGTACATGACTGCTCCAACGACACCAAATTCGCCCGCGACCTGAACCTGCGGGCAAAGGAAGGCGGTTGGTTTGGCGCCAGCAGCTATGGCTGCGAGTTCACCCGCCTGCCCTATTATGCATTCTTGCCGGTTTTGCGGGATGAATCCTTTTCCTTCCTGGAGGAGGAGCCCCTGCCCCAGGGCTACCGCCCTGGCGAGCTCTACTAAAAAACGATCAGGGAGAAGCTCATGCGGACCAGCCAACAGATGATGGATCTTATCCTAGACGCCGCAAGGAAGGACGAGCGCGTCCGAGCGGTATATATGAACGGTTCCCGCGCCAATCCTCAGGTGCGGCCGGACCCCTTCCAGGACTTTGACATCGTTTTTGTCACCGACAGCGCCGCGCCGCCCTATGATGACCGGCGTTGGATCGCCCCCTTTGAACCCATCGCACTGCTGCAGGAACCCGACCGCAGCGACAGCGCTTGGGGCGAGGTTTTCGACACAAGCCGCGGCTATGGCTGGCTGATGCTGCTGGAGGACGGGAACCGCATCGACCTTTCCCTGCGCTCTATGGAGGCCATGCTGGCGGAGTACGGCCAGGATAGCCAGACTATACCGCTGCTGGATAAGGACGGCTGCCTGCCGCCCATCCCCAATGCCAGCGACCGCAGCCACTGGGTGCCGGCGCCCACGGAAGCACAGTTCGCCTCAGTCGCCAATAATTTCTGGTGGTGCCTGCAGAATGTCGCCAAGGCCATACGGCGGGATCAAGTGACCTATGCCATGAATATGTACATCCAGGTGGTGCATGCGGAGCTGGAAAAGATGCTGGATTGGTACATCGCCCTGCCCTCCGGCTTCACCCTGTCCTTGGGGATGTGGGGAAAGTACTATAAGGAGCATCTGCCGGCCGAGCTCTATGAAACCTACCTGCAGACCTACTCAGACGCGGACTACGAGCATCTTTGGTCCGCCGTCTTTGCCGCCTGCCGGCTCTTTTCCTCCCTTGCCGTCCATGTAGCCAACCAGATGGGCTTTCCCTACGCAGCGGCGGAAGAAGCCGCCATGATGCATTACCTGCGCCAGATGCATCAGCCATAGCGGGGATATAGGCGCCCAGGCCACGACAAAAAAGCGCCGGAGGTGAGCGGCGCGCAATAGCAATCCGTCAGATAGGGCATAGCCGGTGAACCGGCTATGCCGTTTTCTTTCTCTGCCGCCCTGGGTATTGTGCTTTTCTCCAGCATGGGCCGCCCCGCCCCCCTTCTCCGGCGTAAGCCTCCGCACAAAAAGGCGTCAAGAACTTTTCTTCACTCCTTTAACCGTTGGCGCTTTCGGCTATCGAGCCGATAGCCATACCGCCTTTAAGGGACCAGCAGCATCCCGGCCAGCCGCCCTAAGCGCCCCGCAAATAGGCTGCGCGAAACGCCGCCTGATGCAGCTTACCGGTCATGGGCAGCGCAATCCGCTTCTCAGGGCAAGAGCCAATGAAAGAGGCACTCCTCCCGGTCTCCCTGGCGGTACAGCTCGCTATGCTCCGGCAGAGGCAGATACCGCACCAGCCGCGCGCCCAGGCCCTCGCAGGTCTTTCGTGACGGAAGGTTGTCCGGCCGGCAAGTAATGATCACCCGGCGCATACCGTGCCGCCGGATCAAGGGCTCCAGCATCCGGCACGCCTCGCGGGCGTACCCATGGCCCCGATAGGCCTCCTGAATGCCATAACCGATATTCCCGACATAATAGATGCTTTCATTGTAGCCTATCCGAAGATCGATCCGCCCGAAGGCCTGCCACTGGTCATGGAGGGTTATCTCAAAGCAGTAGGCCGGAACATAATCCTTTTCCGGGTCTGCGCCGATGACGCAGCTGCAATGCAGATCGATGGCTGCGCCGGGGATGATTTCCACATCCTCAAAGGGCGTGGGCCTTGCGATCGGGAACCATGCATCGCGCTGAAGCTGGAGCCGCGCATAGGTCTCTACCAGGCCGTCCTCATTCCGCCTGGGTTCGTCGGCCCCGCGGCCGATGCCCGCCCCCTCCAGCGCCCCCAGGACGGCCTGCTCCCGCAGCGGCACCAGGGCCTGCAGGCAGCCGCAGCGCCGGTAAAAGAAAAGATAATCCACAACCGCCCGGAAAATCTCCTCCAGATACCCATGGGCCTGCGGAGAAAAATGGTAGGACAAAAGGCAGCCGTCCTGCTGCTCCCGGGCCATGATGAACCCCAGCGGTTTTCCCTCCAGAAGGATTTTCCAAGCGCCCACTACAGGCCCGCCAAGGGGCGCCGGACAAAGGCAAAGGCGCTCCGTCCGGATGAATTCAGGGGAAAACGCCCGTTCTTCGGTCATGAGCTTTGCCCGCCTCCCCCATACAGATGATCCACGATCCTGTGGGTCAGGCCGCGCGGCAGCAGCTTGCGTAGTCCATACAGGCATCCGTTGCCCGCCCCGCACACCTTATGCAGGGGAAAACGCCGGCCTTCAAGGAGCCTGACGGCACAGGCCGCCGCACGCCGGGGATCCATGCCCTTCTCTTCATCCCGCTCCATGCGGGCGACGCTGCGGCGCAGGCGCTCCCCATACAGGGTATCCTGGCTGGCCGCCGCGGCAAAGCGGCGGTGACGGGTAAAGCCCGTATGGGTATCGCCCAGCTGCAGACAACAAATGTGGATTCCCCGCGGGGCAAGCTCCGTATCCCAGGCCTCCATAGCGGCCTCCAGGGCCGCTTTGCTGGCGCTGTACAGCGCCTGGAAGGGGATCGGTATGACGGCCGCCAGGGAGCTTATATTCAAAATGCGGCCGCCCTCTTTCATCAGCGGAAGCACCGCTTGGGTCAGCCGAAGCGCTCCGGAAAAATTGGTATCCATCTGCAGGGCCGTCTCCTCCGGCGCGATAAGTTCCAGAGGGCCTGCAATGCCCATCCCCGCGTTGTTCACCAGCGCGTCCAGCCGCCCCTCGGCATGGGCGATCCGTTCTGCCGCGTCCAGGATCGCTTTTTCATCGGTAATATCCAGCGGGATCCATCGGATTCCGCTGCCGTCCTGCGCCGGCGGGCGGCGGCTTGTGCCATACACCCGCCAGCCCCTCTCCAGCAAGCGCTGTGCAATGCAGGCTCCGATGCCGCTGCTGGCCCCGGTCACAAGCGCCACGCGATCTTGCATCATGATGGCCTCCTCCTAAATGCCTCTTTACAATAGCCTGATTATAGCCTATTTTACCCTTTCAGGAAAGGGTGCGAGCCTTCGGCGTTGAGTGAAACATTCAGAAAAATTCGCAAGGTGGGTAATTACAAGGCCCCGGGGAGCCGGCCTCTTGACCTGCATCTTTAGGCCCCCCAGCTCGCCTTATTCCCATAGGCCCAACCATATCCCAGTTCCTCCCTCCCCCTATCCCTTCCCGCTGCATATATAAAATAAGGAAGCGGACAAGCCTCATCGGCTTCTCCGCTTCCTGTATATTGGATTCCGGCAGCGTCTTATCTTCCCAGCTCGTCTCCAAGCGAGTATTGTCAGCGCTGAAGGGCTTAACTTCTGTGTTCGGAATGGGAACAGGTGGATCCCCTTCGCTATGGCCACCGGAAATGGGTGATCGTTTCTCTCTTTTCTTTTCCGCACCCTCACTACTGCATAAGTACTGGCTCCTGCTACTCCTTCGCTTCTTCAGCTCACGCTTCTCTTGATCAAGCCCTCGACCGATTAGTACCAGTCAGCTCCATGCATTGCTGCACTTCCACCCCTGGCCTATCTACCTCATCGTCTTTGAGGGGTCTTACTTCTTCCGAATGGGAAGTCTTATCTTGAAGGGGGCTTCACGCTTAGATGCTTTCAGCGTTTATCCCGTCCGCACTTCGCTACCCGGCTATGCGCTTGGCAGCGCAACCGGTGCACCAGAGGTGCGTCCATCCCGGTCCTCTCGTACTAGGGACAGCTCTTCTCAAACTTCCTGCGCCCACAGTGGATAGGGACCGAACTGTCTCACGACGTTCTGAACCCAGCTCGCGTGCCGCTTTAATGGGCGAACAGCCCAACCCTTGGGACCTACTTCAGCCCCAGGATGC
>UQLW01000015.1 GCA_900542005.1 uncultured Eubacteriales bacterium
AGGAGCACAACCAGAAGATCATGGTGTATGACCTGGGCGGCGGTACCTTCGACGTTTCGATCATGGAGATTGGCGACGGCGTCTTTGAGGTGCTGGCTACCGCCGGCAACAACCGCCTGGGCGGCGACGACTTTGACCAGCGCCTGATCGATTACATCGCCGAGGCCTTCCAGCGGGAAAACGGCATTGACCTGCGCAAGGACCGCAACTCCCTGTCCCGGCTGAAGGAGGTCGCGGAGAAAGCGAAAATTGAGCTGTCCGGCATGACCAGCGCCAGCGTGAACGCGCCCTTTATCGCCAATGACGGCGGCGTGCCCAAGCATCTGGACATGACCATCACCCGGGCCAAGTTTGACGAGATTACCGCCGATCTGGTGGAAAAGACCATGGGCCCCATCACCCAGGCGATGCGGGACGCCAACCTGACCCCCAAGGACATCGACCGCATCATCCTGGTGGGCGGCTCCACCCGTATCCCCGCTGTGCAGGCCGCCGTCAAGAAGATCACCGGCAAGGAGCCCTATAAGGGCATCAACCCTGACGAATGCGTGGCCATGGGCGCCGCGATCCAGGGCGGCGTGCTGGGCGGCGAGGTCAAGGACGTGCTGCTGCTGGATGTCACGCCCCTGTCCCTGGGTATCGAGACCCAGTATGGCGTATTCACCCGCATGATTGACCGCAATACCACCATCCCCACCCGCAAGAGCCAGGTGTTCTCCACCGCTGCCGATGGGCAGACCTCCGTGGAGGTCCATGTGCTGCAAGGCGAGCGCGAGATGGCCAAGGACAACAAGACCCTGGGCAAGTTCATGCTCACCGGTATCCCCGCGGCGCCCCGCGGCGTGCCGCAGATTGAGGTAACCTTCGATATTGACGCCAACGGCATCGTCCACGTCTCGGCCAAGGATCTGGGCACCGGCAACCAGAACGAGGTGGTCATCACCGCTTCCACCAACCTGTCCGATGAGGAGATTGACCGCGCCGTGAAGGATGCGGAGAAGTACGCCGCCGAGGATAAGGCCCGCAAGGAGTCGGCGGAGACCCATAACATGGCGGACTCGCTGGTCTATCAGACGGAGAAGACCATCAAGGAGCTGGAGGGCAAGCTTTCCGCTGAGGACAAGAGCCGCCTGGAGGCGGAGCTGGAGGACCTCAAGAAGGTGAAGGACGGCGACGATACCCCGGCGATCAAGGCCGCCACGGAGAAGCTGACCCAGACCTCCTATGAGATCTTTGGCAAGGTCTATCAGCAGACCCAGGGCCAGGCCGGCCCCAACGCGGGCGAGCAGGCCGGACAGGGCCAGCAGGGCGGTTATCAGGACGGCTCGGTGGATGCCGACTACACCGTCGAGGACGATAAGTAAAGCCGCCTAACGGCGGAGGAACGCACCGGGGCAGAACCGCACCGTGCGACTTCATAAAAGGGAACATGAGCCAAGGCGTCTGCGCTTTGGCTTTTCCCGGGTTGAGAGGTGAAGCCAATTGGCGGCAAAACGAGATTATTACGAGGTGCTGGGGCTCAATCGCAACGCCTCAGACGACGATATTAAGCGGGCCTACCGCAAGATGGCCAAGCAATATCACCCCGACCTGCATCCTGGCGATCAGGAGGCCGAGGCCAAATTCAAGGAGGTCAACGAAGCCTATGCCACCCTGTCGGATGCGCAGAAGCGGGCGCGATACGACCAGTTCGGCCATGAGGACCCGACCGCCGGCGGGGCGGGCGGCTATGGCAGCTATGGCGGCGCAGGCTTTGAGGATCTGGGCGACATATTCAGCTCCTTCTTTGGCGGGGATATCTTCGGCGGCGGCCGCCGGAGGCGGAACGGCCCGCAGCCGGGCAACGACCTGGAATATGAGCTGCGGATCAGCTTTGAGGAGGCGGCCTTCGGCGCGAAGAAGGAGATCACCATTACCCGCGAGGCGCTGTGCGACGAGTGCGGCGGCAGCGGGGCGAAAAAGGGCACGGCCCCGGAAACCTGCCCGGATTGCCATGGCTCAGGCCAGGTGGTGACCTACCAGAATACGCCGTTGGGGCGCATCCAGACCCAGCGGCCCTGCTCCCGCTGCGGCGGCAAGGGGCGTATCATCAAGGAGCCCTGCCCGCGCTGCGGCGGCAGGGGACGCATGCGCAAGACGCCGAAAATATCCCTGAATATCCCCGCCGGTATCGATAACGGACAGCGCATTAATCTCAGGGGCGAGGGCGAGCCCGGTATCAACGGGGGACCGGCCGGCGACCTGTATGTGCGGATTGCAGTGGCGCCCCATAAGCTCTTTAAGCGGGACGGCTATAACCTGCGCTGCGAAATCCCGATTACCTTTCCCCAGGCTGCCCTGGGTGCGAAGATCGACGTACCCACGCTGGAGGGCAAGGTGGAATACGATATCCCGGAGGGCACGCAGACCGGCACCACCTTCCGCCTGCGCAACCGGGGCGTGCAGATGCTCAATTCCAAGAATCGGGGCGATCTGTACATTACTGTGAAGGTAGAGGTCCCGCGGGCCCTCAGCAGCCAGCAGAAAAAGCTGCTTAAGGAGTATGACAGCTCTATGACCGGGCGCGAGCACCGCGAGAGCAAGTCCTTCTTCGATAAGATGAAGGACATATTGGGCAATTAAGGAGGTCTGGCCATGGATTGGGTGGAAGTCACGGTGCATACCACCACCGAAGGGGCTGAAATCGTCGCCAACGCGCTGGAAATGGCCGGGACCGGCGGCGCGGTGATTGAGGACAAGGCCGACCTTGCGCGCTATCAGCGCAGCGAGGGCGACTGGGATTATATTGACGAGGAAATCGGCGCCAGGATGTCGGAAGACGTGCTGGTGAAGGGTTATCTTCCCGACGACGCCCGCATTCCCGACGAGCTGATGCTGCTCAGGCAGACGCTGGCGTCGATTGCGGAGATGGACTTGGGCGGGCTTCCGATGGGCAGCCTGACAGTGGAAACCCAGGGCGTCCGCGAGGAGGACTGGGCCAATAACTGGAAAAAATACTATAAGCCCTTCAACGTGGGGCAGCGGCTGTGGATTAAGCCGGAATGGGAGCAGGCCCAGACCCCGCAGGGGCGGCTCCCCATTGTGATGGATCCTGGCATGGCCTTTGGCACGGGCACCCATGAAACCACCTTCATGTGCATGGAGCTGCTGGAGGAGTATGTCCGGCCCGGGGATGCGGTGTATGATATTGGCTGTGGTACGGGAATCCTGGCCATCGCCGCGCTGAAGCTTGGCGCCGCCCATGCGGTGGCGGTAGACCGGGATCCGGTCTGCATATCCGCCGTCCATAACAACATGGCCCTGAACGGCGTAGACGCCTCCAGGCTGGAGGCGCAGCTGGGCAACCTGCTGGATGGTCAGGCTCAGCCGCGCCGGCTGATTGTCGCCAATATCATAGCGGACGTCATCATTTTGATGGCGGACGATGCTTGGGCCCATCTGGAGGCGGATGGTATTCTGATCGCCTCGGGGATCATCCGCCAAAAGGAGGATGAGGTGCGGCGCGCGCTGGCAAAGGCAGGCTTCACGGTGGAAGCGGCGCGGCATAAGGGTGAGTGGGTCGCCATGGCCGCCAGGAAGGGATAGGCGGCCGGTTATGAAAACCCGATGGGGGAAGCGCTTGACGCGGCGGAAACCATCGGGTATTCTTATACAATGATCCCTGTTCCCGGGTGATCCGGGCAGGAAGATAAATAACGGGCGGCCGGCGCTGGAGGGTTTGGATGAAAGGCCATGTCATTGAGTCGGATATTGAGCGGCTGCGGGATCCCTTTGTCCTGGCGGAGAGCGGTATGTATTATATGTACGGGACAGGCTGGGTTGGGTATAAAAGCTGCGGCAGCCTGACCGCATGGACAGCGCTTGAACAGCCGCTGGCTGTGACGCCGCCTGACTGTGCCGGCGACCGGTGGGCCCCGGAGGTACACCGGTATGAGGGCGCCTATTACATGTTTACGACATACCGGTCCTCTGCCACGGGCCACCGCGGCTGTACCATTATGAGGTCCGATTCGCCGGAGGGCCCGTTTGTGGAGATAACCGGCGGGCATATCACGCCGCCTGACTGGGATTGTATTGACGGGACCTTCTATGTGGACCGGGAGGGCCGGCCCTGGATGGTCTTTGTTCACGAGTGGACCTCCACCGACGATGGGGTGGGCAGGATGGCGGCGGCGCAGCTGTCGAAGGACCTGACCCGCCTGATTACGGAGCCGGTTGAGCTATTCCGGGCCGATGGCCCTCCCTGGGCGGCGGCAGGGGTGACGGACGGCTGCTTCCTGTATACGGCTCAGGATGGCGGGCTGATCATGACCTGGTCCAATTTTGACCGGGACGGCTACTGCGTTGCGGTTGCCCGCAGCAGCAACGGCTCCTTAGAAGGGCGGTGGATTCACGACGAAGCGCCGCTATACAGCCAAAAGACCTGGGGCACATACGATGGAGGCCATGCCATGGTCTTTACCGGGTTTGACGGGCGCATGTACCTTGCGATGCATTCGCCCAACACGCCGGTGGACGGGCGCATGGAGAAGCCGGTATTCATACCGGTTGAGGAGAAAGACGGTTCGCTTGTCCTGGCCTAGGCCGGGCGGACCGCAAAGCTTCGCCGCATGGGGAAGAAGGGGCGGCGCTGCATGAGGATAGACGAGAAGGAGGGCTGGATATGAAAAAGGTCGTATTCCATACCCTCGGCTGCAAGACGAACCAATATGACTCGGAAGCCATGCTGGAGCGCCTGCTGGACGGGGGGTATGAGCTGGCCCGGGAAGGCGAGCCGGCGGATGTTGTCATTGTCAATACCTGCACGGTTACAGCGGAGGCGGACCGAAAATCCCGGCAAATGCTGCGGCAGGCGTCGGCGGCCTATCCAGGCGCCGTGGTGGTGGCAGCCGGATGCTATGCCCAGCGGGAGCCCAGGGCGCTGGCGCGCATCGCGGGTGTGGATCTTGTGCTGGGCAACCAGGACCGGGGGGATATTTTGGACCTGATCCGCCAGGCCGAGGCAGCCCAGGCCACCATCACCCATGTGTCGGAGCTGAAGGGCGCGGCCTTTGAGCCGCTGGAGATCAGCAAGGGCGGCCTCCATACCCGTGCCAATATCAAGATCCAAGAGGGCTGCAACCGGTTCTGCACCTATTGCATTATCCCCTATGCCAGGGGGCCCATCCGCAGCCGCCCGCTGGAGGACACGGTGCGGGAGACGGCCCGGCTGGCGGCGCTGGGGGTCAAGGAATTCGTGCTGACCGGCATCCATATCGCCTCCTATGGGCTGGATACGCCGGGCGGCCCGGACCTTATCACGCTGCTGGAGGCGCTGGACCCGGTCGAGGGTGTGGAGCGGCTGCGCCTGGGCTCGCTGGAGCCCTCGCTGCTGACAGAGGAATTCTGCGCCCGCGCCGCCAGGCTGCGGCACCTATGCCCGCATTTCCATCTGTCGCTGCAAAGCGGCTGCGATGCGACGCTCCGGCGGATGGGGCGGCGGTACACGGCCGAGGCCTTTGCCGGCTATGTCTCTTGCCTGCGGGCCGCTATACCGGGCGCGGCGCTGACCACCGACATCATTGTCGGCTTCCCCGGGGAAACGGAGGAGGACTTCCGGCAGTCCATGGCCTTTGTGGAGCGCATGGCCTTCAGCCGGATCCATGTTTTCCCCTATTCGCCCCGAGAGGGGACGCCGGCGGCGGCCATGCCGGATCAGATCGCCAAGGCGGACAAGCGCCGCCGTGCCGGCGAGATGATCGCCCTGGGCGAGCGGCTGATGCAGCGAGCCCATGAGGCGCTGCTGGGGCGCAGGGAGCCGGTGCTGCTGGAGGAAGCGGAGGCGGACTGCATGGCGGGCTATACGCCAGGCTATACCAGGGTGCTGGTTCGCGGTGCGGACCGGCAGCCGGGGGAGCTGATATGGGTACAATTGGATGGCCTGAAGCAGGATGTGATGCTGGGGCATCCGGTAGATAAGGAGGAAGCGCAATGAGCGAAAAGGAGAGCTGTATTTTTTGCCGGATCATCGACGGCGAGATCCCTTCCGACAAGGTGTATGAGGATGACGCGTTCGTGGCGATCCGCGATGTTAACCCCCAGGCGCCGATCCATGTGCTGGTGATCCCTAAGCGGCATGTGGCCAATATCCTGGAGGCCTCCGGAGACGGACAGATGATGGCCGGCATTTTTAAGGTGGTCAACAAGGTCGCGGAGAAGCTGGAGATGAAGGTGGACGGCCTGCGCGTGGTCTCCAACGTCGGCAAGTTCGGCTGCCAGAGCGTGCCCCATCTGCATATCCATGTGCTGGGCGGCGCGCAGCTGGCGGAGAAGATGAGCTGAGAAAAACGGGAGAAAAAGGCCTTGACAACCGGAAGAAAATGGCCTATACTTACATCTGTTAAGCAGAAGCCTCCCTTCTCACCTGTCGGCAATCGCGCTTCCAGGTTCAGTAATGGTAATCCAAACGAGGGTAGGCTTGTGCCTGCCCTTATTTTTTGCTAGGGCGAAATTCGCCGCAAAACGAATAAACGGAGGTGTTTTCCTATCAAAACCGAATTGATGATCAATGAACAGATTCGTGCCCGCGAGGTACGCCTGATGGGCGTAAACCGGGAGCCCCTGGGCGTCGTGCCCCTGCAGGAGGCCCTGGCCAAAGCGGATGAACACAATCTTGACCTGGTTCTGATTGCGCCGCAGGCGGAGCCGCCGGTCTGCCGGATTATGGACTACAGCAAGTACCGCTTCGAGCAGGCCAAAAAGGATAAGGAGGCCCGCAAGAACCAGAAGGTCATCAGCGTGAAGGAAGTCCGTTTGTCCCCCAGCATCGAGGAGCATGATCTGGATGTGAAGGCCAAGGCCGCCCGCAAGTTTGTCAATGACGGCGACAAGGTCAAGGTTACGGTGCAATTCCGCGGCCGCCAGATGGCGCACACCGATATCGGCTTTACCGTGCTGGCTCAGTTTGCTTCCAAGGTGGAGGATGTTGCCAACGTCGAGAAGAAGCCTCTTCTTGAGGGGCGCAACATGTCCATGATTATCGTTCCCAAATCAGCCAAGTAATCGAGAGGAGGAGCATCATGCCTAAGATTAAAACCCGCAGCTCGGCTGCCAAGCGTTTTGAGACCACCGGTACCGGTAAGATCAAGCGCGCCAAAGCTTATAAGAATCACAAGCTGGGCCAGAAGACCCGCAAGACCAAGCGCAATCTGCGTGATGGCGGCTACGTCAGCGAGCAGGAAGCCAAGGTTATCCATAAGCTGATCCCTTATAAGTAATTTAAGCAGGAAGGAGTGTACCTCAAATGGCACGTATTAAGAGAGCCGTAAACGCCGTAAAGAAGCGCCGCAAGATTTTTAAGCTGTCCAAGGGTTACTTTGGCGCCAAGAGCCGCCAGTATCGCGTAGCCAACCAGGCCGTGATGAAGTCCCTGTCCTATGCCTATGTGGGCCGCCGCCTGCGTAAGCGCGATTTCCGCCGCCTGTGGATCATCCGCATCAACGCGGCTGCCCGCATGAACGGCCTGAGCTACAGCCGGATGATGAACGGCCTGAAGAAGGCTGGCGTAGACATCAACCGCAAGGTGCTGGCTGATCTGGCGGTCAACGATATGCCCGCCTTCACCAAGCTGGCCGAGCTGGCCAAGCAGCAGCTGAGCGCTTAATTGAAAAGCTTTTGAGGCCTTGTTTTGGACAAGGCCTTTTTTATCGAACAAAGGGAGGAAAAGCTGTGGATAGGGTGATTACCGCCGTGCAGAACGAGCGGGTCAAGCAGCTTCGCCAGCTGAACCAGAAAAAGGGCCGCCGGGAGCAGGGGCTCTTTCTGGCCGAGGGCCCCCATCTGGTGGAGGAGGCGGTGAAAAGCGGCGCAGCCATTGCCCTGATGGTGGTGGAGGAGGGCCGCGAAGCATCCTTTGCGGCGCTGCTGCAGGGCGTCGAGCCGGAGAGGCTGATGCGGGTATCCCGCCCGGTCATGGAGGCGATCAGCGAAACGCGGACGCCGCAGGGGATCCTGGCGGCCACGCCCCTGCTGCTTAAGCCCTGGCAGGGCGGCCGCGAGGCCGGGCTCATGCTGATCCTGGATAACCTGCAGGATCCGGGCAATATGGGCACCATCATCCGCACCGCCGACGCGGCGGGCGCGGACGGCGTGCTGGTTTCGGCCGATTCCGTCGATGTGCATAACCCCAAATGCGTACGGTCCACCATGGGCTCCCTCTTTCATCTGCCACTGTGGGAGTGTGGGGATCTGCCGGCGGCCGTCCGCGCCATGACGGACAGCGGCTGGGCGGTGCTTTGCGGCGACCTGAAGGGGGACGACTTCTTTCACCGCCGCATGGACAGCCGCCGCCAGGCGCTGATTGTGGGCAACGAGGCCGCCGGCGTCCGGGAGGAGGTAGCGCAGGCGGCCAGCCACCGGTTCCGCCTGGCTATGGCCGGCCGCGCCGAATCGCTGAACGCGGCGGTAGCCGCAGGCATCATGGTCTATGACCTGGCCCGGCGCATGGGGCGGCTGTAGGCTGCGCCGCGCTGAAGGAATCGCCAAAGGGAGGACTGGGAAATGACAGATTTGGAGCGGGCTGGCGCCGCCCTGTGCGATTGGTTCGACGATAACATGCGGCCGCTGCCCTGGCGTGAAAACCGGGAGCCCTACCGGATCTGGGTTTCCGAGGTGATGCTGCAGCAGACGCGGGTGGAAACCGTGATCGGATACTTTGAGCGTTTCATGGCGCGGTTTCCCACGGTCCAGGCGCTGGCCGCCGCCCAGCGGGATGAGGTCCTGAAGCTTTGGGAGGGCCTGGGGTATTACCGCCGGGCGGACTATCTGCTCAGGGGGGCCGCGTATATCGTGAACCAGTTGGGCGGCGTATTTCCCCGCAGCGCCCGGGAATTGGAGCAGGTACCGGGCATCGGCGCCTATACGGCTGGGGCGATCGCCAGCATGGCCTTCGGAGAACGGGTCGCCGCGGTGGATGGCAATGTATTACGGGTGACCTCCCGGATCGCAGCCTACAGCGATCCGGTGGATCTGCCAAAAACCCGGGCAAAGGCCGGGGAAATATCGCTGGCCATGATGCCTGAGGGCCGGGCATGGAGCCACACGCAGGCCATGATGGAGCTGGGCGCCTGCCTCTGCCTGCCCAGGAACCCACGCTGTAACCTCTGCCCGGTGCAAGGCGCGTGCCGTGCCTTTGCGCTGGGCCTGGAGCGGGCCCTGCCGGTCAGGGGGGCCCGCAGAAAACAGCTTGAGGTGAACCGGGACGTATACATGATATCCGACGGCGGGCGCGTACTGCTGAGGCGAAGGCCCGACGAGGGCCTGCTGCGGGGCATGTGGGAATTCCCGGGCGAGGAGGATACGGGCTTTCTGGCCGGTTTCACCGTCCTCGCCCGGGAAAAGGCGGTACCGGCGCGCCATGTGTTCACCCACCGCATCTGGCAGATGCAGGGATGGTGGATTGAAGTAGCGCCCTGCGCCGCGCCGGAGGGCTGCTGCTGGGCGGATGTGGAAAAGCTGGAGGCGCTGGCGTTGCCCGCGGCGATGGCGGCCTTCCGGGCCTATGCGGCGGCCCGGCTGGGCGGCAGGGGCGAAGGGGATAAATGAGCGGGAGAAGATTTGCAGGCGTTGCAAATCTTCTCTTTTTTTTGTATAGTGAAGGGTAACCGGTTGGTTCCGGTATAGAATAAGGAGTATGGATTTTGGTTTATTGGATCATCGGAATCGGTCTGGCATTGATAGCGGTGGCCTATTTGGCCCTCCGGCAGGATCTGCATGTGGTGCGTTATGCCCTGGAGAGCGACCGCCTGCCGCCGGATGCCCGGATGCGGCTTGTCGTGGTCAGCGACCTGCACAATACCATATACCCCGGCGGCCAGCAGGCCCTGGCCGGCGTAATCCTGGGGGAAAAGCCCGATGCCGTCCTTGTCACCGGCGATTTCTTCGACGAGCACGGAGACGCCCGGGGCGCCAGGCTGCTGGCCGGGGCGCTGAAGGGGCGCGTCGCCTGCTATTATGCCCCTGGGAACCATGAATACAGAGCGCCCCAGCCGGAGGCAACCTTCCGCCAGCTGGGGGATTTGGGCTGCGTGGTGCTGCGCAACCGCGCTGCGCTGGTGCGTCTGGGCCATGCCAACGTGGTGCTGGCAGGGCTGGATGACCCGGAAAGGGCGAAGATCGACAAGGGCTACGATTGGGAAGCGGCGCTGGCCCACCTGGGCGAGGAGGTAGCGGGACTGCCGGGCTACCGTATTCTGCTGGCCCATCGCCCGGACGCCATCGACGAATACCGGCAGATGGATTTTGACCTCATCCTATCGGGCCATGCCCACGGAGGCCAGTGGCGGATCCCGGGCTGGATCAATGGCGTATACGCGCCGGGGCAGGGCCTTTTTCCCCGCTATGCCGGGGGGCTTTACCTGCTGGACGACCTGGCCTTTATCGTCAGCCGCGGGCTTTCCAACAATACTTGGGTACCGCGTATCTTTAATCCGCCCGAGCTTGTAGTGATCGAGCTTACAGGCAAAGGGCGGCAGAACCATGGCAGAGGAGGCGCATGAGCATGGAAAGCTTCTTGGAACCCAAGACGCCGGCCAGGGCGCCGCTGGCTGACAGGATGCGGCCGGTTACCCTGGATGAATTCATGGGCCAGCAGCATTTGATCGGCCCCGGACGGCTGCTGCGGCGCGCCATTATGGCCGACCGGCTGACCAGCAGCATCTTCTATGGCCCGCCGGGCTGCGGAAAGACCACCTTGGCCTCTATCATTGCGGCGACGACCCAAATGAATTTTGTCAAGCTCAATGCTGTCACCACCGGCGTAGGGGAGCTCCGCGAGGTGCTCAAGCAAGCCCAGGCCCATGAGCAGCGCACCGGGCAGGCTACGCTGCTGCTGCTGGATGAGTGCCACCGCTGGAACAAAGCGCAGTCCGATGCGCTTTTGCCTGCGCTGGAGCGGGGGACGCTGTGCTTCATCGGATCGACCACCGAGAACCCGATGATCAACATGACGCCGGCCCTGGTTTCCCGCTGCCGGATCTTCGAGTTCCGGGCGCTTAAGGACGAGGACGTGATCCTTGCGCTGCGCCGCGCGCTGGCCGATGAGCAGCGGGGCTTTGGGCGCATGGCGGTTGAAGCGGATGAGGATGCGCTGCGCCATATCGCCTCCGTGGCCAATGGCGACGTGCGCAGCGCGCTGAACGCGCTGGAGCTGGCGGTGCTGACCACCCCGCCGGAGCCGGGCGGAGCGATCCATGTGACGCTGCCGGTGGCAGAGGAGTCCATCCAGCGGCGGGTGCTGCAGATGGACGAGTCCTATTTTTACGATATGCTGTCGGCCTTCTGCAAGTCGCTCCGGGGCAGCGACGCCGACGCCGCGCTGGCCTGGTTCGCCCGTATGGTGACCGGCGGGGTGGATCCGCATATCATCGTGAGGCGGATGATGGTTCATGCCTCGGAGGATGTGGGGCTGGCTGCGCCGGACGCGCTGCTGCAGGCTGTGGCGGCGGCTGAGGCCCTGGACCGTATCGGCATGCCGGAGGCACGGATCCCGATCGCTCAGGCGATTATTTTCATCTGCGAATCGCCCAAATCCAACGCGGCCTCAGCGGCGGTGGAGCGGGCCTTCGCTTCGGCGGAAAAGACGCGGCATGACCCTGTGCCGCTGCACCTGAAGGATACCCACTATATCGGCAGCGGCAAAATCAAGGCGGGGGAGGGGTACCGGTATCCCCATGATTTCCCGGGGCATTATGTGAAGCAGCAATACATGCCGGCGTCAGCCCAGGGCGAGCGGTATTATGAACCCAGCGACCAGGGCTTTGAGCGGCGGATTGGCGAGCTGCGCAGGGCCCGGATGGATCCATAGAAGAAAAAGGAGGTAATAAGATGCTGGAAATCAACACAGCGCGGCAGGTGCTGGCCGAGGCGCTGACTACAGGAGGCGACTTTTCCGAAATATTCTGGGAAGATACGCTGCGCTGCGGCCTGTCTTACCTGGGAGGCAGTATGGAGCAGGCGATTTCAGGGCGCGATCACGGAGCCGGTATCCGCGTGCTGAAGGGGACGCATGCGGTCTATGTCTATACCAACGACACCTCCCTTGCGGGGCTGATGGACGCCGCCCGCAAGGCGGCTGCGGCGATTGGCTCTGACCGGCTGCCATCGGGGGAAATCGTGCTGAGCGCGACGCCGATGGGAAGGCTGAACCCCATCGCCATCGCGCCGGATGCGGTAAGCGCCCGGAAAAAGGCGGCATGGATGCGGGAGGCCTATCAGGCGGCCAAGGCCTATAGCCAGGAGATCAGCCAGGTCTCTGTGGGGCTGAACGACAGCTGCCGGCGGATTGTCATTGCCAACAGCGAGGGGCTGTATGTGCCCAAGGAGCATACCCATGTGCGGATCCGGGTAGGCGCCGTGGCGGAGAAGGACGGCGAGACCCAGACCGGCATGAACGCCCCCGGATGGCAGCGGGGCTATGAGGCCCTGGAGGAGCTGGATATTGCGGCCATGGCGCAGGCGGCGGCCAAGCAGGCGGTTACCATGCTGCACGCCGACCTTTGCCCGGCCGGCCGGATGCCTGTGGCCATTGAGAACGGCTTCGGCGGCGTGCTTTTCCACGAGGCCTGCGGCCACTCGCTGGAGGCCACCGGCGTGTCCAAGGGCCATTCGGAATTCTGCGGGAAGCTGGGGCAGCAGATCGCCAGCCCCATCGTGACGGCCATCGACGACGGCACCATTCCCAACGGATGGGGTTCCGGCGACGTGGACGACGAGGGAGCCCCCACCCGCCGCAATGTGCTCATTGAAAAGGGTATCCTCAAGCAATACCTGGTGGACAAGCTGGGCGGACGCCGCATGGGCATGGAGCCCAACGGCTGCAGCCGCCGGCAGAACTATACCTTCGCCCCCACCAGCCGCATGAGCAATACCTTTATCGCTCCCGGTACCGACGATAACGGTGAGATTATCGCCTCCATGGGCGATGGGCTGTATTGCGCCTCCATGGGCGGCGGTTCGGTCAACCCGATGACCGGCGACTTTAACTTTGCTGTCAGCGAGGGATACCTGGTGCGTAACGGGAAAATCGATAAACCGGTGCGGGGCGCGACGCTGATCGGCCGCGGCTCTCAGATCCTGATGGCCATCGACCGGGTGGGAACGGATATGAAGACGGGACAGGGCATGTGCGGCTCCCTCTCCGGATCCATTCCGGCAGATGTGGGCCAGCCGCTGATCCGGATCCGCGAGATCACCGTGGGCGGACGATAGGAGGATACGATGAAGCTGGATGATTTTTTGAAGCTGCTCTTTGAAAAGGCGAAGGCGGCCGGGCTGACCGAGTTCGACGCCATGTACTGCGAGGGCGAGAATTTCAGGGTCAGCGCCTTTGAAGGCGAGCTGGACGGGTACCATGTCAACGCCTCCCAGGGGCTCTCCTTCCGGGCGCTCTGCGGCGAAACCATGGGCTACGCCTATACGGAGACGCTGGATGAAGAGGCGGCTGGTATGCTGGTGAAGATGGCTGTGGAAAACGCCGCGCTGGTGGAACCCAAGGATCCCCAATTCATTTATGACGGCGGCGGGACATACCCGGCGGCCGACGGAATGAATCCCGCGCTGGAGGCCGTTTCCGTGCAGGAGAAGATCGATGCGGTGCTGAAGCTGGAGCAGGCGGTGAAGGAAGCGGATCCCAGGGTCAAGACCGTGCTGCAGTGCGTGCTTGCTTCGGGGTCGGGCTTTGTGCGCCTGGTCAATTCCAAGGGTGTGGATTGCGCCTACCGGGATAACCTGATGTACAGCTATGCCGCCGCCGCCGTGGAGGACGGCGGGCGCAGCGTGGATGGCTTTGATATTGCCTGCACCCGGGAGCCCGATGGTCTGGACATGGAGCGCCTTGCGCGCAGCGCGGTGGACAAGGCGCTGGCCCGCTGCGGGGCGCGTACCGTCCCCTCCGGCCAGTATCCGGTCATCCTGGAGCATGGCGCGGCGGCCGACCTGCTGGAGTGCTTCTGCGGCATGTTCTGCGCCGATAGCGCCCAGAAGGGATATTCGCGGCTGGCCGGACGGGAGGGTGAGGCGATTGCCTCCGATAAGGTCACGCTTATGGATGATCCGACCCTTGCCTGCCTGTCGGCGGAGGCGGCCAAGGCCGCCCGGGGCTTCGCCGGGCAGCCCTTTGACGGGGAGGGCGTGCCGGCCCGCGCCAAGGCCGTGATCGAAAAGGGGCGGTTGGCCACCCTTTTGCATAACCTGACGACGGCGGCCAAGGCCGGGACTCAGTCCACCGGCAACGCCAGCCGCAGCAGCTATAAGTCCACTGTAGGCGTCGCGCCGACCAACCTCTACATATTGCCCGGGGAGGATTCGCTGGAGGCCATGATGCGCAAGATGGGCGACGGCCTTGTGATCGACGACCTCTCCGGCCTGCACGCCGGGGCCAACGGCGTATCCGGCGATTTTTCCCTGCTGGCCCAGGGCTATCAGGTCAAGGAGGGAAAACGCGCCGGCGCTGTGGAGCAGATCACCGTGGCGGGGAACTTCTATGAGCTTTTGAACCGGATCGTATCGGTGGGCAGCGACCTTACCTTTGGCCTGCCGGGCTCCAGCTGTGTGGGCTCGCCCAGCCTCTGGATCCAATCGCTGGATATCGCCGGCGAGTAGGGAGGCGCCCCATATCTTCGGCCGCTGGATGCGGCCGATTTTTTTGCGCTATGCGGGGAGAAAGGATGGCACGGATGAAGGGAAGCTTGCAAGGAAAGAAATAATTCTTGCAAAATTGCCGCCGCATGGTACAATACTAGGCGTATAGAAGGAGGTACCCATGGAACAGACGACGGATCTTCTGCAGCTGATTGAGGAAAAGAGCGCCCGAATGAGCAAGGGCCATCGGGCCATCAGCCGCTTTATCCTGCAGGAATACGATAAGGCCGCCTTCATGACGGCGCTGAAAATCGGGGAGCGGGTTGGCGTCAGCGAATCCACGGTGGTACGTTTCGCCATGTCCCTGGGCTTTTCCGGCTATCCGGAGCTGCAAAAGGCGCTGCAGGAGCTGGTGCGCAATAAGCTTACGACATTGCAGCGCATGGAAATGACCTCGGACCAGAGCTATTCCATGGTGCTCCGGGGCGTTATGAAGGCCGACATCAACAACCTGAAAAGCACCCTGGAAAACCTGTCGGCCGATACCTTTGAGGCCATGGTCGAAGCCATGTACTCGGCCAAGCGGGTATATATCATGGGCCTGCGCAGCTCGGCGCCGCTGGCCCAGTTTATGGGGTATTATCTCAGCTTTATCCTGGATAACGTGTATGTGGTGACCTCCGGCATCAACGATATACTGGAACAGATTTTTCACATTGAGCAGGGCGATATGCTGCTGGGCATCAGCTTTCCGCGGTATTCGCGCCGGACGGTGGACGGCATGCGCTACGCCAGGGAGCGGGGCGCCACGGTGGCGGCGGTGACCGACTCGGCTACCTCGCCGCTGGCGTCGCTGGCGGAGCATACGCTGATGGTGAAAAGCGATATCGCCTCCTTTGTGGATTCCCTTGTCGCGCCCTTTTCGGTGATGAATGCGCTGATTGTGGCCATCGCCATGAAAAAGCGCACCGCCGTAGCCGATCATTTTAAGACGCTGGAGGATATATGGGGCCAATACCACGTCTATTTGGAAAAGGAGAACGGGTAAATTGACCAAGGCGCTTATCGTGGGGGGCGGCCCCGCGGGCATGATTGCCGCCATTGCCGCCGCAGAGGAGGGCGCTTCGGTAACGCTGCTGGAGCGCAATGAAAAGCTGGGGAAAAAGCTCTATATCACGGGAAAGGGCCGCTGTAATATCACCAACGATTGCCAGAGGGAGGCCTTTTTTGCTGCGATTCCCCGCAATCCCCGCTTTCTTTACAGCGCCTACAGCCGCTTCAGCCCGCAGGAGCTGATGGCGACCATGCAGCGGCTGGGCGTCCCCATGACGGTGGAACGGGGCAATCGGGTATTTCCTGCCTCCCAGAAGGCCAGCGACGTAACCCGCGCGCTGGCCCAGCGCATGCAGCAGCTGGGCGTAGAGGTACGGCTCAATACGCGCGTCAGCAGCCTTGCCCTTAGCGGGGGACGGGTCTGCGGCGTCCGGGACGAAGCGGGGACGCTGTATCCGGCCGACTGCGTGGTCATTGCCACCGGGGGCCTGGCCTATCCGCTGACGGGTTCCACCGGGGACGGATATGAGCTGGCCCGCCAGGCGGGGCACCGGGTTACGCCAACCTATCCTTCACTGATCTCCCTGGAAGCAGGGGATCCCTGGATTCCCGGCCTGCAGGGGCTGTCGCTGAAAAATGTGAGGCTTACCGCGCGGCTGGGAAAAAAGACGCTGTTTAGCGGGCTGGGCGAGATGATGTTCACCCATTATGGTATCACAGGGCCGCTGGTGCTGACGCTTTCAGCGCTGCTGCCGCAGGAAGGGCTGGAAACGGCGGCGGTGCATCTGGACCTGAAGCCGGGCCTTACCGAGGAGCAGCTCAAGCAGCGGATCCAGCGGGAGTTTGAGGCCCATGGCAGCCGGCAGCTGATGGGCGCGCTGGCCGAGCTGCTGCCGCGCAGGCTGCTGGAGGCCGTGCTGGAGGCGGCCGGCCTTGCTCCGGATCTGTCGATCCACCATCTTTCCCGCCAACAGCGTGAGACGCTGCTGGCTTCGTTCAAGGCGCTGCCCATCCACCTGAAGGGCCGGAGAGGCTTTGATGAGGCGGTGGTGACCCGCGGCGGCGTGGACGTGAAGGAGATCGACCCCAAAACCATGCAGTCCCGGAAGGCGGAGGGCCTTTATTTTGCCGGTGAGGTGCTGGATGTAGACGGATTCACCGGCGGCTTTAACCTGCAGATCGCTTTTTCTACCGGCTATTCGGCGGGAAAGGCGCTGAAGCCTTGTACAAAGGACGGCGCGCCGGTATAATAGCAGGTAGCGGAAGGCAGGACGAGAAATGCGTTGCAGATGAGGATGTAGGATGGATCAGAAATTTGGCAGTAAAGAAGTTTGCCGCTTTGCTATCACCATGAGCCTGACGGAGGACCGGCAGCAGGAGCGCGCCCTGCAGGAAAAGCTGCATGGGCTTGAGGTGCGGGCTGCCGCGGTGGATTATGGCGGTGAATTTTTATCCTCGGTCATGAAAATTGTGGAGCGCTCTGTGGTGGCGGCCAAGCGCGAGGGGATCATCGGCGCCACCCATCAGGAGGAAGGCGCCGTGGCAGGCGCCACAAGAGAGGCGATTTCCCAGATCTCCAGCAAGGCCATCGGCCTGAACGTAGGGGGGAAGATTGGGATCGCGCGCTATGGCGACCATGTGGCGGTGTCCATTTTCTTTGGTATCGGGCTGCTGCATCTCAACGAGATTGCCACAGGCCTCGGCCACCGGGTGATTTAGGAAGCGGAGCGTAGGGAGAATATGGCGGATAAAATGATACAAATTGCAATCGACGGCCCGGCCGGAGCGGGAAAAAGCACGGTGGCGCGGGCTGTGGCCGGGGAGCTTAATATCCTGTATCTGGATACGGGCGCAATGTACAGGGCCATCGGCCTGAAAGCGCTGGAAGAGGGGATATCCCCGCAGGACGAGGCGGCGGTTTCGGCCATGGTCGAGCATACGGCAGTGCGGATCGCCTACAGGGAGGGCGAGCAGCGGATAGAGCTGGACGGCCGGGATGTCACAGGGCTGATCCGCACCAATGAAGTATCGGCGGCGGCCTCGGCGGTCAGCCAGTGGCAGGCGGTGCGCCTGAAGATGGTGGAGCTGCAGCGGGAAATCGCCCGGACTCAGCCCACGGTGCTGGACGGCCGCGATATCGGCACCTTTGTTCTGCCGGACGCTCCTTACAAATTCTATCTGACAGCGACGGTGAACGAGCGGGCCAGGCGCCGCTTTTTGGAGCAGCAGGCCAAGGGCGTCGACCGGCCGCTGGAGGAATATGAAGCGCAGATCGCCGCCCGGGACAAGCAGGACATGGAGCGGGAGTTTGCGCCGCTGCGCCGGGCGGAGGATGCGGTCTATGTGGATTCCACCGGTATGAAGCCCCAGGAGGTGGTGAGGCGCATCGTCAACGTGGTGAACAACGACGAGCTGCGCCGGGGCTATACCTTCTGGATGCGGGCCTTCTACCGGCTGGCCAAGGCGGTCGTCACCGCGATGATTCATATCGCTACGCCTTACCGGGTGGTGGGAGGTAATCTGCGGGGGCTTAAAGGCCCGTGGCTTGTATGCATTAACCATGTGGCCCAGTGGGACGCCCTGGTGGCCGCTGAGATGTTCCTTCCCCGGAAAACCTCCTTTATGGCTAAGAGCTCGCTCTTTCACCATAAGGCCATGAATTGGATCATCACCGCCCTGGGGGCGATTCCGGTGCGCCGGGGTGAGGCGGATACCTCTGCCATCAAGAAGGCGCTGAACGCCCTGGAGGAGGGACGGGTTTTCGCCCTATTCCCGGAGGGGACCCGCAACCTGAAGCAGGACGGCAGCATTGCGCCGCTGCATACCGGCGCGGGGCTGATCGCCATGAAAGCCAAGGTTCCGGTGCTGCCGATCTATATCCATCACGGCGGGAAATACCGGTTCCTTCATCCCTTTACCATCTACATGGGGCAGCCGGTGGAGCTGTCCGATCTGATGGGAAAGCGGATCAACAATTCCCTGCTGGAGGAAGTGATGGATCGCATCTATCAGGAAATGACGCGGCTGAAAAAAATAGCTGAAAAAAGTTAAAAAAAATTTCCAGATCAGCAGGAAAAAGCCCTATCCATGCAGAAGTAATAGGGATAGGTGAAAGGAAAAGCCTTTGATCGTACAATTAGCACAAAAGGGTGGGTTTTGCTTTGGCGTGCGCCGTGCATTGGACGCAGCGCAGCAGGAGGCGGGACGCAATCCTAAAGGGCTTTTTACCTTTGGCCCAATCATCCATAACCCCCAGGTGGTAGAGCGGCTGGAAGGCCAGGGCGTCATGGTTTGCGAGCAGCCGGAGGCCATGCCGGCGGGCGCAACGGTGGTGATCCGTTCCCATGGGATCGGCCCGCAGTATTATGAACGCTTTGCCCGGCAGCGGCTGCATGTGGTGGACGCTACCTGCCCCTTTGTCCGCCGGATTCAGCTAAAGGCAGAGGCCTGCGCGGAGGCCGGCGTGCCGGTGGTCATCGTCGGCGAGGCGCAGCACCCCGAGGTGGTGGGTATCGTTGGATGGAGCAAGGGCCAGGCCTATGTGATCCACAGCCTGGAAGAGGTGGATCGTCTGCCGCGCCTGGAGCGCGCCTGCCTGATGGCGCAGACCACGACGGCGCTTCCTCTGTGGGAGGAGCTGAAGGCGGCTGTGGAGGCCCGTATCCCGCAGCTTGAGATTTTCCAGTCCATCTGCCATGCTACCCAGCAGCGGCAGACGGAGGCCGCCCAAATGGCCCGGGCCTGCGATACCATGATCGTCATTGGCGGGCGGAACAGCTCCAATACCGCTAAGCTGGCCCAGCTTTGCAGACAGCATTGCCCGCGGGTGCTGCAGGTGCAGACGGCCCGGGAGCTTCCGGGGGCTGAATATTTTTACAATTCGGAAAAAGTTGGCATCGTGTCCGGTGCTTCCACGCCGGATTGGATAATTAAGGAGGTTTTTATAACCATGAGCGAAATCGACAAGAAGGATCTCAACCAGGACCAGGCCGAAGCGGTGGTGGCCACCGAAGCGGTCGAAGCGAACCAGGCTTCTCAAAGCGCCGCGCCTATTGAGGAGGAAAAAGCAGCCACGATCCCCAGCGCCGGCAATGAGAACGGCGAGGTCAACTTTGCCGAGGACTTTGAGAAGATGATGGTGACCATCCGTCCCGGTCAGGTGATCACGGGCAAGGTTGTGTCCGTCAACGAGAACGAGGTCTGCGTGAACATCGGCTATAAGTCCGACGGCTTCATTTCCCGCAGCGAGTTCTCCGCCAATGAAGATGTGAACCCCGTTGACGTGGTCAAGGAGGGGGACGACATCGAGGTGGAAGTCTTGAAGGTTAATGATGGTGAAGGAAACGTCCTGCTGTCCAAAAAGAACGTGGATTCCCGCAAGCACTGGAAAGAAGTGATGGAGCAGTTCACCGAGGGCGGCCATATCACCGCCGTGGGCAAGCAGGCCGTCAAGGGCGGCCTGATCGCCAATGCCAACGGTATCCGCGCCTTCATCCCCGCCTCTCAGCTCGATACCAAGTATGTGGAGGACATCGAGGCTTATGTGGGCAAGACCATGGAGCTGAAGATCATGGAGGTGGAGAAGCACCGCAAGCGCTTCGTCGCCAGCCGCAAGGCCGTGCTGCTGGAGGAGGAGGAGCGCATCCGCAACGAGAAGTGGGATCAGCTCCACGAGGGCGATAAGGTTACGGGCATTGTCCGCCGCCTGACCGACTTCGGCGCCTTTGTGGACATCGGCGGTATTGATGGCCTGGTGCATGTCACCAACCTGGCCTGGGGCCGCGTGCAGCATCCCAAGGATGTGGTTTCCATCGGACAGACGCTGGAGTGCGTCATCCTGAAGGTGGACAAGGAGAATCAGCGGGTTTCCCTGGGACACAAGCAGCTGATGCCCAAGCCCTGGGACGTAGCCAGCCAGAAATACATCCCCGGTACGGTTGTCACCGGTAAGGTGGTTCGCATTGTGAGCTTTGGCGCTTTCGTGGAGCTGGAGCCCGGACTGGACGGCCTGGTGCATATCTCCCAGATCGCGGACAAGCGGATTGACAAGGTGGAGAACGTGCTGCAGCCCGGCCAGGTGGTCAACGTGAAGATTCTTGACGTGAACCCCGCTGAGCATCGTATCAGCCTCAGCATCCGCGATGCCCAGACCGAGAAGAGCGAAAACGACTACTCCCTGGATGACTATGAGAACGCCGATTACGATGAGGATGATAACGGCGATATCTTCGAGGGTGTGGACGAGGATCTGAACGTCTAGGTTAGAAGCCGAGGGACGCTTCCGCTATGGGAAGCGTCCCTTTTTTTGCAGGGGGCGGCCGGAATCGTATTCAAATGGGAGGATAAAAAAGGCATGGGCTTTATGCTAGATCAGGCAACCGCAGCGCTCAAGAGGCCGGAGCTCTGGCAGCGCAGCGCGACATCGTTGTGGGACGATCCCCACATTTCCAAGGGAATGCTAAAGGCGCATCTGGACCCGGAGATAGACGCTGCCAGCCGAAGGCATGAAACCATTGACCGCTCGGTGAAGTGGCTCTCCGGCATGATTCCTCAGGGCGGCCGCATCCTTGATTTGGGCTGCGGACCAGGCTTGTATACCATGCGCCTTGCGGCGCTTGGGTATCAGGTAACCGGAATAGATTATGCCAAAGGCTCCATCGACTATGCGAAACAGCATGATCCAAAGACGGATTACCGGTATCAGAACTACCTGGAGCTGGACGAGGAGCCGACATATGACGCGATTACCCTCATTTACTGCGACTATGCAGCGCTGACGCCGGCAGAGCGGGCTTGCCTTCTGCCGAGAATATACCGCGCGCTGAAGCCTGGCGGCCGTTTTCTCTTAGATGTATTTTCCCGGGCGCATTTCAAAAACCGGGCGGAACGCACGGGATGGCATGTGGGAGAAAAAGGGGGCTATTGGAGCAAAAAGCCCTATATTTGCCTGGAAGCCTCCTATCAATATGAGGACCATCGGTATTTTCTCGATCAATATGTGGTCATTACCCAGGACGCTGTGACAGCGTATCGGGTGTGGGATACGGCCTATACCCGGGAAGAACTGATGGGGGAAATAACGCCCTTCGGGTTCCGATGTGTCGGGGTATTTGGCGATGTATGCGGCGCGCCCTATCAGGAGAACTCGGATACGATTTGCGCTGTGCTGGAAAAGGCGTGAAAGGCAGGCAGGCCCTGTATGATACAAGCCGCGGACAGCTGGCAGTGGTGGGGCCGCCCGGGCAGCGTGCCTTGGGGCTGTATCTGTAGCGAGACATGAAAAAGGCCATCTCCTGTGTAACGTTGGGTCAATCAACAGGGAGATGGCCTTTTATGGGATGGCGCTTATCGGGGGATAACGCTGGCCTTCAAGCGTGAGGGGGAAAGAGGGTTACTCCTGGCTGAAATCCATGACCCGGCTGACATGGGCCTGATCAAAAGAAGGCGTAAAGAGGCTGACTACCACGGTCAGCAGGATTGAAGCGCCCATGGCGAAGGTACCGGCCATGGCGGAGGTGAAGCCTGGCACAAAGCGGGGTACGATCAGGTTGCAAATCAGGCTGACGGCGAGCCCGCCCAGGAAACCGGCCCAGGCGCCGGCGCGGGTGGCCCGCTTCATGTAAAGCCCGGCAAGATAGGGCCCCAGGAAAGCGCCGGCCAGCGTGCCCCAGGATAGGTTCATCAGCTGGGTGATGGTATTGCTCTTATTGATGGCCAGCAGGAAGGAAAGAATAAGAAAGGCGATGCATACGAGCTGCATGAGGCCCTTGTTCCTGCGCTGGGAGATCCTGTCCTTTACCGAGGCGGGGATGAGATCCACGCAAACGGCGGAGGATGAGACGAGAATAAGGCTGGAGAGGGTGGACATGCTGGCCGAAAGCACCAGCACCATCACCAGGCCCAGCAGCAGCGAGGGAAGCGCGCTGAGCAGCATGTGGGGCACCAGAAGGGACGTGTTCCCCAGCCCGGTTGCCGGATCCACAGGAAGCTGGGTAGGGTCGCCATTGAAAAGGCGGGCAAAGACGCCCACGAAATAGCAGCCGCCACTGACGATCAGCGCGAATACGGTGGAGATGATCGTACCCTGCCGGATTGCCGCCTTGTCTCGGATGGCATAGAATTTGTGGGTCATCTGCGGCAGGCCCCATACGCCCAGCGAGGTCAGGATCACCAGGCTGGCCAGAGGCCACAGCTGCCCTGCGCCGCCCCAGGGGTGGGTCAGGTTCGGATCAATGGCGGCCAGCTTATCCAGGCCCGCCTGAAGCCCGCCCACCTGAGGGCTTTTCAGCACGAAGACCACCACAAGCACAATGCCGACCAGCATGATGATGCCCTGGAAAAAGTCTGTCAGCGCCGTGGCCAGATAGCCGCCGGCCACAAGATAAACGCCGGTGAGCACTACAATGCCAACGACGCACCAGATAAAGGGCAAACCGATCAGCGTTTCAAAAAGATAGCTGATGCCCTGAAAGACCGAAGCCGAATAGGGCAGCAGGAAGGCGAACACCACCACGGCCGCCACCAGCTTCAGCTTGGGCGATTGGTATCGGCTTTCCAGAAACTCCGGCATGGTTTTGGCATCCAGGCGCTGCGTCATGGAGCGGGTACGGCGCCCCAGCACCAACCAGGCCAGCAGGCTGCCGATCACGGCATTCCCAATACCGATCCAGGTGGCGCTGGCGCCAAAGCCCCAGCCGAACTGGCCGGCGTAGCCGATAAACACCACCGCCGAGAAATAGCTGGTACCATAGGCGAAGGCGGTCATCCAGGGGCCCATCCGCCGCCCGGCCAGGAGGAAATCCTCGCCGGAGCTGACGCGCCGGCTGGAGTACACGGCGATGCCGATGAGCACCGCCACATAGGCGATCATAAAGACAATCATGAGAATACCATCCTTCCATCCTGCTCATTCTGTGGTTTTGGGCATAAAAAAACAAGCCATACTACCCCAAATATACCCAAATCCTACCGTTCTACAAAAATTATAATACACGATATGGAATATGGATGCAAGCACTTTTTGCAGGCAGCCGGGAAAACGGGACGTTGAACATTGGTTCGCTTCAAGGTATAATAAGCGGTAAAGGAGGCGTCCATGGAAAAGATTGTAGCCTCGGTGGAAGGGATTATCTTCCGCAACGAGGATAATGGATATACGGTGGCAGAGATTGCCCTGGGGGATGAGCTGGAGACCTGCGTGGGCATGCTGCCCGGCCTGCGGGAGGGCGAGCGGGTCGAGCTTTCCGGCACATGGAAAACCCATCCAAGCTATGGCCGGCAGTTTGCTGTGGACGCCTGCCGGCCGCTGCCGCCGGAGGGGGAGGAGGGGCTGGTCCGTTACTTGGCCTCCGGCGTGGCCCCCGGCGTGGGCGAAGCTACCGCCCGGCGGATTGTGGAGGCCTTTGGCCAGCAGACGCTGGATATTATCCATTACGACCCTGAACGGCTCAAGGAGGTTTCCGGCATTGGAGACGCCAAGGCCGAAGCGATTGCCGAGGCCCTCAGCCAGCATCTGGAGCTGCAGGAGGTGATGGTATTCCTGCAGTCCCTGGAGATCGGCCAGGCCCTGGCGGCAAAAATATACAAGGCATATGGGGACAAGACCATGGATGTGGTGCGGGCAGATCCCTACCGGCTGGCGGGAGAGGTCGAGGGCGTGGGGTTCCTTACGGCGGACCGCATCGCCCGGCGGCTGAACATTGAACCCGGCTCGCCCACCCGGGCCCGCGCCGGCATCCGGCATGTGCTGAACGCGGCCGGGATGAACCGGGGGCACTGCTGCCTGCCCAGCGAGGAGCTGATTGCCCAGGCCCATCAGCTGCTGGGCGACGATACGCAGAGCCTGAACCAGGTGCTGGAGGAGATGCTTCTCAACCGCGAGCTGGTGCTGCGGCAGATGCAGGAGCAGGTATTCTGCTACCTGCCAAGCTACTATTATGCGGAGAACCAGACAGCCGCGATGCTCAGCGCCCTGGCGGCCCATCCCATCACGCCGCCCTTTGCCGATATGGAAGCCGCCGTAGAAATGAGCTCAGGGCTTCTGTCCATCAGCCTTTCCCAGCAGCAGCGCCAGGCGGTGGAGGCTGCCGCCCTGTCGGGCGTGGTGGTGATCACCGGCGGCCCGGGCACCGGAAAGACCACTGTCATCCGCTGCATCCTGGAGGTGCTGACCCAGGCGGGCAACAAGGTGGAGCTGGCGGCCCCCACCGGCCGGGCGGCCAAGCGCATGGCCCAGGCGGCAGAGCATGAGGCCCGCACCCTGCACCGCCTGCTGGAATATGCCTTTGACGGGGAAAGCGGCAGCTTTCAGCGGGACGAATCCAACCCGCTGGAGTGCGATGCCGTTATCGTGGATGAGGTTTCCATGGTGGATATTTTTCTCATGCAGTCGCTGGTGCGGGCCATGACCCCGGGTATGCGGCTTATCCTGGTGGGCGACAGCGACCAGCTGCCGTCGGTGGGCCCCGGCATGGTGCTGCGGGATGTGATGGACTCGGGCGTGGCCAAGGTCTGCCGCCTGACGGAGATCTTCCGCCAGGCCCAGGAGTCCATGATTGTGGTGAACGCCCATCGGGTTAACGAAGGCCAGATGCCCCAGCTGCGCAGCGGGCGGGATTTCTTCTTTGAGAACCGCGCTACAGCGGAGGCGGTCTATCAATCGGTGGAGGCGATGATCGCCACCCGCATCCCGGGCTACCTTAAGTGCGATGGGTTTACCGATATCCAGGTGCTGGTGCCGATGCGCAAGGGAGAGCTGGGCGTACTGCGGCTCAACCAGCGCCTGCAGCAGGCCTTTAACCCGCCGGATTTGAAAAAGGCCGAGTTCTCCCACGGGGATAGGGTTTTCCGGGAGGGGGACAAGGTGATGCAGATCAAAAACAACTACCAGATCGAATACAGGATGACCAACGAACTGGGCGTAGAGGAGGAGGGAAAGGGCGTATTTAACGGCGATGCCGGCGTCATTATGCGGATAGACGGTACGGTGCGCTGCTTTGAAATCCTCTTTGACGACGGCAAGCTGGTACGCTATGAATATGCCCAGGCGGAGGAGATCTCGCTGGCCTATGCCATATCCATCCACAAAAGCCAGGGCAGTGAATTTCCCGTGGTTATCCTGCCGCTGCTGGGCGGGCCGGAGATGCTGCTGACCCGGAACCTGTTATACACCGCCATCACCCGGGCGAAAAAGATGGTGGTGATCGTGGGTTCCCAGCGTACGGTGGAGACCATGGTGCGCAACAAGCGGATTGTACAGCGCTACAGCGGGCTTGTCAGCGCCCTTCAGGCGCTGGGAACGGCGGCCGGGCATGAAGCCTCTTGACCTTATATTCCCCGATCCGCAGCGATGCCTGTTCTGTGGCCGTCCCTTTCAGCCCCGCAGTTGGGGCATCTGCCCTGAATGCCTGGCGGCGCTGAAGGATGGCGATGGCCGCCAACCGCTTCCCATGGCCTATGGCGATGGCGCGGCGGCTTTCCGGTACCAGGGTGCGGCGCGCAGCTGCCTGCTGGCGTTGAAGTTCCAGGGCGAAACCTGGCGGGCCCCGATGATGGCCCAATGGATGGCCTATGCCGCGCAGGCCATGGAGCCTGAGGCGGTGGCTGCGGTGCCCATCCATCCCCTGCGGCGGATGGCCCGGGGCTATGCCCAATGCGTGCTGCTGGCCAAGGGCGTGGCCGCTGCCCTTGCGCTTCCCTATGAGGGAGAGGCCCTGCGGCGTAGGCGCCATGCGCCGCCGCTGTATACCCTTCAGGCAGACGACCATGCCAGGGCGGTGGCCGGCCGGTTTTCAGCCGGCAAGGCGGCAGACAGGCTAAGGGGCAAGCATGTGCTGCTGGTGGATGACGTATGCACCACGGGAAGCACCCTAAACGAGTGCGCCCGGATTTTGGTTCAGGCGGGCGTGTCCAGGGTCAGCGCAGTGTGCTTTGCCGCCGCCTCAGGGGCATACCCGGTGGAGGGCCCCTTCTGACCGCCTCCTTGCGCAATCAGGCCCAAGGGGATATAATAAGGAAAAGCGGATAACAGGTCTGTGGTTGAAAGTCGAGGCCAGTCGCGGGCAAAACGATCCACGTAAGCCGGACAAAGTCCGGTGAGCATGGCGCGGTTTAGAAGTAAGTCCAGCCAGGAACACCTGAGAGAGGGACGCGTGAGGGGAATGCACCCCAAGCAAAACCTCCAGCTGGCGGGTGTGGGGGCAAAAACCAGGTCAGCTGTTTTCCGCTTTTTTCTCGAGATGGCGCAAAAGTCCCGTTCCCTTACGTCAAAAGGGGAAAGGGACTTTTGTTGTGTGGAAAGGAAGAGGAAGATGATAACGTCGCTGTGTATGAATCCCTGCATCGACCGGACGCTGAATTTGGCCTCCTTTGCCTGCGGCGGCATGAACCGCGCCGAATCGGTCCACCAGGACGGCGCGGGCAAGGGGGTGAACGTGGCTCTGGCTGGCAGCCAAATCGGCCTGACCATGGGGTGCATCGGAATCCTGGGCCAGGAGAACGGATACCTTGTGACGGACCGGCTTCGCGGCGCAGGCATTGCCCATGAATTTGTCATGCGCCCCGGCGCAATCCGGTGCAATACCAAAATCGTGGACGCTTCCACCCATCAGGTCACAGAGATCAATGAGGCTGGCGAACCGGCGGGCAGCGGCTGCCTGGCCGAGGTGCTGGAGCTCTGCGGCAAATGGGCTGAAAAAAGCCGCGCCCTGGTATTGTCAGGCTCCCTGCCGCCCCGCTGCCCCAGGAATTACTATGCGCAGCTCATGGACCATGCGGCCCAGCGGTCGCCGGGCTGCGCGCTGGTGGTGGACGCAGAAGGCGAGGCCCTATCCTGTACGCTGGATAAAAAGCCCTATCTCATCAAGCCCAACCGGTATGAGCTGGAAACCCTATGCGGACGAAGCCTGGATTCGCTGGAGCAGGTTATGGAGCAGGCCCAGCGGCTTTGGGCCCGCGGCGCCCAGCATGTGGCCGTCTCCCTGGGCCGCGAGGGCGTCCTGGGTCTGAGCGGAGAAGGGGCCTGGTATGCGCCGGCCCTGCCCTGCCCGGTCCAATCTACAGTGGGCGCGGGGGATTCCATGCTTGCCGCTATGACGGGCGCGCTGCTGGCGGGAGAGGGGATGGAGCAGGCGCTGATCCGCGGCGTAGCCCTGGCGACGGCTGCCGTCGCAACGCCGGGCACAGGCTGGATTGATACCGGCCTCTATCACGAAGCCCTCAAGCGGGTTAAGCCGCAGAAGCTATCCTAGCATACCGGAGGTATATTAAGGGCGGCGGCAAGGGCAGCGTTGCAGAGCAGGACAGCCTGACCGCAGACGGTAGAGGGGCAGTCTTCGTCCGGCTCCGGCGCGGCACACTGGACCCGCTTCTTGTTTATCAGATCGTTGGGGGAAACTTGCCGTTCCGATTTCACTTTAAGCGGCAAAATCTTGTCAAGGGCGGCATAGCGGATGACAGCCTTGCAAAAGCGTTGCACCTTGCGCTGGATACACCCTTGATAGGCTTTCAGGCCGGTCATATCCCCCTCTCTGAATCATCGTTTGGGGCGGCAGCACTCCTTGCTGCCGCCCCTTGACCGTCTACCAGCAAAGGCGGGCGCGCTGCCAAGGCCGGCGCGTATGCGCCGTTTACCTTGACCGTTTATTGGCCCGGCTGGCTTTGCTGAATGGTGATTTTCGCTTTGGGGTTCATAATTCCCGCCGTATTATTCAAAAATATGGATTTGACTTAAAGCGTCTCGCAGACGGAACGCATCCCATGGCAAATGTTCGGTGATACTCATGCCTACGATCTCTGCTTTCTCAGAAACATCTGTAAGGAGCCGCACAATCTCCTTTAGCTTCATTCGTCCTACGGCTGCTGGAAACAGGCTAGGATCCGTATAGGGTTCCGCCGGGTAAATGCTGCGAAAGTCAGCAGGGAACAGCACGTCTAGATCCCAGTGGACGGCTACAAACTGAATACCTTCACGTTCTATCCACGAAAGTACCTTTTGGCTGCCTGCTGCCAGTTCTTCAGGCGAAGCCATAGCAAGTGCCAACTCTTTGCAGGCCATGTCCATTGGACGAAGCCTTTCTTCAATGATACCGGCAAGCAGCACCTTTTGCGGAGCATATGGGTAGGAAACGGATGTAAGCTCGGCTTCCGGGCTGCTATTCAACAGATTTCCCAGCACCATTTCATGTAAGTGAGCAGTGTCCTTCGTGGTAGAGCAATCCGGGTGTGCATCCAGCCATAATAAGCCGATCTTATCGTTATATTTTCCGCTCAGGTAGTCAAAAGGCACTTGTGTTACTGCACAGTCACCGCCAAACACAATCACTTTATCGGGCTGTTTTTCATAGAGGATTGCTTTGGCTGCCCTTGCCTGTTTCAAAAGTGCAGCGCCCTTATCTATGCCGCCCATGGGCTGCGAAGCGGAGGCAAAATCTTTTGCTACGGGAACGGTTACTTCCTCTGCCGTTTTACTTGGGGGCGCAATCGCCGCCAATAGTTCCGAGCCGAATACATAGTTTGGGTTCATTCCCCCCTGCCATTGGGGGTAATGTAGCCGAAGCGTCTTTTTCATTTTCGTTCCCCTTTCCGAGCAGATGGGCAGTTGCGCCCATCTATATACCATATGCATCGCCTACAGTTGCGGCATGGAATGGGCTGTTCTCCACGCAGCACTTTATTCGCCCATGCGGGGTCGCATAGATGCCCGCGTCCGATTGCCGCCATATCCGCGTATTTGTTCTCCAACACCTTTTCAGCCTGATCTCCGGTCTGAATATTCCCCACTCCGATAACCGGCAGCGATACTTTGCCTTTCACCAAAGAAGCGGCATAGATTTTGCCGTCAAATCGAAAGTGCGACGGGATATTGCCATATCCACTCATTCCGGTTGACACATCTAACAGATCGCCGCCCGCCTGTTCAATCGTGATGGCGGTCTGCACCAGTTCATCGTAATCCGGATTTCCAAAACGAACTGCTACGATAAAACTCTCCCCGCAGAGCTTTTTTATCTCACGGATTAACTCAGCTAAAAGCCGGACACGCCGCTCAAAGCTTCCGCCATAACCGTCTTGCCTTTTGCTGGTTTCGATGATTTGATTCAGATACATCCCATGTGCCGCATGAAGCTCTATCCCATCAAAGCCGGCCTGTTTGCAGCGGACAGCCGCCCGGATAAAATCTTCTTTATAGCGCAGGAACTCTTTTTCGGGGATTTCCGCAATCGCATGATAAGGCATAGTAGAAAGGCCGGTTTCCATAAGCTGCACAAGTGTAACCGCGCCATTTTCTGTCGCTGCCTGTGCCAGCTTTTTAAGACCGGGCAGGCAATCATCAGAGAACAGCCCGATGGTATTGCGCGGTTCCGGCATTTTTGTAACCGCACAGGCTTCAATAATGATTAAACCTGCGCCGCCCCTGGCATAAGCCCCATAGCGTTCTATATGGCGGCGATTCACCAACCCGTCCGGCGCTGTCATTCCAAAGTCTGCCATAGGGGGAACAACCACCCTGTTTTTTATTTTCCTGCCGCAGATTTCAAGCGGCAGGGTTAAAGAAACTGCGCTGTGCTTCATATTTACTTGACCGACCTCCCCAGCTGATAGGCCTTTTCCGGGTAATCTGTTTTTTCCATATCTGACCGCGAATAGCAGCCATAAGCGAGCAAAATTCCCGTGTCCTGCCAGCCCAAATAATGTGTTGTTTCCTGATAGCTCCCAACCACGCCATTCATAATCCGCTTCTCAGCACTGGCGGCAGACACAATCAGCATGGCTTTCTTATTTGCACCGCGCAGCAAATGATCAATTCCATGGAATCGGTCAATCGCCATTTTGATCTGGGCGGACATTGCATGGTAGTAAAGGGGCGTAACAAATACCACCATGTCGGCTTTCAATAACGCTGCATATAATTCGGTCATGCCGTCGTTGAATACACACGGCTTTTTCCCGCACGCGCAAGAGTCGCAGCCAATACATGGGTGGACATTCTCAAAAGCTGTATTGAAACGGAAAACTTCGTTTCCGGCTTCTGTGGCTCCCTCTATAAATTTGTCTGCCAGCAAGGCAGATGTCCCGTTTTTGTGGGGACTTCCGGTAATTACAACAATTCTCATAGGTGTTTCCTCCTTGTGTCTTGAATTGAAAAAAGCTGCTCATGGTGATACAATTATAGGGACGAAATGAAATAGTTTGCGAGGTGATAAATTGCTGACACCACGCTATTTTTTCGCAGATGACTTCCGGCAGTTTTATGAATACTTCCTTTCCCAGCCCCATACCGAAAGAACATTTCATAAAGGGGACTATCTGTGGAAGCCCGGACAGCCTTATGAAAAAATCCATTATATCATTTCCGGGGCGGCCATTCATTTTGCAGACCATGAAAATGGCCGCAGGAAAATTATCAGCTTTCACGGAGCTCATACGGTGTTCCCCGGTTATCGCCAGCATGACTATAAAATCGAGCTATCATTGATTACAGCCGCCTTATCCGATATGAAAGTTCTGGAGTTTACGAAAGACCAATTTCAAAAAATGTTTGAAACGAATACTGCATTGAGCGAACAGGTTGTAAACTGGTACTCCATGTATATCAACCGTTTTCTTTTTGAAATCGTCCATCAAGAGTACAATCCGTCTTTCGTCAAAATCTGCAATCTTCTGTATCTGCTCACCATCAATCAGCCTGCCTGTTTCGGCCTTGTCATTGATATGACGCAGCAAGAGCTTGCAGAAATTCTCGGACTTAGCCGGATTCAACTCACCAGAGGACTATCCGACCTGCGCAAACAGAATATTATTTCAACTACTCGCGGAAAAGTGCATGTAATCAATCTGCCTGCCCTGGCAAGCCTTTGCTCATCAGAAACACTTTGAGCTGCTCTCATGGGAAATTATACGGTTTCAGCCCGCATATCATCTGCTTCAAATGATATGCAGGCTGAATTTTTCATCTTGTAAGCCTGAACGCGGTCAATGAAGCGCGGAAGAACACCGTGGGCCTTGTCTCACGGCGGTGATGCGCGCTCAGACCTTGGAAGGCAGGGCAACGCGCAACACCGGGCTGGATATGCCCAAGGACCAGAAGCCGGACAAGGAAGCATAAATATACCATCGCCCCTAAAAGGCCCCGGAATAGCTGCGGCATTCCGGGGCCTTTTTCTATCGGATTACTGGGTTTGTAAAAATGAATTTTGATAAAAGCCAAAGGCGGCAATTGACCATTCAGTTAAAATGACGATACCGCAAAAGAGGGGTATTTCATCAAAAAAATTGCAGAATATGTGAATAAATAACAAAATAACAAACCAAATAGGGCAGCGGAGCTTTGGGGTTTTACATGATTTGCATAATTTATAACGGTTGCAAATTGGTTGCTTTTTAGTTGCTCAGCGGGGATGATTGGATTATAATTATGCAGTGTATAATGGGTGAGTAGGGCGCAATGCGGGCGCCGCGAAAGCCCATTATGCTGCCCGGTCAAATCACGACAAAGGTAAAGGAAGGTAATGAAGCTATGAACATCCCCGTAGAATATCTGGTTGTACTGGGTTTGATCGTATTGGCTCTTGCCTACATCGCCTTCAACTTCTTCCGCATTAAGAAGATGAAGGAAGGGACGGCGGAGATGATGGAAATGGCTGCGATTATCCGTAGCGGCGCATCCATGTTCCTGAAAACGGAGTTCAAAACGATCAGCATCGTTGTGGTCGTAATTGCAGCGGCGTTTTCGCTGTTTGTCGAAGCAACCAGCGGCATCACCTTTATTCTGGGCGCCTGCATGAGCAGCATCGTGTGCATTCTGGGGATGCGCAGCGCTACATATGCCAACGTGCGTACAGCCAACACGGCGCGCGAATCCCGATCCATCGGCGCGACGGTCAAGGTAGCGCTCTGCGGCGGCAGCATCAGCGGCCTGAGCGTGCAGGCCTTCGGTATGCTGGGCCTTATCCTTGTGCTGCTGATCTGGGGGAACCCGGTACAAGGCGAGGAGGGACATGGGCTGATCGCTAACCTCTCCTGCAATGCGGCGATTATGCGCATTTCCACCTATTCGCTGGGGTGCTCCATTGTCGCCATGTTCAACCGGGTGGCTGGCGGAAACTATACCAAGGCGGCGGATATTTCATCCGATATCCTGGCCAAGCTGCGCCACGACCTGCCGGAGGACGACAGCCGGGTGCCGAACGTTATCGCAGACTTTATCGGCGATAATGTAAACGATATTGCCGGCAACTGCTCAGATCTGCTGGAAAGCTTTGTGGCGACCCTCTCGGCCTCTATGATGATCGCCTCCTTTGTGCTCAAGGACAGCGCGGTTTTTGCCAACAGCCTGATTTTCCCCATTGCGCTGGCTGGGCTTGGCCTGCTGGGCTGCCTGGTGGGCCTGGGCTTTGCCGCTATCCGGAAGATGGGCGATAACCCCTCCAGGGAGCTGAACCTGGCGACATGGATTTCAGCCGGCGTGACGCTGGCGCTGAGCCTTATCCTGTCCTATCAGATGTTCGGCGGGCAGGCTGAGCTGCCGGCCGACTTCAAGCTGGGCTGGATTTCGCCCTGGATTTCCACGCTGCTGGGCATTGTCAGCGGCGTGGCCATCGGCGCGATTACCGAATACTACACGAGCACCGATCATAAGCCGACCCGCCAATTGGCTGAAATGGCCACGGAAGGCGAAGCCTTTGTCATTACAAAGGGCGATGCCGTGGGCTCCCGCTCCTGCCTGCTGCCCATCCTGCTCATTGGCGTGTGCCTGTTCGTTTCCGGGTGGCTGTGCGGCACCTATGGCATTGCTATTTCCGCGTTGGGCATGCTGTCCTTCGTGGGCGCTACCGTGTCTATCGACGCCTTCGGGCCCATTGCAGATAATGCCGGCGGCCTGGCCGAATCCTGCCATCTGGACGCGGACATCCGCGTCATCACCGACAAGCTGGACGCCGTGGGCAACACGACTGCGGCGGTGGGCAAGGGCTTTGCCATTGGCTCCGCAGCCTTTGCGACGGTTTCCCTGATCGTTTCCTATGTGCAGAATTTCCCCGTGGGACAGCAAGTGCTGGATTTTGCCTCCTATGTCGTGGTGGCCGGCGGCATTATCGGCGGCGCGCTGGTGGAATACTTCTCCGCCATGCTTACGGATAATACCATTGACGCCGCTAAAATCATGGCCGATGAAGGGGATAAGCTGCTATCCATCCCCGGTGTGCTGGAGGGTAAGGTCAAGCCTGACTATAACAGGATGATCCAGACCGCGACCCAGGAGGCCCTGCGTAAGATGGTGGTTCCCTCCGTGCTGGCCCTTCTGGTCCCGGTGGCCGGCGGCTTCCTTTTCGGCGTCGAGTTTGTAGGGGGCATCCTGATCGGCGCAACCATCGTGGCGATCCCCCGGGCCATTTTCATGGGCAATTCCGGCGGCGCCTTTGACAACGCCAAGAAGTACATCGAAGGCGGAAACCTGGCGGGCCATGGCAAGAAGAGCCCCGCCCATAAAGCCGCCGTGACCGGCGATACGGTGGGCGATACCCGGAAGGATGTGGTTGGCGTGGCCTTGGATATCTTTATCAAGACCATGTCCACCGTCGCCAATACGCTTGTATCCGTATTCTCCCGGTTCACCCTGTTCAAGTAAGCGGCGAGGCGGCGCTGATCCCGCTCTATAGGCAAATGGAAAGGGGCAGGGACACTTGTACCTGCCCCTTTCCATTTGTCGAGCCAAAAAAGAGAGCGGTTATCCGCTCTCTTGGATATGTCCTTATGGCTAGTAGCCCAGCACCTTTTTGCGCTCCACATCGGTCCAGCGCAGGGCGTCGGCAATTCCTTCCTCAATGCTTTTTTCCGCATGCCAGCCCAGCAGCCGCTGCGCGCGGTCGGCGTTGGCATAGGCGCCTGCCACGTCGCCGGGGCGGGGATCGGCTTCGGCTACATTGAGCTTCCGGCCGAACACCTTCTCAAAGGCGGCCACCAGCTCCTTGACGGTGACGCCGTTGCCGGTGCCCAGGTTGATGGGCAAAAAGTCAGCCCCTTCAGCCTCCATGGCGCTGTCGAATTGCTCCACAGCCTTAACGTGGGCGCGGGCCAGATCCCAGATATGGATATAGTCGCGGATCCCCGAGCCGTCCCGGGTGGGCCAGTTTACCCCGGTTACGGTGAATACGGGGTCTTTGCCCAGAGCGACGTTCACCATCTTGCCCAGCACATGGGAGGGATTGGGGTCATAGGGGCCCGTGCGCATCATGGGATCGGCGCCGATGGGGTTAAAATACCGCAGGGCGATCCCCTTGAGCGCGGTAGCGCGGCACATATCCTCCATCACCATCTCCATCATCACCTTGGTGCGGGCATAGGGGCTGGAAGGATCCTTGGGCGCGCTCTCGGTGACCATGAAGCTATCGGTGCTGCTGTTGCCGTAGATAGACGCGGAGGAGGAGAAAATCAGCCGGCGGCAGCCCAGCTCATCCAGCGTCTTGAACAGCTCCAGGGACTTGACCACGTTTTCATGATAGTATTTGTAAGGCTCCCGGACCGATTCGGGCACCACGATGAGCGCGGCAAAATGGATGCAGGCCGCGATATCGGGATGGTCGGAGAAAATCTGCTTGATAAGATCGGTATCAGCGATATCGCCCTGGTAGAAAATGCGGCCCTTTGTGAATTCACGGCGGCCGTTCACCAGGGAATCCAGGATAACGGGGGTATGGCCGGCCTCGATGAGCGCGGTTGAGGTGGTGGAGCCGATATAGCCGGCGCCGCCTGTGACCAATACTTTCATGGCGCGTTCCTCCTGATAAATTTGGATAGCCCTATTGTACTTGATTCCCCGGGAGAGCGCAAGTGAAGAAAAACACAAAAATACCGTTGACAACCGGGTGCGGCTCTGCTAGAATAAGGAAAACTTCGCTAAAGCTGAGGCATGGATGGAGACGGGAAGGCCATGATGCGTCCCAAGAGAGCCGGTGTTTGGTGTAAACCGGCGGCGCAGGGCCCAAGCCTATCGCTCCTGAGCCGAAGCCCTGAAAGCATGAGTAAGGGCTTCCGGGTGGTCCCGATATAGGCCAGGGGCGTGTATGCGCCCTGACGAGCGGCCGTATTACGGCAATTTGGGTGGTACCGCGAGAGATAAACCTCGTCCCAGCAGGGACGGGGTTTTTTATTTTATCCTTAAAGGAGGTAGACGCACATGAACCTGCTGTCGCGATTTGTGACCCGGGTGGAGTATGAAAACCAGGAGGATTTTGAGAAAAACTATCAGATCCTTGTACCGGAGAAATTCAATTACGGATTTGATGTGGTGGACGAGATGGCGCGCCTTGCACCCGATCAGCGGGCGTTGGTATGGACGAATCCCCAGGGAGAGGAGAAAATCTATACCTTTGCCCAGATCAAGGAGGGATCGGACCGCGCGGCCAACTACCTGCGCGGGCTGGGGATCGGCAAGGGCGACAAGGTTATGCTGATCCTGAAGCGCCATTATGAATACTGGTTCATCCTGGTGGCGCTGCATAAGCTGGGTGCGGTGGCGATCCCCGCCACCCACCTGCTGACGGAGAAAGATATTTCCTACCGGGCCAATGCGGCGGGGGTGAAGATGATCGTCTGCACGGCTGAGGGCGAAGTGGCGCAGCATGTGGAAGCGGCGATGCCAAAATCCCCCACGGTGGAAAAGCTGGTGATGGTTCGCGGCGGAGCCCGCGCGGGTTGGTTCAGCTTTCACGAGGGGTGGTTGGCAGCCTCGCCGAAGCTGGAGCGCAGGCCCGAGGACGATACCACAAGCTCAGATATGATGCTGCTGTACTTTACCTCCGGCACCACCGGCATGCCCAAGATGGTGGGCCATGCCACCGCCTATGCCCTGGGGCATATCACCACCGCCAAATACTGGCACAACAACCTGGACGGCGGGCTGCACTTCACGATCTCGGATACCGGATGGGGAAAGGCCGCCTGGGGAAAAATCTATGGCCAGTGGCTGGCGGGTACTGCGGTCATGGTCTATGATTTTGACAAATTCGTGCCTGCGGAAATCCTTCATATCATGGAAAAATATGGCGTGACCACCTTCTGCGCGCCGCCGACCATGTATCGCTTCATGATCCGTGAGGATCTGAGCAAAATCGATTTTTCCCAGCTGACCTATTGCTGCACGGCCGGCGAAGCGCTGAATCCCGAGGTGCATCATCAGTGGAAGCGGGCCACGGGCATGTCCATCCACGAGGGCTATGGCCAGACGGAGACCACGCTGACCGTATTCAGCTCCATCTATGATACGCCGGTACCGGGCTCCATGGGGCGCACCAGCCCGGCCTACGACATGGATGTGGTGGACGAGGACGGCGTGCATTGCGAGGCTGGCCAGGTGGGCGAGATCGTCGTGCGCACGGACCGGCGGCTGCCGGCGGGGATCTTCCTGGGCTACTATCAGAACGAAGAGCTGACCCGGGAGGCCTGGCACGACGGCCTTTATCATACCGGCGACACGGCCTGGCGGGATGCCGACGGCCTCTTATGGTATGTGGGGCGTACCGACGATATCATCAAAACCTCCGGCTACCGGGTGGGCCCCTTTGAGGTGGAAAGCGCCCTGATGGAGCATCCGGCGGTGCTGGAGACGGCGATCACCGGAGTACCGGACCCGATCCGGGGGCAGGTCATCAAGGCCACCATTGTGCTCAATAAGGGCTATACTCCCTCAGAGGCGCTGGCCAAGGAGCTTCAGGATCACGTCAAGCGTACCACCGCGCCCTATAAATATCCCAGGGTGGTAGAATTTATCGATGAAATGCCCAAGACCATATCGGGTAAGATTCGCCGGGTGGAGCTGAGAAATCGCTAAGGAGTCAAAGATGGCAACCATCGAAGTGCTGGATTCCACCCTTCGGGATGGCGCGCAGGCCCCGGGGATCAGCTATTCCCTGCAGGATAAGCTGAAGATCATCGGCCTGCTGGACCGCCTGGGCGTGGATCTGATCGAGGCGGGCAATCCGGCCTCCAATCCCAAGGATGCGGAGCTTTACCGTCGCGCTGAACGGCTCAGGCTGAAGCGCGCGCAGCTGGCGGCCTTTGGCATGACCTGCCGCGCGGGAATATCGCCCCAGGAGGATCCGGCTATGGCGGCCCTGCTGGCGGCGGATACGGCTGTGGTGGTGCTGGTGGGGAAGGCGTCAGCCGACCAGGTGCGCCGGGTGCTGCAGACGGATTTGGCGGAGAATCTCCGGATGATTGAGCAAAGCTGCCGGTATCTGGCGGAGCGGGGCCGGTCGGTGATATTTGACGCCGAGCATTTCTTTGACGCCTGGTCCGACGATCCCGGCTATGCGCAAGCGGCCCTGCGGGCGGCGCTGGCCGGTGGGGCGCGCTGCCTCTGCCTGTGCGATACCCGGGGCGGCGCGCTGCCCGATGAAATCACAGCGGCGGTCTCATCCGTCCGGCAGGGCTTCCCCGGCTGCACCATCGGCATCCATACCCACGACGACGGCGCGCTGGCCGTGGCCAATACCCTGCAGGCCGTGCGGGCCGGGGCCAGCCACGTGCAGGGGACGCTGCTGGGCTATGGCGAGCGCTGTGGGAATGCCAACCTTGCTTCGGTGCTCTCCAATCTGATGCTGAAAATGGACTTCCAGGCCCTGCAGGGGCAGGGGCTGCAGGAGCTGACGCCCATCTGCCGGCAGGTGGCGGATTTGGCCAACAAACGCCTGCCCGATACCCAACCCTTTGTGGGGACGGCTGCCTTTTCCCATAAGGCGGGGCTGCACATTGACGGCGTACTGAAGGACCGGGAAAGCTTTGAGCATATCCCGCCTGAAGCTGTAGGCAACCGGAGGCACTTTGTGGTCAGCGAGGTGGCGGGCCGCAGCCTGATGGCCCGGCGCTTGGGCGGGGACTACACCAAGGACAGCCCGGAGGTGGCCGACATGCTGGCCCAGGTAAAGGAAAAGGAAGGGCAGGGCTACCAATATGAGAACGCCCAGGGCAGCTTTGAGCTGATGGCGGCCCGGGTGCTGGGCCGGTATCAGTCCTTCTTTACGCTAAAGCAGTTCTCCATCCTGACCCAGCGGGGTAAGGGCGGGGAGCAGGCGACCCATGCCACCGCGATGATCAAGATAGAGGTGGACGGCCGCAGCGAGATCACCGCGGCGGAAGGGAACGGCCCGGTAGACGCCCTGAACCGCGCCCTGCAAAAGGCGCTGCGGGTCTTTTACCCGGCGATCGACAGCATCCGCCTGACGGATTATAAGGTTCGGGTGATCGATTCCGAGGCCGGAGCGGCCGCCTCGGTCCGGGTGCTGATCGAGTTTACCGATGGCAGGGAGATCTGGAATACTGTGGGCGTATCCACCGACGTGATCGAAGCCTCCTGGCTGGCGCTGGTGGACGGCGCGGAGGTAGCGCTGATGCATCGGGGCGCGGAGGACGGCTGATGCCCATAGGCACGGTCCCCGTTGGGGCCATCAACAAACAACGCGAGGTACAGCGGTATGAAAAAGCTTTTTTACCGGCCGGAGGGCGCAGTCTGCGCCGATTTTATCCCCTTTTGCGAGGGCGGCGCCTTTGAACTCTTCTACCTTCGGGACTGGCGGGACGAGGCGGCCTTTGGCCGGGGCACCCCCTGGTACCGGATCAGCACCGATGACTTTCTGCACTATAGGGAGCACGGGGAAGCCCTGGCCCGGGGAAGCGAGCAGGAGCAGGATCTCTTTGTCTTTACCGGCAGCGTCATAGCGGCGCAGGGGCGATACCATATTTTCTATACGGGCCATAACCCCGATTTCCCGAGCCAGGGAAAGCCGGCCCAGGCGGTCATGCATGCGGTGAGCGAGGATATGGATCACTGGGTTAAGCGGCCGGAGGATACCTTCTACGCCGATGCGGCGCGGTATGATCCGGATCATTTCCGCGACCCCTTTGTATTTTGGGATGAAGAGGCCGGGCTATATCGGATGCTCCCGGTGGCACGCCGCCGGGAGGCGAACTATAACGCCGGCTTTACGGCCCAGTATACCTCCAGCGACCTTGTCCGATGGGAAGAGGCAGAGCCGTTCTGGGCGCCGAATCTGTATAACACCCATGAGTGCCCCGACCTGTTCCGGATGGGGCGGTGGTGGTATCTGGTGTTCTCCGAATATTCCGATACCCGGCGCACCCGGTATGTGATGGCCGACAGCCTGCAGGGGCCCTGGCGCATGCCGGCCGACGATTGCTTTGACGGCAAAGCCTACTATGCGGCCAAAACAGCCCAACGCGGCGGAAAGCGGTATCTGTTCGGCTGGATCGCCACACGGTCGGGCAACAGCGACGACGGAGCTTGGGAGTGGGGCGGCAGCCTGGCGGTGCATGAGCTGGTGCAGCGGGAAGACGGCACGCTGGGCTGCCGGATGCCGGAAGAGCTGGAGCCGGCATGGTCGCCGGCGGAGCGTTTGGCGGAGATAGCGCTGCCCGGCGCCGGAGGCAAGGATGAGCGGCTGCTTTTTACCGGTTGCGAGGGTTGCTGGCGTGTCGATATGGATCTTACCTTTGAACCGGGCGCCTACAGCTTCGGCTTGGCCTTTGGGCAGGACTTTGCCACAAGGCATGGTTATAAGCTGGAGTTCCTGCCGGGAGAGGGGATCGTGCGCTTTGGCGCGGTGACCCGGGCGCTTGAGAGCGCCGACCTTTACCGGCGCATCCCGATGGCGGCCGGCGCGCCCCTTCATCTGACGCTGATCGCTGAGGGGGAGGTGCTGGTGCTCTATGCCGGGGATCAGGCGCTGAGTATCCGCCTATGCCAGCCACGCGGGGGAGACCTATCCCTGTTCTGCGTGGGCGGCGGCCTGAAGGCCAGGGATATTACGCGCTATTTGCTATCGCAGGAATAAGCGGCGGCGGCCGACATGCCGGAGGCTCCCTGCCGGAGGCGGATTCGCCGGGCTGATGCCCGGCGTTTTTTTCCCCTTTTCAGCAGAAGGAGCGGAAAGCGGCCCATGGCATGAACCGACGCGCATCGTCTACAGGCGGCGGGCGTACGGACCAATAAAAAACAGAACCGCATTTTCTTTTGCACGAGCATAGTCTCTGCCTGGAAGATGTGCTATAATACCTTGGTATGGTATTTTCTAAGAAACGAAAAGGATGACAGGTGATGGCTGTGAAAAGTGTGACGTTTCATCGCGGCGGGGTGCACCCGCTGGAGCGCGAGCATCATGGCAAAACCCGAAGCCAGGGCGAGGCGATCCGCAGCGTCCCAGCCGGGCAGGTGGTGCTGCCGCTGGCCAATTACGCCGGCGCGCCCGCCAAGCCGCTGGTGAAGAAGGGCGACCCTGTGCGCCTGGGCCAGAAGATCGCTGAGGCTGGGGGATATGTGGGCGTGCCCTATTTTGCCACAGTATCGGGCAAGGTGCTGGCGGTGGAAAACCGCCTTTCCACCATTGGGACAAGCTGCCTGGCAGTGGTGATAGAAAACGATGGCAAGGACGAGCCGGATCCCTCGCTCAGCCCCAAAGACTACCGCAGCATGGAGCCGGAAGAGATCGTGAAGACCATCCAGCAGGCCGGTATCGTGGGCATGGGCGGCGCCGCCTTCCCCACCCATGTAAAGCTGAACCCGCCGCCGGAATCCAAGGTGGATTGCCTGATCCTTAACGGCGCCGAGTGCGAGCCCTATCTGACCTGCGACCATCGGGTGATGCTGGAGCGGGCTGGCCGGGTGGTGGAGGGCTGCCGGATCCTGATGCGCGCGCTGTCGGTGAAACGGGCCTATATCGGCGTGGAAAACAACAAGATGGACGCGGTCCGGGCGCTGGAGGAGGCCCTGGACGGGCAGGCGGACATTACCGTGGCGCCGCTGAAGGTGAAATATCCCCAGGGCGCGGAGAAGCAGCTGATCCAAACGCTGACCGGGCGCACGGTGGAATCGGGCGCGCTGCCGGCCTCGGTGGGCTGCGTGGTCAGCAATGTGGGGACGGCTGCGGCCATCGCCCAGGTATTTGCTACCGGTATGCCCTGCATTGAGCGGGTGGTGACGGTAACCGGGCCGGCTGTCCGCAATCCCGGAAACCTGGAGGTGCGGCTGGGCACCAGCTTTGAAACCTGCATCGAGGCCTGCGGCGGCCTGACGGAGGATGTGGCGAAGATCCTGTCCGGCGGGCCGATGACCGGCTTTGCGCAGGCGACCACGGCGGTGCCGGTGATGGCCAATACCTCCGGCATCGTGGCGCTGACAGAAAAGGAGCTTTTGCCCGAGGCATCCAACTGTATCCGCTGCGGTAAATGCCTTATGGTATGTCCGATGGGCATCAATGCCCGGGATGTGGCCCTGGCGGTCATCCATAACGACCTGAGCCGGGCCATCGCCCTCAACGCGGTGGACTGTATCGGCTGCGGCAGCTGCTCCTACATATGCCCGGCCATGCGGCCGCTGATGCAGAACATCAAGCTTGCCCGGGCGGCGGCGCTGGAACGGGCGCGGAAAAAGAAGGCTTAGCTCCAAGGCGGGCCGAAAAGAAATGGAAAGAACCTGAGGAGGTAACTCGCTTTGAAGCTGCATGTGTCGTCGTCTCCCCATGTCCATGCACCCCAAACCACCCAAAGCATCATGCGGGATGTGCTGATCGCCCTGGCCCCGGCCACCGTGGTGGCGGTTGTCTATTTTGGGCTCAATGCGCTCATCCTGGTGGTGGCCTCGGTGGCCTCGGCGGTGCTGACAGAATGGATCATTCAAAAGCTTACCCACAAAAAGGTTACGATCAGCGACTGCTCGGCGGCGGTTACCGGGCTCCTTCTGGCGCTGAACCTGCCGGTGGGCTGCCGCTGGTGGGCGGCTGTGCTGGGCGCAGCCTTTGCCATCACCATCGTGAAGCAGGCCTTTGGCGGCCTGGGGCAGAACTTTATGAACCCCGCCCTGGCCGCCCGCGCGGTGCTGATGACAGCCTACCCCGCCATGATGAGCGGAACCTCTTACCAGAGCCCCAACTTCTGGGGCGACGCCGTATCGGGGGCAACGCCGCTTTCCCTTCTAAAGGATGGCTATACGGCCTCCCTGCCCTTTAGCTGGGAGATGTTCCTGGGCCTTCGGGGCGGCGTAATCGGCGAGGTATGTACGCTGGCGCTGGTGATCGGCCTGGTCTATCTGCTCATTCGCCGGGTAATCACCTGGCATATTCCCGTGATTTATATCGGCCTGGTTTTCCTGGCGGGCCTTGTGCTGAATGGCTTTAACCTGGAGGTAGCGCTGTGCTATACGCTGGGCGGCGGCCTTTTCCTGGGCGCAATTTTTATGGCCACCGACTATACCACCAACCCCAATACCATTCGCGGGCAGGCGATCTTTGCCGTAGGCTGCGCCGTTTTGACGGTCTGCATCCGCCAGTTCGGCTCCATGCCCGAGGGCGTCAGCTATTCCATTCTGCTGATGAACCTGGTGACGCCGCTGATCGACAGGTTTGTCAATCCCCCGCTCTTTGGAAGGAGGAAGAGGCATGCTGCGTAATATCCTGAATTTGGGCGGCCGCCTGCTGATCATTTGCCTGGCGGCGGGCCTGGCCCTAGCGGCAACCTACAGCTTTACCGCGCCGGTCAAGGCCGCCAACGAGGAGGCCAAGGCCCAGGAGGCGCTGCGGGCCATCTATCCGGACGCGCAAGACTTTACGCCGCTGGACGAGCAGGCGCTTTCCGACCTGAAGACGGCGACCGGATACAGCACGCTGCAGAACGTATACCGCACCGATGACGGCGGCGCGCTGGTCACCGTCCTGGTGCAGGGCTACCATGAGATGAGCGTTATGGTGGGGATTACGCCCGAGGGCAAGGTTGCCGGCTATCAGGTGCTCTCCCACACGGAGACGGCCAACCTGGGCGACCGCGTGACCAAGGAGGAGTTCATCAGCCAGTTCCGCGGCCAGCAGGCGCCTGTGCAATACGGCAACGGGGTGGAGGCCATCTCCGGCGCGACGCTCTCCTCCACCGCTGTGCTGGAGGCCGTCAATATCGCCGCCGAGGTGACGCGGCAGATGGGAGGCGCGTAAGATGAAGACCAATTATGGCAAGATCCTCCGCAACGGCATACTGGATGAAAACCCCATATTCCGGCTGGTGCTGGGCATGTGCTCCACGCTGGCCATCACCACTTCGGTTTCCAATGGCTTCGGCATGGGTATGGCGGCCACCTTCGTGCTGGTAGGCAGCAACGTGGTCATTTCGCTTCTGCGCAATTTTATCCCCGATAAGGTGCGCATCCCCTGCTATATCGTGGTGATTGCGACCTTTACCACCATTGTCCAGCTGCTGATGGAGGCTTTCCTCCCTGAGCTGAACGCCTCCTTGGGCCTGTTTATCCCGCTCATTGTGGTAAACTGCATCATCCTGGCCCGGGCCGAGAGCTTCGCCTCGAAAAACGGGCTTCTGGCTTCGGCCATGGACGGACTGGGGATGGGCCTTGGCTTCACGCTGGCGCTCCTGGTGCTGTCGGTGATCCGGGAGCTTCTGGGCAGCGGCACGCTGCTGGGTGTGCCGGTGCTGGGCGTGGGCTATACGCCGGCGGCCATTATGACGGCGGTGCCCGGCGGCTTCCTCACCCTGGGGCTTTTGATGGCGCTGATTAACAAGCTGACCGATAAGGATAAGAAATAGGGGAGGGGCGCAAGATGAATTATCTGTTGATTCTGCTGGGCGCGGTGCTGGTCAATAATTTCGTCATGAACCAGTACCTGGGCATCTGCCCCTTCTTGGGCGTATCCAAGAAGGTGGAGACCGCCCTGGGCATGGGCGTGGCGGTCACCTTTGTCATGGGCTTGGCCAGCGTCATCAGCTGGCTGGTTTATACCTATATCCTGGTGCCGCTGAATATTACCTATATGCAGACCATCGCCTTTATTCTGACCATCGCGGCGCTGGTGCAGTTTGTGGAAATGGTGATACAGAAAAGCTCGCCTTCGCTGTATTCGGCGCTGGGCGTATATCTGCCGCTGATTACCACCAACTGCGCGGTGCTGGGCGTGGCGCTGCAGAATATCACCAAGAATTACAACCTGCTGGAATCGCTGACCTATGGCGTCGGCGGCGGCCTGGGCTTTCTCTTGGTAATCGTCCTGTTCGCAGGGATCCGGGAGCGGCTGGAAAGCTCGGATATTGCCAAATGCTTTAAGGGCTTCCCCATTGCGCTTATCACAGCCGGACTGATGTCGGTGGCCTTTATGGGCTTTGCCGGCATGATTCAGTAAAGGGGGCAGCCAATGAATACGGCGATTGTATTGACCGCAGGCTTTACCTGGTCGGGGCTGTTGGCGCCTACGCTGGCGTTGGGCGGCCTGGGGCTGCTTTTCGGCGTGCTGCTGGCGGTGGCCAACCGGTTCTTTTCCGTGCAGGCTGATCCAAAGCAGCTGAAGATCCGCGAGAATCTGCCGGGGGCCAATTGCGGCGGCTGCGGCTTTCCGGGGTGCGACGCCTTTGCCAAGGCTGTGGCTGAGGGGAAAGCGCCGCCCAACGGCTGCCCTGTATCCAATGCGGAGCAGAAGGCGGCTGTCGCAGCCGTCATGGGAGTGGAACAGGATGAGATGGAGCCGCTGACGACCTTCGTGCGCTGCCAGGGCTCGCTGGAAAATACGCATATTAAGTATGTATATGAAGGGATCACCGACTGTGCGGCGGCGGCCGCCCTGGCCGACGGATACAAGACCTGCCGGTTTTCCTGCCTGGGGCTGGGAAACTGCACGCGGGTGTGCCCGACCGGCGCGATTCAGGTGGTGGATGGGCTCGCCCGTATCGACCAGGAGCTGTGCATCAGCTGCGGTAAATGCGTATCCGCATGCCCGCGGAAAATTATCGCGATGGTGCCCGCCAGCTCACGGGCCCGCGTCCAATGCCGCGCAACGGCCAAGGGCAAGGAGGTACGGGAGGCCTGCCAGGTGGGCTGCATCGGCTGCGGAATCTGCCAGAAAACCTGTGCCTTTGGCGCCATTACCCTGGTAGACGACCTGCCGGTGATCGATTATGAAAAATGTACCGGCTGTATGCAGTGCGTAGAAAAGTGCCCCCGAAAATGTATATGGGGCGACTTGGAGAACCGCCGCGTAGCCTTTGTGGATGAAATCCACTGCACCGGCTGCGAAAGCTGCGAGAGCGCCTGCAAGTTTGATGCGATTTCCGGCGAGAAGCTGCAGCCGCATCATGTGGACCCGGTGAAATGTACCGGGTGCGAGCAGTGCGCCCAGGCTTGCCCGACGGATGCGATTCAAATGATAAAGAAATAATGGACAACGGCCGGATCCGATATGCGATGAGGATTCGGCCATTTTTTATCCGGGCTGCGGGATAGGCGCGGGCAAAACCGGAAAAATAGAAAAGAAGCGTCGGGGAGGTTGATTTCCTATTGAATTTCTAGGATAATGAGGGAGGAGGTGCGGCATGAAGGTTTCAACAAAAGGAAGGTATGCGCTTCGCATGATGATTGACCTGGCGGAGCATGGCGCGGCCGGCTATGTGGCCCTGAAAGACGTGGCAGCCAGGCAGGAGATATCGTTAAAATACCTGGAGCAGATCGTGACGCCCCTGAGCCGCGCGGGCCTCGTTGCCAGCGCAAAGGGCCCGCAGGGCGGCTATCGCCTGGCCCGCCCTGCCGGCAGCTATTCGGTTCGAGAGATTTTGCAGTCCATCGAGGGGAACCTGGCGCCGGTATCCTGCCTGGAGCTGCCAGACAACGATTGCCCCAGGCAGGACCACTGTAAATCGCTCCCCTTCTGGCAGGGGCTTTGGTCCCTTGTCATGGCCTATATGGATGCAGTGACCCTCGAAGATCTCGCGGCAGCGCCGGATGCGGTAAGGGAAAAGGCGGATTGCTTCCAAAAAATCCTTGACAAAAAAGAGATATAAGAATATCATATAAAACATATATGATAAGTATGTTAATGGAGGCGGACAGGATGAACGCTTACGGCGGAAGCATTCCCCGCGGCCGGGAACGATGTTCTATGCCAAGGGCGGGCATGATCATAGGATAACGAGGAAGGATGGAGGTAAACATGGAAAAGGGTAGAATTGCCGGCAGCATCGGCGAGCTGGTAGGGCATACGCCGCTGCTGCGGCTGCATCGGATTGAGGCGCATTTTGGAATTAAAGCAGAGCTTTTGGCCAAGCTGGAGTCCTTTAACCCGGCCGGAAGCGTAAAGGACCGCGTGGCCAGGAGCATGATTGAAAGGGCCGAATCATCCGGAGCGCTGCGTCCTGGCTCGGTGATCATTGAACCCACCAGCGGCAATACCGGTATTGGCTTAGCCGCCATCGGCGCGTCCAAGGGCTATAAGGTGATCCTGACCATGCCGGAAACCATGAGCGTGGAGCGACGGAACCTGCTGAAGGCCTATGGCGCCCAGGTGGTGCTGACCGAAGGCGCAAAGGGGATGAGTGGCGCGATTCAAAAGGCAAAGGAGCTGGCGGAGCAGACCGAAGGCGCCTTTATTCCGGGACAGTTTGAGAACCCGGCCAACCCCCAAGCCCATCTGGAGACGACGGGGCCGGAAATCTGGACTGATACTGAGGGCCGGGTGGACGCTTTTGTGGCTGGCGTCGGCACAGGCGGCACGGTTTCAGGCGTGGGCCAGTATCTTAAGCGGCAAAATCCGGCTATTTATGTGGCTGCGGTGGAGCCCGCAGCCTCGCCTGTGCTCTCCGGGGGTGCGGCGGGCCCCCATAAGATTCAAGGCATCGGCGCGGGCTTCGTGCCGGATACGCTGGATACATCCATATATGACGAAATCATCCCCGTGGGGAATGAGGACGCCTTTGCGCTGGGCCGCATTATGGCTCGTGAGGAAGGCGTGCTGGTGGGCATCTCCTCCGGTGCGGCCCTGTGGGCGGCGGTTCAGCTGGCCCGGCGGCCGGAATGGGCAGGTAAGCGCATCGTAGCGCTGCTGCCGGATACGGGCGAGCGTTATTTGTCCACCGATATGTTTGGGCTATCATGAAAAAGGGCTGTGGGTTGCTAGAGATTACCAAGGGTATTTTCAGCTGAAAAGGTTATTCTACCATTAGCGAAGACAGCAGGGCAGTCCACAAGGGCAGCATGCAGTGTTCGCCGGGAGAAACAAGAATGCGAAACTGCATGCTTGTCCCGTAAAAGCTGGAGGTGAAATGAAAATGGCTAGCAACAACAGCAGCAACAACCTGGTTGTGCCTGAGGCTCGTACCGCTATGGAGAACATGAAGTACGAAATTGCCAATCAGCTGGGCGTGGACTTCAAGGGCGACAAGGGTAACCTGACTTCCCGTCAGAACGGCTCCGTTGGCGGCGAGATGGTTCGTCGTATGATCCAGGAGTACGAGCGCAAGATGTCCGGTTCCACCGCCAACATGCGCTAACCTGTAACCCCAAAGGGTAACCTGAAAAAGCCGAAAGCCGGAAAAGCTTTCGGCTTTTTCCTATATTGCCCCGCCCAATAAATTGAATTCCCATACTGAATTGAGTATAATAAGCCCAAGCGGGAGGAATATGAGATGAAAGCAGTAATTCAGCGGGTGCGCGAAGCCAGCGTGACCGTGGATGGACGCGTCGTGGGGCAGATCGGATCCGGCCTTGCGGTGCTGCTGGGCGTGGTGCAGGGCGATACGCAGGCCCAGGCCGATATCCTGGCCAAGAAAATCGTCGAGCTGAGGATCTTTACCGATGAGCAGGATAAGATGAACCGTTCCCTTTTGGACATAGGGGGACAGGCGCTGGTGGTATCGCAGTTCACCCTGGCGGCCGATTGCTCCCATGGGCGGCGGCCCTCCTTTACCCTGGCGGCGCGGCCGGAGCAAGCCCGGGCGCTGTATGAATCCTTTGTCAGCCGTGTGCAGCAGCTCTGCGGCCAGCCGGTGGAGACCGGCGTCTTTGGCGCGGATATGGCCTTTGCCCTGGTGAACGACGGGCCGGTGACCATTTGCCTCGATACAGACGAGCTATAGCGGCGGCATTGCCTTTTTCCGCTTGAATATGGTAAAATAAATAAATTATGCGGCAGGGGGCGGCGCGGCCCCTTTTCGTGGTGCGTGAGGTGGAGTATGATCTGTTTTCCCATTGTCGTGCCCGGCTCTCCCTGGGCGAACGGCTACCTGGTTTGGGACGAGGCAAGCGGCCGGGCCTATGCTGTTGACCCGGACCTGACCGGCGGCCTGCTGGAGGCGACCCTATCCCGGCAGCGCCTGTCGCTTCAGGGTATCCTGCTGACCCATGGGCATTTTGACCATATCGCGTCGGTCGGTGCGCTGAAGCGCCTGTACCCGGAAGCGCAGATCGCCATACACCGCCTGGACGCAGATAAGCTGACCGACAGCCAAGCCAATCTGTCTGCCTGGCAGGGACAGGCCATCACGGCGCCGGCTGCGGACCGGCTGCTGCAGGAGGGGGATGAGCTGCCCCTGGGCGGCGAATCTTTGCGCGTGATCCACACGCCGGGCCATACGCCGGGCAGCCTATGCTTTTATGCGCCGGGTTACCTTTTCAGCGGCGATACGCTCTTTTGCATGGGCGTCGGGCGCTGGGATTTCCCCGGAGGGGACGGCCGGGCGCTGATCAAGGGCATTCGGGAAAAGCTGATGACGCTTCCCGACGATACCCAGGTATTCCCGGGCCATGGCCCAGCTACCACCATCGCCGCTGAGCGGATGGGCAATCCCTACCTGGAGGCAGGCCGATGATCGGGCTCAAAACCAATGTACCGGCCGCCGCCCAGGAGCTGGCCGATGTGGCGCGGCTGTTCTATCCCATGGAGACGGTGGGCGAGGGCATGGAGGAGCCATGCCTGGCCCATGAAATGACGGAGGCGCCTTCAGGCTGGATCCACCGGGTAAGGTGGGTGCGCGGCGGCGCGCAGCGCGAAGCCGCCCTCACGCTGCCCTACCCGGCGCAGCGGGATCCGGTGGTGGATCTGCGGCTGATCCGCCGGGGGGCAAAGCTGGCAGCTTTCCGGGCCATGCAGGCGCTGGAGGACCGGCGGCTGCCCTGGGGCGCTTTGACGGGCATCCGGCCCACCAAGCTATTCCGCCAGCTGATCCAGGAGACCGGCAGCGGTGAGGCCGCGGCCCGGGCGCTCACCGATACCTTTGCGGTGACGGCGCAGCGGGTGGCCCTGGTGCAGGATATCCTGCGGCAGCAGGAGGGGATCTATACCTGGGGGGATGAGCAGTCCATCGATATCTATATTGGCATCCCCTTTTGCCGTACCCGATGCCTGTACTGCTCCTTTATCAGCGTGGATATGTCCCGTACCCGCTGCGACATAGGCGGATATGTGGACGCGCTGTGCGGGGAGATCGAATGGGGCGGTCAGCTGGTGCGGCAGATGGGCCGCGCCGTCCGCGCCGTTTATGTCGGCGGCGGTACGCCGTCGGCCATCGGCGTGGAGCCGCTGCGCCGTGTGCTGTCGGCAGCGATGGCCGCTTTTCCCGGCGCTCGGGAATTCACCGTCGAGGCTGGCCGGCCGGATACGCTGGGCGGCGATATGCTGCCCATGCTGCGGGATATGGGGGTTGGCCGCATATCCATCAACCCGCAGACCCTGTGCGATGAAACCCTGGCCGCCATTGGCCGCGGCCATACCAGCGCCCAGGCCTTGGAGGCGGTGGAGCGGGCGTCTGCGCTGGGCTTTGCCCATATCAATATGGATCTAATCATGGGGTTGCCCGGCGAAGGGCTGAAGCAGGCGGAGGCTACCCTGCGGGGGATCGCAGGGCTTGCGGTGGACAACCTGACCATCCACACCTTAACCATTAAGCGTTCATCGGCCCTGCATGAGCATCTGGAGCGCTATCCGCTGCCGGAAACCGGCGAGGTGGAGGCCATGGTGGAGGCCGGCGCGCGCTGCGCACGGCATATGGGCATGCAGCCTTATTACCTCTACCGCCAGAAGAACCAGCGGGGCAACCTGGAGAACGTAGGCTATACCCGGCCTGGAGCCGCCTGTATCTATAACGTGGATATTATGGAGGAGACCCACGACACCCTGGCGCTGGGCGCGGGGGCAATCAGCAAGCACATGCATTTTGCGCAGAACCGGCACGAGCGGCTGCCCCACGCCAAAAGCGTACCGCACTATATCGCCCAGCTGCCCGAATACCAGGACAAGCTGAAGGCCTTTTTCCTGGAGGATGAGGGTTAAAATTTGGATATATACCAGGGCGTGAGCCCGGAGAAGGAGGAATTATGCTCATTACACAGGCGCCCAAGGGCACCAAGGACCTTCTGCCCAAGGATGTGTACCGGTGGCAGCACATGGAGGCGGTGATGCGCTCGGTCTGCCGCAGCTTTGGCTTCCGGGAGATCCGCGTACCGATTTTTGAACATACGGAGCTTTTCCTGCGCGGCGTCGGCGATACCACCGACATTGTGCAGAAGGAAATGTATACCTTCAAGGATAAGGGCGACCGCTCCATCACCCTGCGGCCGGAGGGGACGGCCGGCGTCGGGCGCGCCTTTATTGAGAATAAGCTGTTTAACGACCCGCTGCCGGCGAAGATGTATTACTGCTATTCGCCCACCTTCCGCTATGAGCGGCCCCAGGCGGGGCGGCTTCGGGAGCATCACCAGTTCGGCGTGGAGGCCTATGGAGCGTCCGAGCCCTCCATGGACGCCGAGGTGATCCTGCTGGCCATGAAGGTGATTACGGAGCTGGGGCTGAGCGGCCTGGAGGTCAACATCAACTCGATCGGCTGCAAGAGCTGCCGCCCGGCCTATATCGAAAAGCTGCGGGCCTTCCTGAAGCCCCATCTCGGCGAGATGTGCGAGACCTGCCGCGACCGGTACGACCGCAATGCCCTGCGGATCCTGGATTGCAAATGCCCTGCCTGCAAGGCTGTGGTCGCCCAGGCGCCGGCCATAACCGATTGCCTTTGCGAGGAATGCGCCAGCCACTTCACAGCGCTCAAGGGGTATCTTGATGATATGGGCGTGACCTATCATGTGAATCCGCTCATCGTCCGGGGGCTGGATTATTATACCCGGACCGTTTTCGAGATCATCGCGCCGCAGATCGGCGCGCAGAGCACGGTATGCGGCGGCGGGCGCTATGACGGGCTGCTGGAGGAGCTGGGCGGCCCCAGCCTGCCGGGCATCGGCTTTGGCATGGGTATGGAGCGGCTGCTGATGGCCCTGGAGATCTATGGCGAAAAGAAGATGGAGGAGCCTGCGCTGCTGGATATCTATGTGGCGCCGCTGGGGGCAGGCGCCCGCGCGACGGCCTTCGCGCTGACCCAAACGCTTCGGGATGCAGGGCTGGCTGCCGATCTGGACCATATGGGCCGTTCGGTCAAGGCGCAGTTTAAGTATGCCGATAAGACCGGCTGCCGCTATGTGGTCGTGCTGGGCGAGGATGAGCTCAAGGACGGCATGGCCAAGATCCGCGATATGATGAGCAACGAGGAACGCATGGTTCCGCTGGCTGAGGTGGTTGCCTCCCTGGCCGGCGAGAGATAGGAGGAGCAAATGGGAGAACTGTTGAACGGCCTGAAGCGGACCCACCGCTGCACCGAGCTGTGCGAGGCCGATATCGGAAAAACGGTCACCGTCATGGGCTGGGCCCAGCGGCGGCGCGATCTGGGGAACCTGATCTTTGTGTGGCTGCGGGACCGCACCGGCATCGTGCAGGTGGTTTTCGACGCCTCCGACGATGAAGCCCTCTTTGCCAAGGCCGAACAGATCCGCTCCGAATACTGCCTGGCCGTGACCGGCGAGGTGAAGGCGCGCACGCCGGAGAACGTAAACCCAGCGCTCAAGACCGGGACCTTCGAGGTGGCGGCCCGCCAGCTTAAGATCCTGTCGGAATCGGAAACGCCGCCCTTTAATCTGGAGGAGGCGGGCAAGGTATCGGAGGCGCTGCGGCTGAAGCATCGCTACCTGGATCTGCGCCGCCCCGAAATGCAGCGTATCCTGATGATGAAGCATGCGGTGACCCGTTCGGTGCGGGCCTTCCTGGATTCGGAGGGCTTCATCGACCTGGAGACGCCCATGCTGACCCGCTCGACGCCGGAGGGCGCCCGCGACTATCTTGTGCCTTCCCGGGTGTTCCCCGGCAAGTTCTTCGCCCTGCCCCAGTCGCCCCAGCTTTTCAAGCAGCTGCTGATGGTTTCCGGCTTCGACCGGTATTATCAGATCGCCCGATGCTTCCGCGACGAGGATCTGCGGGCTGACCGCCAGCCCGAGTTCACCCAGATCGATATCGAGATGTCCTTTGTGGATGAGGAGGACGTATACGATGTGACCGAGCGGATGTTCCAGCGGGTTTTCCAGGACGTGCTGAAGGTGCAGCTTGAAACGCCCTTCCCGCGGCTGACCTGGCACGAGGCCATGGCCCGCTACGGCTCCGATAAGCCGGATACCCGCTTTGGCCTGGAGATCCGTGAGATCACCGAGACGGTCAAGGGCTGCGGATTCAGCGTGTTCAGCCAGGCGGCCGCCCAGGACAAGGGCTGTGTGGCAGCTATCGTCGCCCCGGGGAAGGCCGGCTCCTTCACGCGCAAGGAGCTGGACGCCCTGACGGATGTGGTGAAGACCTATCGGGCCAAGGGCCTGGCCTGGATGCTGGTGGAAGAGAGCGGCGTGCGCAGCACCTTCACGAAATTCCTTTCCGATGAGGAAAAGGACGCGATTCTGAAGGCCTGCGGCGCGCAGGCAGGCGACGCCGTGTTCTTTGTGGCCGATACCCGGCTGACCGCGCTGACCGCCCTGGGCCAGCTGCGGCTGGAGCTGGGCCGCCGCTTTGGCCTGATGGATCCGAAAAAGTTCAATTTCCTGTGGGTTACGGAATTCCCCATGTTCGAGTATGACGAGAAGGAAGGCAGGTATGTGGCCCAGCACCATCCCTTCTGCATGCCCAACGAGGAGGATCTGCCTTATCTGGAGTCTGATCCCGGCAGGGTGCGGGCCAAGGCCTATGATATTGTGCTCAACGGCACCGAGCTGGCCAGCGGCTCCATCCGTATCCATGAATCCTCCATCCAGAAGCGCATCTTCAAGATGCTGGGCTTCACCGAGGAGCAGGCTCAGGAGCGCTTCGGCTTCCTGCTGGACGCCTTTAAGTATGGGCCGCCGCCCCACGGCGGCATTGCCCCCGGCCTGGACCGGGTGGTGGCGCTGATGGCCGGCTGCGACTCCCTGCGGGATGTGATCCCCTTCCCCAAGGTACAGAACAGCGGCGACCTGATGACCGACGCGCCCAACGTAGTCGACGCCGCCCAGCTGGATGACTTGGGGATCATGATCGCCCCGGGCACAGACAAATAACATGCAGCAGGAGCTTAACGATGAGATCGGCCAGGTGGTCGCCCTGGAGGACGGCCGCGCTACGGTGATCTTTGACCGCAAAAGCGCCTGCGCCCGCTGCAAGGCCTGCGGCATGTTTGCCGAGAACCAAAAAAAGGTGGCCATCACCCTGACCGCCCCCCGGGGCGTGGCGGTGGGGGATTGGGTTCGCCTTGTGATGGACAGCCGCTATTACCTGCTGTCGCTGGCGTTGCTGTATGGGCTTCCCTGCATGGCGCTGGTTGCCGGCGTGGCCCTGGGCTTCGCCCTTTGGGGCGAGGCAGGGCAGCTGGGCGCGGCGGGCCTGGGCCTTGGCCTCACGGTGACGGTGTATCTGCTTGTCCGCGGGCAGGACAAGCGGTTGGCCCGGTGGCGGCGGGGCAAGCTGGCGCTGGAGCGGGTGGAGCGCGCGCAATAGCGCCGGGCTGCATACAGGCCATAGGGCGGGCCCTGCGGACGGCGTGGGATAGAGCGGCACAGGCTTGGGCCTGTGCCGCCTTGCTTTTTCCCTTGGGGCAAAGCCTGCCGGCAGCCAGGGTAAGCGCTGCGTGGGGCGGCGGGAAGGCACGGATAAAACGAAGACCGGGATGACTATGGCGCGGGAACCGCATGATACGGGGAGGATAAGCGATGGATGGAAAACAAGCGAGGGTGGGTATAGGATTATTGGTGGGCGATATGGAACGAATGGTCCGGTTTTACCGGGATACCCTGGGCCTTCGCGCGAGATGGGACGGCGGCGATTTCGCAGAGCTTGAGACAGGCAGCGGCAGCCTGGCCCTGTTCATGTATAGCAGGAAAGCCTTTGCGCAGGCCCTGGGAGCGCGTTACGTCCACCCCCAGGGGATCAATCAGACCTTTGAAATCGCCCTGTGGCTGGCCTCATTCGGTGAGGTGGATGCCGAATACAGCCGGCTGTCCAAGCTGGACGTACAGTTCCCCCTGGGCGGCCCCCAAACCTTTAGCTTCGGCATCCGCAATTTTTATGTCGCGGATCCGGAGGGCAATCTCATTGAAATCGGCAGCACAAGCAAAGCCTAGCCCATCCCTTGGGCCGATACAAAGCGGATAAAAAGCCTATGGGAGTCCGTTGGGGCGGGCGCCCGCGCATTGACATTTCTTCCATAAGCAAGTAGAATGACAATATTTAACGGACAAAACCGTAAAAGAAAAGGGGGCATGATGGAAAATGGTGGATCTTTCGGTCATTCGCAACGTGGATCCGGAGCTGGCGGCGGCAATGGAGCAGGAGCTGGGCAGGCAGCGGGACCACATTGAGCTGATCGCCTCAGAGAACTTTGTCTCGCCGGCGGTCATGGCTGCGGCAGGCTCTTTCCTGACCAACAAATACGCGGAGGGCTACCCGGGGAAGCGTTATTACGGCGGTTGCCAGTTTGTCGATGTGGCCGAGGAGCTGGCCCGCGAACGGGCCTGCCGCCTTTTTGGCGCCGAGCACGCCAATGTGCAGCCCCACTCCGGCGCTCAGGCCAACATGTCGGTGTATTTTGCGCTGCTTAAGCCGGGGGATACGATCCTGGGCATGAACCTGGCCCACGGCGGCCATCTGACCCACGGCTCCCCGGTCAATATGTCCGGCAGCTATTTCCACATCGTCCCCTATGGCGTGCGGGAGGATACCCAGTATATCGATTATGACGAGGTGGAGCGGCTGGCCCTTGCCCATAAGCCCCGGATGATCGTAGCGGGCGCCAGCGCCTATCCCCGGATCATCGATTTCAAGCGCTTCCGGGAGATCGCCGATCAGGTAGGCGCCTATCTCATGGTGGACATGGCCCACATTGCCGGCCTGGTGGCGGCGGGATTGCATCCAAGCCCTGTACCCTATGCCGATGTGGTGACGACTACCACCCACAAAACCCTCCGGGGGCCCCGGGGCGGGCTGATCCTCTGCCGGGAGGCATATGCGGCGGCCATCGACAAGGCGGTATTTCCCGGCATTCAGGGCGGCCCGCTGATGCATGTCATCGCGGCCAAGGCAGTCGCCTTCCAGGAGGCGCTGAGAGGGGAATTCGCGGCCTATCAGCGGCAGATTGTGGCGAACGCGGCGGCGCTGGCCAAGGGCCTGACCAGCCGCGGGCTTTCGCTGGTCTCCGGCGGCACGGACAACCACCTGATGCTGCTGGATCTTCGCAACACCGACGTATCGGGCAAGGCGCTGGAGCGGCGGATGGACGAGGCCAATATTACCGCCAATAAAAATGCAATCCCCTTTGACCCCAAGAGCCCCTTTATCACCAGCGGCGTGCGGCTGGGCACCCCGGCCGTGACAACCCGCGGCATGAAGGAGCCGGAGATGGATGAGATTGCCGGCTGCATTGCATGCCTGCTGGAGGGGCGGGAGCACATCCCCGCCGTGCGGGAGCGGGTGCTGGAGCTGACGAAGCGCTTCCCCCTTTATGAGGGCGATATCCAGTAGCGGCAGGAGGGCAATATGCAGATCTACCAGCTCAAGGAGGCAACGCCCAACAGGATCCAGATGATGAGCTATATCTTCCGGGCGGAGGACGGGGCCCTGGCCGTCATGGATGGCGGGAACTGGGGCGATGGCGAGCATCTGCTGGAGGCGCTCAGGGCGGTATCCGGCTGCCGCAGGCCCCATATAGCCGCCTGGCTGATGACCCACGCCCATCTGGATCATGTGGATGCTTTCCGTTACCTGATGGATTGTCATCCGGGGGACTTTTCTTTGGAAAAGCTCTATTATTGCTTTCCATCCCAGCCCTACCTGGACGCCTATGAGCCCGAGGAAGCCCATACGCTCCGGGAGATGACGGAGCTGATGGGGAAGATGGCCCCGGACACGCTGCACCGGGTGGAGGGCGGCGAACGGATCTATGTGGGCGGGCTGCGCTTCACCGTGCTGTTGACGCCGGATGAGGCCCCGAGGGCCAATGTCATCAACAATGCCAGCGTGGTCTACCGGGTGGAGGGCGGCGGCGTAAGCGCGCTCTTTCCAGGCGACCTTGGCGTGGAGGGCGGCGAGCGGCTGCTGTCGCTTTACGGTCAGGCCCTTAAGAGCGACATCGTCCAGATGGCCCACCATGGGCAGAACGGCGTGGATTATCCGGTCTATGAGGCGGTGCGCCCGGCCGTCTGCCTGTGGCCCACGCCTCCCTGGCTGTGGGATAACGATCCGGGCAGCGGGTATAATACCGGCATATGGAAAACGCTTTGCGTCCGCGGCTGGATGCAGGAGCTGGGCGCAGAGCGCCACGCGGCGGCCAAGGACGGGGATTTCCGGCTGACCTGTGAGGATGGCTGTGTTCGGATCGAGAAAATATCCTTTACAGGGGTATAAGCCTGTGGTATAATAAATAAAATAGTAAAATGCGTTGATGGAGACAAGTAGCAGGCAGGGCAGGCCCAAGAGAGGATGCGTCACCGGCTGAAAGCGCGTCCGGCCCGGCAGCTTGTCGAAATTCCCTCCGGAGCGTCCGCTGAACCTGGAAGTAGGCGGAACGGAAGGCCGCACCGTTATCGGCGGCATAAGGCCGGCAGGCCCGGCGAATTTGGGTGGTACCACGAAGACAAGGCGCTTCGTCCCTGGGGGACGGAGCGCTTTTTTTCTCATTTTGACACAGGAAAAGGAGGATGAATCCATGCAGGAAAAGATCAAGCAGATTGTTTCCGACATACGGGAGCAGCTGGAAAAAATCAACGATAGCCGCGAGCTGGAAGCGCTGAAGGTAAAGGCCCTGGGCAAAAAGGGCCAGCTGACGGAGCTCATGCGGGGCATGGGCGCGCTTTCCAAGGAGGAGCGGCCCGCCATGGGCAAGCTGGTGAATGATGCGCGCGCCACGCTGGAAGCGATGCTGGAGAAGCGGGAGTCGGCGCTGGCCGCCAGGGAACGCCAGGCCCGCCTGACCAGCGAGGTGCTGGATGTGACCATACCAGGGCGCGAGCCGTCCCTGGGCAACCTGCACCCGCTTACCAAGGTAATCCGTAGGGTGGAAGAGATCTTTCTGGGCATGGGCTTTGAGATTGCCGAGGGCCCGGAGGTGGAGCTGGATCATTACAACTTCGAGCTGCTGAACCTGCCCAAGGACCACCCCGCCCGGGATATGCAGGATTCCTTCTTTATCAATGAGAACCTCCTGCTGCGTACCCATACCTCCCCGGTGCAGGCGCGCACGATGACCACGAAAAAGCCGCCCATCCGCATCATCTGCCCCGGGCGGGTCTACCGGGTCGACGAGGTGGACGCCACGCATTCGCCGGTATTCCATCAGATTGAAGGACTGGTAATCGATAAGGGCATCGACATGAGCCACCTGAAGGGCACGCTGGACGTCTTTGTGCGGGAATTCTATGGACAGGATGTCCGCACCCGCCTGCGGCCGTCCTTCTTCCCCTTTACCGAGCCTTCGGCGGAGATGGACATCTCCTGCTATGTGTGCGATGGAAAGGATCCGGACTGCCGGGTGTGCCACGGCTCCGGCTGGATCGAGGTGCTGGGCTGCGGCGTGGTGAACCCCAAGGTGCTGACCCTGTGCGGCATCGATCCTCAGGAATATTCCGGCTTTGCCTTTGGATTGGGCTGGGACCGGATCACCAACGGGAAATATGGGATCAGCGATTTGCGGCTGCTCTTTGAAAACGACCTGCGCTTCCTGCGCCAGTTCTAGGAGGAAACAAGATGCTAGTATCATTGAAATGGCTGAGGGATTATGTGGACGTGGATCTGCCGCTGGAGGAGTTTGCCTCCCGGATGATCATGTCCGGCATGGAGGTCGAGGACGTCAAGGTGCTGGGCGAGCAGCTGGACCGCGTGGTGGTGGGCCGCATTGATAAGCTGTCGCCCCATGCCAACTCCGACCACCTGAAGATCTGCATGATGGATGTGGGCGAGGGAGAGCCGGTTCAGATCGTGACGGGCGCGCCGAACGTCTTTGAGGGGGCCTATGTCCCGGCCGCGCTGGTGGGGGCCAGTCTGCCCTGCGGCATGACCATCAAAAAGGGAAAGCTGCGGGGGGAGGTATCCAACGGTATGCTCTGCTCCGGCGGCGAGCTGTGCATTGACGATTCGGTCTACCCGGGCGCCTCGGTGGATGGTATCATGATCCTGCAGGAGGCCTATGCGCCCGGTACGCCCATCGCCAGGGTCCTGGGGATGGACGATGTGATCATCGACTTTAAGACCACCGCCAACCGGGCCGACTGCCTGAGCATGATCGGTATGGCCCGCGAGGTGGCTGCCGCGCTGCATACGCCCATGCGCATGCCGGAGGTCGCCTATACCCAGGCGGCCGGCGATACCATTGACCGCTACCTGTCCGTCAAGGTGGAGGAGCCCGCGCTCTGCCCCCGGTATATGAACCGCGTGGTGCGCAATGTGAAGATCGGGCCTTCGCCGTCGTGGATGCAGCAGAAGCTGAACGCTGCCGGCGTCCGGGCGATTAATAATATCGTGGATATCACAAACTATGTGATGCTGGAGATGGGGCAGCCCATGCACGCCTTTGATTACCGCGAGGTGGAGGGGCGCGAAATTATCGTGCGCCGCGCCCGGGAAGGCGAGACGCTGATGACGCTGGACGGCAAGGAACGGGCGCTGACCGAGCGTATGCTGGTCATCGCCAACGGCAACGGCCCCATGGGCGTGGCCGGCGTCATGGGCGGCGAGAACTCGGGAATCCATGCCGATACGCAGACGGTGGTCTTTGAGAGCGCGACCTTCAGCCAGCTTTCAATCCGCCAGACCTCCCGGGCCCTGGGGCTCAGGACCGAGTCCTCCTCCCGGTATGAGAAGGGCGTGGATCCGACGCTGGCGCAGACGGCCCTGGACCGGGCTATGGGCTTGATTGAAGAGCTCCATGCCGGCGAAATTGTGGAGGGCGCCGTGGATATCTGCTCGGCTGACCTCACGCCGCGGGTGATCCGCGCCGACATCTCCCGGATCAACGCCTGCATGGGCATTACCGTGGAAGCCCGGCAGATGAAGGCCATCCTGGAGGACCTTAAGGTGCCCACAGAGATTGAGGGCGGCGAGCTTGTCTGCACGGTGCCTGCCTGGCGCGGCGACCTGGAAACCTATGCCGACCTGGCCGAGGAGGTGCTCCGCATCTATGGCTATGAGCACATCCCCTCCCGGCTGATGGAGGGGGCCATGCAGGGTGCGCGTACGCCCCTGCAGCGGGCCAACAACGATTTGAAGGATCAGCTGGTGGCGATGGGCTTCTATGAGGCCGTCACCTATACCTTTATGAGCCCTTCGGTGTTCGACCGGATGCTGCTGGAAGCGGATTCCCCCCTGCGCAAGGCGATCCGGCTGCTGAACCCGCTGGGCGAGGATTATTCCCTGGTTCGGACCTTCCTGGCTCCCGCCATGCTGCAGTCCATCGCCAACAACACCGCCCGCAAGGCGGCCGACCGTGTGCGCCTTTTCGAGGTGTCGAAGGTATTCGTGCCCGCTGACGATGATTTTTCCAAGCAGCCGGACGAGATCCCCACGCTTTGCATCGGTATGCTGGACGATACCGCCGATTTCTTCGACCTCAAGGGCGTACTGGAGGCGCTGATCCGCCACTTTGGGCTCAAGGGCGTAAGCTTCTCAGCGGGCGGCCCGGCCTATTATCACCCGGGACGGAAGGCGCTCGCGATGGTGAAGGGCAAGGTGCTGGCGGAGCTGGGCGAAATTCATCCCGATGTGCAGGCGGCCTACGAGCTGCCCGGGCGCACGCTGGTGGCGCAGGTCAATCTGCGGGTATTCTTTGAGGCGGCCGATGAGGCGGTATCCTACCGGGCCCTGCCCAAATTCCCCTCGGTAAAGCGGGATCTGGCCGTGACGGTGGATGCCGGCCAGCCGGTGGGGCCGATGATGGAGCAGATCCGCCAGGCCGGCGGCAGCCTGCTGGAGAGCGTGGAGCTTTTCGACGTATACCAGGGCCGCCAGGTGGGCGAGGGTAAAAAGTCCGTGGCCTTCTCGCTGACCTATCAGGCCGGGGACCATACCCTGGTGGAGGAAGAAATCAACCGCGTTCATCAGAAGATCCTTCGGGCGCTGGCGCGGTCCTGCCAGGCTGAAATTCGTCAATAAGCGCGCTTGGTTCTTGAACATTGCTCCCGCCCATTGTACAATAGACGGTAACAGGAGGTGTCGGCAATGGAGAAGAACAGGACGACTGTGGTGATTGACGGCCGGGAGTATCCGGTGGCCAGCGTGGAGAGCGTGGAACATATTCAGCAGGTCGCCAAGCTGGTGGATGATAAGGTACGCGAGATCCGCGTCCAGCAATCCGTTCTGAATCCGCAGGTTGCCCTTGCCTTTGCCGCGCTGAACCTGGCCGACGAGCTGGTGAATCTTCAGCAAAAGCTGCGGCCAGACGGAGAACCGGGTGACTTCGTAAAGCGAAAGCGCGTCTACAGGCGGGTGAAAAAATAATCATGTGGGGGACAGCAAGGCTGCCCCCCTTTTTCCGATTCACAGATTCACAAGAGGAAAGGTGAAAACCATGAACGAGAGGACCTATCGGATCCTGGAATTCGATAAAATATTACAGATGCTCAGCGAGCAGTGCGTCAGCTCCCTGGGGTCGGCGGAGGCGGAGCGGCTTACCCCCTCGGTCCATCGCATTGAGGTGGTCCGGTGGCAGCAGGAAACCAGCGAAGCCTATGATTACCTGATGCAAAGCGGCGTGAGCCCGGTTCATTCCTTTGACGATATTACCGCCAGCCTCAATAAGGCGCGGATCGACGGGATGCTGCAGCCCAAAGAGCTGCTTGCCTGCCGGCTGATGCTGGCCGCCAGCCGGGGGCTGCGGCGCGCCCTGCTGGAGGGCTGCGAGCCGGCCAGCCTGCTGGGCGGCTATGCAGCCGGGCTGATCAGCGAAAAACCGGTAGAGGATGAGATTGAACGCTGCATCCTGGGCGAGGATGAGATCGCCGACGCCGCATCGCCCGAGCTCTACCGCATCCGGCGGGATATCAAGGGCTGCCATGCCCGCATCCGGGACCGGATGAACCGGATGATCCATTCGCCCCAATATGCCAAATACCTGCAAAATCCCATCATTACCATGCGCAACGACCGGTATGTCATCCCTGTGCGGGCGGAATACCGGGCCAATGTCCCCGGGCTGATCCATGACCAATCCGGCAGCGGCGCCACGCTTTTTGTGGAGCCCATGGCCGTGGTGGAGATCAACAATGAGCTTAAGGAGCTGATGGGAAAGGAGCGGGAGGAGATCGAGCGCATCCTTCTTCTGCTTTCGGCGCTGGTCGCCCGTCACCAGGAGGAGATGGGCTTTTCGCTGGGCGTCATGGCGCATTTGGATTTCGTCTTTGCCAAGGCGAAGCTCAGCGCCCAAATGAAGGCGATTTCCCCCAAGATCGAAGAAGGGATGCGGCTTCGCATCGTGCAGGGCCGCCATCCGCTGATCGACCAGGATAAGGTGGTGCCCAGCAACTTCTGGATGGGCGAGGGCTTTACCACCCTCATCATTACGGGCCCCAACACGGGCGGCAAGACGGTGACCCTGAAAACCTGCGGCCTCTTTGCGGTGATGGCTCAGGCCGGCCTGCATATCCCCGCCGGGGAGGGCAGCTATCTGCCTATTTTCACCGATGTCTTTGCGGATATTGGCGATGAGCAGTCCATCGAGCAGAGCCTGTCGACCTTCTCCTCCCACATGAAGAATATCGTTTCGATCCTGCGGGAGGTAAACGAGCGGTCCCTGGTGCTGCTGGATGAGCTGGGTGCGGGAACGGATCCCACGGAGGGCGCGGCGCTGGCCATTTCGATCCTGGAGCGGCTTACAGCCCGGGGCGTGCTGACGCTGGCAACCACCCACTACAGCGAGCTAAAGGCCTATGCGCTTTCAACGGCCGGTGTGGAGAACGCTTCGGTCGAGTTTGACGTGGCTTCCCTGGCGCCTACATACCGGCTGAGCATCGGCATCCCGGGGAAATCCAATGCCTTTGAGATTTCCCGCAAGCTGGGCCTGGAGGCGGCGGTCATTGATCGTGCGCAGGAATATCTCTCCCAGGAGCAGATCCGCTTTGAGGACGTGATCCAGAACGCGGAATACCACCGCCAGCTGGCGGAAAAGGAGCGGGAGCAGGCGGAGCTGGCCCGGCGGGAGAGCGAGCGGCTCAAGCAGCAGGTGCAGCAGGAGCGCAAGCGCCTGGAGGAGCAGCGGGAGAAGATCCTGACCAGGGCGCGGGAGGAAGCCGCCCGGCTGATCCGGAAATCGAAAAACGAGATGGACGCCATCATCGGCGAGCTGAAGGCCCAAAGGGATAAGGCCGGCGCGGCAGACCGCGACCGGACGATTCAACAGGCCCGCGACCGTATGCGGGGCAACGAGCGGGAGCTGGAGGCGGCCGCGCCCCGGGGAGGCGAGCCCGCCGACCAGGGAAAGCCCCTGACCAAGGTGGAGGTAGGGCAAACCGTTTGGGTGGCGAACCTGGAGAAAAATGGCGTTGTACTCTCTGCGGCCACCCGAGGCGGCGAGGTGCAGGTGCAGGTGGGCTCCATGAAGCTGAACGCCAAGCTGAAAAACCTGCGCGCCGCGGCCCAGGAGGAGAAGAAAAAGCCGGTCATCGAAAAGCGGGAGTCGCGCCTGGCGATGCCCTCGGTGGGGCTGGAGCTGGATATCCGCGGCTACGACGCGGAAAGCGGCGTAATGGAGATGGACAAATACCTGGACTCGGCCTATATGGGCGGGTTGAAGGAGGTATCCATTATCCATGGCAAGGGCACCGGCATCCTGCGCGATGCGGTGCAGCGCCGGCTGCGGCGGCATCCGCTGGTGGATTCCTTCCGCCTGGGCAACTATGGCGAAGGCGAAACCGGCGTGACCATCGTAAAATTTAAGTCATGATCGCCATCAGTGCCTGTTTGGCGGGGATTCCCTGCCGGTATGATGGCAGGAGCAAGCCCCATGCAGCCTGCCAGGCGATGCTGCTGGCGGAGGGCGCGCTGTTGGTCTGCCCCGAATGCCTGGGCGGCCTGCCCACGCCGCGGCCGCCGGCCGAGCTGCCCGGCGGGTCGGCGCAGGATGTATGGGAGGGGAAGCGGCCCATCCTGAACCGGGAGGGGCAGGATGTGACGGAGGCCTATATGGCGGGCGCACAGCGGCTGCTGGCGCTTTGCCAGCGCCAGGGGATCACAGAAGTGTGGCTGAAGGCCAAAAGCCCGGCCTGCGGCTGCGGGAAGGTGTATGACGGCAGCTACAGCGGCCGCCTGGTAGACGGGGACGGCCTTGCGGCGGCGCTGCTGAAGCGCAACGGAATCAGGGTAATCTGCGTAGACTAAGACAGGAGGACGGGTTTGATGGAGGGTATGATTTTAGGCGTCGATATCGGCACTTCGGCAACAAAGACGGTGCTCTTTGACCTTAAGGGGAGGATTGTGGCCAGCGCCAGCCGTGAATATCCGCTGTACCAGCCGCAGATGGGCTGGGCGGAGCAGGACCCGGAGGACTGGGCGCGGGCCACGCTGGATACGATAGCCGAGGTGACCCAAGCTGTGGGCGCCGGCCGGCGCAGCATCCTGGGTATGGGGCTCTCGGGCCAGATGCACGGCATGGTGCTGCTGGACAAAGCGGGCCGCGTTTTGCGGCCGGCCATGATCTGGTGCGATCAGCGCACCCAGCGCCAGTGCGATGAAATAACCGGTATCCTGGGGCGGGAGCGGCTTATCGCGATAACGGCCAATCCGGCGCTGACAGGCTTTACGGCCTCCAAAATTCTGTGGGTAAAGGAAAACCAGCCGGAGATCTTTGAAAAGATCGATAAGATACTGCTGCCGAAGGACTATGTGCGGTATGTGCTGACCGGCGAATTTGCCACGGAGGTATCCGACGCTTCGGGTATGCAGCTTCTGGACGTGCCCCAAAGGCAATGGTCCGGCGAGGTGGTATCAGCGCTGGGGCTTTCGATGCAGTGGCTTCCCGGCGTATACGAGTCGGTGGAGGTCAGCGGGAGGATCAGCCCCAGGATCGCCGAGCAAACCGGCCTGTGGGCAGGCATGCCGGTGGTCGGCGGAGCGGGTGACAATGCGGCGGGCGCCGTGGGCACCGGCGTGGTAACCCCGGGCGCCGCCTTTTCGACCATCGGGACCTCGGGCGTGGTGTTCGCCCATATGGACCGGCCGCAGATCGACCCGCAGGGGCGGGTTCATACCTTCTGCCATGCCGTGCCCGGCGCCTGGCATGTGATGGGCGTCATTCAGAGCGCCGGCCTCTCGCTGCGGTGGATGCGGGATGAGCTATGCGCCCCGGAGCGGGAGGCGGCCCTGCAGGAGGGGATTGACCCCTACGAGGTCATGACCCGGGAGGCAATGCAGTCGCCGCTGGGGGCGCGGGGGCTTATCTTCCTGCCCTATCTGATGGGCGAGCGCTCGCCGCACCTTGATCCGGTGGCCAAAGGCGCCTTTGTGGGCCTCTCGGCGGTGCACACCCGCAGGGATATGATCCGTTCGGTGATGGAGGGCGTGGGCCATGCGCTTCAGGACTCGATGGAGATTATCCGGGAGATGCAGGTGCCGGTGACAGAGGTGCGGGCCGGGGGCGGCGGCGGGCGCAGCGCCCTTTGGCGGCAAATGCAGGCGGACATGTTCGGCGTGCCGGTGCGAACCGTGCAGGCGGCCGAGGGGCCGGCGCTGGGCGTCGCCCTGTTGGCCGCGGTAGGGGTTGGGGCCTACGATTCGGTACAGCAGGCATGCGGGGAGGCCATATCGCTGAATGCGCCCCTATGCCCGGATCAGACGGCGGGCGCTGGCTACCGGCAGCTTCACCAGGTCTATCAGGGGCTGTATCACGCGCTCAAGCCCAGCTTTGACGCCATCGCCTCCATGCCCGGGCTGGGATAGCCTGTGTTTTTACAGTTTGTTCATCCATTTAAGGGAAAAGGTCACTATAATAATCGGTATAAGGAGGTGTCCAAGCTATGGAGCAACTGGATGTTTTGGTGATTGACGACGACGCAAATATCTGTCAGCTGCTGCGTTTATATTTGGAAAAGGAAGGCTATAGGGTGGAATGCGCTTACCAGGGCGCGCAGGGGCTGGAGGTGTTCAACGCCCGCAGCCCGCGCCTGTTGATCCTGGATATTATGCTGCCGGGTATGAGCGGCTGGGACGTATGCAAGGAAATCCGGAAGCACGCCAATACGCCGATCCTGATGCTGACGGCCAAGGGAGAGACCTTCGACAAGGTGCTGGGGCTGGAGCTGGGCGCCGACGATTATATGGTCAAGCCCTTTGAGCCCAAGGAGCTGGTGGCGCGGGTCAAAGCCATCCTGCGCCGGGCAGGGGACAGCGGCGGCCAGGCGGACGACGCCGCCTCGGGCAAGGAGCTCGTTTTCGATAAGCTGAAAATCAACATGGCCGACTATACGGTAACCTATTTTGACCAGGTGCTGGAGCTGCCGCCCAAGGAGATGGAGCTGCTCTTTTTCCTGGCCAGCCACGCCAATACGGTCTTTACCCGGGAACAGCTGCTGGAGCAGGTATGGGGTTTTGACTATTTCGGGGATTCCCGGACGGTTGACGTGCATATCAAGCGTTTGCGGGAGAAGTTCCCTGTGGATGCCGACGTGAACTGGCGCATTAAGACCGTGTGGGGCGTCGGCTATAAGTTTGAGGTGAAATAATCCGATGTTCCGGACGGTTTTATCGCGCCTGATGGTGATATTCCTGGCGGTGGTGATGGTCGCCATGGGCGTGCAGGGCATCATGCTCTACAACGTCTATAAGAACGATACCATCCTGCGCACGCAGCAATACCTGATGGAGGAGGCCCATGGCATCGCGGAGCTGATGGGCCGTTTTCTTACCACGCAGCAGGGCAAGATCGAGCTCTATACCTACCTTTCGGTGACAACGCGCAAAAGCCAGTCGAGGGTATGGTTCGTCAATGCCGACGGCACGATCAACCTGGAGGCCCTGCCGGGCAACCAGGGCGTGCAGGAGGTAGCCTCGCTGGGGATGCTGAGCGAAGACGAAAAGGAGCGCTATCTGGCCCCGGTTCTGGCAGGCAAGGAGTTTTCCATGGTGGGCAATTTCCGGGGCCGCTTTGCCGACGACACCATTACGGTGGCCTGTCCCGTGTTCTATGGCCGCAGCGTGATTGCCGGCGCCGTGTTTGTCCATTGCCAGGTCAACGAACTGGACGGGACCTACAGCAACGCCTGGAAGATTATCCTGCTGGCCAGCGCCATTGCGGCGACGCTGGCGATGATCCTCATTTTTATGACGGCCCGGTCCATTACCCAGCCCTTGGCGGAAATGAATCTGGCCGCCCGCGATATTGCCAAGGGACGGTTTAACCGCAAGCTGGAGCGGACAGGGCCCGACGAGCTGGGGCAGCTGGCCGAGAGCTTCAATATCATGGCCGACGAGCTTAAAAAGCAGGAGCAGACGCGAATCTCCTTTGTGGCAAACGTATCCCATGAGCTGAAGAGCCCGATGACCAGCATCCAGGGCTTTGCCCAGGGCATGGTGGATGGGACCATCAAGCCGGAGGAGCATGAGAAATATCTTTCGATCATTCTGGATGAGACGCGCCGGCTGAACAAGCTGATCCGCGAGCTTCTGGATCTCTCCCAGTTTGAGAACGGGAATTTCTCGCTGAATATGACGAGCTTCGACCTGAACGAGCTGATCCGGCGGGTGGTGATCCGCTATCTGGACCGCATGGAGGCCCAGGGAATTGAGCCGGAGATCGAGTTCAGGCAGGATTACTGCTATGTATTGGGCGATTCCGACCGGATTGAGCAGGTGCTGGTAAACCTGCTGGATAACGCCATCAAGTTTACGCCGGAGGGCGGGCAGATCCGGATCTGGACCCATAACAGCCAGGATAAGGTGCTGGTTTCCATCTCCGACAGCGGCTCGGGCATATCCGAGGCCGATCTGCCCTTTATCTTCGACCGGTTTTATAAGGTGGACAAGGCCCACACCGACAAAAAGGGGACGGGCCTGGGGCTTGCGATCGTCAAGAGCATTCTGGAGCAGCACGGGGAGACCATCCAGGTGAACAGCAAGCTGGGCGCAGGCACGACCTTTGCCTTCACCCTGAAAAGGGCGGAAAAACCAGCCAGGGAGGAATCAAAGAAGATTAGTTCAAAAAATGAACAGGCGCAATAGTTCATTTACAGCTCATTCATAAAAAGGACAAAAAGATTGAGTATCATAAGATCATCCGTTAAGGGAACAATGTAAGGAAGAGGTGACATGTATGAGTCAATATCCCTTCGATGAGAAGCCCCCGCGTAAGGGGAATAACGTATGGTTCTATGTCGTATTGGTGCTTGTCGCCGCAGTGGTGGGCGGCCTGTTCGTCCGATATATGTGGCCGGCCCTGCAGCAGCCCAGCTCGGACCCGCAGACCAATGTGAGCCCCACGCCCACGCCGACCAGCGAGGCGACGACCACGCAGCCGGAGACAACGGCGGCAAACGACGGCTCCCTGGTGAACAGCAACGCTGAAGTGGCTGAAGACGCCAGCCTGCCGGATATGCTGGAGGCTGTAGGGCCCGCGGTAGTCGGCATCAGCAACCGCGCGGAAATTGCCAGCCCCAACGGGATTATCGGCAGCATTAATGGTATCCCGGTCCCGGGCGCCTCGGATACCACTGAAGAGACCGAGCAGGGCTATGGCTCCGGCGTCATCATTTCCACCGACGGCTATATCATCACCAATGCCCATGTGGTGGACGACGCTTCCAAGCTGGTGGTGATCCTGGCCGGCGGCGAAGAGGTGGAAGCGACGCTGGTGGGCAAGGATGAGGCCACGGACCTCGCTCTGCTGAAGATTGAAAAGGACGGCTTGACCGCTATCAACCTGGGCAATTCGGATGAGGTGCGCGTAGGCGAAACTGCGTTGGCGATCGGTAACCCCATGGGTCAGGAGCTGTACGGCTCGGTCAGCAAGGGGATTATTTCCGCGACCAACCGCCAGATTACCATGGACAGCCATGTATATACCATGCTGCAGACGGATACGGCCATCAATCCTGGCAACTCCGGCGGAGCGCTGGTGAACACCAAGGGCGAGCTGATCGGCATCTGTTCCGTCAAGACGGTCAGCACCGGCACGGATTCTAATGGCAACAGCATCTCTGCCGAGGGACTTGGCTTTGCGATCCCGATCAACGAGGCTATGCCCATCATTGAGGAGCTCATGGAGAAGGGCTATGTAGAGCGGCCGGTGCTGGGCGTGAGCGGCGGCTTCCTCACGGAGCAGGGCGCGGCCTACTACCGCTGCCCGGTTGGCTTCGTGGTGCAGCAGGTCAGCGCCGGCGGCGGAGCCGAAGCGGCGGGCATTCAGTCCATGGATGTGATTACCGCCATCGACGGCGAGGAGCTTGCCAGCTATGCTGAGATGAGCCAGGCCATTACAAACCACGAGATCGGCGACACGGTCAAGGTAACCGTTTGGCGCAACGGCGAAACCCTGGATCTGAACGTTACCCTGGGCGCGTCGGGCGATACTTCAGAACCGGCCCCCACAACAACCCCTGCCGATATCCGGTAGAGCACAACAGAACAACGAAAGCCAACCCGTTCAAAGCGGGTTGGCTTTTTCTTATTAGTGCTTTAGCAAGTACCCGCATCGACTTGCCGATGCGGGTACAAACAACCGC
>UQLW01000016.1 GCA_900542005.1 uncultured Eubacteriales bacterium
TTGCGGAATACGATATAGGCCAGGCGGCCATCATCCTCCAGGATGGGCAGCGTGTTCAGCTTGTGCTCCCAGATGATGTCGTTGCACTCGGAAAGCGTGGTGCCCTTGGGCGCGGAGATGACGTGCTCGATCGGCGTCATAAAGCTGCTGACCGGCGTATCCCCCGACATGCGGCTGATTCGGTAATCGCGGCTTGTAACGATGCCGACCAGCTTGCCGTTGGCCGTGCCGTCGTCGGTGACGGCTACGGTGCTGTGGCCGGTTTTCTGCTTCAGCTCCAGGATATCGGCCAGCGTGGCGTCGGGGCGGATGTTGGAATCGCTGACGACAAAGCCCGCCTTGTAGGCCTTGGCCCGGGCGACCATGGCGGCTTCGTCGGCGATGGACTGGGAACCATAGATAAAGGAGATCCCGCCCTCCTTGGCCAGGGCGACGGCCAGGGTATCGTTGGAGACCGATTGCATGATGGCGCTGGTCAGGGGGATATTCATGGAGATGGCCGGCGTTTCTCCCCTGCGGAATTTGGTGATCGGCGTTTTCAGGCTGACGTTGGCCGGGATGCACTGGCTGGACGAATAGCCAGGGATCAGAAGGTACTCATCAAAAGTATGCGAGGGTTCGTCGTAAAAATAGGCCACGGTAAACTTCCTCCCACTTGATATTTTCATAGAGCCCTTTGAAAAGGCGCCCCATGGTTGCCGGTAAAAGATATTCTGCATATTATAGCATCCTAGCCTGCGGCGTTCAAGAGACAATCGGAGAAAATTTTCTTTTATGTTTACCCATTAGGCTTGGGTGGAAATAAGATGGATGAGCACAGTGTCATAGCGGTCCAGGTAGAGCGTCTGCTCCACCGCCGTGCCGGAATAGTATTCGGCGCGCCCCTGGACAAATTCCGCCTCATCGGATACCCGGCTGACGCGAAGCGCGACGGGCCCGGGCAGATGATCCAGCCGCAGGACATAGCGGCCGCTCTCTCCCCGGTAATTGGCGATCATGATCCAGGCATCGCCGGCATGCCCGGCAGCCATGGCCTGCAGCTGGGGACGGGAAACCTGCGTGGCCAGCTCGTTTCCCGCCAGATAGAGCCGGTGATACCCCTCAAAGGCGCAGCAGGCAGGCTGGGGCACCGCATAGCAGTCCATCAGGCCGCACCAGTGCATCCGGGGCTGGCCGTCATAATAGGTAGCGATGTCAAGGGGCGTATGATTCATGGCCATCATACAGGAGGCGGTGAAGGCAAGCCCAATATGGCTCTTTTGGTTGAGATAGATCTGCCGGGCCCGCTTTGGGTTGCCGACATCCCGCGCGACGACCCAGATATCGCCCTCATAGGGCTCCTCCAGGCCGAGATAATTCCACTCATCCAGGATATGGAGGGTATGGGGGAAGCCTTTTTGGTCGGTATAGGCCTTGGCCTGGCGGATCATGCCGGTCAGCGGCTGGACGCTGTCGCAATAAAGATGGTAGGAAAGAAAATCCAGCGGCAGGCCCTTCTCCGCGCAGAAGTCCACAAACTGGCGGGCATAGGCGTTGAAGGAGGTGAAGGCCATACCGCCGATCATCAGGCTGGGATCGTGATTTTTTATAAGCGGTGCGGCGGCCTGATAGAGCCGGAAGGCGTCCTGTTGGGCGCCGCCGCACCACATCGGGTTGGTGCCATCGGCGTTAAGGCAGTCAGGCTCGTTCCATATCTCCCAGAACCGGATCCCCAGGCGGTATCCCCCGGCCCATCCCTCGTTATAGTGGCGCACGATATTCAGGCAGATGCGGGCCCACTTGTCGAAATCCCTGGGCGGACGGGCATAGCGCTTGTATACGTCGTGATCGATGCTTTCCCCCAGCCGGTAGATGACCTGGGACGGCAGCGCGTCGATGGCTGAGAGCAGGCGGTCGGTGTGCTGGAAGAGGTATTGGGAGGGATCGTTTTCATCGGCGTCAAAGTTCGGAAAGATCCGGCTGATATCCACATAGCAGCGGGTATCGTTGCAGTCGGTGTCGTGCAGCCGCACATAGGGGAAGCCCATGCGGCGGTAGAAGGCGCTCAGATCCATGGTACCATTGTTGCTGATGGGCCCGTTGCAGATGCCATGCATGGGCTTTACCTGGCCGGCGGAACGGCCAAGATCCACAGAGATCATACCGGCGTATTCCATTTTGTCCTCCTCTTTGCTCGGTAGCCGGTTTCACGGTAGCATAGCCTCCTGCTGCAGTCAATGGATTAAAATGCTTATTTGGCTGCGCGGAGCTGCCGGAGAGCCGAAGATTTTCCGGCAAATCTCTGGCGGGATGCGCGAAGGCCCTTTACAAAACGGCCTGTATTGACTATAATAACAACCAAACACAAAAAACGCTGCGACGTGGACAGGCGGCGGATGGCGAATCCCCAGCGAGCCGGGGTGGGTGCAAGCCCGGCGGAGGAGCCCCCGCGCGTATCACCACCGAGCGGCCGGCGTGAAGCAAGTAGCGCCGGACGGAGGCCCGCCGTGAAAAGGGCGCCCGTTTTCGACGGGGACGAGTGCGTCCAAAGGGACGAATTCAGGTGGTACCGCGAAGGAGCAAGGCTCTTCCGTCCTGACAAAGGGACGGGAGGGCCTTATTGATTTTTACGACAAGAAAGGAAGAACCCTATGCTGTACGACAAGGTATCGACCCAGCTCAACTTTGTGGAGCGGGAGCGGGCGATGATGGAATTCTGGCGGGAGAGCCATGTGGAGCAGCTCTGCCGGCAGGAGCACACCGAAGGACCGCATTTTACCATCTATGACGGGCCGCCCACGGCCAACGGACGGCCCCATATCGGCCATGTGCTGACCCGCGCGGTCAAGGATATCATCCCCCGCTACATGCGCATGAAGGGCCGCTCCATCACCTTTAAGGCCGGATGGGATACCCACGGCCTGCCGGTAGAGCTGGAGGTGGAGAAGCTGCTGGGCCTGGACGGAAAGCCCCAGATCGAAAGTTATGGCGTAGAGCCCTTCATCGCCCGGTGCAAGGAATCGGTCTGGAAGTACAAGAGCGAATGGGAGGATATCTCCCAGCGCGTGGCCTATACCGCCGACATGGAGCACCCCTATGTCACTTATGACAACAACTACATTGAATCGGAATGGTGGGCGCTGAAGACCATCTATGACCGGGGCCTGCTGTATAAGGGGCATAAGGTGGTGCCCTATTGCCCCCGCTGCGGCACGGCGCTGTCCAGCCATGAGGTGGCCCAGGGCTATAAGGACGTCAAGGAGACCTCGGTTACCGCCCGCTTTAAGGTAAAGGGCCAGGAGAATACCTACATCCTGGCATGGACCACCACGCCCTGGACCCTGCCCTCCAACGTGGGCCTGTGCGTGAACGCGGGATATGAATACATCAAGGCGCAGGTGAACGGCGAATACCTGATCCTGGCCGGGGCGCTGGCCGAGAAGGTGCTGCCCGAGGGCTACGAGGTGGTGGAGCGCTTCACCGGGGCTGAGCTTGTGGGGACCGAATACGAGCAGCTGATGCCCTTTGTGGCCATGCCCGAGGGCGGCTGCCGCGTGGTGGCCGACGACTATGTCACCCTGGAGGACGGCACCGGCGTGGTGCATACGGCCCCTGCCTTCGGCGAAGACGACTACCGGGTCTGCAAGGATAACGGCCTGCCCTTTATCCAGCCGGTAGACGCCCAGGGCCGCTTTACCGGCACGCCCTGGGACGGCACCTTTGTAAAGGATGCCGATCCGGCCATCATCGAGTACCTCAGGGAGCGGGGCCTGCTCCATCAGGCGCTGCCCTACGAGCATAATTATCCCTTCTGCTGGCGCTGCGACACGCCGCTTCTCTATTACGCCCGCTCCACCTGGTTTGTGGCCATGAGCCAGGTGAAGGATGAGCTCATTGCCAACAACCGCTCGGTCAACTGGATGCCGGACAACATCAAGGAAGGCCGCATGGGCAACTTCCTGGAGAACGTCATCGACTGGGGCCTTTCCCGCGAGCGCTACTGGGGCACGCCGCTGCCGGTGTGGGAGTGCGAATGCGGCCATATCGAGGTCATCGGAAGCCGCGCCGAGCTGGCCGAAAAGGGCGTCGACTGCCCGGCGGATATCGAGCTGCACAAGCCCTATGTGGATCAGGTGCACATCAAGTGCCCCTGCTGCGGCGGGCTTATGAAGCGGGTCAGCGAGGTGATCGACTGCTGGTTCGATTCGGGCTCCATGCCCTTTGCCCAGTGGCATTACCCCTTTGAGAACAAGGAGGCTTTTGAAGCCAATTTCCCGGCCGACTTCATCTCCGAGGCCATCGACCAGACCCGCGGCTGGTTCTATACGCTGCTGGCTATCTCCACCGTCCTCTTCCATAAGGCACCCTTTAAGAACTGCATCGTGCTGGGCCATGTCAACGACAAGGACGGCATCAAGATGAGCAAGCATAAGGGCAATGTTGTGGATCCCTGGGCCGTGCTGGATAAGCAGGGGGCCGACGCGGTGCGCTGGTATTTCTACACGGGCTCGGCGCCCTGGCTGCCCAGCCGCTTCTCGGAGGAGGCGGTTTCCGACGCGCAGCGCCGCTTTATGGGCACGCTGTGGAACACCTACGCCTTCTATGTCCTCTATGCCAATATCGACGGCTTTGACCCCACCAAGGCCCAGTGGGATAAGGAAAACCTGCCGGCTATGGACGCCTGGCTCTTGTCCCGGCTCAATACGCTGATCCGCGACGTGGACGGCCACCTGGCGGCCTACCGCATCACCGAGGGCGGCCGGGCGCTGGCGGCCTTTGTGGACGAGATGAGCAACTGGTATGTGCGCCGCTGCCGCGAGCGCTTCTGGGCCAAGGGCATGGAGGCCGACAAGGTTTCCGCCTATATGACCCTGTATACTGCGCTGACCACGCTGATCCGGCTGGCTGCGCCCTATGTCCCCTTTGTGACGGAGAGCATCTACCAGAACCTGGTGCGCCGGGTCGACGCGTCCGCGCCCCTTTCGGTGCATATGACCGATTTCCCCGTCTGCGACGATTCGCTGATCAATAGGGAGCTGGAGGAGCATATGCAGGCGCTGCTGACGGTGGTGGGCCTGGGCCGCTCGGCCCGCAACGCCGCCGGCATGAAGAACCGCCAACCCCTCAGCCGGCTCTTTATCCAGGGCGAGCCTCTGCCGGAGCGGTATACGGCGCTTATCGCCGACGAGCTGAACGTGAAGGCGGTAGAGTACATTGCCGACGCCTCCGCGCTGGTGGATTATGAGTTCAAGCCGCAGATGCGCACCCTGGGGCCGCGGCTGGGCAAGCTGCTGCCCGCCGTGCGGGAGGCGCTCAAAACGGTGGACGGCGGCGCCTTCATGGCGCAGCTGAAGGCCGAAGGACAGGCGCAGCTGGCTGCCGGCGGCGAAACGGTCACCCTGGCCCCGGAGGATCTTCTGATCGCCACCCGCCAGAAGGCCGGGCTGGTCAGCCAGCAGCAGGGCGATACCGTGGTGCTGCTGGATACCAACCTGACCGACGCGCTCGTGGAGGAGGGCCTGGTGCGCGAAGTGATCTCCAAGGTGCAGAATATGCGTAAGGACGCGGGCTTTGAGGTGACCGACCACATCACCCTGGGCTATGCTGGAGACGGGAAGCTGCCGGCGCTGATCGAGCGCAACCAAGCAACCATCGCCGCCGAGGTGCTGGCGGACGCTGTGCAGGCAAGCCTGGCGGGCTATGAGGCGGCCTGGAAGATCGACGGGGAGGAAATCACCCTTTCCGTGAAAAGGATGGGCTAACGCATGCTGATTGCCGACAAATGGCAGGATTATGAGCTGCTGGACGCAGGCGGCGGGGAGAAGCTGGAGCGGTGGGGCGACGCCCTGCTGCTGCGGCCCGATCCCCAGGCCATCTGGCCGGCGGGCGCGGCGCTGGCGCACACACCGGGGCTGGCGGGGCACTATCACCGGTCCGTCTCCGGCGGCGGGGAGTGGGAGGTGCTGCGGCGGATGCCGCCCAAGTGGCGGATCCGCTATGGCGATCTGACCTTTCAGGTGGGGCCTATGGGCTTTAAGCATACGGGCCTTTTCCCCGAGCAGGCGGTGAACTGGGACTGGATGCGGGAGCGGATCCAGGCATACAACCGGCCGGTGGAGGTGCTGAACCTCTTTGCCTATACCGGCGGGGCCACACTGGCCTGCGCGGCCCAGGGTGCCCGGGTGGTGCATGTAGACGCCTCCAAGGGCATGACCCAATGGGCCAAGGAAAACCTGGAAATATCGGGTATGGCAAACCGGCCTGTGCGCTTTATCGTGGAGGATTGCCTGAAGTTTGTGCTGCGGGAAGGCCGCAGAGGGCGGAAATACCAGGGGATCGTGATGGACCCGCCCAGCTACGGCCGGGGCCCGGACGGGCAGATGTGGAAGATGGAAGACAGCATCTACCGGCTGATTATGGCCTGCATGGATATCCTGGATCCAGAGCCCGCCTTCTTCCTGATTAACGCCTATACGACCGGGCTGCAGCCGGCGGTGCTGACCAACCTGCTGAAGCTTTCGGTGCAGGCGCGCTGCGGCGGGCAGGTTACGGCCCAGGAGGTGGGCCTGCCCATGACGCGGCGGGAACTGGTGCTGCCCTGCGGCGCCTCGGGCAGGTGGCAGCCGTGATTCCCATACTCTATGAGGATAACCACCTGCTGGTGGTGGTAAAGCCGCCCCATATCCCGGTGCAGGCCGACGCCTCCGGCGATGCCGACCTGCTGACGCTGCTGAAGGCGGATATAAAAGAACGGTACCATAAGCCCGGCGCGGTCTACCTGGGGCTGGTGCACCGGCTGGACCGGCCGGTGGGCGGCGTGATGGTCTTTGCCCGCACCTCCAAGGCGGCGGCCCGTCTGTCGGCGGCGATCCGCGAGGGGAGGATGGAAAAGCGCTACCTCTGCGTGGCCTGCGGCGAATGCCCCGGCGGGACGCTGACCGATTGGCTGAAAAAGGACGGGCGGACCCACACCAGCCGGGTGACGGAGGCGGGCGAGCCCGGCGCCCGGCTGGCGGAGCTTCGCTACCGTCCCCTGGCCGTGCGGGAGGGCCTGTCGCTCTGCGATGTGACGCTTTTGACCGGGCGCAGCCACCAGATCCGCGTGCAGATGGCCCACAGCGGCCATCCTCTTTGGGGCGACGCGCGGTACAACCCGGCCTCCAGGCCGGGGCAGGATATCGCCCTGTTCTGCCGCTGCCTTGCCTTCCCCCATCCGGTAGGCGGCAGGGAGCTGCGCTTTACCGCCGGGCCGGAGGGCGGGGTTTGGAACCTTTTCGACCGGGCCTGCTATAGGGGCCTGAAGGAGGATACAGATGATTAAGCTAGTCAATGAGCGGGTGGCCTATAAGGGCGGGCGCTTTGAGCGGGCCCAGACGCCGGCTCCGGAGAAGACCATGGCCTATGGCATCCTCAAGGCGCACAATACCTCCGGGGACATGTCCCGGCTCAAGATCAAATTTGACGCCATGGCCAGCCACGACATCACCTATGTGGGCATTATCCAGACGGCCCGAGCCAGCGGCATGGAAGCCTTCCCGCTGCCCTATGTGCTGACGAACTGCCATAATTCCCTGTGCGCGGTCGGCGGCACCATCAACGAGGACGACCACCTTTTCGGCCTTTCGGCCGCCCATAAGTACGGCGGTATCTATGTGCCGGCCCACCAGGCGGTGATCCATCAGTATATGCGCGAAACCATGGCCCGCTCCGGCGCCATGATCCTGGGCTCCGACAGCCATACCCGCTATGGCGCGCTGGGGACCATGGCCATCGGCGAGGGCGGCCCGGAGCTTGTCAAGCAGCTCTGTGCCCGTACCTATGATATCGCCTATCCCGACGTGATCGCCGTCCACCTGACCGGCAGCCCCAAGGCTGGCGTGGGCCCCCAGGACGTGGCCCTGGCGATCATTGCCGCCGTGTTCAAGTGCGGCTTTGTCAAGAACAAGGTGATGGAGTTCGTGGGCGAGGGGATCGGCAACCTCAGCGTGGAATACCGCAACGGTATCGACGTGATGACCACCGAGACCACCTGCCTGTCCTCCATCTGGCAGACCGATGAAAAGGTGGAGGGCTGGTACAAGACCCACAAGCGCCCGGAGGATTATGCAAAGCTTGCGCCCCAGGAGGGCGCGACCTATGAGGGGCTGATCGAGGTGGATCTTTCCACCATAGAGCCGATGATCGCGCTGCCCTTCCATCCCTCCAATGCCTATCCGATCCGGGAGTTCCGGGAGAACGCCCGGGATCTCCTGGAGCTGGTGGCTAAGGAAGCGGCCGGGATGTTCGACAAACCCACGAAAACGCCGGAGCTGTGCGCCAAGATCCGCGATGGCCAGGTGTATGTGGACCAGGGCGTGGTAGCCGGTTGCTCCGGCGGCACCTTTGAGAACGTGATGCGCATGACCGAGATCCTGGAGGGCCATTCCATCGGCGACGGCGCCTTTAACCTCAGCGTCTACCCGGCCAGCCAGCCCCAGTACCTGGCCCTGCTGGAAAACCAGGCGGCGCTGAAGCTGATGCAGGCCGGCGCGGTGCTGCGCTCCGCCTTCTGCGGCCCCTGCTTCGGCGCGGGCGAGGTGCCTGGAAACGGCGGCCTTTCCATCCGCCATACCACCCGCAACTTCCCCAGCCGCGAGGGCAGCAAGCCGGCCAATGGCCAGATCGCCTATGTGGGCCTGATGGACGCCCGTTCCATCGCGGCCACGGCGCTGAACCAGGGACGGCTGACGGCTGCCACTGAAATTGAACTGCCCGAGGCCAAGGAATATGCATACCGCTATGACGACAGCGCCTATCAAGCCCGGGTTTATCAGGGCTGGGGCAGGGCGGAGCCTGAGGCTGAGCTGGTCTTTGGCCCCAACATTGCCGATTGGCCGGCGCAGATCGCTCTGCCGGAGAACCTGCTGCTGACGGTGGCCAGCGCCATCTATGACCCGGTGACCACGACCGACGAGCTGATTCCCTCCGGCGAGACCTCCTCGTACCGCAGCAATCCGCTGAAGCTGGCCGAGTTTGCCCTGTCCCGGAAGGATCCAGGCTATGTGGGACGGGCCAAGGCGGCGCAGGCGCTGGAGGCGGCCCGCCGCCGCGGCGACCTTGCAGCGCTCAAGGGCGCGTATGACGCGATTGGCAAGGACGCAGAGGAGGCGGCAGGGGACACGGGCCTGGGTTCGCTGGTCTTTGCCCTGAAGCCCGGCGATGGATCGGCCCGGGAGCAGGCGGCCTCCTGCCAGCGGGTGCTGGGCGGCTGCGCCAACATCGCTCAGGAATACGCCACCAAGCGCTACCGCTCCAACGTAGTGAACTGGGGTATGCTGCCCTTTGTGCTGGAGCAGGCTGCCGGCTATGGCATCGCCGTAGGCGACCAGCTCTATCTGCCCGGTATCGCCCAGGCCGTGGCCTCCGGCGCGGAATCGGTTCAGGCGCTGCTGATCCAGCCGTCCGGCTCCCGGGAGATTACCCTGAGCCTGCCGGGGCTGACCCAGGAGGAGCGGAACGTGCTGCTGGCCGGCTGCTTAATCAACGATTATGCCCGCACCCGGTAAGGGGCGGCGAAAAGGAGGCTTATAGATGGACGTATATGCAAGGATGAATCAGCTGGGCGTGGCGCTGCCGCCGGCGCCGGCTAAGGGCGGCGTATATACCCCTGCCCGTGAATTCGGCGAGGGCGATAAGCTCATTTACGTTTCCGGCTGCGGACCGCAGGAGGGCCCCAAGAGCGAGTATATCGGCAAGCTGGGTAAGGAGATGACCCTGGAGCAGGGCCAGCAGGCTGCCCGCAACTGCGCGCTTAATATCCTGGCTGTGCTGGAGGCCAAGCTGGGCGACCTTAACCGGATTAAGAAATTTGTCAAGATGACAGCCTTTGTATCCAGCGAATCCACCTTCACCCAGCAGCCCCAGGTAGCCAACGGCGCTTCCCAGCTGCTGGTGGATATCTTTGGCGATGCGGGTGCGGCCGCCCGTTCGGCCATTGCGGTCAATGTGCTGCCCGGCGATATTGCCGTGGAGATCGAAATGCTTTTGGAGCTGAAATAAGCTGCTCAATATGGCGTTCCCTAAAAGATCAAAGCCCCTGTCCAGCCTGTGGACAGGGGCTTTATTATAAACCTCCGCTTACCTGGTGACAAAATGCTTGATGGGATCGTGTAAGCGATGGATCTCATCCTTGAGAAACGCAGGATAGAGGGTGACGTGCCCGATTTCATCAATGGGCAGCCAGCCGGCCGCCACACTGCCGTTATCCCGATGCGCCAGCCATTCGCCCTGGCCGGGTATTCCGCGCCCGGCGCGTAGGTCGATCAGAAAATAAAAGCATATGTTATGCGCCTGCTTTTCATTCCATTTCCAAAAGCACTCCTCGCTCCACAATAAGCGTTTTATGAGGATATCAGCCTCCATTTCTTCCCTATATTCCCGGATAAGGCCGTCCTCTAAGGTTTCGCCGATTTTGATATGCCCGCCCGGCAGCGCGAATTCATTGCCGTGCAGCTCCCGCTGGACAAGAATTTTGTGATTTTGGATGAGGAGCCCTGCCACCCTGAGGCCGCAGGTATAGGTATCGGATGAAAAGAGCCAATCTTTTTCATGAACCATGGGGCCGCCTCCTATAATCGTCGGTTTGCTGCGCGGCTAAAGGGCGCTGCCTATAAAAGCTGAGGGGCAGAGGATCGATATTTTGCCAAAGCCGTGGGTTTACGGCCCGCCAATACGCGATAGAAACCCTTGCGTCCGATGATACCAGAACCCAGCGGCAGGCGTATCGGCCTTCTTTCCCAGAAATCGCAGCAGCTGAAAGAGGGCCATCAGCTGCGCGGCGTAGATATCGTCCTTTGTAAGGGGCGCGATCTGCCGGTAGCCTTCCAGCAGATGCCGGTAGGCTGCCCCACCGGCCGATTCATCACAGTATAAAAAGGTCCCAAGATCATAGTGGGGGAGGCAGCCGCGAATCTCACCCAGGTCGATGATGCCGGTATACCGCCCGCCTTCGTGGAAAATATGGGTTACGTCAAAATCGCCGTGCACCAATACGGCTTGATCCGGCCGCAGCAGGCTGCGGGCCTGGGCCAGGCATTCGGCGAGGTACGAGCGCTGGGCAGGGGTGAAGGGGTATCGATGCAGCGCCTCCAGATCCTCCGTCAGGTATTCGTCAAAGTAGCTGGAAAAGCTGGCCTTTTCGCCGCAAAGCTTATCCCACCGGCTCCGGTCGATCCAACCGAAGCCCTCAACAGGAAGCTGATGGAGCAGGGCCAGCTGGCGGCCAGCCTCATGGAGAATGTCTCCAAGCGCCTGGCCGGGCCAGCAATTCTTTACGCTGGAGCCGGGTATAGCCTCGGTAATCATCAGGGAAAGGCCGGCGGCTTCATTTCGATGCTCAAAGGCCAGCACCCTGGGAACCCGTACGCCCTTCTCCAGCAGAAGTCGGTGGGCCAGCGCCTCGGCGGCAAAGCTGGCCGGTTCGGGCAGATAGCGCAGAAAGTAAACGCCTTGGGCCGTATCGGCACGATAGACGTAGGTGGACGCGCCCTGCAGGACACGTTCCACCCGGCGGACGCCGGGCAGATAGGTTTCAGCGGCGGCGCGGGCCAGGGCAGGCCCTGGTGCGGGATGCTTCATGGATTTCCTCCTAGAATAAAAAATCGGCGCTTCTTTCACAGAGGCGCCGATTTTGCCCTTTGCCGGAGGTAAGCCTAGCTTACCAAGCGCCGGCGAGCGACATGCCTTCTGTCGGAACAAGAAGCCTTTTCATACGCTCACCGCCTTTCTCCCCTTCAGTATAGAAGAATGATTATGATTTGTCAATCGATGAAAAGCCCAGGACAAGCTGGCGGGAGGCTCATAGGGCGGCCTCGCCCAGGTGGCGGAGCTTCAGGCGGTAGACCTGCCAGACAAAGAGGATGCTGACAAGGAGGGAAACCACCTCGGCCAGGGGGAACGCATACCACACCGAGGCCAGCGAGATCTTGGAAAAAAGGTAAGCCGCGGGGAGGATGATAACGACCTGGCGCAGAATGGAGATGATGAGGCTGCGGCTGCCCATGCCGATCGCCTGAAAGAGCGTGGATGCCAGGATGCCCAGGGCGGCGGGCAGGAAGCACAGGCTGATGGTGCGCAGGGCGGGAACGCCAATCTCCAGCATTTCAGCCGTGGGGTTGAACATGCCCAGCAGCAGCTGGGGAAAGCCCATGAAAAGGACGCAGCCCACGGCCATGATACACACCGCGATGATGCAGCCCCATTTAAGCGCGTCCAGGACGCGCCTTCGGTTCCGCGCGCCGTAATTGTAGCCCATGATAGGCATGACGCCCTGATTCAGGCCAAAGACCGGCATAAAGACGAAGGACTGCAGCTTATAATACACGCCCAGCACCGAAACGGCTGCCTCGGAGAAGCCGGCCAGGATGGCGTTGAGCCCGATGTTGAGCACAGAGCCGATGGACTGCATCAAAATGGAGGGCGCGCCTACCGTGTAAATATCCTTCACCGTCCTGGCGTGGAAGCGGAAGCCCTTGAGGCGGATGGTCACCTCATGATCCTTGCGGAACACGATATAGAGGCTATAGATCATGGAGATAATCTGCCCCAGAACCGTGGCCAGCGCGGCGCCGGCGACCCCCATGGCCGGGAAACCCAGCAGGCCGAAAATGAGGACTGGATCCATAATCAGGTTAATGACAGCGCCAATGAGCTGGAAGATCATGGGATAAATCATATTGCCCGTCGCCTGCAGCGTCTTTTCTACGCTGATTTCAACGAACACGCCCATCGACAGGATGGTGACGATGGAAAGGTAATCGGTGCCGGCCTGGATCACCGCGCCGTTCGCGCTGAAAAGCTGAAAAAACGGGCGCGAGAAAAAAACGCCCAGAAGGGCAAAGACCGCCCAGCTGATGACGCCCAGGATGATTCCATGGCTGGCAGCACGGTCGGCGGCCTTCCGGTCGCCCTCGCCCAGCCGGCGGCTTATGAGGGAGTTGATACCGACGCCGGTACCCACGGCTACGGCGATCATCAGCGTTTGGATCGGGAAGGCCAGGGATACGGCGGCCAGCGCCGACTCACCGATTTTGGCGACGAAGATGCTGTCGACAATGTTGTACAACGATTGCACCAGCATGGAGAACATGGCCGGCAGCGACATGGAAAGGATCAGCCTGGCGACCGGCGCGGTGCCCATTTTGTTTTCGGCGGGTTTGTTCATAGATACTCCTTTATTGCTTTATTCTTATGAAGGATACCGGCCCGGCGCGGGCTAATCGGCCTCCTCGGCAATCGCCTGCTCCAGCCGGGAGGATTCCTGCTCCCAAAGCTCCATAAGCCCGTCGAGGCGCTGCTGCAGCCCGGCGTGCTCCCGGGCCGCTTCGCTCAGCGCCTGGCCGTCGGCAAAGCCCTCGGGATGGGACAGAGCGTCCTCCAGCGCGGCGATGCGCGTTTCCGTGTCGGCAATCTCCCGCTCCCGTTCGGCTACGGCGGCGCGCAGCTGCTTGATCGCTTGGCGCGCCTCGCGGTCCCGTCTGCGCTGCTTATCGGCGGCCGTGCGGCTGAGGGGGGCGCTTTCGTCCTGCTCCTGCTTCTTCGCTACCGATTGATGGTACAGGTAGCTCTCCCAGTTTCCCGGATACTGCACAAAGCCGTCGGGATTCATTTCAAGGATACGGTTGGCCGTCTGGTTGATAAAATACCGGTCATGGGAGACGATGATGACCGTGCCGGGGAAGTCCTCCAGGGATTCCTCCAGCACCTGGCGGCTGTCCATATCCAGGTGGTTGGTGGGCTCGTCCAAAAGCAGCAGGTTCCCCTTGTTCAGCATCAGCTTAAGCAGGGCGATGCGCCCTTTTTCTCCACCGGAGCATTCGCTGATTTTGCGGTGGATGTCGTCTCCACGGAAGAGAAAGGCAGCCAGCGCGTCGCGGACCTGCTGAGGCTCCATGCGGGGATAGGCGTCCCATACCTCGTCCATTACGGTCTTTTGCGGGGAAAGGTCGGCCTGCTGCTGGTCATAGTAGCCGACGGAAACGCCCGCGCCCAGCAGGAAAGCCCCCTCTGAAGGCATTAGCTGGCCGGCCAGAATACGCAGCAGCGTGGTCTTCCCCACGCCGTTGGGCCCGATCAGGGCCACGCGGTCGCCGGCGCGCAGATGCAGATCCAGCCCGGAGAAAAGCTTGCGCCCGGGGAATTCCATGGAGAGGTTTTCGGTAATCAGCACGTCGTTGCCGCTTTTGCGGGCCGTATCCAGATGAAAGCGGATGCCCTGTTCCGTCCGGGGGCGATCCACGCGCTCCAGCTTGTCCAGCCGCTTTTCCCAGGAGCGGGCGGCCTTAATGCTCTTTTCCCGGTTAAAGCTGCGGTAGCGGGCGATGATGCCCTCCATCCGCTTGATTTCCCGCTGGTTCAGGGTGTAGGATTTCAGCGCCTGGGCATAGCGCTCCTCCCGCTGCTGCAGGTATTGCGTATAATTCCCATGATAAGAAGTAAGGCTTCCAAAGGAAAGCTCGCCGATGGTGGAGCACATGGCGTCCAGGAACCAGCGGTCATGGGAGACGACGATCACCGTGCCGGGGAAGGTCCTCAGGTGGTTTTCGAGCCAGGCAGTCGCCTCCAGGTCCAGGTGGTTGGTGGGTTCGTCCAGCAGCAGGATCTGCGGACGGGTGAGCAGCAGCCGGGCCAGGGCCACCCGGGAACGCTGGCCTCCGGATAGCTGCCAGATGGGCTGGTGGTGCGTCTCCGGCCCCAGGCCAAGGCCGGCCAGCACGCCGGCAATGGCGCTGCGGTAGCCATATCCGCCGCCGGCCTCGAAGGACTCCAGCAGGCGGCTATACTCCTGGGCGTATTGGGCAAAGCCGGGATGGCTTTCGTCCCCCAGGGCCGCCATGAGCTGCTCCAGCTCCCGCATACGCTGCTCCATGGCAAATACAGGCGCATAGACTTTGACAAGCTCATCCCAAACTGTGCTCTGGCTGTCGAGATCGGCGGTCTGCTCCAGATAGCCGATGGTGGGGTTCCCGGAAAAGGAAAAGCTCCCGCCGTCCGGTTCCAGCTGGCCGGTCAATATGCGCAGAAGGGTGGTTTTTCCAGCGCCATTAGGCCCGACCAGGCCCATTCGCTCTCCTTCTTCCACGGTAAAGCCGATCCTGTCGAGCACCACGTTCTCACCATAATGCTTGGACAGGTCGTTGACTCTGAGAATAATCATCGCGTGCTCCCTATCGAAAAGGTATAGGCTGAAAGGCCATAATATAACATTATAACGCATGTTAGCCTGAAAATCCACTTGCAGCGCCGGGGGCAAGATGATATGATAGAAATGATATTCTTATAACAAATAGAGGATGGAGCATGCATGAATCATAAGAAAATATCGGATGCAGCCATTCGTCGTCTTCCACGATATTACCGTCATTTGAAGGAGATGGAGCGGGAGGGGATCCTGCGCACCTCGTCGCAGGCGCTCAGCCAGCGGATGGGGCTGACGGCCTCCCAGATCCGTCAGGATTTTAACCACTTTGGCGGCTTCGGGCAGCAGGGCTATGGATACAAGGTCAAGGAGCTCTGCGACGCGCTGGCGAAGATCCTGGGGCAGGGGCAGAACCGGTTTTATAATACCATTATTATCGGCGCGGGCAATATGGGAAGGGCCCTCGGCCGGTATGACGCCTTCCGGCAGGAGGGGATCCGGGTGATGGCCTATTTCGACCAGGATCCCACGCTGGTGGATCATATGATCGAAGGATTATATGTCTATCCGATGGAACAGCTGGAGTGGTATATTCGTCAAAACGAAGTGGAAATTGCTGTCATTACCGTGCCGGCCTTTGCAGCGCAGGCGGTAGCGAGCCGCGTGATTGCCGCGGGCGTGAAAGGGATCTGGAACTTCGCCCCGGTCGACCTGAAGGCCAACGGCGTGACCATTGAGTCCATTCATCTGACCGACAGCATGCTGGCGCTGACCTATCGGATGAATGAGCGGCAAAACCTGGAGGACGAGGTGCGCAGCCGCGCAGTGGCTGAGACGCAGGAGGATAGACGATCTTGATCGAAGGTAAGGAGCCCAGATGACGCATAAGGATAAACGGCACAGAAGAAAAGGGCCGCTGACGCCGTTGCAATGGGTATTGGCTCTGTCTCTGGGCCTGGTGGTGCTGTTGATCGCGGGCTGTTCGGTAGCCCTTGCCGCGGGCAAGCGTTTGCCGGCGGCTTTTCGTGCGGAGAACGGGGCGCTTTCCAGCAGCATGCAGGTAGAGAACGGGGAATTCCATTACGGCGTATATGTGGACGACATTTCCCTGGGCGGGCTGACCATGGATCAGGCGCTGGCGAAAGTAAAATTGGCCCAGGAAAAGCTGGTTCATGAGACGTCCGTCCGGTTATACTATGAAGACCAGGAGGTCATGCTGCCGCTTTCAGCCTGCACGGTGAGCTTTGATACCGAAGCGGTGCTTGAGCAGGCGATGATGGTGGGCAGGCAAGGCGAGGATGCGGCGCAAAACCGGGAGTATGTGGCGCAGCTTCCGGCCAATCCGGTCAAGCTGCAAACCAACATATCGGTCGACCCTACGGCGCTGCAGTCGGTGTGCGTGGAGTTTGCCCGGTCCATCGAATGCGAGGCGCAGGATGCGCTGGTGCTGGGCTTCGACGGCTCGCTGCCGGAAGGCGAACGCTGGATTACCGTGCCGGAGGTTACAGGGCGCAGGGTCGATCTCGACGCCATGTGGGCGCTGGTCGACGAGAGCTTCGGCTCCGGCAGCTTTGATCCGGTGTGTGTGCCGGTAGAATATACAGAGCCGGCGGTTACCCTGGATTCGCTCATGGTGGATAAGCAGCTGATCGCCAGCTTCAGCTCCAAGATGAGCCGTGATGAAAACCGCATCACCAATATACGCCTGGCCTGCCAGAGCATCAACGGGACGGTGCTGCAGCCGGGCGAGGAATTCTCCTTTAACGATGTGGTGGGCGCGCGCACGGCGGAGCGCGGTTATAAGGAGGCTGGGGTAATCGTAGGCGGCGACCGGCTGGACAACGGCCTGGGCGGCGGTATCTGCCAGGTTTCCGGTACGCTGTTCAACGCGGTCGTGATGAGCGACCTGGAGATCGTGACGCGCTATACCCATTCCTACGAGCTCAGCTACCTTACCCGGGGGCGGGACGCAACGGTGGACTATGGACGCAAGGATTTTGTATTCCGCAACAGCTCCGACAAGCCGGTTACCATCGCCATGTTCCTAGACGAGGAAAACCTGGAGGTCTATGCCCAGGTATACGGATACGCCAGGACCGACGGCGTTACCATCGATATCCGTGTGGAGACGCTTTCAGAACCGGAACCGCCCGAGGGAACGCTTTATGAAAAGCTCAGCACCTTGAACAGCGGGGAAACCACGGTGGTGAGGGCGCGCAGGGGCGTCGTCAGCCAGAGCTATAAGGTATACTATAAGGATGGGCAAGTGCTGCGGGAGGAGGCGCTTTTCCGCGACAGCTATCCGCCTATCCAGGCAAAGGTATACTATTCCCCCCAGGATTCGTTGGCTGCGGTCAAGGCAAAGTATAACGACGATTAGGCGGCTGGGAACGCCGAAGCATAGGAAGGAGAATTCTATGGCCCCCCAAAAAAAGAACAATCATGCCGGCAAATCATCCAGAAAGGCGGTATGGCCCTGGATATTGGTCGTTTCGCTGCTGGCAGCCGGGCTTATCGGCAGCTTTGTCTTCATGAAATATCAGGAGCATCAAAGCCAGATGAAGCTGGAGCTGGAGCAGCAGATGGCCCAGACGCTGGATGTGGATACCTTTTATCCCGGTGTGTTTGTAGACGAGATCGACTTAGGCGGCATGACGATGGCTGAAGCCCAGGCGAAGGTGCAGGAAAAGATCGACGCGGGCCTGGAGAGCGTGCAGGTCACCGTGACGCTGGAGGAAAACAGCAAGACCTTTACAGCCCAGGACATGGAGGTGGACAGCGACCTGGAGCAGGTGCTGGCCGAGGCCATGCAGGTGGGCCGGGAGGGCGAGCGCGAGGAGCGCTACGCCTATGTGCAGTCCCTGGCGGAGAACCCGGTAAAGCTGACCACCACGGTGGAGGTGAAGGCCGACCCGCTGGAGACAAAGGTTCGTGAATTGGCGGAAAGCTGGAAGATTGAGGCGGTGGAGCCGGCGGTATCCGGCTTTGATCCCAATGCGGAGACAAAATTTACCGTGACCCAGCCGGTCGCCGGCCGCGCGGTGAAGGCTGACGAGCTGTGGACCCTGGTCAAGGCCGAGGTGGATAACAAGACATATGGCACGGTGCAGGCGCCGGTGGAGGCGCTGGAGCCCACCCAAACGGTGGAGGACGTGCTGAAGATGAACACCCTGATTAACCGGTTTGAGACCAAGATGACCAATGATTCCAACCGGATTACCAACATCAAGGTCGCTTGTGCGGCGATTGCCGGAACCATTCTGCAGCCGGGCGAAGAGTTTTCCTTTAATACCGTCGTAGGCCCCCGCACGGCGGAGCGCGGCTACAAGGAAGCCGGCGTGATTGTGGGCGGCATGAGCGATGTGGGCCTGGGTGGAGGCGTCTGCCAGGTGTCGGGTACCCTGTATAACGCGGTGGTCCGCGCGGACCTTGAAATTGTGAACCGCAAGCGTCACAGCTATGCCCTGGGCTATTTGGGGCCGGGTACCGACGCTACGGTGGACTATCAGTCGGGTACGGATTTTGTTTTCAAGAACAACCAGGAAACCCCGGTATATATCAACATGTATACCGACGGGCTGAAGGTGATTGCAGAGGTATATGGCGTGCCGCTCAAGGATGGTATGACCATTGACCTCGTGGTGGATATCCTGTCCAAGACGAGCCCGGGCGAGCGCGTGACGGTGGAGGATAGCAGCATTCCGGTGGGTGAGAGCAAGAAGGTATCGGGCCACACCGGCTATAAGCTGAACGCATACCGGGTTTATTACGATAAAGACGGCAACGAGATCGACCGCGTGCTGCTGCACAAGGATAATTATCCGGTAATCCAGCCCAAGCTGCTGGTGAACCCCAAGACCAACCAGACGACCACCACGACGCCGGCCAAGCCCGCCACGACCACCACAGCGGCGCAGACGGATCCGCCGGAGACCACCACGACGGCGGCCCCGGCAACCGATCCGCCGGAGACGGCACCGGCCGCGGAGGGCGAGTAAAGCGAGAAAATGGGCCCTGGCACACTGCCAGGGCCCATTTCAGAATCGGAGCGGCTTTTAGCAGCCAGCGTTCAGCGTAAGCTCCACCGGGCAGTGATCCGAGCCCAGGACAGCGCTGTGAATAGCCGCATCCTGAAGACGGCCCTGAAGCTGACGGGAAGCCAGGAAATAGTCGATGCGCCATCCGGCGTTGTTCTTGCGGGCGGAAAACATATAGCTCCACCAGCTGTAGGCGCCGGTCTTATCGGGATAAAAATAGCGGAAGGTATCGATAAAGCCCGCGTCCAGCAGGCGGCCGAAGGCAGCGCGCTCCTGGGGTGAGAAGCCAGCGTTATTCTTATTGGGGCCGGGATTTTTCAGATCGATCTCCTGATGGGCCACATTCAGATCGCCGCAGATCACAACAGGGGCTTCACGGTCTAAGCCGGCGGCATAGCTGCGGAAGGCTTCCTCCCACTGGAGGCGGTAGTCGATGCGCGCCAGGTCGCGCTGGGCGTTGGGCGTATAGACGTTGACCAGGATAAAATCCTCAAAGCGGGCGGTGATCACGCGGCCCTCCTGGTCGTGTTCGGGGATCCCGATGCCATACGTTACAGAGCGGGGCGCGACGCGGGTGAACAGCGCGGTTCCGGAGTATCCCTTTTTCTGCGCGTCCAGGTAGTAGCCCTGGTAGCCTGGCAGCTCGGGATGGGGGGTATCGGCGCTGAGCTTGGTTTCCTGCAGGCAGAGAATATCCGGGCTAAGCTGGGCGACAGACGCCTCAAAGCCCTTATTCATGCAGGCGCGCAGGCCGTTAACGTTCCAGGAAATCAGTTTTGTCATCTCCAGGCCTCCTTGTTGATGCTGAAATGAGTATATCATAATCGCCTATCCGTTGCACAGCGTCCGGGAGCGGGATATAATAGACTACACACGAAAAGGAGCTGTTTGAATGCAGGATCAATTGATACGTGGAATACTGAAGCAGGGGCAGGCCCGGATACTGATGGCCTCCACCGCGCAGCTGGCGGAGCAGGCCAGGCTGCTCCACCAGCCTACGCCCGTATGCACGGCGGCCTTGGGCAGGCTGCTGACGGCAGCCTGCCTGATGGGCGCCATGCTCAAAGGCGACAGGGACCGGCTGACCGTTACCCTGGCCGGAGACGGGCCGGCGGGCCGGCTGGTGGCTGTGGGCGGGCCGGATGGCGCAGTGAAGGGCTATGTCGAAAATCCCAGGGTGGAGCTGCCGGTGCGCGCAGACGGCAAGCTGGATGTCGGCGGGGCTGTCGGCTGCCACGGCCGGCTTTCCGTCGTAAAGGACCTGGGGCTTAAGGAACCCTATGTGGGACAGAGCAACCTGGTATCCGGAGAGATTGGCGAGGATCTGGCCCTATACTTTACCGCCTCGGAGCAGACACCGTCCATGGTTTCGCTGGGCGTGCTGGTTGCGCCCCAGGGGCCGGTGCTTTCGGCCGGGGGCGTGATTGTCCAGGCCATGCCCGGCTGCTCGGAGGAGGTGCTGAGCGCCCTGGAGGGAAAAGCGCCGGCGCTGGCCGATATATCCCGGCAGCTCTTGCAGGCCCAAGGGCTGGAGGATATGCTGACGGGCCTCTTTGGAGAGCTTGAGCCGGAGATTTTGGGCGCAGGCGAGCCCTGCTGGCGCTGCGACTGCGGCCGGGAGCGCATTGAGCGGGCCCTGATTTCGCTGGGCCGCCAGGAGCTGGACGAGATGATTGAACAGGACGGCGGCGCGCAGGTCAGCTGCCATTTCTGTAACCAAGCCTATGATTTTACCGCAGCGCAGCTTCAAGCGCTGCGCGAGGAAGCAACGCGATAGGAGCGATAGCATGCCATATCAATTGATTGATTTTGACGAAAAACTAGCCGAATACATGCATTCGTGGATGCAGGCGCACCGGGGGGACTACCAGAAAATTGAAGAGATGGAGGCCGACGTCCCGGCGGCTACGATCCGATGGCTCAATGAGCCCGCCGGCTGGCTGGGGGGGAAGGCGCCTGGGCGCTATTTTGACGATTTCAGCGATGGGGCGGAGCTGACCGGATGGATGCTGGCCTATATTGAGTCGGGCGTCAGCGTGCCGGGGCCGCTGCTGGACCGCATTGCTGCCCTGGGCCAGGCGGCTCCCTTGGTATCGTATCTGCGCCAGGCGCTGGCTGAACCGGTCAGGGGCAAGCAGGCCGAGGCGGCGATGACCTGCATCAGCCTGCTGATGCAGATGGAGTCGGATGAAGCGGCGGGCCTTTATATCGATTATATTGTAAAGGCAGGGGACAGCGACGAGGTGGCGGATGCGGCCAGCGAGGCGCTGTGCCAGCTGCCGCAGGCGCGGGATGCGATGATCGAAGCCCTGGACCGGCCCATGGGCGAGGCGGCGCGTACCGCCCTGCTGGACGCCCTGGTGCACCTTCCCCCGCACCCGGCGGTATACCGCTGGCTGAAGCGTATGTTTATGGAGACCGAGCAGCAGAAAGCGCTGTATGCGTCGTATTTGGGCAAATATGGCGACGACGAGGCCGTGGGCCTTTTGCTTCAGGCGGCCCAGGAGCCGGAGCTGAACTATCTGGAATACCTGGAGATCCGCAACGCCATCGAGGCGCTGGGCGGCGAATGCACGGTGGAGCGGACCTTCGACGGCGACCGCTATTATGAGTCGATGAAGGGAATATAGCATGAATCGGATTACCTTGGCGGAGCTTAAGAAGAACGCTGTAATCGACGCGCTGATCAATGGAGCCAACGAGGCCCTGGCGGCCCTGGGCTATACGGAGCATGGACCCCGCCATGTGGGGTATGTGAGCCGCGCTGCTGCCAACATCCTGGAAAGCCTGGGATATGAGCCCCGCATGGTGGAGCTGGCGGCCATGGCAGGCTGGATTCATGACGTGGGTAACGCAGTCAACCGGCACAACCACGGCATCACCGGGGCGGCGCTGCTGCTGCCCATCCTTCGGGAGGTCGGGCTTCCCATGGATGAAATCGTCCTGCTGATCGGCGCTGTAGGCAACCACGAGGAACAAAACGGCACGCCCATCAGCCCCATATCGGCAGCCGTCATCATTGCCGATAAGAGCGATGCGCATCGTACGCGGGTGCGCAAGGGCTGCTATAACCCCGCCGATATTCACGACCGGGTCAACTACTCCATCAAAAAGAACTGGATTGAGGTGGACAACCAACAGATGGTGATCCGCTTTGCCGTCATTATGGATGAATCGTCCTCCATTATGGATTTTATGCAGATTTATCTTTCCAGGATGATGATGTGCGAGCAATCGGCCAAGCTGCTGGGCTGCCGCTTTGAGCTTGTGATTAACGACCGCGTGGTCAATACCCAGCCGATGGCCTAGCTTTTTCCCCCAAGGATGTAAAATCTGATCCCATACGCTTGTAATCGCGGTGTGAAGCGAGTATCCTGAGGGTATCAAGATCAAGGGGAGGAGAAGGATGATGGGCGAGCACTATGTCATCACAGTGGGCCGGCAATATGGAAGCGGCGGCCGGGAGATCGGCCGCAGGCTGGCGGAGCGGCTGGGCATTGCGTACTATGACAAGGAGCTGATCACGCAGGCGGCCAAGGCCAGCGGCATGAGCGAAAAGCTCTTTGAGAACCTGGATGAGCGGGCGACCAACAGCCTGCTATATTCCCTGGTGATGGGCACCTACTCCGGCGTGGCCAACCGCATCACCAACCTTTCCGATCTGTCGCTGAACGACAAGCTGTACCAGTTCCAGAATAAAATCATCCGGGAGGGCGCGGAAAAGGGCAGCTGCCTTTTTGTAGGCCGCTGCGCCGATTATGTGCTGCGCGAGCATCCCAGGCTGCGCTCCGTGTTCATCCACGCGGATATGGAGAGCCGCAAGCAGCGGGTGGTGGAGGAATATGGGCAGGCCCGCCAGGGCGTCGAGCAGATGCTGATGCAGGCCGACAAGAAACGGGCCAACTATTATGACTACTACACCGACCGGCGCTGGGGGGATGCACGGAACTACGATCTGTGCGTCAGCAGCTCTCGGCTGGGGATCGACAGGACGGTCGAGCTGCTGGAGCTGTGGGTGCGGATGAGCCTGAACCTGGAGTAACGGGACAATAGAAAAGAGCCGCTCTGTGGAACGGCTCTTTTTTGGGGTTCGGGCGGTCAGGCCTGGAGCGCTTCCGTGGAAAGCGACTTGCCCTCCAGCGCGAGATAGGGGGCGATGGCAGCCATGACCTGCTGGAACTGGCTTGGCGTCAGAGACTGCGCGCCGTCGCAAAGGGCGTTTTTCGGATCGTTATGCACCTCGATCATAAGCCCATCGGCGCCTGCGGCCACGGCGGCCTTGGCCAGCGGCTCCACCAGATAGGGAAGGCCGGTGGCATGGGAGGGATCAACGATGACCGGCAGGTGGGAATGCCGCTTTAGAAGAGGGACGGCGGAGAGGTCCAGCGTATTGCGCGTCATGGTTTCAAAGGTGCGGATGCCGCGTTCACAGAGGATGACCCGGCTGTTGCCGCCGGACAGGATGTATTCGGCGCTCATCAGGAATTCCTCCAGGGTATTGGCCAGCCCCCGCTTGAGCAGGATGGGCTTGCCGGTATGGCCAAGCTGGCGGAGCAGCTCGAAATTCTGCATGTTGCGGGCGCCGACCTGGATGATGTCCACATCGCGGAAAAGGTCCAGATGGGATAAATCCATGATCTCTGTGACCACCGGCAGGCCGGTGCGGCGGCCCGCTTCCAGCAGAAATTCCAGCCCCTGGGCGTGGAGCCCCTGGAAGGCATAGGGCGAGGTTCGCGGCTTGAAGGCGCCTCCGCGCAGCAGGCCCGCGCCGCAGGCCTGTACCTGCTGGGCAACCTCCAGCATTTGATCGTGGCTTTCCACCGAACAGGGGCCGGCGATGACGCCGAAGCTGCCGCCGCCGATGGAGCGGCCCTTGACGGTGATAACCGTATCCTGAGGATGGAACTTACGGTTGGCGGCCTTGTAGGGCTCGGAAACCCGCTTCACATCGGCGACGATGTCGTTGGCCCGCAACGAGTCAATGTCGACCTTGGAGGTATCGCCGATCAGGCCGACCAGCGTGGTCTCCATGCCCCGGCTGAGGTGATGGGAAAATCCCATATCCTCCAAGCGTCCGATCAGCGCGTCGATCTTTTCCTGGGCTGCATTGGGTTTGAAAATTACGATCATGGGTACATCCTCCTATCCGTACTGCCATTCTACAAAAGGGCCGGCCGCCTTTGTATCCAGCGACCGGCCCCAGATTCGCATGGGCGCGATATTATGGATGACAAAAGCTGCCTGAACGGGTAAACCCGCTCAGGTAAGCATAATCATAAGCCTTTGTCATCTGCACGCTGCTCATAGCTGCCTCCTTGTTTGATGAGTATTTTAGTTCGATTCGCATCCCTTGTCAAGGGCAGGTTAAAACAAACGGCTCAGCCCGGGCAGGGAATCGGCCCCGAAAAGCCAATATTTGATCAGAACAAGATACTCGCGGATATAATACATGGGAATAAAAAGCGGATCGCTGCCGGCGGCCAGGCCCTGTGCTGAAAGCCCGAGGGATTCGGCTAGCTGGGCGGAGCGCATAATGTGAAAATCCGAGGTTACAAACACGACGCGGTATGTCTTACCCAGCTTTTGATCCAGGATGGATTGGGAATAAGCGAAATTTTCATAGGTGCTGTAGGAAGCCTCCTCCAGCAGCAGGCGCTGGGCGTCAAGTCCATGCTCCACCAGATACTCCGCCATGGCGGAGGCCTCGGTGCGCGGCTCGTCGGGCCCCTGGCCGCCGGAAACCACCACCCAGGCGGCAGGGTTATCCAGGGCGTAGGACAGGGCGGCGTCCAGCCGCCGCTGCAGGGCCGGCGCAGGCTTCCCATCCCAAAGCCCGCCGCCCAGCACGAGGACGGCGTCGGCCCCGGGGTCTGGCGGATCGGCGGCGTAGCCGGCGATCATAGCGCAAACCGCTGCGAAGCTGACCGCCCACAGGCTGTATCCGCACAAAAGCAGAACCTTTAAGGCCTTGCCCCAGCCCCTTGAGAAAAAGGCGCCAAGGGGACCAGGCCAGAGCCCATACGCCAGCGGAGGCAGGCTCAGCACCAGAAGGAACCAAAGGCCCAGATCGGTCGCGCGCCCCGGCAGCAGGGCCAGCGCATAAAGCGCGCCCAGGGAGCCCGCCGCCAGCAGCAGAAGGCTTAGGCGGGAGCGCTTCATAGCGGGCAATCCCTGTCCAGCGGCCGGTGGGTAAAGGCCGCCTTGCCCGAGGCGAAATCCCCGACCGTTTGCCCTGAGCCCAGCAGCTTGTATTTATAGATGGTCAAGCCCTCCAACCCCATGGGGCCGCGGGCGTGAACCTTGCCGGTGGAAACGCCCACCTCCGCGCCGAAGCCATAGCGGAAGCCGTCGGCAAAGCGGGTGGAGCAGTTCAGGTAGCAGCCGGCGCTGTCCACCTCGTTGAGGAAGCGGGACGCCGCTTCCTGATCCTGCGCCATGATGGCGTCGGTATGGCCGGAACCATGGCGGTTAATGAAGGCGATGGCTTCGTCCAGCGTATCCACCACCCGGATGGAGAGCACATAGTCGAGGTATTCGGCGTCCCAATCGGCGTCGCTGGCGGGCTCGGCCCCGATGATGGCGCGGGTACGCTCGCATCCCTTCAGCCGGACGCCGGCCTGCTCCATAGCGGGCTTCAGTGCGGGAAGAAAGGCGGGTGCGATGTCCTGATGAACCAGGAGCGTCTCGCAGGCGTTGCAGACCGAGACATACTGCGCCTTGGCGTCCACCGAAACCCGGACAGCCAGGGGGATATCGGCGCTGCGGTCCACATATACATGGCAAAGCCCGTCGGCATGGCCCAAGACGGGTATGGAGCTATGATCCATAATATAGCGGACAAAGGCGTTGGAGCCCCGGGGGATGATGAGGTCGATCCATTCGTCCATCTGCAGCATGGCAGATACCTCCTGGCGGGTTTGCATCATGCCCAGCCAGCCTTCAGGCAGGCCGGCCTCGCGGGAGCCCTCCAGGATCGCCTCATACAGGGCGGCGTTGGTGTGCTGCGCCTCGCTGCCGCCCTTGAGCAGGGCGGCGTTGCCGCTTTTCAGGCACAGCGTAGCGATCTGCACCAGCGCGTCGGGGCGGGATTCAAAGATGACGCCCACCACGCCGATGGGGCAGCTGACCCGATAGAGCTCGAGCCCGGGGGCAAGCTCGGTGGCCAGCTGGGTATGCCCCAGGGGATCGGGCAGGCTGATCAGCGAATCAATGCCGGCGGTAACCTCGGCCAGCTTCTGCCCGCCGAAGGAGAGGCGTTTGCGGATGGGGGCGTCCAGGCCCTGGGCGGCGTCCATATCGGCTTGGTTGGCGGAGAAGATATCGTCCTTGCGGCGCAGCAGCGCGCGGCGGATGGCGTCAAGCGCCTCGTTTCGTTGCTCAATAGGAGAAAAGGCCAGACGGCGCCCGGCGGCCCGTGCGGCCTGGGCGGCGGCGATGAGGGGCTGGTTCATCATGATAGCCTCCTTTAGTGGGAATTTTTCTATTATATCAGAAAAAGCCGCGCCTGCAAACCAAGGCGCCGCTCTGCTTCCGGAGGGAATCGGAATCTTCTGATAAAACGGCTTGAAACCATGGTGGAATATGGTACAATAGATGGGCACAAAAGAATAAACGCGGTTCATCGGGCGCGATTGCGCCGGTTGTCGGGCTCTCCTCTTGGGCGGGCTCGGGGATAAGGAAACGACGGTGGAAATCCGTGACAACAGCCATTGCCGTAATTGGACCATGCAGCTGGCAGCGCATGCGTCCTCAAGCCGGAATGCTTATCGTTCTCGCGTTAGGCCGGAAGTCCCTTGGGCAGAAGAAGGGGCACGGAGCCTGAAACGGTACGGCAGGGTACCGTCTCTTGCTGTGTGCGATACCCTTCGGCGGAGCTGATTTCCGGCGCATGCTTTTCGTGCACATCATGCAACGGAAAGAGGTATCCTATCATGAAAATTTCACTCAAATCCACTGTAGCCGCCCTGCTGTGCGTACTGATGCTGGTCTGCTTTGCCGGCTGCACCTCCGGCCAGGGCGCGACCACGACCACGGCCGCCCCGGAGACGACCACCCAGGCTGAAACGACTACTGCCGCGGAGACCACGGCAGCCGCGGCCGACGCCACCACGGCGGCAGAAGCTGGCGACGGCGTATGGGCCAACGCGACCTATACGGAGGATACGGAGCTGGGCGAAGGCGCGGTGACGGTCAAGGTAGAGGTCAAGGCGGAGGACAAGTCCGTCACCTTCACCCTGCATACGGATAAGACGATCCTGGGCGACGCCCTTTTGGAGCATTCCCTGGTTGCCGGCGACGAGAGCGAATACGGCCTTTATGTCAAGGTGGTCAATGGTATGACCGCGGACTTTGACGTGGATCAGGCTTATTGGGCCTTCTACAAGGACGGCGAGATGATGAATACCGGCGTAGACGGCGCCACCATTGCGGACGGCGAGCACTATGAGCTGGTTTACACCAAATAAGCCTAACAGCACCTTTCGTTCCAAGCGTGCGCTCTCTGCCGGCGAGCTATGCATATTTGCCATGCTGGGTACGCTTATGTTCTGCTCCAAGATCGTGATGGAGTGGATTCCCAACGTTCACCTGCTCGGAATGTTGACCATGGTGTATACGCTGGTTTACCGGAAGAAAGCGCTGATTCCCATCTATGTCTATGTAATGCTCAACGGGATCTATGCGGGCTTTGCCGCCTGGTGGGTCCCGTATCTGTACATCTGGACGGTGCTTTGGGGCGTTACCATGCTGCTGCCGCGGAACATGCCCAAGGGCGTGGCGGCGGTGGTGTATCCGCTTGTCTGCGGCCTGCACGGGCTGAGCTTCGGTACCCTTTACGCACCGGCCCAGGCGCTGATGTTCGGGCTGAATTTCCGGCAGATGCTGGCCTGGATCGTGGCCGGCCTGCCCTGGGACGCCATTCATGGCGTGGGGAACTTTGCCGCAGGCCTGCTGATCCTGCCGCTTTCAAAGCTGCTGGAGCGGCTGAGCAGGCAGCGGGGGCGCTAGTGCCGGACCACACAAAAAGTTAACCATTTTCTTGCATTTGTGTTTCGTGTGTGGTATAATACCACCTCGGAACCGTCTCGCTCTGCAGCAAAGGGCAGGGCCGTTAGACCAAGGGAGGTGAAAAGAATGAACAAGTATGAGTCCATGTACATCGTCAACGCAGACCAGACCGAGGAAGCGATCAACGCTCAGGCGGAGAAGTTCGCGGGCATCGTCACCAACAATGGGGGCGTCGTCACCGAGGTGAAGCATTGGGGCAAGCGCCGTCTGGCCTATGCCATCAACTTCAAGAACGACGGATACTACATCCTGATGAATTTCGAGGCCAATCCTGAATTCGTCAAGGAGCTGGAGCGTAATTACAACATCGACGAGAATGTGATGCGCTACATTGTCGTGCGTGTGGAGGAAACCGCTCAGAAGCCCGAAGCGGCTGAAAAGGCGGAGGCTCCTGCCGAGCAGCCGGCTGAAGAGGCGGAGTAAAGCATGAATAAGTGTTTTTTGATCGGAAACCTTACACGGGATCCGGAGCTGAGGACCACCAGCGGTTCCGGCTTGAGCATCTGCAGCTTCACCGTCGCCGTCACCCGCCGCTTCACCAACCAAAATGGCGAGCGCGAGGCTGACTTTATCCCCGTGGTAACATGGCGTGCCACGGCGGAGAACTGTGCAAAATATTTGCGCAAGGGCAGTCAGGTTGCCGTGCTGGGCGCGATTCAGACGCGCTCCTATGAGGGCAACGACGGGCAAAAGCGCTATGTCACCGAGGTGGTGGCCGACGAGGTGCAGTTCCTTAACCGTATTGCGGGCCGGGAAGACGGATCGGCCGGCTCCGGCGGCTATGACCGCTCCGCGTCTGCGGCGCCCGCCCCCCAGCGGAACAGCGCCGCCCGTACCAATACCTCCGACATGATGGAGATTGATGAAGATCTCCCGTTCTAGTTCTATTCCCAATTTTCGTAAAGGAGGGGAATTCCATGAGTGATTATGATCGTGGCGAGCGCTCCGAGCGCCGTGGTGGAAACCGCGGCGGCCGCCGCCGCCGTAAGGTTTGCACCTTCTGCGTAGATAAGGTGGAAGTCATTGATTACAAGGACACTGCAAAGCTGCGCCGCTTCATCAGCGAGCGCGGTAAGATCCTGCCCTGCCGTATGACCGGCACCTGTGCCGGCCACCAGCGTCAGCTGGCGGTGGCGATCAAGCGTGCCCGCACCATGGCCCTGCTGCCGTTCTCGGTGGAATAAGGCCTGATGAAGATGGAAAAGGGAGCCTGCAACGCAGGCTCCCTTTTAGCATAGCGCACCGGCGAGGGAGGCCTTAGGCGCATAAATCGGACGGCGCCGCCCCAAAATAGCAACGGATAAAAGGAGGCGATCGGAGATGTGCGGAAGATATTTTCTTCCCCTGGAGGAGGATGACGGGGAGCTGGCGGAGGTGATCCGCGCGGTTTCAGAGAAATACGGCGGTGAAGCCCCGCTGGCCGCCCACGGCGAAATCTTCCCGGGGCAAACCGTGCCCACCCTGGCCAACTCCCGGAAGGGGGAGCCCGGCGCCTATGCCATGCGCTGGGGGATGAGCCGGCCATCCGGCGGCGCAGGGCTCGTAATCAACGCCCGCAGCGAAACCGCAGGCGATAAGGGGATGTTCCGCTCATCGTGGATGGATCGCCGGTGCCTCATTCCGGCGTGGCGGTACTTTGAATGGGAACGCCGGGACAGGGAAAAGGTGAAGTATGCCATCGGCCCGGCGGGACAGAGCGGCTTTTACCTGGCGGGGCTATACCGCTATGAGCCGGATGAGCGGTACCCGCGCTTTGTCATCCTGACGCGGGCGGCATCGGAGCCGGTCGCCTTTATCCATCCTCGTATGCCGGTGATCTTTGACCTCAAGAGCGCCCGGGCGTGGCTGAATCCCCAGACACCGCCCCGGCAGATGCTGGAAGCGGCCCTGGAGGATATGGCCTTTGAGGCGGTGTAGATGCTTGTCCGATGCAGGATGTATCAAATCAATAATACACCGGCTGGGCGCCGCGCCTATTTGGCCTTCTGGGGCTTATAGGCGATTCCATCCATTTGGCATACGCAGGTTGGGCCGATGAACTCCGTGACCACCGTCATTCTTGCCGGCGCTCCGTTTTTGAAATATTCCCGGAAAACATCGGCACCTTTACGAAAATCCGAGACGTTCTTGATATAATAGTTTAGCTGTACGATATCGTCAAGGGTCGCGCCGACGGTGGATAGGGTGTGCGCCATGCTTTCAAGGGTCGCGCGCGTTTGGTGGACGATATCCTCCCTGTCCTGGCCTCCGCCGTGATGGGCCAGAAAGATAAAATCCCCCGCGACAACGCAAGAAGAGCAGGTATCGTCTCCGCAATGGGTTGGCATTTTCAGCATCATGCTTTTTTCCTCCTGTCTGTTGTTGGCCTTATTATACCACAGCGTGGGCGCAGCGGCCCGGGTGAAGCAGGATTTTATCGCCGCGCGCCAAAAAAATGGATCCGCCTCATTGACAAGGGGAAAATGGTTGTGGTATGATAAGCAAAATTAAAAAAGCGATGAAGGTATTAAGCCCTTGGGTAGCTTACAGCAGAGAACTGCCGGTTGGTGCAAGGCAGCGCAAGCGCCGGGTGGCTGTCTCGTATCTGAGCTGAATCTCTGAACACTTTATGAGTAAGAGGTTCCGGGGAATCCCGTTATCGGTTAAGGGCTTGATAGAGCCCTGTGAGCGGCCGCTTTAGGGCGGCAATTCGGGTGGTACCGTGGTTATTGTTTAATAATCATCCCGCAGAAACCAGTAAAATGGTTTCTGCGGGTTTTTTATTTCAACAGATGAAAGCGAGGAAACAACATGAAAAAGGTTTTTGTCAGTGATTTTACGCTCCGGCAGTCGGACCGGGATCATCCGGCGCTTTCCTTCAGGGAAAAGACGGCGATGGCCAAATGCCTGGATAGCCTGGGCGTGGACGCTGTGGAGCTGGCCGCGGTGAAAAACGGGCGGGAGGACAGCATTGTCAGCCGCACGCTGGCTGCGACGCTGAAAAACACCGGCGTGTGCATCCCCGCGGGATTTTCCGAAGAAGAGGTGGACGCAGCCTGGGCCTGCGTGATGGAGGCTGCGCGTCCCTGCCTGCAGGTCATCGTGCCCACCTCCACGGTGCAGATGGAATACCTGCATCATATGAAGGCCGACAAAATGTGCCAGAGGGCGGTGTCGTTGATCGAATATGCCAAGGGCAAGGGCGGGCAGGTGGAGCTCATCGCCCAGGATGCCTCCCGGGCGGAACGGTCCTTCCTGGTGGAGCTTTGCAGGGCAGCCCAGCAGAAGGGGGCCAGCTGCCTTACGCTGTGCGACGACGCGGGCATTATGACGCCCCGGGCTCTTGCCCAGATGGTGCGGGATGTGAAGGCGGCGGTGGATATCCCGGTATATGTCAGCCCTTCCGATGCGATCGGTATGGCGGCGGCCGCCGCCATTGAGGCCATTGAAGCCGGCGCAGACGGCGTCAAGACCACGATCTGCGACCCCACAACCCTGAATATCGGTAAATTTGCCGATGTGATGCGGGTGCTGGGCAGCGAGCTTGCGATAGAATGCGGGATCGATATGACCGGGGTACATCACGCTGTCGCGGCCTTTTCCTCTCAGGCACCGGCGGAACCGGCGCGCATCCATCAGGAAGAGCAGAACACCCTGGCTTTGGATGGCGATTCCACCATCAGTGATGTGTCCAAGGCAGCCTACGCCCTGGGCTATGACCTCTCTGACGAGGACATGGGGAAGGTTTATGAGGAGCTGCGGCGCGTAACCGCCCAGAAGGATTCCGTCGGCGCCAAAGAGCTGGATGCGATCATTGCCAGCGCCGCCATGCAGGCCCCCTCCACCTACCATGTGGACAGCTATGTGTGCAACACGGGCAACAGGGCGACAGCGATGGCCAGCGTTACGCTGGTCCGGGAGGGCAGCCGCTCCACCGGGGTCAGCATCGGGGACGGCCCCATCGACGCCTCCTTCCGGGCGATCGAGCAGGCGATTGGCCACCATTACGAGCTGGATGATTTCCAGATCCAGGCGGTGACGGAGGGACGCGAGGCGCTGGGCTCCGCAATCGTGAAGCTTCGCTCCGGCGGCCGGCTTTATTCCGGCAACGGCCTCTCCACGGATATCGTAGGGGCCAGCATCCGCGCCTTTATCAACGCGCTCAACAAGATTGTCTATGAGGAGAACTAAAATGAAGCTGACCTTTTCTGCCGAGCATGTGGCTACCCGGTCCTTCCTGGAGCTTTGCAGCATTGCCAGCGATTACGGATATGCGGGCTTTGAAATTTATGACGCCGACGGAGAGAAGCATGCCCACGAGGACAGCATCCTGCGCCCGGCCCATACGGCTGGCGCAAAGCGTAAGCTGTTCAACCGCCATATTGCCATCCCGGCGCTCACCTATCCCACGCCCATCGAGAACGATGGGGAGGGCGTGGCGCGCTATGTGGAAATGGCGTCCCGCGCCGGTGCGCCCTATGTGATTATCCGCATTGAGCAGGAACCCGACATGGAGCGGATCCTGGCAACCCTGCGCCCGGCCATTGACAAGGCTGAGCGCTACGACGTGACGCTGCTGCTGGAAACGGTAGGATACCTGGCCAATACGCAGCACGTCATCAATATCATCAACCGCTTTGCCACCGGGGCCCTGGGCGCGGCCTGGAATGTGCGCGGCAGCTACTTTGACGGGGGAGAGAGCGCCGAACAGACCATCCAGACCCTTGGCGCGTATATCAACTATGTGCGCCTGGGCGATCGAAAGGGCGGCGTCAACGTGCTGCTGGGCGACGGCGACCTGCCGGTGAAGGAATTCGTCAACGCGCTGCGGGCCCTGAACTTTGAGGGCTACCTCTGCGCCGATTGGAACGACGAGGTGCGGGATCCCGACATCGTGCTGACGCACTTTTCCAGCTACCTTGCCAGCGTCGCCGAGGAGGAGGACAAGAGCAGCCGCCTGTACTATAACCGGGCCCATACCGGCTCCTATATCTGGCCCAAGTATGAGCTGATCGATAAGACCTTTTCCCAGGTGCTGGACGCCATGGCGGATACATATCCCGATCAGTACGCCTTCAAATATACGACGCTGGACTATACCCGGACCTACAGCCAGTTCCGCGAGGATGTGGATAAGGTGGCGGCGGCGCTCATTTCATTGGGCGTAAAGCCGGGGCATCATGTGGCGATTTGGGCGACCAACGTGCCTCAGTGGTTTTTGACCTTCTGGGCGACGACGAAGATCGGCGCCGTGCTGGTGACGGTAAACACGGCCTACAAGATCCATGAGGCCGAATACCTGCTGCACCAGTCCGATACCCATACCCTTGTGATGATTGAGGACTGCAAGGATTCCAACTACAAGGAGATCATGCAGGAGCTTTGCCCGGAGCTGGAGGGGCTTAAGCCGGGCAGCCCCCTGTATTGCGAGCGCCTGCCCTTCCTCCGGAACATTATTACGGTGGGCTTTGAGATGGAGGGCTGCCTGACGTGGGAGGAGATGCTCAGGCGCTCCAGCATGGTGCCGGAGGAGGAAGTGCGCCGCAGGGCTGCGGCGGTGAAGCCCAACGACGTATGCAACATGCAGTATACCTCGGGCACCACCGGCTTCCCCAAGGGCGTGATGCTGACCCACAGCAACATCGTCAACAACGGCAAGATTATCGGCGACCGCATGGATCTGTCCACCGCCGACCGCATGATGATTCAGGTGCCCATGTTCCACTGCTTCGGCATGGTGCTTTCCATGACGAGCATGATGACCCACGGCGGCACCCTGTGCCCGATCCCCTATTTTTCGCCCAAATCCTCGCTGGCCTGCATCACCAGCGAGCATATCACCTGCTTTAACGGCGTACCCACCATGTTTATTGCCATGTTCAACCATGCCGACTTTGCCAAGACGGATTTCTCCCATATCCGCACGGGCATCATGGCGGGAGCCAATTGCCCGCCGGAGCTGATGCGGCGGGCGGCGGCCGAGATGAACATGACGGAGATTGTCAGCGTATACGGCCAGACCGAGGCCGCGCCGGGCTGCACCATGGGCGAGGTCAACGAGGACCTGGATCACCGCGTGGAGACGGTGGGCAGCGCCTTCCCCGGCGTGGAATGCAAGATCATCGACCCGGAAACCGGGCGGGAGCTGCCCGACGGCGAAAACGGGGAATTTGTGGCCCGGGGCTTTAACATCATGAAGGGGTATTACAAGATGCCCAAGGCCACGGAGCAGACCATCGACAGCGAGGGCTGGCTGCACTCGGGCGATATCTGCTGCCGCACGCCCGATGGATACTATAAGGTAACCGGCCGGCTGAAGGACATGATTATCCGCGGAGGCGAAAACCTCTATCCCCGGGAAATTGAGGAATTCTACCTGACCCATGAAAAGGTGCGGGACGTGCAGGTCGTCGGCGTGCCCGATGAGCGCTATGGGGAAGAGGCCTGCGCCTGGATCATTCTGCACCGCGGCGTAACCTCCAGCGAGGAGGAGATGCGCGAATATGGCAACGCCCATATGGCCCGCCATAAGGTGCCGCGGTATTTCATTCTGGTGGACAGCTTCCCCATGAATGCGGCCGGCAAGATCCTGAAGTACAAAATGCGTGAGGATTCCATCCGCATGCTGAACCTGGACGGCGGCGAGGCGGGCAAATGAGCCGGGTGATCGATTGCCACTGCCACATCTACCCGGACGCCATATGCCAAAGGGCTGTGCAGGGGATTTCAGGCTTTTATGGGCTGCCCCTTGTCTATGACGGCAGCATTGGTACGCTGCGCGCGCTGGGGAAAGCCCATGGGATCGACCATTTCGTTGTCTTTTCCGTGGCGACAACGCCGCACCAAACCCAAAGCATCAATTCCTTTATCGCACGTTCTGTTCAGGAAAGCCGGGGTGCCATGACCGGGCTGGGTACGGTTCATCCCGAAAGCGCCGATATCCGGAGCGAGGTGGAGGCGATACGCCGCCTGGGCCTTAAAGGAGTGAAGCTGCACCACGACATACAGAAGATAGAGGCGGATGACATCCGCTGCATGCGGATCTACGAGCAGTGCGAAGAAAAGGGATTGCCGGTGCTGCTGCACGCAGGGGATAACCGCTATGATTACTCCAACCCCAAGCGCCTGGAGCAGGTGCTGAAGCGTTTTCCCCACCTTACGGTCATCGGCGCCCATCTGGGCGGCTGGTCAGTATGGGAGGAGGCGGCGGACCGGCTGCCGCCCTATGCCAATTTCCATGTGGACTGCTCCTCGTCCCTTTACGCCCTAACGCCGGAGCGGGCACGGTCGATCATCCGGGCCTATGGGGCCGAGCGCGTCCTTTTTGGCACCGATTACCCCATGTGGCCGGTGGGCGATGAACTTTCCCGGCTGCGGGCGCTGGGGCTTTCCGAGCAGGAGATAGAGGCCATTACCCACCGCAATGCCCAGAAGCTTCTGGGCATTGCCCCGGCCGGCGCGGAGGCTGCGGGCCAGGCCGCTTCCAGCTAGCGCCGGGCCTATGGGAAGATTGTTCCGAACCCCCGTTTTCCCCCAAAGGGAAACGGGGGTTTTTCTGGCTATGGGCGGCTGAGACAATTCACCGGGGAAGATGGATTTACCCGATGAATTCGTGTATAATAGGGAACGTGATTCTATAGGAGGGCGGACGTAAGCTTGAATATCAACTGGTACCCCGGGCATATGGCCAAAACCCGGCGCCTGATGCAGGAGCAGCTCAAGGCGGTGGATATGGTGATTGAGGTGGTGGACGCACGGATCCCGCTGGCCTCGAGAAACCCTGACTTTGAAACCCTTTTTGCCGGGAAAACCCGGATGATCGTACTGAATAAGGCTGACCTGGCCGAGGAAGCGGCCAACCGCCGCTGGATGGAATATTACGCCCGGCAGGGCTACTTTGCCATCGAATCGGTGGCGACCAACCAGAAGGCGCGGGGGCGGGTGCTGAAGGTGATCGACGAAACCATGGGACCCAAGGTCCGGCAGCTGCTGGAAAAAAAAGGGGTGCACAAGACCATACGGGCCATGATTGTGGGCATCCCCAACGTGGGCAAGTCCGCGCTGATCAACTGCCTGTCCCAGGGCGGCGGCGCGCGGACGGGCAACCGCCCCGGCGTAACCCGGGGGACCCAGCTGATCCGGGTTACGCCTTATCTTGAGCTTATGGACACGCCCGGCGTGCTGTGGCCCAAGCTGGAGGTGGAGGAATACGCCCGCCATTTGGCCTATACCGGCTCCATACGAGACCAGGTGATGGATACCTATCAGCTAGCCCTGGCCCTCATCGCTGAATTGGCCGGCCGCGCGCCGGAAATATTGACCGGGCGCTACAGGCTGGAGGCCCTGGCGGAGGATCCGCAGCTAATCCTCCAGGATATCTGCCGCAAGCGGGGGTGGATTGCCCGCGGGGGCGTCGCCGATGAGGAGCGGGGTGCTGGGCTCGTGCTTACCGAATTCCGGGCGGGGAAGCTGGGGCGGATCACGCTGGAGCAGCCCGAGGAGCAGGACGCATGCCAGAGCTGACCTATGAACGGCAGGCGATGGAGCAGGGCTACGTCCGCATCGCCGGCATGGACGAGGTGGGCCGGGGCCCGTTGGCCGGGCCGGTTGTCACCGCCTGCGTCGTCCTTCCGCTGGAGGAGGAGCGCCTGATCGAGGGCGTAACCGACTCCAAGAGGCTGACGCCCAAGCGGCGGGCGCGGCTGGAGGGAGAGATCCTGGCCCGCGCGGAGGGCTGGGCCCTGGGCGTGGTCGATGAAGGGACGATTGACCGGATCAATATCCTGAACGCTACGCGCCAGGCGATGGCCCAGGCGGTTCTGAGCCTGGATCCTCCGCCCCAGCTGGTGCTGGTGGACGCGGTAGGGGGGCTGGCCATTCCCATGGCGCAATGGCCCATCGTGAAGGGCGACCTGAAAAGCTACCTGATCGGCGCGGCCTCCATTGTGGCGAAGGAGGCCCGCGACCGCATGATGCGCCAATACGACGCCCAGTACCCCGGCTATGGCTTTGCCCGGAACATGGGCTATGGCACGGCGGAGCATATTGCCGCCCTGCGGAGGCTGGGGCCCTGCCCGATCCACCGCCGCAGCTTTCTACACAAGATATTAGGAGGAGCGATATGAAAATAAAACGCTTTGCCCTGCTGGCCTGCCTGGCGGCGGCCCTGCTGCTGGCCGCGCCCTGCGCCTGGGCCCAGGGGGAGAACCTTTTGCAGAACGGCGATTTTTCAGAGAGCTCCGGAGCGCTTCCCGATGGCTGGACCACCAGCGCCTGGGTGATGGACGAGCTGTATTCCAGCTTTTCCCTGTCAGCCGACGAGGAGCAAGGGCAGGTGGCGGTGATCGAGAGCGAGGTGGCCAACGATGCCCGGTTCGAGCAGACGATCGCGGTGGAACCGGAAACGGTCTATGAAATTTCCGGCCTGATCCGGGCTGAAAACGTATCGGGTGAAATCGGCGCTAACCTCTCCGTGGCCGATACCTTTGTTTACACCGATATGATCAGCGATTCCGGCGGCGCCTGGATCCCGGTATCGCTGTATGTGCGTACCGGCGAGGGGCAAAGCAGCCTTACGCTGTATGCCCGGCTGGGCGGGTACGGCGGGACCGCTACCGGGCGGGCTGAATTCGCCCGGCTTTCGGTGCGCCAGGCCGAGCCTGAGGCGGGCGTATTGGTGGAGGATCTGACCCCGGCTGAGAGCGGGCAGGATGAGACGGAAACGATGGACCTCTCCAGGGCTATGCCCCTTTTGTGCCTGGTTATGGCCGGCGCCGCCCTCTTGTGGTATCTTTCCCGGCGCTACTGGCGGCTGCAGCCGGCTGTTGGCGAGGGCTCCCAGCCCTGGCGGGCTGCTGTAGTTTCGCTCTTTCTGGCGGCACTGGCTATCCGCCTGGTGATGGCTGTATCCGTCTATGGATACCCCAATGACATTGCCTGCTGGAAGGGCTGGTCGCAGACTGTCTATGAAACGGGCTTTGCCGGATTCTATGAAAGCGGGCAATTCGCCGACTATCCGCCGGTGTATATCGGTGTGCTCTATGGGATCGGGATTATCCGGAACCTATTCCAGCTGGGCAATGATTCGGCCTTTTTCCTGCTGCTGGTGAAGCTGCCCTCCATCCTGGCGGATATGGCGGCAGGATGGCTGATCTTCCGCCTGGCCTGCCGGCGCTTCAGCTGGCAGAGCGCCTTAGGCTTCGCTTGCTTTTTCCTGCTGAATCCGGCTGTGCTCATCAACGCGTCGGCATGGGGCCAGGTGGATGCGCTTTTGGCGCTGTTCATGGTGGGCTGCTTGGCGATGCTCTATAAAAACCGGTGGGTGGAGGCTACGGTCATCATGGTGGCGGGCATCCTGTTCAAGCCGCAGATGCTCTTTATCGCACCGCTCTTTTTGCCCTGCCTGGTGTCCTATATCAAGGAGCATCCGGCCAGAAGAAGCCTGATTACCGCAGGCAAATGCCTGGGCGCGGCGGCGGTCACAGCGCTTGTGATTATCCTGCCCTTCTCCGGCGGGCGCGGGCTTTCCTGGATCGTGCAGCTTTATACCTCCACCCTGGGCTCCTACCCCTATGCCTCGGTCAATGCCGCCAATGTGGCGGCGTTCTTTGGCGGCCTATGGGTGGAGAATACCCAGCAGGTGCTGGGCCTTTCCTATGCCGTATGGGGAAGCCTCGGCATTGTGGCAGCGGTGGCGGTCGCGCTGGCGGCCTGCTTCAGGGATAAGGACAGGAGCAACCTGCTCTTTTACGGCGCGCTGCTGCTGACCGGTATCTTCACCTTGGGCCATGGTATGCATGAGCGGTATATGTTCCCGGCGCTGTTTATGTTGGCCTTCTCCTATGCGCGGACAGGGAGGCGGATGCACCTGTGGTGCTTCACCGCCCTCTCGGTGACGCAGTTTTTCAACATGGCGGTGGTGCTGGTCAACTCGCACCTGCCCCCGAACAGCGCCCTGGTGTTCTGGCTCTCGCTGGCGCAGGCTGTGCTGTATGGCCTGATGGTGTGGGCCGCCCTGGCCCAGGCCTGGGGGAAGCCGGTGGAGCAGTGCCGCATCTTTCACTTGAAGCTGCCGGATCAGGGAAAGCCGCACACCTTGGAAACGCAGCATGCCCGCGGATGGCTGGGCGAGCCTGCGCCCGCCACGGCCAAGGCCGGCTGGGACCGCTGGGCGGTATGGGTGCTGACGGCGGTATACGCTGTCGTTTCGCTGGTCTACCTTGGGGATCTGAAGGCGCCGCAGAGCATGTGGACCATTACAGGGGAGAATCAATCCTTTGTGGTGGATCTGGGCGAGGATGCGCCGTCTGTCAAGCAGCTATGGCAGTACCGCACCCTCAGCGCCGCGGGAGCCAGTATTGTGGTAGAGGAGTCCGACGACAGGGAGCATTGGACGCAGGTTACGGAGATTGTGCTGGATGATACGGCCGCCAACGATGTATTCAAGTGGTTTACCGATCCGATGGTGACCTTTAAGCGCTATCTGCGCTTCAGCTTCCCCACGCCGCTGCTGCGGGAGCTGGAGCTGGCGCTGATCGACGCCCAGGGGCAGCCGGTGGCGGTTCAGGCGATCCTCGATGTGCAATGCGACGACCCCAACGGCCCGGCGCTGCTCTTTGACGAGCAGCAGCTGATCCCCCAAAACCCCAGCCAGCTGAACAGCACCTATTTCGACGAGATCTACCACGCGCGCACAGCCTGGGAGCATAAAAACGGCATGAGCCCCTATGAGGTAACCCATCCGCCGCTGGGTAAGATCATCATCATGCTGGGCATCTCCCTTTTCGGCATGACGCCCTTCGGCTGGCGGGTGGCAGGGGCCGTATTCGGCATCCTGATGGTGCCCATGGTCTATTATCTGGCCAGGCAGCTGCTGCGCAGCGGGAAATTTGCCTTTGTGGCCGCCTTTATGATGTGCTGGGATTTCATGCATTTCGCGCAGACGCGTATCGCCACCATTGATGTGTTTGCGGTATTCTTCATCCTGTGCATGTACTATTGCATGGCGCGGTACCTGCGGCTGAGCCACCCGGAGGCCGACCGCCGCAAGCGGGCCCTTTGGCTGGCGCTGTGCGGCATCAGCTTCGGCCTGGGGGCCGCCACCAAGTGGACCTGCATCTATGCTGGCGCGGGTCTGGCTGTCCTGTTCTTTATTGATCTGGGTATTGGGCTCAGGCAGTTTGCCCTGGCGCGCCGGGAGGCGGCGCCTCCCGCCTGGACAAAGGGCTATTGGAAGGCTCTGTGGCTGCGGCTGGCCTGGTGCGTGGTGTTCTTTATCCTGGTGCCGGCCGGCATCTATGTGGCCAGCTATGCACCCTATATGCTGGACGGCCGCTTTGACCTGAACGTGGTGCTGGAGAACCAGCGCTATATGCTCTCCTATCATACCCAGCTGGTGGACGATCACTTCTTCAAATCGCCCTGGTATGAATGGCCGCTGATCATCAAACCGATCTGGTTCTATATGAACAATTACCTGCCTGAGGGGCAGATGGGCTCCATCGCCTCCTTCGGCAATCCCGCCGTGTGGTGGGTCGGATTGGCCGCAATCCTGGCCCTGGCGGTCCGGGTGGTGCGCCGGCGGGCCGGCTGCTGGCAGGACTGGTTTATCGTCATCGGTTTCCTGGCCCAGTTTTTGCCCTGGGTGCTGGTGCCGCGATCCACCTTTATCTATCACTATTTCGCCTCGGTGCCCTTCATCATCCTGGCGTCGGCCCGGCTGATGGAGGACATCGTGGAGCGCTGGCCGCGGCTGAACCGGGCGCTGCCGGCCTATCTGGCGGTGGTGCTGGCGCTGTTCATCCTCTTTTATCCGGTGCTGTCGGGCCTGCCCATTTCATCGGCCTATGGCGCCCTGCTCAAGTGGATGCCCACCTGGTATTTTACCTACTAGAAGGAGGATACGGCATGATTGCAAAGGTGGTCAGCTATGGGATTCAGGGTGTGAGCGGCTACGCTGTGCAGGTGGAGGCGGATATCACCCTGCTGCGGCAGCCGGGCGCGGCGGCCAGCTTTGACATCGTGGGCCTGCCGGACGCCTCAGTAAAGGAGTCCAGGGAGCGGGTCCGCGCGGCGATCGTCAATTCAGCCTTTGCGTATCCCGATCAGCGCATTACGGTAAACCTTGCGCCGGCCGATACCCGCAAGATTGGCCCCATTTATGACCTGCCCATTGCCGTGTGCCTGCTGGCGGCCCTGGGCCATGTGCCCCAGCAGGCGCTGGAGGGTACGGCGCTGCTGGGCGAGCTTTCGCTCAATGGGGAGGTTCGGCCCGTCCAGGGCGCGCTGCCCATGACGCTGGCCGCCCGCAGCGACGGGCTGCGGCGTATCCTGCTGCCGGCGGACAACGGGCCGGAGAGCGCCTGCGTGGAGGGCATCGACGTTGTGGCAGTGGAAAACCTCAGCGACGTGATAGCGTATCTGCAGGGCGAAAAGGACATTCCCCCTCTGGAGCGGGCGCAATGGCAGCAGGAGGCGGAGCAGGGCGGCGATAGCTGCGATTTCAAGTATATCCGGGGCCAGTATATGGCCAAGCGGGCGCTGGAGATTGCCGCGGCAGGCGGGCATAATGTGCTGATGGCCGGCCCGCCGGGATCGGGCAAGACCATGCTGGCCCGGGCCTTTCCCACCATCCTGCCGCCGCTCTCCTATGAGGAATCCCTGGAAACCACCAATATCCACTCGATCGCAGGCGAGCTGGCGGCTGGCGGGGGGCTGCTCAAGCGCCGTCCCTTCCTCAGCCCCCATCACACGGCGTCGGCGGTTTCTGTGATTGGCGGCGGCCCGAACCTGACTCCGGGCGCGGTCAGCCGCGCGCTGAACGGCGTGCTGTTCCTGGACGAGCTGCCGCTGTGGCCCCGCCGTATCCTGGATGCGCTGCGCCAACCCCTGGAGGATGGGATTGTGACCATCTCCCGTGCCCGGGGCACGGCGACCTATCCGGCGCGGTTCATCCTGCTGGCGGCGATGAATCCCTGCCCCTGCGGCAACCATGGCACGAGCCGCCCCTGCCGCTGCACGCCCAATCAGATTGAAACCTATTTGTCTCATATTTCCGGACCGGTATTGGACCGCATCGATATACAGCTGGAGCTGGAGGACGTGCCCTTCTCCGACCTTGTCAGCCGGCGGGAGGCCGAGCCCTCCCAGGCAGTGCGCGAACGGGTAACGCGGGCGCGGGCGATCCAGCTGCAGCGGTATCAGGGCAGCGCGGCCTTCTGCAACGCGCAGATGAACCAAAGCGAGCTGGCGCGCTTTTGCCCGATCCGTCCCCGGGATCTGGCAATGGCGCAGGCCTTCTTCGAGAAAGAGCAGGCCACGGCGAGAGCGCTGAACCGAATGATCCGCGTGGCGCGGACCATTGCCGATCTGGACGCGAGCCCCGATATCGAGACGGAGCACTTGGCTGAAGCCTTTCAATATCACCTTCCCGCCGGGAAGTACTGGAGAAGAGCATGACCTATACGCTGGAAGAAAAATGCTGGATATGGCTGGCCACCCTGCGGGGGCTGGGCGATAAGGCCCTGCGGGGCCTGGTGGAGCAGATGGGCAGCGCTGAGGCCGTCCGCCGGGCAGCGGTGCAAAGCCCGGCAGATCTGCCGCTGGACGATAAGGTCAGGGCGCAGATGGCCAAGACTATGTCGCCCGATTATCTGGATCGGCTGGCGGCCGCCCTGGATCGCCGGGGGATCGTGGCCGTGACGCCCCCGCATCCCCAGTACAGCAGCCTGCTGGCCCAGCTGCCCGACGCGCCGGTGCTGCTTTATGCCAAGGGGGATCTGTCGCTGATGCAGTCCCCGGGGCTGATCGCCGTGGTAGGCAGCCGCAGCGCAACCCGCTATGGACAGAAGATGGCCTACCAGCTGGCGCGGGACCTGGCCCTCGAGGGAGTGACCATCGTATCGGGTATGGCCCGCGGCGTGGATTCCTATGCCCATCAGGGCGCGCTGGCAGCCGGCGGCAAGACCATTGCCGTGCTGGGCTGCGGGGTAGACGTGGTTTACCCCCCGGAGAACGGGGCGCTTTATGACCAGATCGCCGAGCAGGGCCTGCTGCTGAGCGAGTACCTGCCGGGAGCGGAGCCGCTGAAGGGGCATTTCCCGGAGCGCAACCGCATCATCTCCGGCCTGTGCCACGGCGTGCTGGTGCTGGAGGGCAGCGAACGCAGCGGCTCGCGTATTACCGCGAACCTGGCGCTGGATCAGGGCCGGGAGGTGATGGCGGTGCCGGGGAATATTGACCTGCCCCTGAGCTACACCCCCAACCAGCTAATCCGCGAGGGCTGCGCCCTGATCACCACAGCCCAGGATGTGATGGAAGCCATGGGATGGGCGCAGGCCAAGGAACAGCCTCAAGAACAGCCGGCCCGGGAAAAGGCCGTGCCGGGACAGCGCGCCCGCCGGGAGGCGCCGGCCCCGCAGCCGGAGGAGGAGCCGATCCGGGTGACGCCCGGCAAGCCGACGGAGGATGAAACGCGGATCATGGGGATGCTTTCCATGGGCCCTGCCTCCTTTGATGAGATCTATGAGGCGCTGGAATTTTCACCGGCCAAGCTGGGCGCTACGCTGACGATCATGGTGGCCAAGGGCATGCTGAACGCATTGCCCGGAAAGGTATATGAGCTTCATGAGTGAACCCAATTATCCCCCGGTACATGTGATTGGAGCCGGGCTGGCCGGCAGCGAGGCTGCCTGGCAGCTGGCTGTCCGCAATATTCCTGTGCGCCTTTATGAGATGAAGCCGGAACGGTATTCGCCGGTGCATACGCTGCCGGGCTTTGCCGAGCTCGTGTGCAGCAATTCGCTGCGGGGCAACCGGCTGGATACGGCTGCGGGCCTGCTGAAGCAGGAGCTGCGGGGGCTGGGCAGCCTTGTGATCGAGGCGGCGGACGCCACGCGGGTGCCGGCCGGCGGCGCCCTGGCCGTGGATCGGACGCTTTTTTCCCAATACATCACCCAAAAGCTGAGCCAGCACCCCATGGTTACGGTTATCCGGGGCGAGGTGGCCTCCCTGGAGGGTATGGAACACGCGGTAATCGCCACAGGGCCGCTGTCGGAGGGGGCGATTGCGCAGCAAATCGCTTCGCTGGTGGGGTCGGATACCCTTAGCTTTTTCGATGCGGTGGCGCCCATCGTTTCGCTGGAATCCATCGATATGACGCGGGCCTTCCGGGCCACCCGCTATGACCGCGGGGAGGCCGACTATATCAACTGCCCCATGACGCGGGAGGAATATACCGCCTTTTACCAGGCGCTGGTTGGGGCGCATGTTGCCCCGGTGCATGGGGAGGAAGCCGGCATCAAGGTATTTGAAGGCTGCATGCCCATCGAGGCCATGGCGCAGCGGGGCGAAAAGACCATTGCCTACGGCCCGCTGCGGCCGGTGGGGCTTACGGACCCCCATACTGGCCGCAAGCCTTACGCGGTGGTGCAGCTGCGCCAGGATGACAAGGCCGGGACGCTATATAACCTTGTCGGCTTCCAGACCCGGCTGAAGTTCCCGGAGCAAAAGCGGGTCTTTTCCATGATCCCCGGGCTGGAGAGGGCAGAGTTTGTCCGCTATGGCGTGATGCACCGCAACACCTATATCAATTCTCCGGGCATCCTGAACGAGCACTACCAACTGATATCGCGGCCGAACGTGTTCTTTGCCGGGCAGATGACGGGCGTGGAGGGATATGTGGAATCGGTAGGCTCCGGGATGGTGGCGGGCCTGTCGATGGCCGCCCTCCTGCAGGGCAAGCCCATGCCGCGGCTTGGGGAGGAGACCATGCTGGGCGCGATGGCCCGCTATATTTCCAGCCCCGCCACCACCAGGCTGGAGCCGATGAATGCGAATTTCGGCCTGCTGCCGCCCCTGGAGGAACGGATCCGGGACAAGAAAAAGAAGGCCTTTGCTATGGCGTGCCGCTCCCTGGCCGCTTTGGGCCTGCCGGTACCGGAGAGCCCGGCATAATCGTAAAAGCCAGGGAGACATAGGCTTTGTTCATGTATAAGCTATAAATGGGCTGTATGATACAGATATCAACCGGAAACAGGAGGAACAGATGCGATTTGACGGAACAACCATCGTGGCGGTGCGCCGCAATGGAAAGACGGCCATCGCTGGCGACGGCCAGGTAACGCAGGGAGAGAGCGTGGTCATGAAGGCTACGGCGCGGAAGGTACGCAGGCTGTACCATGGCGAGGTGGCGGTGGGCTTTGCCGGCTCTGTGGCCGACGCCTTTACCCTTTGCGACAAATTTGAAAACAAGCTGGAGCAGCATGCCGGGAACCTGACCCGCGCGGCGGTGGATCTGGCCCAGGACTGGCGCAGGGATAAGGTGATGCGCAACCTGGAGGCGCTGCTGATCGTGGCCAACGCCCAGGAGATGCTGGTCATTGCCGGCTCCGGCGAGGTGATCGACCCGGACGGGGGCGTTACAGCCATCGGCTCCGGCGGCAACTACGCCCTGGCCGCGGCCCGCGCCCTGATGGAAAACACCGACCTGCCCGCCGAGGTCATCGCGGAAAAGGCCATCCATATCGCGGCGGATATTTGCGTATATACCAACCACAACGTGGTGGTGGAGCAGATAGGGGGTGAGCTGATTGAGCAATAACATGACGCCCAGGGAGATTGTGGAAGCGCTCAATAAATATATCGTGGGGCAGAACGAGGCCAAGCGGGCCGTAGCCATCGCCCTGCGCAACCGCTATAGAAGAAGCCAGCTGCCGGCTGAGATGCAGGAGGAGATCACGCCCAAGAACATTATCATGGCGGGCCCCACGGGCGTGGGCAAGACCGAGATCGCCCGCCGGCTGGCCAAGCTGCTGTCGGCCCCCTTCGTCAAGGTGGAGGCGACGAAGTTCACCGAGGTGGGCTATGTGGGGCGCGATGTGGAGTCCATGATCCGCGACCTAGTGGAGGCTTCCGTGCGCATGGTCAAGGCGGAGAAACTGGAAAGCGTCAAGGTGGAGGCCGCGCGGGCTGCGGAGAACCGCCTGGTGGAGATCCTTGCCAACGGCAAAAAGCCCACCCCGCAGAACCAAAACCCGCTGTTGGCCCTGCTGCCCGGTCAAAAGAGCAGCGAGCCGGAGCCCACGCCGGCTGAGAAGGAGCAGCTGCGCAACCGCCGCAAGGATGTGCGCGAAAACCTTCGGGCCGGCTATATGGAGGAGATCCTGGTTGACCTGGAGATGGAGGACAACGGCCCGCCCCAGGAGCTGATGCCCGGCATGACCATGGAGCTGAACCTGAACGATATGATGGGCGGGATCCTGCCCAAGAAAACCAAGATCCGTCGGGTGACGGTGAAGGAGGCCCGCAAGATCCTGGAGCAGGAGGAGGGCCAGAAGCTCATCGATATGGATGAGGTATATTCGACAGCTGTAGAACGAGCGGAGAAGGAAGGCATTATTTTCATCGATGAGATCGATAAAATCGCCGGAGCCGGCGCGGCCAACGGGCCCGACGTATCCCGTGAAGGCGTGCAGCGCGACATCCTTCCGCTGGTAGAGGGCTCCACCGTATCCACCAAGTACGGCCCCATTAAGACGGATTATATCCTGTTTATCGCCGCGGGGGCCTTCCATGTGTCCAAGGTGGAGGACCTTATCCCGGAGCTGCAGGGCCGCTTCCCCATCCGGGTTAACCTGCATTCCCTGACCCAGGCCGATTTCAAGGCCATCCTCAGCCAGCCGGAGAACGCGGTGACCAAGCAGTACGCCGCGCTCCTGGAGGTGGACCATGTGCGGATCACCTTCACCGATGAGGCGCTGGACGCCATCGCCCAATACGCTTCCATGGCCAATGAGCTGGACGAGAACATCGGCGCGCGCCGGCTTCATACCATCCTGGAGACGCTGCTGGAGGATGTATCCTACAACGCTGGCGGCGATTTCCCCATGGTGGATCTTTCGATTGATGCTGCGTACGTCAATAACCACCTGTCGCCCTCCATTGCCGGTAAGGATTTGAAGCGGTATATCGTGTAACCCATCATGTACGGATAAACTCGCCACCCAATTGCATCATTAGGATACGGCTCATTTGCGGTTGGATTGATTTAAGCTGAGGCAGATGAACTCCCCCGGCAAAAATGAGCCGGACAAGTAACGATTTCGGCCTGCGGAGCCTTGATCTATGGGCTTCCAAAGGCCGTTTTTGCATTCGTAACGCAATTCGGCCTTGAAAGCCTTTTGGAGATCAAAGCGGGCGCAGGCGCAGACGCCTTCGGATCGCTTTGCCGCCTGCTCCAAGGGGCGTAACCGGCCAAAAAGGGACGCGCTTGTATTCGGATGAGCATGGGGAGCCTGCGTTTCGTTCCTCCTCGGAGAGTGCGCTTAGTACCATAGGAAATGGAAAATAGCTGTTTTTTTGTGAGAATGTCAGGTGAATAATTTATGCGGATACACAAAGCAGAATTTGCAGGAGAAAGCCGATGAATTGGATAAACATTTATGGACTTTCCTTTATGCTTGCCATGATGATTCCCAATATTGTTTTTGCAGTTGAAAATAGGGACGGATTGAAGAATTATTGGAAAAACAAGACCATAGAAGCCTTGGAGCAGATAGGCAGAATAGGATGTTTTGGCCTTATGGTATGGATTATCCCAGGCTGTGGCTTCCGTTATCCATCTGATGAAAGCTTTGTCCTGTATTTGATCGTTAATATCGTGCTATTAGCGGCATATTGGTTCATCTGGATTATTTGCTTTAGGCGAAATAGCATGTTCAAAGCGCTGGCTTTATCCATCATTCCATCGGTGATATTTCTGGTGAGTGGAATCTTGACCCGTTATATTCCACTTATAGTAGCCGCTATGATCTTTGCCCCATGCCATATTGCGATCAGTTATAAAAATAATACGCTGGAGGCAAAACGATTGCCTCCAGTTTTGCAAAGGGGTGCGGCAGCACCCGAATCAGTCGCTCCCTTTGAAGATCACGTTCCACTATTGCAGCGACACGCTTCATTTTTGGGGCTGGACCGTGCTGAAAGGCCATAATTTATATCGTTAAACATGCGTAGGGGCAGCGCCGCTTAGCCGATGGCGCTGCCCTGTTTGTTTGGGTGGACGCCGGGCTTTATGTGATGAGGTCACGGTGCGGCGGCCCGCGTTTGCGTATAATGGGCGTATCTTGTAAAGGAGGGCCAAGGGCAAATGGCGAGAAAAGGACGAAAAGCGCTGGTTCAGGAGAAGGAATGCGTGGCGTGCGGGTGCTGCGAAAAGGTCTGCCCCCTGTTCGCTATCAGGGTCATGCTGGGGATTGCGGCGGCGGTCGACCTCAAGCGATGTGTGGGATGCGGCAAATGCCAGCGGGAATGCCCTGCGGCGGCGATCGTGATGATGGAGGTGGAGGCATGAAAAGACGCTGGAATGATTTTATGTGGATCGTATCGCTTTTCTACCTTGTCCTGGGCTTTTTCAATATCCTCTTTGCGTGGTTGGGCCTGCTGTGTTTTTTCATCCCGCTGATCATTGCGGCTACCAGGGGATCAAAGGCGTATTGCAACCGCTATTGCGGCCGGGGGCAGCTTTTTACGCTGATAGGCGGCCGGTTTGGGCTATCCCGCAGGGCCGATGTGCCGCGCTGGATGAAAGGCCGGTGGTTCCGGTATGGATTCCTTGCCTTTTTCTTGGCAATGTTTTTCGCAATGCTGTGGAATACCTATATGGTTTTTGCAGGCGCCCGTCAGCTTCAGCAGGTTGTAACGCTTCTCTGGAGCTTTAAGCTTCCCTGGCACTGGGCCTATCCCCAGGGCAGCGTGGCGCCCTGGGCTGCGCAGTTTTCCTTCGGGTTTTACAGCGTGATGCTTACCTCTACGCTGCTGGGCCTTGCTACGATGATCCTGTATAAGCCGCGGTCCTGGTGCGTGTATTGCCCGATGGGCACCATGACGCAGCTGATCTGCAAGGCGAAGAACGCAAAGCGGATGCAAAAAAACTTTGAATAAAAGAGCAGAAGAAAACCGGCCCATGCCTCCGCATGGGCCGGTTTTTTAGCCGGGATATAGCTGGCGGAAAGAATCCCTAAATGATGGTGGCGCCGAAGGGCATCAGCGCCAGCTTGGCCAGCTTGAAGCACTGCATACCGAAGGGGATACCGACGATGGTGATGCAAAATAGCAGCCCGTTGAGCGCAAGACCCAGCGCCATCGGCAAGCCGGTGACAATGAGCCACAGGATATTCATCAATACGGAGGCAGCGCCGCCTCCATACACGACCTGCTTGCCAAAGGGCATAAAGGAGAGACTGGCGAACTTGAAACACTGCCGGCCAATGGGGATGCCGATGATGGTCACGCACCACAGCACACCGGCCAGCGACCACCCAAGCCCCTGCCAGAAACCGCCGAACACAAACCATAGAACATTACCCAAACAGCCCATGATGATCTCCTTTCCGAGTATTCCCCTTAAGTATACCATAAACCTGCAAGATCCGCGCAGCTCTTGGCAACGGGTTTGTCATGGGAGGCGCTTCGTGGTAGGATAGAACCAGGCTATGAAAAGAAAAACCCAAAGGAGAAAAGCATGGAAAAGATCCTGGTGGTGGAGGACGATCATACCATTGCCCTGGGGCTGGGCTATTCGCTGGAGGAAGCCGGCTACCGGGTAGAGATCTGCTATAACACGTCGGCGGCCATGCGGGCGCTGGAAGCGGAGGAGAAGCCCGATCTTCTTCTGCTCGACCTGTCGCTGCCCGACGGCTCTGGCTACGACATCTGCGCGCGGGCTAAGCTGCTGGGCGACTATCCGGTCATCTTTCTGACGGCCCGGGACGAGGAGGTCAGCGTGGTGCTGGGGCTTGATATGGGCGCGGACGACTATATTACCAAGCCCTTTCGCGTACGGGAGCTGCTCAGCCGCATCAAGTCGGTCCTGCGGCGCTACCGGCGGGAGGAGAGCGGGCGCAGCGTCTTCCAGATCGGCCCTATCCGCGTAAACCTTCAGGAGGCAAAGGTTTACAGAGGCGATATGCCCGTGGACCTGACCGCGCTGGAATACCGGCTGCTTCTGACGCTGATTCATAACGCAGGCCAGGTTATGACCCGCAATCAACTGCTGGAGAGCATTTGGGATGTAGCGGGCAATTTTGTTAACGACAACACGCTCACCGTGTACATGAAACGGCTGCGGGATAAGCTGGAGGAGGATCCCTCCAACCCCAAGCTTATTCAAACCGTGCGGGGGATGGGATACCGGATGGGGGAAGCCCATGATTCGTAACGGCGAATTCGGCCGCTTTATGCTGGCCGCCGGCGGGGCGGCTCTGGCCATCTGCGCATGTATCGCCTGGATCAGCTGGCCGGCGGCCCTTGCCGCCCTGGCGGGCTTTGCGCTGCTGCTGGCTGCCTTCGCCGCCTTTACCCATGCCCGCTACCGGCAGATTGCCCTGTTGAGCCAATACCTGAAGGCTGTGGCGGCAGGAGAACGGGGCTTGGAGCTTCGGGACAACCGGGAGGGCGAGCTGTCCATCCTGAAGAACGATATTTATAAGCTGGCGCTGAAGCTGACCGAGCAGTCGGAGCTGCTGAAAAAGGACAAGCGCTACCTGGCGGACGCGCTTTCCGACATCTCGCACCAGCTGAAAACGCCGCTGACCAGCATGTTCGTCATGGTGGACCTGCTCAGCGGCCCGCAGCTGGATGAAGGAAAACGGATAGAATTCACGGAAAGGATGACCCAGCAGCTGGAACGGATCCAATGGCTGATGAATGCGCTGCTTAAGCTGTCGCGGGTTGACGCCGGGGCCGTGGATTTCCGGTCCGAGCCGGTGCGGGTGGCGGAGCTGGTGGACAAGGCGGTGGCGCCCCTGGAGATCCCCATGGAGCTCAAGCAGATTACGCTGACCCGTTCGGGCGAGCGCGAGGCCAGCTTTCTGGGCGATATGGCCTGGACCACGGAGGCGGTGGTTAATATTCTGAAGAACTGTATGGAGCATACGCAGCCCGGCGGGCGTATTGAGATCCGCTATGCGGAAAACCCGCTGCATACCGAGCTTGTCATCCGGGACACCGGCAGCGGCATCCGGCGGGAGGATTTACCCCATATCTTCGAGCGCTTTTACCGCGGGAGGGATGCGCAGACAGACAGCGTGGGCATCGGCCTGGCCATGGCCAAGACGATTGTACAACACCAAAACGGCGATATTCTGGTGGAAAGCCAATGGGGAAAGGGTACGGCCTTTCGTCTTAAATTCTATAAGCGTATTGTGTAGATGACAGAATTGTTATGATTTGGGTCACCCAAATGTCACCCACCGGCGGTAGGATAGGGGCGTCAGGAGGTTAAAGGAATGGAAATTTTGCGCGTAGAGAACCTGTCCAAGGTCTATGGGAAGGACGAAACCATGGTACGGGCGCTGAACAATGTAAGCTTTTCCGTGGAAAAGGGGGAGTTTGTGGCGATCATCGGCCCCTCCGGCTCGGGTAAATCCACGCTTTTGCACATTTTGGGCGGTGTGGACCGCCCTACTATGGGCCGGGTGTTCGTGGATCAAACGGATATTTACAGCCTGAATGAGACGCAGCTTGCGATTTTCCGGCGGCGGCAGATCGGCCTGATTTATCAGTTCTATAACCTGATTCCTGTATTAAACGTGCGGGAGAACATTACGCTGCCGCTGCTTCTGGATGGCCGCAGGGTCGAGCAGGAGGAGCTCAACACGCTGGTGGAGAAGCTGGATATGGCCGACCGCCTGGATCATCTGCCCAATCAGCTTTCCGGCGGCCAGCAGCAGCGGGTATCCATCGGCCGTGCCCTGATCTCCAATCCGGCGCTGGTGCTGGCCGACGAGCCGACCGGCAACCTGGACAGCAAGAACAGCAAGGAGATTGTCGGGCTGCTTAAGATGTTCAACCGGAGCTATCACCAGACGCTGATGGTCATCACCCATGACGAGCGCATCGCGCTGCAGGCCGACCGGATTATCGCCATTGAGGATGGGCGCATCGCCAAGGACGAGGTGATCCGGCCATGAACATTGTCAACCGCGTAACCCTGCAGCACATGAAGCAAAACCGCCGGAGGACGCTGGTGACCATCCTCGGCGTGATTATCGCGGTGGCGATGATCACCGCGGTGACGACCATCACAGGCTCCTTTATGGACCTTTTCCGGCGCCATACCATCCGGGAGACAGGGCTGTGGCATGTGCTTTTCGAGCAGGTGCCAGCGGAGCGGCTGGATGACCTGCTGCAGGATGAAAATGTCCAGCAGGCCAGCGTCTACCAGGACGGGCTCTTTGCAAGGCTGCCGGGCATTGTGACAGGCCAGCGGCCCTATCTCTATGTGCAGGGCTACACAGCCCAGGGGTTGGCGCAGCTTCCGGTGACGCTGACGGCGGGCCGCCTGCCGCAAAGGGAAGGGGAAATCGTGATCAGCGATAAGCTCGCCCTGATCGGTAAGGTGGAATATGAGCTGGGCGATACCCTGGAGCTGAGCCTGGGAAAGCGGATAGGGCAGGCGGAGGACGGTTCAGCGTTCGAGCTCCGCTGGCAGGCGGGATACCAGGAGGGGGAGCGCCTTGAACCTGTCCGGAAGGCGCGCTATACCGTGGTCGGGGTGATGGATCCCGGCGGTATGGAGCGGAATTGGTACGGCGGCTATCAGGCCTTTACGCTGCTGGAGCCCGGCCTATCCGGCACAGAGCCGGTCAATGTCAAGGTTACGCTCAAGCGCGTGGATAACGGGCTCTATGACTGGGCGCAGGACATGGCCGGGCGGCTGGGGCTGTCGAGCTATGATACCAACAGCCGCCTGCTTACCTTCAGCGGCGTCATGAACGATCCCCAGCTCATGGGGACGCTGATGACCTGCGTGGGCATTGTCGGCGGGATCATCGTCATCGGGGCGGTATCGTTGATCTATAACGCCTTCTCCATCTCCCTTTCCGAGCGCAGCCGGCAGCTGGGCATGCTGGCCAGCATTGGCGCCACGCGCCAGCAGAAGCGCCGCTCAGTGTTTTTTGAGGGCGCGGTGGTCGGCCTTATCTCCATACCCATCGGGCTTTTAGCGGGTACGGTGGGCATGGGTGTGACATTCTCCTGCATCAGCCCGCTGGTGCAGCAGTCCATGGGGGTGGAGGAGCCGCTGAAGCTTGTGGTTTCCTTTCCGCAGATGGCGGCCGCGGTGGCGGTTTCCGTGCTGACCATTGCCCTGTCCGCCTATATCCCGGCCCGCCGCGCCTCGCAGATTACGCCGGTCGACGCCATCCGCCAGTCGGCTGATGTGACGCTCAAAGCAAAGTCGGTCCGCACCTGGTCGCTGACGCGGCTGATCTTTGGCTTTGAGGCGGAGCTGGGGCTGAAGAACATGAAGCGTAACCGGCATCGCTATCGGATGACGCTCTTTTCGCTGATGATTTCGATCGTCCTGTTCCTGACGGCGTCGGGCTTTACCTACTACCTGAACCAATCCTACAGCATGGCGCAGGGCGAAATCCCCTATGATGTGCTGGCTACCATCCAGGGCAGCGAGCGGGAGGAATACGAAGGGCTGCTCAAGCAGGTGATGGACACGCCCAATGTAGAGGATATCCGGGCCACGGATACGCTGTACCTGTACCTGGAGGCGCAGGCGGAACAGCTTACGCCGGAGGTTCGGGAGCGCTTGGTGATGGAAAACGGCTGCTATCCGCTGCTGGTCAACCTGATCGCCCTGGATGAGGCGCACTTTAGAACCTATGCGCAGGGCTGCGGCATCGATCCGGAGCCCATCCTATCGGCCGATGGGGCCAGCGCGATCCTGGTGAACACGCTGACGCTGAAGCAAGGGCATATCTTCACCCAGATGGATCAGCTTGCCTGCCCGCCCGGGGAGACGCTGCGCCTTACCTACAACTATGGCGATACCCTGGAGGAGGAAACGCAGGTGCCGGTCGCCATTGCGGCCCTTTCCAATAAGGGGGTCTATGAGGATCAGTGGCGGCAGGAAGATACGCCGGACCAGGTGATGCTGGTGACGACGTGGGATACCCTAAACCGGATCTATGATGGCCTGCCAGGCGAAGAAGAGAATAAGCGGCGCAATATCGAGATCTATATTACCTGCCAGGACGATATGGCCGTAGAGGAAGCGCTGACCCAGATCGCCAACCAGAACCCTTATCCGGATACCCAGCTGTATGTTTATAACATGGCGGAAAGCCGGCGCTCCAGCGAGAGCATGACGGTGATCTTCTCCGTGTTTGTCTATGGCTTCGTGATCCTCATCTGCGCGATTGCCGTAGCCAATATCTTCAATACCATTTCGACCTCGGTAGCGCTGCGCAGGCGGGAATTCGCCATGCTCCAGTCTGTAGGGATGACGCCGCAGGGCTTCCGTAAGATGATCCGGTTTGAGACGATCTTCTATGGCGTCAAGGCGCTGGCCTATGGGCTGCCCATCTCCCTGGCGGTGCTGGTTCTGATCTATCAGGCGCTGCGGGACAACTTCAGCTTTGCCTTTTCTGTCCCCTGGGGCAGCGTCCTGGGCTGCGTGGCCGGCGTGTTTGCCATCGTGGGCGTGACCATGGTCTACGCCGCCGCCAAAACGCGCAGAGGGAACCTGATCGACGCGCTAAAGCAGGAAACCCTATAGGTAAAAAACCGATCACCCGCGGGGCTACATACCCGCGGGTTATTTTTTTCGCCCAATCCATCCAGGCGGTACTGGCCAGCCTCCTGGAGCCATGCTATACTGGACAAAAGTGGATCGCATGGGGGGGAAGCAAAGTGGAAAAGACGAAGGTCTGGGTATGGGCGGGCCTGCTGCTGGCGGCCGCGGGCTTGTTTCTCTGGCTGGCCGGTCCCCGGCTGGGCGGCCCGCTCGGCGCGCGGGCCGAGGGGTGGATCGTATCGATTGAGGCGGATACGGCCGCCAGCACACAGGCCAGTCCCGCCTATCGGGCCCGGGTAAGATTTGAGGCCCAGAGCGGCGCCTGCGAAAGCCTGGTATCGATACCGCAAAGCGTGTATACGGTCGGGCAGCGGGTGGTGGTGCGGTATGACCCCGATAACCCGGCCCGCGCCCGGCTGCTGGAGCCGGTGATCCTTCCCTGGATCGGCGGATGCCTGGCGGCGGCCGGCGGGTGTGTCCTGGCCCTGAGTATAGGGAAAGGGCGGCGGCGTAGGGCCGGCGGCAGAAAGGAGCAGGAAGATGGGGCGGTTGTATGAAGAAGGCGCCCACCAGGGCGACGGATACCGGGCGGAGGCCCTGGATGAGCTCAAAGGGGTCATCGCGCGGCGGATTAAAGAAGCCCGGAGCGCGCGGCAGGCATATTTTGCGCCAGATTTCGATTCGGTTGAGGCGTACAGGCGCACGACAGAGGTTTACCGCCAGCAGTATAAGCAGATGCTTGGCTGGCCGCTTTCCCCCCTGGAACCGGCGCCGCAGGAGGAAACGGAGGAAGCCTTTGTGGCGGAGGATGATCTGAGCCTCATCTACCGGCTGCGGATTCCGGTCATGGAAGGGCTGCGCGCCTATGGCATCCTTTTTCTGCCCAAGGGGAAGGGGCCTTTCCCGCTGGTGATCACCCAGCACGGCGGGCTGGGAACGCCGGAGCGGGTCGGCGGCTTTTTTGGATCGGCCAACTATCATGATATGGTGCGCCGCGTGCTGCGGCGGGGAATAGCTTGCTTTGCGCCCCAGCTCTATCTATGGAGCGGCGACTATGGCCCCCAGGTTGACCGGGCCCATATGGAGCACCAGCTGAAGCTGCTGGGCGGTTCCTTCGCCGCGCTGGAAACGCTGATGGTAATGCGTTCGATCGACGCGCTTTGCCGCAGGCCCGAGCTGGACAGCAGCCGGGTGGGGATGCTGGGCCTGTCCTATGGCGGGATGTATACCCTGCTGGTTGCGGCGGCCGACCCGCGGATCCGGGTAGCCTGCTCCTCCTGCGCCTTCCATGACCAGCTGACGATTCAGATGGCCGACTGGGGATGGTACAATGCAGCCAACCGCTTTACATTTGTAGAAATATCCAAGCTGATCTGTCCGCGTGCGCTCTATATCGAGGTAGCGGACAAGGATGAGCTTTTTGACTGCCAGGACGCTCAGTTGGCCGCGCCGGAGGTGCGCGAGGCCTATGAGCGGTTGGGCATTGCCCGGGAATTCGGTTTTTCCGTTTTCCCAGGGGTGCATGAGCTGAGCCAGGGCCCGCAAATCATCGATTTTCTGGCGGCCCACCTCAAGAAGGGATAAGCCGCCGGAAAGGCACAAACAGAAGAAGAACAGCAACGGCGCTGCTAGTGTAAGCAGCGCCGTTATGCTATATGATGTTCTACAAATGTAAAATAAATTATTTCAGCTTATCCAGCTCCGCCAGCCAGAGCGCCGCGCTGGCGTCGCTGGGCATACGCCAGTCGCCCCGAGGGGAGAGCGCCACCGACCCCACCTTGGGTCCGTCGGGCAGGCAGGAGCGCTTGAATTGCTGGGAGAAGAAGCGGCGGTAAAAGGTTTGCAGCCAGGTCAGCACCGTCTCCGGGCTATATTCGTTCTGAAAGGCGGCAAGGGCCAGACGGTAGATCTTGCCCGGCGTAAAGCCGAAGCGCATCATATAGTAAAGGAAGAAATCGTGCAGGGCATAGGGGCCCACAATATCCTCTGTTTTCTGGGCGATTTCTCCATTCTGAGCCGGGAGCAGCTCCGGGCTGACGGGCGTGTTCAAAATATCGTTGAGAACGGCGGATAGCGGTTCGGAACCGGCCGTATCGGCCGCGTATTGAACCATATGACGAACCAACGTCTTGGGGATGGACGCATTGACGCCATACATGGACATATGGTCGCCGTTATAGGTAGCCCAGCCCAGCGCCAGCTCAGAAAGGTCGCCGGTGCCGACCACCAGCCCGTTTTCCCGGTTGGCAATGTCCATCAGGACCTGGGTGCGTTCGCGGGCCTGGGCGTTTTCGTAGGTCACATCCTGCTGCTGCTCGCTATGCCCGATATCGGCCAGATGGCGGCGCACAGATTCGCTGATATCCACACAGTCAAAGCTGACGCCCAGCTGCTGGCAGAGCAGCTCGGCATTGCTGCGCGTGCGGCGCGTGGTGCCAAAGCAGGGCATGGTGACGGCCAGCACATCGGAACGGGGCCGGCCCAGAAGATCCATGGCCCGGACGGAGACCAGCAGGGCAAGGCAGGAATCCAGCCCGCCGGATATGCCGATGACAGCCCGCCGGCAGCGGGTATGGGCTATGCGCTTCTTCAGGCCCATGGCCTGGATGGCGAAGATCGATTCACAGCGCTGGGCCCGAAGCTGGGCATCGCCGGGGACAAAGGGCCTGGGATCGATATGGCGGGTAAGCGCCGCAGCCTGCAGCGGCAGGTCAAAGGGGACAAGGGTAAAGCCCTGGGTATCGGCAGACGGATAGGTGCTCTGCCGGCGGCGTTCCTCCTCCAGGCGGTCCACATCCAGCTCTGAAATCAGAAGCCCCTGGGAGAAGGGCTCGCTTTGCGCCAGCAACACCCCATTTTCTGCGATCAGGTTATGGCCGGAGAATACAAGATCGGTGGTGGACTCGTCTGCTCCGGCGTCAGCGTAAACATAGCCGGCTACCAGCCGGGCCGAGTGGGAAAGCACCAGCTGGCGGCGGTATTCGGCCTTGCCGATGGTTTCATTGCTGGCGGAGGGGTTGGCGATGACCGTCGCTCCGGCCAGGGCCAGGACGCTGGAGCGGGGCTGCGGCACCCAGAGATCCTCGCAGATCTCTACGCCAAGCCGGAAGGCGGGGAGCTGGTTGCAGCAAAAGATGAGGTCTGATCCAAAGGGGACCTCCTGCCCCAGCAGGGACAGGAGATGCGGCTTGGCCGGGCCCGCAGCAAAGAGCCTGCCTTCGTAGAATTCATTGTAGGTGGGCAGATTGGCCTTGGGGACCAGCCCCAGAAGGCGGCCCCGCAGGCAAACAGCCGCCGTATTATACAGCTTCGCGTCGACAGCCAGCGGCAGCCCGGCCACCACCAGCATATCGTAATCCCGGCTGGCCTGGAGGATCGCCCTCAGCCCGGTAACCGCGCCCTCCAGCAGGGTACGCTGCAGAAAGAGGTCGCCGCAGGTATAGCCGGTGATGGCAAGCTCAGGAAAGACCAGCAGGCGGACGCCCGCCTGGGCGGCCTGCGCCATCAGCGCCAGCAGCTGTTCCGTATTGTAGGCGCAGCCGGCCACCTGAAGAGCGGGCGTGGCGGACGCTACCTTGATAAAGCCATGATACATCGTATATCCTCCTATCGATCGGTATCCGCCCCAAGGCGGTCGACAATGAGCACCCAATCCCGTCCCTTTCCGCTGTCAGGCGGGACATAGAGCGTATCGGCCGGCGGCGTCAGGGCAAAGGGGCGCGTCTCGCCGGTGCGCGGGTCGAACCAGGCCGCCCGGTGGGCCTTGCCGCCCAGCAGGGCGCCATGAAAGCGGACCGGCTGCCCCAGCGGCGTGTAAGCAAATGCATACGCCTCACCCCGGCCGCAGCTGATATGGGCCATGGCGGCCGGATCGTCATCCACCAGCTCCGGCGCGGGCCGGAAATCAAAATAGGGCCGGCTCAGCCGCAGGCGGGCCGCCAGCGGAACGGTCTGGGCGCCGGGGTGGGTGAGGGCCTCGCGCCAGGCGTAGGGCCAGTAGTCCTGGGGTGTCTGGTTAAAGCGCCAGATACTGTGGTTGCCATAGGTATGGCCGCAGGCGCCCGCCAGGATATCCCAATAGGCGTTCTGGCGGGCATCGGCTGCATCCCAGAAATAGCCGTATCCCGTGTTAAAGCAGGCAGGATGATCCTCATAACGGGGTTCGGCATCGAGAAAGGGCTTTTCCTCCCCCTGCCGTGTGCGGGCCAGCATCTCAAAGCTGCGGTAGGCTTCGAGGCCATGGCCGGTCTGTACCGAATGAAAATCAAGCCATTGGCGGCCGGGTACCGCGTCCAGCGAGGAGGTGCCCCCCACCGGATGAAAGGTGATAAGGTGGTTGGGGTCGCTTTGCCGGATGCCCTGGGCCATCGCGTCGATCACCTTGCGATGCCGCTCGGCAGGCAGCGGACGGTCGCCGCCCAGCATCCAGATGATATTCCAACGGTCACGGTAGCGGCGGCCGATCCACGCGCCGTATCCGGCGGCGTTTTCCGGCGTGAAGATTTCAGGTCCCTGGCCCCCTGCGATATGGAATTTATCGCCCCAGGTGGGCAGCAGGGTGATAAAAAGCCCCAAACGCGCCGCCAGATCAACGCAGTAATCCACATGGTCCCAGTAGCTGTAGGGGCCTTTTAGGTCGGGCGTAAGCGGATCATAGCGGCCGTCGCAGCTTATCAGCGGCGTCCGGCCATAGGAATTGGGCTGGCGCAGACCATCAAATTCCGCCAATGCTACCGCCTGGATGGCTGTAAATCCCTGCTTTGCCCGGGTGGAGAGATAAAACTCCGCCTCCTCCCGGGTGAGGCAATGAAACAGCTCCCAGGCTGTGTCCCCCATATAGAAGAAGGGAGCGCCGTCATCCCAGGCCAGATAGCGCTTTCCCGCGTCTACGATAAGCCTTCTCATCGGGCTTCACCTCCCGGCGCAGCGCTGCCAGCCCAGGCGGCCGCATGCTGCCCCACATAGGCGCGCAGGGCCTCCCTATCAGCCAGCATAGCGCGCAGCCGGGCCAGGCCCAGTTCATTTTTAGGCGCATGGAGCCATAGCCGCATATAGCCGCCCTCGCCATACTTTTCCTGCAGGTGGGCATACAGCTTGTCGAATTGCCCATCAAAGGCGAGTTGGGGATGGTGGCTCAGGACATATTGATAGCAGCGCATGATCACGGTTTCCGGGCGCAGATCGCGATCCGCTTCGGCGATGATGCAGCCATAGATGGACCGGGGCGGCGCGGCTGCAGAGGCCCGGTGATCCTCAATCGCTTCCCGCATCACGGCTATCTGCTGAGGCGTGAACCACTGAAGCAGGCGGGTGTCCTCAGCCAGCATCCGGCCGCTGGTGAGGTGATGGGTCTTGCGTCCCTGGGAAAGCCCGATATCGTGATAGGCCGCAATGGTATACACCATATCGGGGTGAACGTCATAGCCCTGAGCAAGCTCCATGCTGTTTTCGATCACCGTACGGATATGGTCGGCATTATGGGCTGGGTCAAAGCGCGCATAGGCGGGAAGGAGCGCGCCGGCCAGATAACGGACAAGATCAGCGGAGACCGCCTGATGCATCCTCTTATCCCTCCTTTTATAGCATATGGCTTATTATACCCCATGGAAGGGCGTGGGGCAAACCCATACTGGCCTGGACGGACAGGTGTGAAGAAAGTATGCCACTTTTTAAATAAAAGGGTCAAATTTATGACGGGGGAACTGGGATAGGCTTCCAGGCTGTCCAATTCATAGAAGAGATGATATGCAGGAAGGGCCGGAGCTGCCCAAAACGGAAGGGGTTAGGAGGCGGAACCATGAAAAAAGTACGGCTGGAGGTATGCCCGGCACAGCAGAGCAAGCAGCCGGCATACCCGGATATGGCGTGTGTTCAAGCCTATCCGGAGCTGCTGGCGTCCACCCCTTCCCGGTGGAAGGGCAGCCCGCTCCTGTGCGCGGCGCTGGCGCTGACGGTGTCGGTGGGATTGGGCGGCTGTGCGAAGCAGCCAGGCGGCCGGGTGAGGCTTTTCGCAAGGGGAGACGGCATTGTTCGGGTATACGTCGGAGAGGGATGGGTTGGCATGATACAGCCGCCGGCTTTCTTGTCGGAACAGGAGGCCGGGCAGATCATTCGCGAGGAGGCCGAGGCTAGAGGGATTCGCTTTGGCGCCGAAGGAACAAAGACGCTCAGCGGCTATTTCCCGATGACTGAATTTCAACTGGATAGCCCCGGCATACCTGAGGGAGAAACCTGGCAGGGCGATCTGGCTTTGGACGGTTATGATGCCGAAAAGGGCGTGGGGTTTGAATACATATCCAAAACCGATATCGAGCAATGGTCTAAAACGAATGTGAGGGCAGATGACAGAACGTCAAGTATCTATGATTTCAGCGACGCTGGCCTTCTGCTCAGCCGGTCTATCCGGGAACAGATGAATGAAGATTGGGGGCGGATTGGCATCCTGTATGATCCGGGGACGGTCTATGTCAAGACGGACGGAGCGGCGCTAAGCGAGGAAGAATATCAGCGGATTCAACGGGAATTTAAAATCGGGCAGCTACGCCTACAGGTGCGGGATTTTCTGGACTGGCTGGCGGCGGAGGGGATCATCTAGCAAAGGGGGAGGAAGGGTATATGAAGGTCAAGCTGACGGTGGAACCGCTCTTATCGTATGGGCCGCCAAAGTATCCCCTCAAGGAGCGGGCGTTGGCCCATCCGGAGCTGCTGGCGTCCACCCCTTCCCGGTGGAAGAGTAGCCCGCTCCTGTGCGCGGCGCTGGCGCTGACCCTGTCGGCTGGGATGAGCGGATGCATGGGACAGGGAGGTAAAGTCAAGCTTTTTGAGCGGGGGGAGGGCCGTGTATACGGAGACGGTTGGGTCGGTATGGTAGCGCCGGCGGCCTTTTTATCGGAACAGGAGGCATGCCAGATCATCTTCGAGGAGGCAGAGGCTCGGGGCCTCCATTTTGAAATGAAAGGGGAAAAGGAGCTGATTGGCGACTTCCCCATACCTAATTCCAGGCCGGATACCTTATATTATACTGGTGAGAAGCCGGAAACCTGGCATGGAGCGTTGATACTGGACGGCTATCATGCAGGTCAGAACGTCGGATTTGAATATATTTCAAAAGAGGATATTGAGGATTGGTCGCAGGCAAAACTTTTTGAAGGCGAATTGCTGAGTTTCTACCGATTTCATGATACTGGCGAAAATCTTGCTGAGTCGCTCCGGAAACAAATGGATGAAGATTGGGGAAGGATCGGTATTCTATATGATCCTGGTACGATTGCTGTCCAGCCAAACGGCGAGACACTAAGCGATGCGGCGTATCAAGCGCTGCAAAAGCAGTACAAAATCGAGAAGCTGCGCCTGCAGGTGCGGGATTTTCTGGACTGGTTAGCGGCGGAGGGGATTATCTGATGCATGTGACGTTACACTTGACCAACGATTGCAATTTGCAGTGCCGGTATTGCTATGTGCGCCAGGGGAAGCAATTCATGAGCCGCGAGGTGGCGCGGGCGGCGGTGGATTTTGCCGCGTCGGCGGGGTCGCGCTGCGGCGTGGTATTCTTCGGCGGGGAGCCGCTTCTATGCAAAGAGCGCATCATGGATACGGTCGCCTATGGGCGGGCGCTGCAGGATCAGGGAAAGGGGCCCTTCTTCTATAAAATGACCACCAACGGCACGCTGATGGACGATGATTTCCTCCAATATGCCGTGGAAAACGAAATTTATATCGCCCTGTCCCACGATGGCGTTCGGGCGGCCCAGGATCGAAACCGGGTTTATGCCGACGGCAGGGGGACGTTTTCCGCGCTGGAGGAAAGGGCGAAAGCGCTGCTGCGGCTTCAGCCCTATGCGCCGGTGATGATGACCGTGTCGCCCAATACGGTGCAGCATTATGCCGAAGGCGTGGATTACCTGTACAGCCTGGGTTTCCGGTATCTGATCTGCTCCCTAGACTATGCCGGAGCGTGGACGGACAAGCTGCTGGAGGAGCTGCAGCGGCAGTATCTCCGGCTGGCGAAATGGTACCGCCGGATGACGCTGCAGGAGGAAAAGTTCTATCTCTCTCCCTTCGAGGTCAAAATATCCTCCCATATCCATGGGTCGAGCTATCATGAAGAACGCTGCGAGCTGGGCAAGAAGCAGCTCTCTGTCGCGCCGGATGGGAAGCTGTATCCCTGCGTGCAGTTCGTAGGGGATGGGGCCTATTGCATCGGCGATGTATTTTCCGGGGTGGACGAGGATAAGCGGCTTAGCCTATACCGGATCAACGAAAGGGAGGAGGAGGAATGCGCCGGATGCGCCATACGGGACCGGTGCAACCACCACTGCGCCTGCCTGAATAGACAGGTCACCGGCGATTTGCGCAAGGTTGCGCCGTCCCTATGCGCCCATGAGCGGATTCTGCTGCCCATTGCCGACCTGGTGGCGGAAACGCTCTACAAAAAACGGTCGGCCATTTTTATTCAGAAACAGTATAACGATATGTACCCCCTGCTTTCACTGGCTGAGGATAAGCTGCTCCCGCGCTGAGGCATAATCCCTGCACAAAGGCAGGCTTCTTTGAAAATAAAAAGGCCGTAAGCGGTATTCCGCTTACGGCTTATCCCATGGATAAGGGGCCTACAGAAGATCATCCTCCAGCAGCGCCTTGCCCTGCTCGATATGGGCCAGCACAGCCTCCTCGGCGGGGCCGCCGGGCAGCTTGCGGTCGTTGACGCAGCGCATCAGGTCGATGGCCTCATAGAAGTCGGCCTCAATCAGCGGGCAGAAGCCCGTCAGCTCCTGTAGCGTCAGCTCATGGAGGGCCTGCCCGGTATGCACGCAGTGCAGCACCATTTTCCCGATCACCTCATGGGCCTGGCGGAAGGGGAGCCCCTTCTTGACCAGGTAATCGGCGGCGTCGGTGGCGTTGGTAAAGCCGCCTGCCGCCCCGGAGCGCATGACGTCCTCCTGAAAGGTAAGGGTGGAAAGCATGGCGGTAAAAAGGGTCAGGCAGCCGGTCAGCGTGTCGTGCGTATCGAACAGCGCCTCCTTGTCCTCCTGCATATCCTTATTATAGGCCAGGGGCAGCGACTTCATGGTGGTCAGAAGGCCGGTCAGGTGGCCGTAAACCCGGCCGGATTTTCCGCGGATCAGCTCGGCCACATCCGGGTTTTTCTTCTGCGGCATAATGGAGCTGCCGGTGGAATAGCCGTCGTCCATGGTAACGAACCGGAACTCATGGGAGGAGTAGAGGATCAGCTCCTCGCAGAACCGGGTCAGGTGCATCATGGCTGTCGCAGCGCAGGATACATATTCTATGGCCCAATCCCGGTCGGAGACGCCGTCCAGCGCGTTGCGGGTGATGGCGGGGAAGTCCAGCAATTCCGCCACCCGCTCCCGGTTCAGCGGGTAGGTGGTGCCTGCCAGAGCGCCCGAGCCCAGGGGCATGACGTTGGCGCGCCGGCGGCAGTCGGCGAAGCGTTCCCGGTCCCGCTGGAACATTTCAAAATATGCCATCAGCTGAAAGGCCAGGGTGATGGGCTGGGCCTTCTGCAGGTGGGTATAGCCGGGCATGATGGTGCGGGTGTGGTCAGAGGCCAGCCGGATGAGCAGCGCCTCCAGCTCCTTAAGATGCTGCATGGTTTCCACGCAGGCATCCCGCACATACATGCGGCCGTCCAGGGCAACCTGGTCGTTGCGGCTGCGTCCGGTATGCAGCCGCCCCCCGGCCGGGCCGATGCGCTCGGTCAGGAGCTTTTCCACGTTCATATGGATATCCTCGGCCGATACGTCGAACTCCACCTTGCCCGCTTCAATATCGGCCAGGATACCGCGAAGGCCCTCTATGATGAGCGCGGCATCCTCCGCGGGAATAATCCCTTGCTCGCCCAGCATGGTGGCGTGGGCGATGGAGCCTTCAATATCCTGACGGTACAGGCGGCAGTCGAAGCGGATGGAGGAATGGAAATCCTCCACCGCCTTATTGGTGGGCTTCTCAAAGCGGCCGCCCCATAGCTTTTGTTTCGCGTCCATTTGCGCCTCCTGGCAGGCCCTGCGGCCCGCGGTCGTATGTGAAAAAAGGGAAGGCTTTCCACCTCCCCTTTATCTCTTGTTTACTTGCCCTTCTTCAGGGATTCCTTCATCAGCGCGTTTACGGTCATCGGCAGGCCAAAGAGGTTGATAAAGCCGGCGGAGTCCTTCTGATCGTATACGGCGTCCTCGCCGAAGGTGGCGAATTCCTCGTTATACAGCGAATAGGGGGAGGCGATGCCTACGGCGGTGCAGTTGCCCTTGTAGAGCTTGATGCGTACCTTGCCGGTCACCGTCTGCTGCGTGGAATCCACAAAGGCCGAAAGCGCCTCGCGCAGGGGGGTATACCACTGGCCATAGTACACGAGCTCGGCAAAGCGGTTGGCTACATCCTGCTTGTAGTGCTGGGTGTCGCGGTCCAGGGTGATGGATTCCAGGGCCGCATGGGCCGCATAGAGCACCGTTCCGGCGGGCGTCTCGTATACGCCGCGGGACTTCATGCCCACCAGGCGGTTCTCCACCATATCGCAGATGCCCACGCCGTTGGCCGCGGCCACCTGGTTGAGCTTCTCGATCAGGGCGATGCCGTCCAGCTTCTCGCCGTTCACGGCTACGGGGATGCCTTTGTCAAACTCGATTTCCAGATAGGTGGGCGTATCGGGCGCTTCCTCCGGCGGTACGCAGATCATGTAAAGATCGTTCTTCGGCTCGTTCCAGGGATCCTCAAGGTCATGGCCCTCATGGGAAAGATGCCAGAGGTTGCGGTCCATGGAATAGGGACGCTTTTTGGTGACGGGCACGTCGATACCCCGGGCCTTGGCGTAATCGATCTCTTCATCGCGGGATTTAATATCCCAGATCCGCCAGGGGGCGATGATCTGAAGATGGGGATTCAGCGCCTTGATGGTCAGCTCGAAGCGGACCTGATCGTTGCCCTTGCCGGTAGCGCCGTGGCAGATCGCATCGGCGCCTTCACGCTCGGCGATTTCCACCAGCCGCTTGGCGATGATGGGGCGGGCGAAGGAGGTGCCCAGCAGGTATTTATTTTCATACACAGCCCCGGCCTTCACGGTGGGGAAGATGTAGTCTTCGACGAATTCCTTGTTCAGATCGAGAATATAGAGCTTGGAAGCGCCGGTTTTCTTGGCCTTTTCCTCCAGGCCGTCTAGCTCGGTGCCCTGCCCCACATCGGCGGAAACCGCGATTACCTCGCAGTTGTCGTAATTTTCCTTGAGCCACGGGATGATAATGGAAGTGTCCAGCCCGCCGGAGTAGGCGAGAACCACCTTTTTGATCTTGTTGTCAGCCATTTTTTCTACCTCCGCAAGTTATTTGTCATTCTGTATGCCGGAAGGCCCCGCGGGAGGCGGCGCCTGTGTGATCCGATGTTTCCCATTATACACTCTTTATGCAAGAAATCAAGTCTTTTGTGTATAAATATTCATACATTCCCCTTTTTGTGCAGCTGCATAAAAAGACCGGCCTGTTATGGATTTGGAATTGGTGATGTTGGTGGCGGATTGTAAAAAAAGCGGACTTTCTTTCCCCTTGCGCTCCGCATAAAAATGGTATACTATACATATAAATACACAATGCTATCTGGGCGCCCGCGTTGAAAACGGCGTGCCCGCGACAGGAGGATGCGATATGTCTATGAAAGAAATAAATGCGAAGGAGTTCTCCTTCAACCCCTTTTCCATGATTGGCGACGAGTGGATGCTGGTGACCGCCGGGGATGAAAAGAAATACAACACTATGACGGCAAGCTGGGGCGGCGTGGG
>UQLW01000017.1 GCA_900542005.1 uncultured Eubacteriales bacterium
ACTTCTCGTCGCGGAAGCGCAGCTTGATGGACTTGCTCTCCTCATCCCACTGGGCGTTGTTCTGCGGGCAGCCCATGGCGAAGGAGATAATCTCGGACCAGGAGGGGTGCATGTTGAACACGATCTGCACGCCCACGTCGGCAGCCTTATCCTTTACGGTGTAGAAGGCCGCTTCCAGGTCCTCCACCGACTTGAAGGGGGTGGCGATACCCAGCTTCTCGGTGATATCCTTGCGGTAGGAGATGGTGGCGTTGGTGAAGTTGCCTACAGCGTTATCGTCGGCATAGTCGGCCTCGTCCTTGTAGTGGGTCTTGAAGGTGTACACATGGCCGTCGGCCGCCTGGTTGTTGATCTTCTCCAGCGGGTCGACCAGATCCCAGAACTCGGGGCAATGCTCCTGGATCAGCTCATCCCAGCGGTAGCATACGTCGGGATCCTCAAAGCGCTGAGGCAGGTTGTCGGTGAAGACGATGTCGCTCAGCTCCTGGGCGGCCAGGTGCGTGCTCAGCACCGCGCGGTCGGAGCCCTTGGTCACGTCCAGCGATACGCCGGTCAGGCGGGTGATCTCATCGCACACCTCGCCGCCCCAGGTATCGACAGCGTACCAGTCATAGTCAATGTAGCAGGAGAAGGTCACCGGGGAGGTGTCCTTTTCCCAGGAGAGATCCTCCCAGGTGGCGGGGGCGGCAGCGTCAGCAGCCGTCGTCTCATCCTCGCCGCCCTCGGCGGCGGTGGTGGTTTCGCCCTCGCCTTCGGCGGCCGTGGTGGTCGTCGTGGCGTCGTCCTCAGCCGCGGGCGTGGTGGTCGTCGCGCCGGTGTTGCTGCAAGCAGTCAAGCCCAGCGCCAAGACCATGCACAGCACCAGCAGGCCGGCGAGCAGTCTCTTCTTCATGATATTCCTCCTTACGAAATAGATCGGGGCTTCCCCCATATCCTATGGGCAGGCGTCCCGCTGCCCATAAGCTACGACCTGTATGCACGATTCATTACATTCAAATCAAAATGGATTATATATCTTACTTTTAGTTTTATGTCATATAAACTAGAAATATCGCTTCAAGCGCACCGTTTACGGCGTATACTTACCGTATTTTTGCATTAATTACAGTGGTCGCTTAAGTAAAGGTTTTTATCCATTTTCCATTCATATTCGCATTTTTAGACAATAATAAACAAATACAAATCATAATCTTTTGTCTGACATTTCCCGTTACACAGCGGCTTACCGATTACCCTTCATCTCCGGTTATTAGCCAGCTTACCGCACGCAAAAAAAGCCCCCGCAGGGACGCAGCGGGGGCTTGCGGCATTCGCCGCTGGAAGCAGCGGCTATTCGACTACGATATCGGTGAAAAAGCCAGCTTCCTGGTAACGCTTAAGATTCTCTACATAGCGGGCGGTCATTCTGGCCTCCACCGCCTCCAGGCCGTTGTCCATGGCATAGGCCTGGAAGTCGTTCCAGATCTGCTCCACCGCAGCTTCAGACTCAGCAGAGACCATGGACGCGATGACTTTATTCCACTGGTCGATGATTTTAGTATACATCGCCATTTCCTCATCCTCGCTCTCCACCCGGGCAAAGCTCATAGCAGGGTTTTTATCCTGATAGCAGGCAGCCTTTTTAATTTTACGGTCAGCTAGCCGTTGAGCAGCATCATACTGGGCCCATTCATCCACCGCGTTCACAACCTGTGCCGCCGCGTTAAGGCCCTCCGAGCGATCGGAACCCTGGAAATACCAGGGGCCAATGCCTGTAAAGGTGCCTGTGCGCTCCTCTGCAGCCCGGGCCAGGAACGCCTCTGTCTGCTTTGGAACGCCATCCACCAGGGTATAATGTACGCCTTCAATGCCCCACTGGGTCAGCCGGTCGCCCTGCGGGCTTTTTAAGAATTCCATATAGCAAATGGCGCGGCCAGGTTCCTCGCAGTTTGCTGAAATAAAGCAGCTGGCCCATCCAGTTCTGTAGTCAAAGGAAACCTCGGACAGGCCGTCAACGCCTTGATAGGTCAAGCCCCCTACCACCAGCTGAGCTACCGGCTTCGTTACATCGTCATACTTACCGCCGATGCCGTTCTCACGCCATTGCCGGTTCGTCGCATCGGGGATGCTCCAGTCATAGCTCCAGGCAAACACCTGGGTAGACTCATTGCGGGCGGCAAAGTCTTCGGCGCGTACGCCTAGATAGTCCTTGGCCAAGATACCGTCGCGGTACCATTTATTCAGCAGCTTATAGTACTCCAGCCACTTCTCATCACGAAATTTGAGCTTGATGGATTTGCTTTGTCCATCCCATATCGCGTTGTTGTCGTTTCCCTGCGGGCAGGCCATCCAGTAGGAAAGGATCTTCGCATAGGTAGGATGGATATTGAGCACAATGGATATCCCCAGGTCGCTGGCATTCTCCTTAACCTTATACAGCGCTTTCTCAAAGTCCTCCACCGTGGTAAAGGGCGTCGCGATACCCAGCTTCTCGGTGATGTCAGCGCGATAGGCCATGGCCGCATCGGTAAAATTGCCGACCGCGTTCTCATCGGCATAGTCTGCCTCATCCATATAATGGGTTTTAAAAGTATATACATGGCCGTCGGCCGCTGTATTATTGAGGATTTCCAAAGGGTCTACCTGATCAAAAAATTCCGGACAGTAAGCCTCTGCCAGCTCATCCCAGCGGTAGCATACCTCGGGATCCTCAAAGCGCTGGGGGAGGTTCGAGGTGAATATAATATCCGACAGCTCCCGGGCCGCCAGCTGCACACTCAGAACCTGCAAATCCGAACCCTTCACCACATCCAGCGATACGCCGGTCAGGCGGGTGATCTCTTGGGAAACTTCGTCTTCACCCCAGGTATCCAACGCATACCAGGAAAAGTCAATGTAGCAGGACAAAGTCACCGGCGAGGTATCCTTTTCCCATGAAAGATCCTCCCAGCTGCCGGGCGCGGCGGTCGTTTTCTTTGGGCCGCTCCCAACCTGGGCAACCTCCCCGTCTCCTTCGGCCGCTGTGGTTGTCGTTGCGGCCGCAACGCTGTCCTTCTCTGTGACGGTTGCCGTAGCGGCGGGCGTGCCGCCGCAGGCAGTCAAGCCCAGCGCCATACAAAGCGCCAGAATGCCGGCCAGTCGCTTTCTTTTCATGGTTTCCTCCTTTTTTGGGGTTGATCCCAATTCTTATAGGCAACCACCCATAAGCCTAAGCTCCATTTCAACCGCCCCGATGCATGGTACCACATTCATTCAATATACGGAAACCCGAAATCTAACATGTAAGGTTTTTACACGCCCAGTCTATACCTTGCGCGTACTCTCTGTAAATAGGTGTAGGATTCATTTATAAACATTCGCAACTACAGACACAATACCGCATTTACGCAATGAACCTTACCATTTCATACCCATTAACCCGCAATTTCTGATCTTCCTATATTCCGCCTCCGCCGCTCCAGCTCATCCGCAGACTCCTGCAAGAGCACCCTTTCGCCCGGTTCAGGCTGGCATAGCAGCGGCCCCTGCCGGGATCGGCAGGGGCCTGCAGCCCTCATAGCCAGAGAAATCCGGCGTTATTCCACGATGATATCGGTGAAAAAGCCAGCTTCCTGGTAGCGCTTAAGATTTTCCACATAGCGGGCGGTCATTCTGGCCTCCACCGCCTCCAGGCCGTTGTCCATGGCATAGGCCTGGAAGTCGTTCCAGATCTGCTCCACACCGGCTTCAGAGTCAGCCGTAATCATTGCGGCGCTGGCCTTGGCCCATTCATCCGCGATCTTCACATACATCGCCATCTCCTCGTCCTCGCTCTCCACCCGGGCAAAGCTCATGGCGGGATTCTTGCCCAAGGCGGTCAAATCCTTATACAGCAGCCGCGTGGCGTTAAGCTGCTCGCCGTCATACTGCTCCCATTCATTCTTGGCGTTGACCACGGAGGAGCCCCAGGAGATGCCTTCAGCCCAGCCGGAGCCCTGGAAATACCAGGGGCCGATGCCGGTATAGCTTCCCTTCTGCTGCTCAGCAGGCCGATCAAGGTACGCCTGTGTCTTTTTCACTTTGCCGCCGACCAGCTCGTAATGTACGCCTTCAATGCCCCACTGGGTCAGCTGGTCGCCCTGCGGGCTTTTTAAGAATTCCATATAGCAGATGGCGCGGCCTGGATTCTCACAATTCCTGGTGATAAAGCAGCTGGACCAGCCTGTGCTGAAATCGCTCAGGGTAATACGCACTTCCCCTTTATAGGTCAGCGGCTGCACCACCTGGTCAAAATAGGGCTTCGTCAGGTCGTTATGCTTGCCGCCCATCCCGGTATCCCTCCAGCTTTGGTCCACCACATACGCATAGCCAGCGTTATAATCGGCGGCGAATACCTGCGTCGATTCGTTACGGGCGAAGAAATCCTCCGGGCGCACGCCCAAATAATCCTTTACCAGGATCCCGTCCCGATACCACCTGTTCATCAGCTTGAAGTATTCAAGCCAGGTACTGTCACGGTAGAGCATCTTGATGGATTTGGCTTCCTCATCCCAGAGGTTACCGTCAGCGCAGCCCATCCAGCGGGGGATGCTGTGGAACGTCCACTGCGGATGCACGCTATACACCATCGTAATGCCCACGGTATCGGCCTTTTCCTTTATGGTATAAAAGGTCTGGTCCACCTCCTCGATCGAGGTGAACATGGGCAGCCCCAGCTTCTCCATCACGTCGGCACGGTAGGCAAAGGAGAAATTGCCGAAATTGCCAATGCTGTTCTCATCCGCATATACCCGCTCGTCATTATAGTGGGTGAGGAAGGTATACACATGGCCGTCGGCCGCCTGGTTGTTGATCTTCTCCAGCGGATCGACCAGGTCCCAGAACTCGGGGCAATGCTCCTGGATCAGCTCATCCCAGCGGTAGCACACGTCGGGATCCTGAAAGCGCTGCGGCAGGTTGGAGGTAAAGACGATGTCGTTGAGCTCCTGCGCCGCCAGCTGCACGCTCAGAACCTGCAAATCCGAGCCCTTGGTCACGTCCAGCGATACGCCGGTCAGGCGGGTGATCTCCTGGGAGACCTCGTCCTCGCCCCAGGTATCCACGGCATACCAGTCATAGTCGATGTAGGCGGAGAAGGTCACCGGGGAGGTATCCTTTTCCCAGGAGAGGTTTTCCCAGGTGGCGGCAGCCTCAGCGGCCGTCGTCTCATCCTCGCCGCCCCCGGCAGCGGTGGTGGTTCCATCGCCTTCGGCGGCCGTGGTGGCCGTCGCGGCGTCGTCCTCAGCCGCGGGCGTGGTGGCCGCGGCGTCGTCATCTGCTGTAGCGGTGGTGGTCGTCGTGGCGTTGGTGCCGCTGCAGGCGGTCAGGCCAAGAGCCAAGACCATGCACAGCACCAGCAGGCCGGCGAGCAATCTCTTCTTCATGGTAGTCCTCCTTTTTATCATGGCCCCGTATCGTTCCGGGGCCCTATACCTATATACCGGCCTGCATATCGTACATTTATTACCGTGGGGATTATAATAAGCCTACAGTCCATTCCGGTCAAAAACTATCCTTTGGGCGCCTGATAATCACACATTTTCATGTGGTTCATAATGTACAGGATATTATCCATCTTGCCATAAAACGAACATCGACAGACACAATATGGCAAGATTGAAAGCCGCGGAGGAAAACGGCAGCTAAAAAAGCCCCCGCGCAAGGCGCGGGGGCTCATGGATCTGGCAGGGGAGCAGCTAGGCGAAGGTGATTCCTTCGCACATCTCCAGGATCATCCGTGCGTTGATCCGGTCGGTTACCGGCGTCCCATGGACGGTCACGTCACAGAAGCGGATATCATGCACCACATGCTTTTCAGCCAGCTCCGATTCATAGCCCCGGATAATGGAAGGGGGAAAGGGGCCGTCTGCCACATGGATATGCTCAAAGGTAATATCGCTGATCTGTCCCCGCTGCAGGTCTACCGAGTATTTGGAGCAGAGGATCTTGAAATCCACCAGCTTTTCCTGGGCGTCCTCCACCGTGATATGGCTGTAGCGGATGCGGTGGACATGGCCCCGGTCGCCGTTGTGAATGGTAAACACGCCGCCTGACTGCCAGCCCTCCAGCTGGCAATGGATCACGGCGATATGCTCAAAGGCTACGTCGCAGATCTCCGTACAGCTGGTCTCGTAGCCGATCTCCAGGGCGTTTCCGCATTTGGCATTCCAAAGCACGCAGTTGCGCGCCAGGATATTCCGCGCGTCCTTGCAGCCCAGGGGGTCGTCATAGCGGTTCGCCTTCACAACGATACAGTCGTCGTTGGTGCGGATAAAGCAGCCCTCGATCCGCACATCCTCGCTGCCCACCACGTCGATACCGTCGCCGCACATCTTAAGGGTGATGATGTTCACATCCTCCACCGTCACCTGCCGGCAGGCGATGGGCACCACATGCCAGCAGGGCCCGTCCACCATCGTCACCCCCTGAATCCGCACATCCCGACAGGCCAGGAAGCGCATCATCAGCCGCCGTGGCGCCGGCTCCGGCTCATGGAGCAGGGTTCCCACCATCAGCCCGTTCCCGGTAATGGTAATCCCCTCGGCATGCTCCGCGCGAAAGCTCCCATGCACCACCGCGCCCGCCTCCAGGTATACCGTGTCGCCGCTGGTCAGCTCCATGTCCCCGATAAAGGTCACGGTACCGGCGGAAAAGACATGCGTTGCATCCGCGGGCCTTGGAATATAGCGGGAGCATAGCAGAAAAAGCGGCCGCACCAGGTCATGGTCCAGCTCCACCGACCACTTATCCCCGGCCCGCATGGAGAGCGTAAGGACGCCGCCATCCAGCGTATAGGTACGCTCCCCCATCGGACGGATCACCAGCTGCCCGAAGGGCTCCCGGATCCGCACCTGCACCTGCTGGGGCTTCTCGTCCTCCGTTACCAGGATCGCATAGTCCGCCTCGGCCGTATGGTATACCGGCACGTTCTCCCCCTGCAGCGACACGGCATACAGCCGGGATAATTCCGGCTGCAGCTCCATCAGGTTCTGTTGCATGGTTATCTCCTCCCTTTCTTGCCCCTCTATCATACCCGCTTACGCTCGGATTTGCCATGCACCTTGTTGACTATCCTCCAACGCTTTCACCCATGCAAAAAGAGGGCGCCGCTACCGCGGCGCCCTCAGCCCTTTTCTGGCAGGAAAGCGCTATTTTACTACGATGTTTACGATCTTGCCCGGCACCACGATGCACTTCACCATCGTTTTGCCCGCCATGGATTCAGCCACCCTGGGCTCGGCCAGGGCCTTATCCCGGATCTCATCCTGGGCCGCCGAACGGGACACGGTCATGCGGGCCCGAACTTTGCCATTGACCTGCACCGGGATCTCCACCTCATCCTCCACGCACAGCGCAGGATCGTAGGCCGGCCAGCTCTGCTGGCAGATCATCCCCTCGCCGCCCAGGCGCTCCCAAATCTCCTCGCAGATGTGGGGGGCTACCGGGCTCAGCAGCGTCAGCAGCGTCTTGTACTCGTCCCGGGTCACGGCGTTCTCGCTGTAGAAGGCGTTCACCAGCTCCATCATGGCGGCGATCGCCGTGTTGAACTTCATCGCCTCAAAGTCCTCGGATACCTTGCGGATCGCCCGGTGCATCCGGCCCACCATGGCCGGACGGTATCCTGCCTCCGGCAAGAGCATCTGCTGCAGCCGCCACACGCGATCCAGGAAACGGCGGCATCCGGCCACGCCCTGGGTAGACCAGGGGATGGGCTGGTCAAAGGCACCCATGAACATCTCATAGGTGCGGAAAGCATCGGCGCCATACTGGTTCACCATATCGTCCGGGTTTACCACGTTGCCCCGGGACTTGGACATCTTCTCGCCATTGGCCCCCAGGATCATCCCATGGCTGGTGCGCTTCTTATAGGGCTCCGGCGCGGACACCACCCCAATATCATGCAGAAACAGGTGCCAGAAGCGGGAATACAGCAGATGGAGCGTGGTGTGCTCCATGCCCCCGTTATACCAGTCCACCGGCATCCAGTAATCCAGCGCCTCCTTGGAGGCCAGCGCATGGGGATTGTGGGGGTCGCAATAGCGCATGAAGTACCAGGAGGAGCCCGCCCACTGGGGCATGGTGTCGGTTTCGCGCTGGGCAGGGCCGCCGCATTTGGGGCAGGTGGTGTTCACCCAGTCGCTGACCGCGGCCAGCGGCGATTCCCCCTCGTCCCCCGGCCGGAATTCCGCCACCTCCGGCAGAGTCAGCGGCAGCTGGTCCTCCGGCAGGGGCACCCAGCCGCAGCAGGGGCATTTGACCAGCGGAATCGGCTCGCCCCAATAGCGCTGGCGGGAGAATACCCAATCGCGCAGCTTATAGTTGACCGTACGCTTGCCCAGGCCCTTCTCCTCCAGGAAGCCGGTGATGCGCTTCTTGGCTTCCGCCACCGTCAGGCCGTCCAGGAAGCCCGAGTTGACCATCTTCCCCGTGGCGATATCGGTAAAGGCCGCCTCATCCACCTTGCCCCCGGCTACTACCTCAATGATGGGCAGGCCAAATTTTTTGGCAAAATCCCAGTCGCGGGTATCGTGCGCGGGCACGGCCATAATGGCGCCGGTACCATAGCTCATCAGCACATAGTCGGAAATAAACACCGGGATCTCCCGGCCGTTAACCGGGTTAACGGCTGTAAAGCCCTCCAGGCGCACACCGGTCTTGTCCTTGGCCAGCTCCGTGCGCTCAAAATCGCTCTTGGCCGCGGCGGCGCGGCGGTATTCCAATACCGCGTCCATGTTGGCGATCCGGTCCGCATACCGGTCCACCAGCGGATGCTCGGGGCTGAGCACCATATAGGTCGCGCCAAAGAGCGTATCCGGCCGGGTCGTAAAGACGCGGATCTTTTCCTCCGTCCCCGCGATGGAAAAATCCACCTCGGCGCCCTCGCTGCGGCCGATCCAGTTGCGCTGCTGGGTTTTAATCTTCTCCAGGAAGTCCACCGTATCCAGGCCGTCCAGCAGCTTCTGCGCATAATCGGTAATCTTCAGCATCCACTGGCTTTTGACCTTACGGACTACCTCGCCGCCGCAGCGCTCGCAGTGGTTGTCCACCACCTCTTCATTGGCCAGGCCGACCTTGCAGTGGGTGCAGAAGTTGATGGGCATTTCGCTTTTGTAGGCCAGCCCCCGCTCAAAGAGCTTAAGAAAGATCCACTGGGTCCACTTATAATAGGCCGGATCTGTCGTATTGACCTCCCGCGTGTAGTCAAAGGAGAAGCCCAGCGCCTTCAGCTGCTGGCGGAAATGGTCCACGTTCTGCTTGGTTACGACGGCCGGGGGGATATTGTTGGCAATGGCGTAGTTTTCAGTCGGCAGGCCAAAGGCGTCCCATCCAATGGGATAGAGCACATTGTAGCCCTGCATACGCCGCTTGCGGGCGATGATGTCCAGCGCCGTATTGCTGCGGGGATGGCCCACATGCAGCCCCTGTCCCGAGGGATAGGGGAATTCAATCAGCGCATAAAACTTTGGCATACTGTAGTCGTCCTTGGCATGAAAGACGCCGCTATCCTCCCAGCGGCGCTGCCACTTGCCCTCGATATCCTTGGGCTGATATTCGGGAAAATCCATGTACGCTTCCTCCTTGGATGCGAAAAACTCCACGTTTATTCTGTGGTTTATTGTATAATAGCCCTGGAATAAAGTCAAGGAAAGCGCTTGCCATCAGCGGATGATTCTGTTATACTGATTCGTGCAATTTTATAGACAGTTCGTAACCATCCTGTCGTTAAACAAAACTAGGCTTGGGGCGTCATGCCCCTCGTATGCTTACTGATGGGGGAAGTCTGCGCGCTTGCGCGCCGGCGCCCCCTTTCTTTTGGCGCGGCGGATGGTGAAAGGAGAAGGAATTGAACACCCGTAAGCTGACCCAAGCCGCCGTAATCGCCGCCCTCTATGCCGCGCTGACCATTCTCGCTGCAGCGATTCCCACGGTTGGCACCTTCATGTTCGGCCCCTTTCAGGTCCGGATCGCCGAAGCGCTGACCATCCTGCCCTATTTTACGACCGCCGCCATACCCGGCCTCGCCGTGGGCTGCCTGATTTCCAACCTTGCAGGCATGGCCTTTGGCCTGGGGGGTGGGATCCTCGACGTGATCTTCGGCACCCTGGCCACGCTGGCCGCCGCATGGCTCTCCTCCCGTGTAAAAAGGTCCTGGCTTGTCCCGCTGCCCCCGGTGGCGCTTAATGCGTTCATCGTGGCCGGCGTGCTGGCCTTTACCTCCCAGATGCCCTACTGGCCCTGGGTGCTCTCCATCGGCGCCGGGCAGGCCGTCGCCTGCTATGGCCTGGGCTATCCCCTGCTGCTTCTGCTGCGCCGCTATCCCCGCCTCTTTGGCGGCGGCCGGTAGTGTGATACCATACCCTAAAAAAGAAGTCGTCCACCGGCTTCTTTTTATTTATGCCTCTTGCCCGGCGCAGGGCCTATGCTCCGGCCGCTTCATTCACAGGCCGGCCAGAGCCTCCTCCAGCGTCATCCCCATGCGCCGCTCAAAGCAAGCCTTGAGCGCAAGATTCTTCTCCCATTTCTCCTGCGGATACGCGCCGTACCGGCGTTTCACATCGGCCATGCGCTCTTCAATATCCACCGGCCCCTTCGCCATGGCGATGCAATCGCACAGCTGGATCAGCCGGTCATAATCGTCGTATTCCATAGCGGCCAACGCCCGGCCCAGCGCTTCATAGGCTTCCGGCGCAATGTCGACGGCGGCCATGTCCACCCGGATATCCTTTACTGGGAAGGAATGGCTCAAACAGACCCGGGCGGCCTCGTCATACCCCAGCCGCAGCATATAGCGCCATCCGTCATAGACGTGCTTCAGCTGGCTTATGCCGAAGCGCCGTCCAATATCGTGCATGAGCCCCAGCACCTCCGCCTTATCTTCATCCAGGCCCGACAGGGCGGCGATCCTGCGGGCGCACGCGCCTGTTACCCGGCTATGGGCGGCCCATGGGCCCGGATTCATCCGCTCCCCCTCCTCCAGCAGGCGCAGGGCTTCCATTCTGGATGGCAGCATCGTTTTCTCTCCTTCCGCCGTCTATAGCTCCACCGATTCAAATTCCGGCGTCTTCTCCAGGATCTCGGCTAAATCGTTGGCCGGGACCTCCTTCATGGTCTTAATGGAAACGCGGTACTGGAGGCGGCCGTCCCCCAGCCGCTTCACCTGGCTTTTCTGCAGGGTGACGGTATATTTTCGGAAGCGCTGGTAGATGCATTTGTCCACATCAAAGCCCCGCTCCGCCACCACCACAACTTCCCCTGTAAAGCTGCTGTCATAACCGATCAGCACCCGGTGGAAGACAAATTGCGTCGCCATGAGCAGCGCCGTAGCAAACAGGCCGATCACATATAGGCCCGCGCCCAAGGCCATGCCAATCCCACAGGTTCCCCACATGCCGGCTGCCGTCGTAATGCCCTGCACCGAGGTATTATGCTGCTTCACCAGGATGACGCCCGCCCCCAGGAAGGGGATGCCGGTTACGATCTGCGCCGCCACGCGGCTGGCGTCCGTCCCCATGCCCAGCTCCAGCACGTCGAAAAAGCCATATTTCGATACGATGGTCATCAGGGCCGCGCTCAGCGCGATCACCACATGCGTACGCACACCAGCCCCCTTAAAGCGCCGGGAGCGCTCGTATCCGATCATGCAGCCGCAAAGCGCGGCCACCACCACCCGCAGGCAAAGGCTGGCCTGGGTCGCCCCGTCAAGCTGGTCGAAAAGCCCAAGTCCGATTTCCAATAATACCCCTTCTCCTTTCCTAGTGAAAATATAGGTATTATACCATCCTACCCTTTTCTGGTAAAGGCATTTCCCTTTTTCCCCCAGAAAACCCGCTGCTGCGGCACACAAAAAAGGGGGGAAGGCGTCTTTGCCTTCCCCCTTTACCTGCCAGTTAAAGCGCCTCCATCGGCCGGACGCGGTACTCGACCCCAGCCGTCTCGGCCACCCGGCGGCATGCCTCGACCGCCTCAGGGCCGATCACGTCCACCACCGTCATCACCACATGGGGCACCTGGGCCCGGGCGCAGCGGGCAAAGTCAATCAGCCCCTCATAGGCCTTTTCTCCAAAGGCCGGACGGCACAGCGCCGCATATTCCTGGGCCGTAGGCGCATTTAGGGAAATGGAAACCGTATCCACGCAGCCATGCAGCAGCGGCGTGATATCCTCTCCATACTGCAGGTTCGCCAGGCCATTGGTATTGATCCGTACCGGCATATCCGGCCACAAGGCCTTTACGCCGCAGGCCACCCGTACCAGGGTATCCAGCCTCAGGGTCGGTTCGCCATAGCCGCAGAACACCACCTCATCAACGGCCTCGTCCATGCCGGCCCTCAGGGCCTCCAGCACCTGCTGGGCGTCGGGCTCCTGCTCCAGCCACAGCCGGTATCCGGCCACGCCGGGGCGGCTTTGCCGCTCGCAGAAGGCGCAGTCGTTGTTGCAATCATTGGTCAGGTTGATATACAGCCCCCGGCCCAGCCGGTATACATAGGTATCCATCTACTCATCCTCCTCCCAGCCGAATACCTGGCAGGCGTTGGCAAAGCAGGCCGCGGCCAGGGCCTGGGTTTCCACGCCGCGCAGCTGGGCCAGCCGCTCGGCCACCAGCGCCACGCGGGCGGGCTCGTTGCGCTTGCCCCGGAAGGGTACCGGCGACAGATAGGGGCAGTCCGTCTCGATCAGCAGCCGGTCCTGGGGCACATAGGCCGCCGCGTCCAGCAGCTTGCTGGCGTTTTTGAAGGTTACCGCGCCGCCGAAGGCGATCATGAGCCCCGCATCCAGGCATTCCCGGGCCGATTCCCGGCTGCCGGTAAAGCAGTGCATGACGCCGTCCCCCGGGTGGCTGCGCAGCCAGGGCAAAAAGTCGCCCCAGGCCTCCCGCACATGGAAGATCACCGGCTTACCCAGCCGCCGGGCCAGGAGCCACTGGTGCTCCATCGCCTCCATCTGCCGGGGGCGTGGATGGGCGTCATAGTAATAATCCAGGCCGATCTCACCCATGGCCACGGCCATCGGATCCTGTAGCCATGCCTCCAGCTGGGCCAAGCTTTCCCCGTCCACCTGCTCTGCCTCATGGGGATGCACGCCTACCGCCGCGCGCAGCTGCCGCGGGTAGCCTGCGGCCAGCGCCAAGGCGGCCCGGGAGGAATCCATATCGGCGCCCACCGTCACACAGCGCTCCACCCCGGCCCCCGGCAGCGCGGCGATCAGCTCCTCACGATCCGGGTTATAGCGCTCATCGTCCAGATGCACATGGGTATCGAACAGCCGCATCAGCGCACCTGGGCGCCGTCGGCGGCCCCCTCCTCCACGGTGGCCAGCTTCAGCGTTTCCCCGCTTCCGTCGGCGCAGAGGATCATGCCCTGGGACTCAATGCCTTTGAGCTTAGCCGGCTTGAGGTTATACACCAGGATCACCTGCTTACCCACCATCTCCTCAGCCGTATAGCTCTTGGCGATGCCGGACACCACGGTGCGCTCTTCGCTTCCCACCCGGAGGGTCAGCTTCAGCAGCTTGTCCGCCTTCTTAACCTTCTCGCAGGCCGTCACCAGGGCCACCCGCAGGTCCAGCTTATCAAAATCCTCATAGCCAATTTCCGGCTTGGCAGGCGCGGTGGGCTCGACCGGAGCGGCCTTGGGCTGCTCCAGCAGGGCCGCCATCGCCTCCAGCTCCTTCTCCATGTCCAGCCGCGGGAACAGGGCGGGCCCGGGCACAACCCTATGCCCCGCCAGCGCGCCCAGCGACTGAAGGCTGTCCCAGCCCTTCAGCGCCTCCTGCTGGATGCCCAGCTCGTCAAAGATCTTGCCGGGTGTGGTGGTCATCACCGGCTGCAGCAGCACGGCCATGCGGCGGATGGCCTCCGCCAGGTAGGCCATCACCGTGGAGAGCTGATCCCGCTTATCCGGATCCTTGGCCAAGGTCCAGGGTGCGGACAGGTCAATATACCGGTTGCATTCGGATATCACCTTCCATACCTCGCCCAGGGCCACAGAGAAGTGCAGCCCCTCCATCTCGCCGGCGTATTGCTCCGGCAGCGCCTCCAGCAGGGCCCGTAGGTTGGCGTCATGCCCGTTCTCCGGGCCGGCAGCCGGGATGATCCCGTCAAAATACTTCTGGATCATGGCAATGGTGCGGTGCACCAGGTTCCCCAGGTCATTGGCCAGATCGGTGTTGATGCAGGAGATCAGAAGCTCGTTGGTAAAGTTGCCGTCGGAGCCAAAGGGGAAGGTACGCAGCAGGAAGAAGCGCAGCGCGTCCACGCCAAAGTGCTCGGCCAGCACATAGGGATCCACCACGTTCCCCCTGGATTTGGACATTTTCTCCCCGTTAAAGTTCAGCCACCCATGGCCGTATACCTTCTTGGGCAGGGGCAGCTCCATGCTCATCAGCATGGCCGGCCAGATGATGGTATGGAAGCGGACAATCTCCTTGCCCACCATGTGCACATCGGCGGGCCAGTATTTGTCGCAGTCATGATAGCGGTCATTGCAGTAGCCCAGGGCTGTCATATAGTTAAAAAGCGCGTCCACCCACACATAAACCACATGTCCGGGATCGAAATCCACCGGGATTCCCCAGGTGAAGGAGGTGCGGGACACGCACAGATCCTCCAGGCCGGGATCGATAAAGTTCGCCACCATCTCATTGACCCGGGAGCGGGGCTCCAGGAAATCGGTATTCACCAGCAGGTCCCGCACCGGCTTGGCATACTTCGAGAGGCGGAAGAAATAGGCCTCCTCCTCGGCGGGCTGCACCTCGCGGCCGCAATCGGGGCATTTGCCGTCCACCAGCTGGCTTTCGGTCCAGAAGGATTCGCAGGGGGTGCAGTACATCCCCTTATAGGCGCCCTTATAGATGTCCCCCTTTTCATACATGCGGCGGAAAATCTTCTGGATCGCCTCTACGTGGTAATCGTCGGTGGTGCGGATAAAGCGGTCGTAGGATACGTCCATCAGCTTCCAGAGATCCTTTACGCCGCGGGGCCCCTCCACAATGTGATCCACAAAGGCCTGCGGAGTTACCCCGGCCTCGGCGGCCTTTGTCTCAATCTTCTGCCCATGCTCGTCGGTGCCGGTCAGGAACATGACGTCATATCCCCGCAGGCGCTTGTACCGGGCCATGGCGTCGGTCGCCACCGAGCAATAGCTGTGGCCGATGTGCAGCTTATCGCTGGGGTAATAGATAGGCGTCGTAATATAAAAGGTCGGCTTGCTCATGGTGAAAACTCCTTTATCATGCTGTCGTATCAGGACAAAAAAAGCCCGTCCCCGCAGGGACGAACTTTACTTCGCGGTACCACCCTGGTTGCCCCATGACAGGGCCTCTCGAACCCGGGCCTATACCCGGTTCATGCTGTATCGGGCACACCCGCCGGCAGCTACTCGCCTTCGCCGCCGATGGCTCCGGGGCCATGTTCATCCTCCGCCTGCCGGCCGGCTTTCACCTGTCCCGGCTCTCTTCTCCAGCCTGCTAAAGGACTACTCTTCCCATCTACGCCTATAATATGTTATCTGTATTATAATTTTTTCCTGCTTTTCTGTCAACACGGCCTCCCCGTGTTTTTTTCTAGCTTTCCCCCGAACCGGCGCCTTCATCCGCCCAAATCTTCAGCGCAAGCTGGTATACCTCCCGCTTTTTCATATGCAGCAGCGCCGTCACCTGCCGGACGGCCTCTTTTTTATCGTCTCCGGCGGCCCTTCTGGCCAGCAGCAGCGTCTCCGGATCCAGCTCTTGGCTGGCTGGCTCCCCTCCGCCTGCCCAGGGCCCCAGCACCAGCACATACTCGCCCAGGATCTCGCGCCCTGTCAGGCCCGCGAGCACCGCCTCCACGCTGCCGCGCTCCACCGCCTCAAACCGTTTGGTCAGATCCTTGCACAGGGCCATCGGGCGCTGGGGGCAACGCTCGCAGAGCTCCTGCAGCAGCCGCTCCAGCCGGTGGGGCGCCTCGTAGAGCACCGCCATCTCCGTCCTGGCCGCCACCGCGTCCAGCCGCTCCCGGCGCTCCCGTCCCTTGCGGGGTATAAACCCCTCAAAGGTAAACCGGGCGCTGTCCATCCCGCTGGCCGCCACGGCGGTGGCCACAGCCGTGGGCCCGGGAACCATCTCCACCGCAATCCCCGCGCTTCGCACAGCGTCCACCAGCTCCCAGCCGGGATCGGAAATGCAGGGCATGCCCGCGTCGGTCACCAGGGCGATCTGCGCGCCCTCCTTCAGCCGCCGCATAACCAGTTCGCCGGCCTCCCGCCGGTTGTGCTCATGATAGCTGACCAGCGTTTTGGGGCATCCCAGGTGGTTGAGCAGCTGCAGGCTGCGGCGGGTATCCTCCGCAGCCACCAGATCCACCTCAGCCAGGATGCGGGAGGCCCGCAGGGTGATGTCCTCCAGGTTCCCGATGGGCGTTCCCACCACATAAAGCTTGCCTTCCATAGCGCCTCCTTATTCCTGATGATAGATACGCCGCGCCTCGGCCGTATAGCTGCCGTCGGGCTCACAGAGGATCAGCGGCGCCATCCAGGCTATACCCGGCTTACCCTGGCGCACCGCTTCCATCAGCAGGAGCTTGGGCGGCCGGCCCTGGCTATGCTGGACAAGGCGGAGCCTTTTGGGCGTCATCCGCGCCTGAAGGCAGGCCTCCATCACCTCATAGATCCGCTCGGCCGGATAGATGACCGATAGCCGTCCGCCGTTGCGCAGCAGCCGGAAGGCTGCCCGGGCCATGTCCCCAGCCGTGCAGGCCGCCTCATGTCGGGATAGGGCGTGGGCGTCCCGCTGGCTGACCGGCCCGCTGCCCATCGGCGAATAGGGCGGGTTCATCACAGCCACGTCAAAGCTGCAGGGCGCCAATAATCCCTCGGTATGGCGCAGGTCGCCCTGCAGGATCCGCATCCGCTCCGAAAGGCCGTTCATCGCCACGCTGCGGGCGGCCATTTCCGCCATTTCCGGCTGCAGCTCCAGGCCTGTCACCTGCGCCTGGGGCAGCCTGGCCGCCAGCAGCAGGCCGATAACCCCGGTGCCGCAGCCCATATCCAAAATGCGGTCCCGACCCCGCGCCCGGGTAAAGCCCGCCAGCAGCACCGCGTCGGTGCCGAACCGGAACCCCTGGCGCTTCTGCAGAATCTTCAGCCCGCCGAACTCAAGATCGTCCAGCCGCTCGTCCGGCCGCAGGGGCGGAATGCACTTTTCCAATGACAGCCTGTCCTCCATCTGCTACAATAAATCCCAGTAGGTGGTGGTACCGTATACGTCTACCACCATGGCGCAGGGGGCGCCCTCGCCCTCCGGCATGCTCAGCCGGTTCTCCAGCGCGGGCGAGCGATGGCCGCGCATGGAATAGGCCCCGCCATAGAAGGTATCGCCCACCCGGCGGCCCAGGGCCCAGAAATCCACCAGCGTATCCTCATGGGGCAGAAGCGAGGGCGGGGTGGAAAAGCCCCGGCCCAGCACCCGCCAGGCCATCAGCTCCACCTTGCCCTGCTCGGCCTCCAGCACCAGCTGGTCGTCCTCCGCGGGCTCCCCGGCCTCCGGCAGGTTGGCCAGCCGGAAGCTGCCGCCCCTGGCCAGCATCCTGCGCCGGAAAAGGTGCAGGGAAAAGGCATCCTTATCCAGCGCCAGCGCCCGGCGGCCCAGGCCGGCGGCGGCTTCAGCCGTGGTGCCGCTGCCCGAAAAGGGGTCGCATACCGTCTCTCCCGGCAGGGTCAGCGCCCGGATCAGCCGCTCCAAGAGCGCCATGGGCTTTTGCGTCTCGTAGCCGGTGCGTTCCGGATCCTTCTGCTGCAGCGGGGAGATATCCGTCCATACATCGCTGGGGAAAATGAGATCGTCCTCATAGTAGCGGTATTCCTTGCCGGACACGCGGATGGAGAAATATACCCGCCCATCCTCGTCCACGCTGCGCTTGAGGTGGTTGCGCCGCGCGCGTCCCCGGGGCACGCCCACCGCCTCAGGATAGAAGGCAAGCTCTACGCCCTTGCGGTAAAGGAAAATGGAATCATGCTTGCGGGAAAAATGCCGGTCGCTCCGCCCGCCGGACTGATAGGCCCAGATGATCTCATTGACAAAGTGCTCCCGGCCGAATATCTCATCCAGAAGAAGGCGGATATGGGCCGATGTCCGCCAGTCCACATGCACTGCGATACACCCGGTTTCCGTTAAAAGCGCCCGGCTGCGCTCCACCACCGGCCGCAAAAAGGCCAGGTATTCCTCCATCCCGCCCCGATACTGGTCATGATAGGTGCTGTGCGCCACCTGATAGCGGGGATTGCCCTTCCAGCCCGCCTCGCCTACCCGCTGGATAAAGCGGTAGGTCCCGCCGGTCATAAAGGGCGGATCCATATAGGCCAGCTGCACCCGCCCTCCGTAGGCCTGCAGGGTATCCTCCAGCCGTTGGGCGCTGTCCCCCCAGTAGAAGACGCTCTCGCCCTTGCCCCACTGCTCCCGCTTGGGATGCGCCTGTACCATGCTTATCATATGCCGACTCCCTTCGAAAGGATGGTTTCCGCCATGAATCCTCAGCTTATCACCGAGGCCTACCGGGCCATAGGCTCCCTTACCCCGCTGAAAAGCGACTGCGGCCGCCTCTGCGGCGCAGCCTGCTGCTCAGAAAGCGACGCCGGCGAGGGCATGCTGCTGCTCCCCGGCGAGGAGACGCTGCTGCCCCCGGGCCATGGGCGCTATCTCTCCCCGGCGGAGCTGCCCCGATTCGGCCCGGCGCTGCTCTATGTGTGCCCCGATAGCTGCGACCGCGCCTTCCGGCCGCTGGCCTGCCGCATCTTCCCCCTGGCGCCCCGCAGGATGAAGGGCGGGCGCTTCAGCACCCAGATGGACGCCCGGGGGCGGCCGGTATGCCCGCTCGCCCGCCAGAGCCGCCAGGCCCTGGATCCCGCCTTTATCCAGGCGGTGGAGGATGCCTTCGCCCTGCTGGCGCAGGATGAGGAATACGCCCGCTACCTGACGGCGCTGGACGCGCTCGTCCGGGAATACGCCCGCTTTACCCTATAGCTTACAGCCTGACCCAGGGATATGCCTGCGCCGCCAGCTCCACCGCCTCGTTGGGCAGTACGCCGCCGGCCTTCGCACCCATCCGCCGCGCAATCCCCTGCGCCAGGCGGACAAAGTCCAGGATCGCATAGCCGCCGGTCAATGCCTCCTCATAGGCCGCCCGCGCCAGCGGGCCGCCCCGCTCCAGCCATCCTTCCGCCGTGGTCAACGCCTTAAGCCGCCGGGGATCATAGCTTGTCCGGCAGAATTGGCCCTGCCAGCCGCCCCCCTGCCGCCTAAGAAGCAAATATTCCGCCTGGCAGGGCCTTCCCGTGTGGGCCAGGCCCACTGAGCCGGCGGCAAAGGCCCTCTTGCCCCCGCGGCTATAGAACCATTGCTTGTGGTCATGCCCGGCAACCATGGAGGGCTCCTCCATGGCCGCCAGCAGCTCATCCACCCGCGGCGTACCCGGATGCATCAGCTCGTAAACGTCAGCCGGCGAGCCGTGGACCAGCCGCAGCGCCTCCCAGGCCGCCGTCACCGGCCAGCCGGCGATCTCCGCCATCTGCGGCCCCAGCTCGCCGGCCGATTCCGTCAGCGCAGCAAACTGCAGCGCGCCCTGCCATGCGGGCTTTTCGCCCCGGGCAAAGGCCGCCATGTCCCGTTCCCGGTTGCCCATCAGGCATATCGCTTTCATCTCCCGCAGGCGCTCCAGCACCGGGAGCGCCTGCCCCAGCTCGCCGAAAACATCGCCCAGCACCAGATAGGCCCGGGGCTTGACGGGCCTGAGCGCCGCCAGCACAGCCTCTAGCGCCGCCAGGTTGCCGTGGATATCGGCCAGGACCGCTACCGGGCCCATGCCGCCCCTGCCAGCGCCGCCTGCAGCGTGTCCGCCATAGCCATCCGAACCCAGCCGGTGGAAAAGGCGCTTTGCTCGCCCAGCGCCACGTCCTCCTCCAGCCGCGTCACCATCGCCAGGCAGAAGCCTTCCCCGTCGTTGGCCGCGGCAAAGAAGTCGCCTCCCGCCAGCAGGATGGCGCCCTCCGGCGTCTCAAGCCCCAGGACGCGATACGGCAGGATTCCCTCCTCCTCAGGCAGCGGCAGCGCCGCGCCCTGCTCCAGCGCATACAGGCGCGGCGCCTGGGGCAAAAGCAGCGCCGCCAGCGTCAGCGCAGAACCCGCCGGGAGCCGCTCCTGCCCCTCTCCGGAGATCACATGGCGCAGCTGCGCACAACCGGGCTTAGCTTGCAGCACCGTCGTCAGCTTGATTTCTGGAAACTCGCCATCGGTAAAGGAGAGCCAGCCCTCGGTCATGCCCTCCTCCACCGCGGAGGCGCCCTCCATCCCCTCAAAGCGCAGCGCGCTTCCGCCGAATACGCCGCCGGTCAGCTGAACCACCGGCCCCTGAAAGGTATAACCGTCGATCTTGACAAAGCCCTCCCGGGCCTGGTCGGCTGCGTAAATCCCCGCGCCTAAACGAATCCACGATTGCATCTTGCCCCTCCTCGCCCCCTGGCGGGCGGCTCCCGCGCCTTCACCCTATAGCGCGGACAGCCGCCCGGCGGGAGGCCTACGGCCGCGCCGTCTTTTCGCCGGGAGTTTTCCCGGATTTTCTTTTCTATCCTATTGTACCATCGGCGCCCCTATCCGTCAAAGCGAACATTTTCTCATGGATCGTGAATTCGCCCCTTGTCAAGATATTGGATGTGATCTATAATAAACCCACAACATCATGTATATCAGTCCCCTGCAAGGGGACAGCCGCCGCGGCTTTTTTGTTGCAAAAGGAGGAGACGATGATTACGCAGATTCGCAAGCGCAATGGCAGCGTGGAAAAATTCCGGCAGGAAAAAATCACATGGGCCATCTTCAAGGCCGCCACCGCTGTGGGCGGCAACGATTGGGAGCGTTCCGAATGGCTGAGCGATCAGGTCATGGATATCGCCAGCCTGCGCTTTAAGGACGGGATCGCCGATGTGGAAGCGGTGCAGGACATCGTCGAAAAGGTGCTCATCGAAAACGGCCACGCAAAGACCGCCAAAGCCTATATCCTCTACCGGGAAAAGCGCAAGAGCGCCCGCGAGTCCAATGCGCTCATCGGCGCCACCATCAACATGTTCTCCGATTATCTGCAGGATAAGGATTGGCAGATTCAGGAGAACGCCAATACCCAGCGCTCCATCAATGGGCTCAACAACTATGTCCGCGAGATCTTCACCAAGCAGTATTGGCTCCATGAGATCTATCCGGCCGAGGTACGCGACGCCCATCTCTCCGGCGACCTGCACCTGCATGACCTGGGCTTCTTCGGTCCCTACTGCGCGGGCTGGGATCTGCGGCAGCTGCTGATGCAGGGCTTCGGCGGCGTACCGGGCAAGGTGGAATCCTCGCCCGCCAGGCATCTTCGTTCCTTCCTGGGGCAGATTGTCAACTCTACCTTCACCACCCAGGGTGAAACCGCCGGCGCCCAGGCCTGGAGCTCCATCGATACCTACTGCGCCCCCTTTATCGCCTATGACCATCTGAGCTATGACCAGGTCAAGCAGGCGCTGCAGGAGTTCATCTTCAATATCAACGTGCCCACCCGCGTGGGCTTCCAGTGCCCCTTCAGCAACCTGACCTTTGATATCGTCGTGCCCCGTACCCTTAAGGATGAACCCGTCATCCGCGGCGGCGAATATACCGGCGATACCTACGGCCAGTTCCAGAAGGAGATGGACATTTTCAACCAGGCCTTCTGCGACGTCATGCTGGAGGGCGACGCCAAGGGCCGCGTGTTCACCTTCCCCATCCCGACCATCAACGTCACCAACGAATTCGCCTGGGACAGCCCGGTGGTGAACCGCTTCATGGAGATCACCTGCAAATACGGGATCCCCTATTTTTCCAATTACGTCAACTCCGACCTCTCTCCCGAGGACGCGGTCTCCATGTGCTGCCGCCTGCGGCTGGATACCACCGAGCTGCGCAAGCGCGGCGGCGGCCTCTTTGGCAGCAACCCTATGACCGGCTCCATCGGCGTCGTCACCATTAACCTGCCCCGCATCGCATACCTATCCAAAACAGAGAGCGAATTCAGAGCCCGGCTGTGGCGGCAGATCCAGATCGCCAAGACCTCGCTGGAAATGAAGCGCAAGATCATCGAAGAGCAGACCGAACGCGGCCTGTATCCCTACAGCGCCTTCTACCTGCGGGATATCAAAGCCCGTACCGGCCAGTATTGGTTTAACCACTTCAACACAGTGGGTCTGGTGGGCATGAACGAGGCATGCCTGAACTTTCTGGGCAAAGACCTGACCACGGCCGAGGGCCAGGCCTTCGGCAAGAGGGTGCTTACATACATGCGGGAGGTGCTGGTGGAGATTCAGGAGGAAACCGGGCATTTCTATAACCTGGAGGCCACGCCCGCCGAAGGCACCAGCTACCGGCTGGCCAAGCTGGACACCGAGCGGTATCCCGACATCCTCACCGCCGGCGAGGATACGCCCTATTATACCAATTCCGCCCAGCTGCCAGTAGGCTTCACCGATGACATCTTTGAAACCCTGGACCTGCAGGACGAGCTCCAGTGCCTCTTTACCGGCGGCACGGTGTTGCATCTCTACCTGGGCGAGCGGATCCGCGACATCGAGGTGGCCAAGAAGCTGCTGCAGAAGGTCTTTACCCACTATCACCTGCCCTATGTGTCGCTTACGCCCACCTTCTCCGTCTGCCCCGACCATGGCTATATCGCCGGCGAGCATTTCACCTGCCCCGACTGCGGCCGCGACGCCGAGGTATGGACCCGGGTGGTCGGATATCTGCGGCCGGTGCAGAACTTCCACAAGGGCAAAAAGGAAGAATACCGCCTGCGCAAGAAGTATGTCATCCATGAAGCCGAGCTGTAATCTGCCCATCGCCGGGCTTCAGAAAACCACGCTCATGGATTTTCCCGGCTGCCTCGCCGCCATTGTTTTCACGCCCGGCTGCAATTATGATTGCTTTTACTGCCACAACCGCGAGGTGCTGGCCCGCCCGCCCCTCTTGGCTATGGAGGAGGTAATGGCCTTCCTTACCCGCCGCCAGGGGCTGCTGGAGGGGGTGGTGGTTTCCGGCGGCGAGCCCACGCTGCATCCGGCGCTGCCTGATTTTTTCCGTATGCTCCGGGCTATGGGCTATAAGACCAAGCTGGATACCAACGGCTCCGCCCCGCAAGTGCTGCGCCGGCTTATGGATGACGGTTTGGTGGATTATGTGGCTGTAGACCTGAAGGCGCCCTTGCTCCGGTATCCGGAGATCTGCGCCCACGATGCCTCCGGCCTGGAGGAGACGGTCGCCCTGCTTGGCGCCTTTCCCATAAGCTGGGAGCTGCGCACAACGGTGATCCCCCAGCTCACCCTGGAGGACCTTCAGGCGATGGCCCCTCTGGCAGCACGGGCTCCGGCCTGGTTCCTGCAGGGGTATAATGTGCCTCCCTGCTATAAGCCGGAGGACCGCTTCCGAATTGAAGCCCAGCCCTATTCCGCCCGGCAGCTGGAGGGGCTGGCTCAGTCATTGCGCTCCATCGCGCCCCATGTGCAGGTTAGGGGATGATTTTTTGTGATTTCCCTGTATAATGGGCATAAGCCTGCAGCAAAAGGAGAAATCAACGCATGGATCATCCACATCCACAGGAAAGCCTCCTCCATTCCCTGACCTATCGCGGCGTACCGGTCGATATTGTAAGCTGGGCCGACACAGTTTGGTGCGGAAAAATGGGCTATGCTTCCGCCGCCGGCGCCGAGGAACCGGATGTTGAGCGTCTCATGGCCCAATACATGAGCCTGGATCACGCCAGCGCTGCCCAGAGCGAAGCCGGCTGGTCTGTGTGCATAAGCGTAAATTACCTCTGCCCTTCGCGTCCCCGCGGCGTCTTCTTCGGCAGCCTGGCCGCCGCGGAGGATCAGCCGCAGGGGTTTGACCTCTACCATGTGCCCGCCGCGCAATATATGCGGATTCGCATAACCGGCGAAACGGCGCAGGCGCTGGGCCATCCGCCCTGGCAAGGGGGCATTCCACCCTATCACTGGATTGGGGAACAGATTGCTCCCGCGCTCGGCTATACCTATGGCGACGACACGCTCCCAATTTTTGAGTATTACGGCTTCTATTGTCCAGAGACAGGCGCGCACGAGTTTTGTTATCTTTATGTACCGGTAAAAAGGCTGAAGTAGCCCCTTTGCATCGGCATGCAGAAGGCAGGGAAAGGATCGCTCCTTTCCCTGCCTATTTTATGCTTATTTTAGTAATCCCTTATACCGTGACGAATTCCAGCCCCAGCAGCTCTGCTACCTTCCTGAAAAGGGCCGCGTCATGGCCTACGGCCATAGCCGCATGGTGGGTGGGCGCCTGGGCAAACCAGTCGTCCATGTATTCGTCCAGATCCCGGCCAAAGCAAATATGGGTCTGGGTGTTGCCAATGGCCAGGATGGGCTCGTTCTTCGCCTCGCCCTGGCTGGCAATCAGCCGCAGCCTGCCTTCGCCGGTCTGGGTCAGCCCCAGCGTGGTCACCGGGCCGGGCTTGACGTGGGCCTCCACTGAAACGCCGCTTCCCCGTTTGCCGTGGTACACGCCCATACCCCGCAGGATGGGTTTTCCATCGGAGATACGGATGTGGAAGGGGCCGTCATGGCCCAGGATCATGGTGCCCCGGTCATAGTCCATGGCGACAATTTCCGTAAAGCTTCCGCCCAGCCCCAGCAGATCGCAGATCTTCATGGCCAGGCAGGTCTTGATATCGCCCTCCCCGGCGCAGGGGACGCCGTTCGCCGTCAAAAGCGAATGGCCTACGATAAATCCGCTCTGCAGCTGTTCATAATGGTTGTTGTCTGAACCATGGTAGTAGTAGCTCAGCGCATCCAGGCGGTATTCCTTAACCAGCCGGCGCTGGGCGGCCGCTACCCGGCAGGCCCAGTCCAGCTGCTCGGCCGTGGGCCGCTTGGCAATCGGGTCGGCGGGCGAATCGCCGGAGATTTCAAAGAAGGCCTCCACCTCCTGCCGGATGCCGGCAACCTCTTGCTCCGTCACCGCCTGCAGGCAGCGGTCCAGGTCGCACATCTCCAAAATCTCCACATGGATGCCGGTCTGCGCCTGCAGCTGGGTGAAGTCGGAATACATATCCAGCATACCCGAATAGTTATTCCCCAGGAACCCAAACCGCGCGTGCTGCAGGGCCCGCTTCACCCCCGCGGCGCGGGCCCACTGGCCGATCTGCTCCCAGGCGCGGATCGCCTCGGGCCGGTGGCAGGTTACTTCGTCGGTGACGGAGATTTCAGGCGTCTTTTCCAGGCCCAGCAGGCCGTTGATGACCCGGAAGGGGATGCCCGCCCGGTTGAAGGCGTTGGACAGCTCGGGCACGGGGCAGCCCACGCAGTGGGCCAGCCATTCGCCGGTAGCCGTCTTTTCATAGTTCATGGCGGCGGTGGGCTGCAGGTTCAGCACGACCGCCGGGGCCTTGGCGATCTGGTGCAGCGGCAGCACCGTGCTGCTGGTGTAGTAGGTGGCGCTGTGGGAGAAGATGATATCTACATTATGGGCGTTGAAATATTCGCCCGCCGCCCGGCCTGCGTCCTCATCGTCCACCAGGCCAAAGTTATAAACCTCGCCCCAGGCAGAAAGCTTCTCCGCAATGAAGGCATTATAGCCCTCCAGCCGCTCCTTCAATCCGGCAAACTGGCTCCAGTAGGCCTTAAGCCCCGCGCTGTACAGGCCGATGCGGGCCCTCGCCTTGCAATTTGATTCCATGGATTATCCTCCTTATGCTTGGATAGGTCTTACCTTTAGTATAGCCTATTTCATCCCCTTGGTCATCCCAGCATTTGGGGGAATCATATCAGTTTGTTGGCCTGGCCTCGCCCTTTGGTTCAAAGAAAAAAGCCGCGGCCCCAGAGGGCCGCGGCTCGGTTACAGCAAAAGAGCTATAAGCGCCGCAGCTAGCGCAGCTGTGCCGATCAGCGGCACAAGGCACCCCACACAGCCTACAGGTCCCCTGCGGTAGGGTCCCCCCATACCAAACCGCCTGGGCGGAGGCGGCGGGGGCGGCCTATGCCCGCCGAATCCACCTCTGCCGCCGGGGCCGCCAAAGCCTCGTCCAGGGCCTCCGGGCCTCCCCGGACCGCCAGGACCCCCTGGGCCGCCAAACCTTCCGGGCATGGATGATCCCTCCTTTCATTTTGTACAAATATGGATTCTTTTTATTCTATTATATCATGCGCATCTTCGATTCAAATCAAAAATTTGTAAACTGTCTCCTCCTGCAGGGCAGCCTAAAATGCCATCCATCAAAAAATCCCAGAGCCTAAGGCTCCGGGATTTTACCGGCCCGCCTTAGCGGACCGAGAACTGATAGCTGGTCGTATAGTGGTATTCCTCCCCGGGATGCAGGATCACGCTGGGGAAGGCGGGCTGGTTGGGCGAATCCGGAGCGTACTGGGTCTCCAGGCAGAAGCCATGACGGCGCTTAAGCGGCAGGCCGCCCTTACCCACCTCGGTCCCGTCCAGGAAATTGCCGATATAGAACTGCATGCAGGGCATATCCGTCTTGACCGTCATAATCCGGCCGCTTTCCGGCTCATAGACGATGGCCGCCGTCTTGGTTACATGGGCGTCGCCCAGCACGAAGTTGTGGTCATAGCCGCCGCCCTTGACCAGCTGCTCGTCGCCGCTGTCCAAGTCCCGGCCGATGGTCTTGGCCGAATTAAAGTCAAAGGGCGTACCCCTGACCGCCCGCAGCTCTCCGGTGGGAATGAGCCCGTCATCCACCGGGGTAAAGTACTGGGCATGGATGCAGATCTCATGGCCGGTAATGGGGCCCGCGTCATAGCCCGCCAGGTTAAAATAGGTATGATTGGTCAGGTTCACCGGCGTATCGGCATCAGTCACGGCCCGGTAGTCGATGGACAGGGCATTATCCTCCGTCAAGGTGTACGTCACCTTGACCTGCAGCGTACCGGGATAATTTTCCTCCCCATCAGGGCTCGTATAGCTAAGAATCAGCGACGGAGCCGGGCCGTCCTGGGCGCCTTCCACCTGCCAGATGCGCTGGTTAAAGCCCCGGTCCCCGCCGTGCAGATGGTTGATGCCATGGTCGTTCAGGGCAAGCTGATAGGTTTTCCCCTTCAGGGTAAAGCGCCCTGCGCCAATGCGGTTGCCATAGCGCCCAATCAGCGCGCCCTGGTTGGAGGTATACCGGGCATATTCCTCCGCGCAGGTATAGCCCAGCACCACATCCTGGAAGGCGCCGCCCCGGCCAGGGGCCCGCAGCTCCACCACCGCGCCGCCCAGCGTGGCGATGCTCACCTTCATACCCTGGCTGTTGACCAGGGTATACAGCTCAATGGCCTGTCCATAGGCCGTGCCGAAATCACCTTTGGTTATGCTCATGTGCGTCTCCTTTTCATCATCAATCCAACCAGATCGGGTTGGAAATGCCGACAATAACCCCATCGCTCTCGTTGGTCACCTCAGCCCGGTAATAGCTGCGGCGCTTCACCGCAACCGCCAGGCGCTGAGGCGTGCGGCCGCTGAATTCCGTGGCGCAGGCCAGCCCGCGATCGGTATACACCTTCAGCGCGTATACGGTATCCTGCAAAAAGGCAGGCTTGAAGAAATCATTGAGCTCTATGGCCAGCGTCAGGCCGTCCCGGTAGGGAAGGCTGCCGCCCATCCGCGTCCCGGCGATGGCCATTTTCATGCCCACAGCCCCGGCTGCGCAGTCGCCCTCCCGGATCTCCCGCAGGTAGGCCGCCCCTTTGCGCTCCCGGGCGTATACGGTGGTCAGGGCCCGGTTCGTCGCTGCGCCGTGGGTATCGCTGCAGCCCACCGTGTGCACCCGCTTTCCCATCCGCAGCACCGTATCCCATAGCTTCAGGTTCTGGGCCGTGCCATAGGAATTGGCGTCCGCATTGATGGTTTCCAGCATCACCGCATCGGTAAAGTAGAAGTCAAGCGGGTTATCTGAGGCCATCAGCTGCTTGGGATGGGCATGGGAGAAGGCGCCGCCCAGGCCCCGCACAAAACGGGCCAGCTCCGCCAGCCGCTCAGGCGTAAAGGTGGGATAGGAAAAATGTCCCTCCAGTCCGCCGGTGTAGGCAAATTCCGGAAAGGCCGCCATCACCCGCGCCAGATCCGTGGGATACTGGAACAGCATGACATAGTGCATCTGGCTGGAGCGGGGCGCGCGCCCCTCCTCCACGATGACCGTCCCCGGCTCCGTTCCATAGATCAGCCGCGTATCGTCCCACTCCGGCAGGAACATATGCCGCATCTGCCGGTGATCCACCACTGCGGCAAAGTCCAGATCCAAAGCCTCCAGCTGCTGGACAAACTCGGCCAGCGGCGTGGCTCCGTCACTGGTGCCTCCGGAATCGGTGTGGGTATGCATATCGCCATGGAAGGCATAACGCCCGCTGTAAAGCGCCTCCAGCTGGGCAAAGTCCCCCTCTGCGGCCAGCTCATGGGGGTCGTCCAGCCGGTCTTTGGCCCACAGGGCCTCACCCACACAGTCCGGGGCCTGCCTGCGGCGCGCCGGCTTATTGTCCAGCGTTCCGTCAAAATCTGCCACGCGCACATCCGCCAGCTCGACCTTCGCCTCCCGGCAGCCATCCACCAATATGGCCGGGGCCCGCTGCCGCTTCCGTCCGGTGAATTCCACATCCTTCAGCCGCAGGCTGCACTCCTTGTGGGGCAGGCGAACGGTGACCGCCGGCTCCCCCTCCGGCACAAACTGTCGGAAAGCGCAGCCCTCTATGCTGACGCAGGCCGGGGCCGCCTCTGCCGGCAGCGCCACCGTCAGGCCGTGCACCGTCTCGCATGCCTCAAAAAGGCAGTCCCGCAGCGTGACCGATACCGCCCCGCCCGCAGGGCCCGACGGCAGCGTCCAGCCATAGTCGGTCAATCCCAGGAATTTCTTGGTATGGGCGAAATAGACCCGTTCCAGCGTGATTTCGCTGGCGCTGGCAAAGATCAGGCCGCCCTCGGCATCCAGCGCGTCAAAGCCGTCCAGACGGCAGTCCGACAGCCGTACCTGGCGGCTGCCCGCCGCCAGCGCGGCCGTGCGCACCAGCGTAGCTGTAAGCGCTCCGGTAAATACGCAGTTTTGCAGCGCCAGGCCCAGGTCTTCGCCCCCGGTGCGGGCGTCATATACCCGCGCGTCATGCAGCGTCAGGCCGTCCAGCGTCAGGCGCCCTTCCGTCCCCTCCGGCATCACGATGGTGCCATAGTAAAAGCTTCCCTCCAGCACCGTCTCCTCCGCCGGCCGGGCCGGGTTCGCCTCCCGGATATTCCCGGGCCTGTTGGGGCTGATCCCCGCCCCCTCACCCAGCAGCGTCAGGCCTCGGGGCAGCGGCGTCTGCAGCGCCCGGCCGAAGGAATATACGCCTGCCGGCATCAGGAGCACCGGCGTATCATAACTGCGCCCCATAAAGGGCGCTTCCGGGACGGATACCGCGGCCTTGGCCGCCTCCTCAAGGGTGGCAAAGGCGGTTTCTCCCATCTGCCCGGTAAAGCCAGCGCCCTGGAAGGTAAAAGCAACCTCGCCTGTCTGCCCGGCAAAGCCGGCCGACACCGCATACAGCCCCTTGGGCATATCGTTCATCATGATTCACCCCTCTTTATTCAAATCCTCTGCCTCCCATTATACTGGAAAAGCCCAAAGATAGACAGAGAAAAAGGAAGGGTTTTCTATTTTTCTTTTCTCATCAAAAGGCGGCGGGCCAAATCCCGCCGCCTCCGCCCCCTTTAGGGCTGGATATCGGTAAAATATCCAGCGTCGTGATATCGCTTCAGCTCATCGGCAAACCGCAGGGTGATCTCCTCCTCCAGCGCGTCCAGACCCATGACGTTCAGCTGATCCATCATGGCCGCCCACCGGGCCTCCACGTCTGCATCATCCCGGGCCTGGGTGATGATCTGCTCCATTGCTTCCATCCAGTATCGCTCTATCCCGGCATATTGCTTTCCTGCCTCGCTGGATGCATCCGGCATCGCCAGCTGCAGGACGGGGTTCTTATTTTTTCCTGCGTATTCTTTATACCGTAATCCTGCTTGAATCTGCTGGGCGCGCACCTGCTGGATATCGTAGTTCGTAAGGTAGGCTACCGGCGAGGCATTCAGCCTGCCGCTGACCCAGCCGTTATCCATAAAGGTCCAGTAGCGGATGCCAGACTCGATCTTCCAATCCCGGAGGCCCGTATCCTCCGCTGAATCTGCAGGGGTACGGTAATCCTCCAGGTATTCAATCATCCCGTTATCATCCAGCGTATAATGTACGCCCTCGACACCCCAGTGGACCAGCTGCGCGCCCTCTCTGCTCTTGAGGAATTGCAGGAAGTAGAGCGCCCGGTCAGCCTGCTGGCAGGCCTGGGTAATGAACAGCGCCGCACCACGGCTTACATTCTGCCCCAGGCAGCTTTCAGCCGCCCATGCCGCGTGATCCGCCGCGAGCAGCCGCACCTCTCCCTGGTACGTCAGCGGCTCAACGATCACCTGATAGGGAAAGGGCTTCTCCTTTTCTTCCGCGCCCGCCCGGATCACATAAGCGGGGTCCCGATAGGCGCGATCCTGATCAACTGCTGTCGCAAAACTGAGGCCGCCGGTTTTCCGCAGCCATTCATCCTGATCCAGCGTCCGCATATAGGCCGCCTCAGCCGGATCCTCCGAATCATAGAAGGCGGCGTTGGGTTTATCCGCCTCCCCCGGCAGGGACAGCACGCCATCCCGGTACCATCTGCTCATTTTCTTCAAATAGTCCTTCCAGGCTTCCTCCCGCAGCGGGGTACGCACCCTTTTGGCCGTGTCGTCCCAGTATGCGTCCCGGCGCACGCCCATCCACCCCGCCAAGGGCGTGGACACCGCATCTACCATGCGATAGGGGATGATCCCCTCGATTTCGTCCCTCATCTGATACAGGAGCCCCTCAAGCTCCTCTACCGATGTGGGCATAGGGGCATTCAGCTTTTCCAGCAGCGTCGTTTTTAGGCTCATCGTCCAGGGCGGATTCACCGGGATCGAATCGTCGTCATAAACCGCCTGCGGGCGGTAGCCGCCCCGCAGCGTATAGATATGCCCGTCGTCGCAGGTGTTGTTCAGGCGCTCCAGCGGGTCGGTATCATCCCAGAAATCCGGGCAGTATTGACTGGTCAGCACATCCAACGCCTGGCATCTGCCTGATTCCTCCAGCGCGCGGGCGTCCTCATTGGCCCAAACGCAGATCAAATCCGTATCGTCCTGAGCGGCCATGACAGCGGCCAGCTCTGCGGCATCATCCTGCTTCTCCAGTACCAGCTTCACCCCCGTCATATCCATGATCCGCCGGGAAACTTCATCCTCCCCCCAATCAGGAGGAAGATAGGATGCCTGTGGTTTCTTGTTATGGGTAATCTGGCTGGTCATGGTCAGTTCCACCGGTTCAGTATGCCGGCGCCATGTGGGGACACGCTCTTCCGGTACGCCAACGGAAGCCGTGGTTTCCATCCCGGTATGATCCGCCGTCGCGGCCGGATTCCCCTGGCAGCCGCCGCAGGCCAGCAGCAGGACGGCCAACGCCATAGCGGCAAAAGCAGATTTTCTCATCATATCGCCTCCATTTCATTTGTTCTATTTTGATATTATCATACTTTCTCGAGTATTCAATTTATTTTTCTACTATTGTGTTAATTCATTCCAATTCGTACATATAATATGGATTTAGTCAGCATTGCTGTATGCCTGCGTTAGGCCGGCAGCCCTTTGCCTCCGCCAGCCGGTCAAGGAGATCGTACCCATCCAGCCCCACGATATAAAAAAGAGCCCGGATACTCCGGGCCCCTTTTCAGCGTTATAAAACCGGCTTATTTCACCGTCACAAGCTCGTAGTCCTGCGTACCCAGGCCGACCTTCTCCAGGCAGTCCAGCTGCACAAAGGGGTTCTTACCGTGGAGCTGCTGGAAGAGATGGCCCTCGCCGGAGAGCTCCATGCCCTGCGGAATGCCCGCGGGGATCAAGTCCTCCATCTTGATGGCGTCGATGCTGGCGCGCTCAATGGCCACAATATCGTCGCTGGCCATGATGCCGATATCCGGCACCAGCGAAGGCGTGGTCATCCCCCAGCAGTCGCACAGGGCGGTAATGGCGGTCAGCACGTTGATATAGTACACATTGCCCGGCGCAAAGGTATCGACAACGGCCTTGGTGCATACTGCCATACCCATCTGGAAATCGGCGTAATCGTGGGAATCCAGGGTAATGGCATGGACGGGGCAAACCTTCAGGCAATGCTGGCACATGGTGCAATGATGATAGTTCACCTGATATTCGCCCTGATTCTTCTCGCCGGAGAAGGAATTGGCGTGATGGTTGCAGGCGGGGATGCACTTGCCGCAGTGGATGCACTTGTCCTTGTCCCAGACCAGGCCGCCCTCCAGCGCGTGGATCTCGTGGCGGGTGCGGTCGGTCACGCAGCCCATAGCGATGTTCTTGCAGGCGCCGCCGAAGCCGCAGGAGCCGTGTCCCTTAACATGGGAAAAGTCGATCATGAAGTCGGCGTCATGAATAAGGCCCGCCACATCCACATGCTTGAAGGTTTTGTATGCCACCTCTTTGGTATAGAAATACTTCCCCAGATGTCCGCAATCATCCAGCACAGGACATCCCAGGTTATTTTCGGTGTAGCCGCGGCGCTCCGGATGGCGCTGATAGACATAGTGGTCGGTAATGAAGCAGTCGCCGCCGTTTTCCTTGATGAAGTCCGTCAGGATGCGGATAAACACCGGCGGGATGGTGGAATAGGTGATGCCGTCGCCGACATGCATTTTGATGGCGACGGTTTTGCCCTTGACCTTTTCGGCAAGGCCGGTCTTTTTCAGCATGCGGGAGAACTTGGCGGGAAGCGTCTGGGAGGCCTCATAGCGGGAATAGGCCATGGGGGAAAACAAAACAGTTGCAGACATGGGATCCTCCTTGTAAAATGAAGATGGTTTTATTATATCATGAATCCCTTATGGGAGACAAGCGGAGGGTAACGGCTATGACGCCCAGGCAAAAAATGATCGATGCGCTTCTGTGCCGGCCGGTCAGCGGCCATGTTCCAACCTTTGAGCTGGTCTTTTTCCTCACCATGGAGAAGTTCGGCCGGGTCCATCCTTCCCAGCGGCATTATGGCCAGTGGGACCAAATGAGCGAGGCGGAGCGCAACCTCCACCGCCTGGATGTGGCCGATCTTTACATCCAGACGGCCAGGGCCTACCACCACAGCGCGATTTTTATCAATCCCCCTCCGGTGGACCGGCCGGAGGAGGTCATGCGCCAGTGCGAGCTCATCCGTGAGCGCTCCGGCGAGGAGTATCTGACCATGATCCACGGCGACGCCACCTTTTCCATTCCCGACGGCGCCCATATGACCGAGTTTGCCTATCGGATGGCCGACGATCCGGAAGGGCTCAAGCGCCAGGCTACAAAACAGGTGGACGACGCCCTCCGGGTGGCCGAGCGATACGCCCGCCATGGTATACTGGACGCCATGGCGCTGTGCAGCGACTACTGCTTCAACACCAACCCCTTTATGAGCCCCGCCCAGTTTTCCGAATTCGTCACGCCCTATCTGGACCGCCTGATCCGGGGGTATCGGGACATGGGCTTTTACGTCATCAAGCATACCGACGGCAACATCATGCCGATTCTGGATCAGCTGATCCAGTGCCGTCCCCATGCCCTGCACTCCATCGATCCGCAGGCCGGCGTCAGCCTGGCCGAGGTTAAGCGCCGGGTAGCCGGCGAGCAGATCTGCCTGTGCGGCAACGTCCACTGCGGGCTTTTGGAAACGGGCACTGACGAGGAGGTGGCGGCCGACGTGCGCCGCTCACTGGCCGAAGGCATGGAGGGCTGGGGGTATATTTTCTGCACCTCCAATTGCGTATACACCGGTATGCCCCTGGCCCGCTATGAGCTGATGATGGACATTTATGAAAAGGAGGGCGTCTATCCTGCCCTCCCAAAGGCCTAACGATCGGGCTCAAAATGGAAGGGAAGGCAGGTATTGCAGCGTCAATCCCTGCCTTTTGCCATGCACCTTTCGCAGCGCTTAATGAGCCTGCCACGCCAATATGGATGGCGAAAGCCGGGATGGAGCACACGATTAGGGCGCCCCATGGGCTTGGGGAAGCGTTTGCGAGAGACCTTCAACAGGGCTTAACGAAGTTGTTCCCGCATGGAAGAGGCTGCTGAAGGGCGCCCATTCTGTTATCCCCGCCGCACCAGTGTATATTTTGCGCATTCATAGGGAGCCTTCCTTTCCTGTTTCGTCTCTGCGCTGGCGTGATTGAGGCCATGTTCATATGATTATTAATTCAATACTCAAATCAAATATTGAAATAATATGCTATTTCATGTATAATAAAATGGAAATAAAAATTGTTCCCTGCAAACAAAACGGCAACTAGGGAAAGGAGGGGGCGGCAGCAATGGGTTTGCTGACGCAGACTTTATCGGCTTTTCAGTTGGACGGCAATCGGTCATCAAGCATAGGCCCGGTGGGGCACGCTGGTGAGATGGCGCCTTCGTCGCACGGCAGCCCGGAGGCGCCGGGCGCGACCGGGGGCCTCCATTTCCACAACGCCCTCTCAGAGGCAAACACCATCCTCATTATTGATGACGATGAGATCAACCGCGGGATACTTGGCAACCTCTTCTCAGCCTACTACAAAATCCAGGAGGCTGAGAACGGCAGGGACGGCCTGAGAATCATTCAGGAAAGCAGAAAAAACCTGTGCGCTATATTGCTGGACGTCATGATGCCGGAGATGGACGGCCTGGAGGCCCTGCGGCACCTCAAGCGGGACGGGCTGCTGGCCGAAGTGCCGGTGTTCCTTATCACGGCTGAGGTCACCGACGCCGTGATGCGCGAAGCCTACCAGCTGGGCGTCATGGACGTAATCGGCAAGCCCGTGGTGCCCTATGTGGTCCTGCGGCGTGTTAACTCCGTCGTAGAGCTGTTCCGCGCCAGGCGCAGCCTGTCCACCCAGGTAATGCGGCAGCAGGACGAGCTTATCCAGCAAGCCAACCGGATCATCCAGCTCAACCAGGGTATGATCGAAGCCCTGTCCACCGCAATCGAGTTTCGGAGCGAGGAGTCCGGCGACCACGTCCGGCGCATCCACGACATCACCCGCCATGTGCTGCAGCACACAAAATGGGGAGATGGCATGCCGGCCGACAGCATCGAGCAGATAGCCCTGGCCTCCATCATGCACGACGTGGGAAAAATCGCCATCCCCGACGCCATACTGAACAAGCCCGGCAGGCTCACGCCCGAGGAATTTGAAATCATGAAAACGCACACGACGGCGGGAGCCAGGTTGCTGGAACAGATACCCCAGCTACGGGAAAACGGCGCATATTATTATGCCAGAGACATTGCCCTGCACCACCACGAAAAGTGGGACGGCAGCGGTTATCCGGACGGCCTGAAGGGCGGCGAGATCACCCCCTGGGCGCAGGTCGTCTCACTAGCAGACGTCTACGATGCCCTGAGCTGCAAGAGGGTCTACAAGGACGCCCTCCCGCGTGATAAGGTGCTGGAAATGATACGCACCGGGCAGTGCGGTGTGTTCAATCCTGATTTGCTCCAGTGCTTCTTTGAGGTTGAGCCCCAGCTTGCCCAGCTGTACAAAAAGGCGGATAAATGAGGATCGGAGGTCATAACGATGCAGGAACTGATGAAGGAAAAGCTCATGGGGGCGGGGATCGATGTTCCCGTCGCCCTGGAACGTTTTATGGGGAACGAAGCCCTGTTGGAGCGGTTCCTCAAGAAGTTCTTAAAGGACGCCAGCTATGAAAAGCTCGTCGCCGCCATCGGCGCGCATCAGGGCGAGGAAGCGCTGGCTGCGGCGCACACGCTCAAGGGCGTATCCGGCAACCTCGCCATGACGGAGCTGTTTGGCCTTATGACCCAGCAGGTCGCGGCCTTCCGCGCCAACGACTGGGACAAGGCAGTGGAACTGATGCCGGAGATAACCATAAAATACGAAACCGTCTTGGCGGCCATCCAAACGCTTGACTAGAGGCAGGGACGGAAGATGGTCAATTTGAAAAAGACGGATAAAAAGGTGCAGAAGATCTTCTCCGCAACCATTGCCGGGCTGCTTCTGCTCTGTGTGCTTGTGTTCTATTTTATCACCGCATACATGACGAAGCAGAACACCAACACGCTCAACCAGGTCGCCGATACCTATATGCAGGGTATGAGCGTCCAGATCCAGAGCCACTTTGACACGTTGGTGGAGATGCGTCTCATTCAGGTACGGAATATCCTGCTGGCGCTGCCGCCGGAGGAAGTGGAGGTCATGGACGATACTGCCAAGGCGGAGTTCGCCGAGATGACAAGCGCCCGCGGCTTCACCCATACCTACCTGATGGACACAGACGGCAACATAGAGGAGGTCCTAGGCGACCCCATAGAGATTGACAATTACGGGAACTTCCTCACCGCCATGAACAACGGCGACACCATGGTGACCATCGGCACGGAGGCAGACGGGACGGAGGTCCTCATCTACGGGCTTTCGGTCGGCTACCCGGTAAACCTGGGTTATCCTCTCGAGAATGGGAACCAGTGTACCGCCCTGCTGGTGGGCGTTCCCATTCAGAACCTGACCAACGCCCTCTCCCTGGGTTCTGATGACTCCCTGATCTTTACCAACATCATCCGCCCCGACGGCACCTATGTGGTCAACAACTCCGACCTTGCGCCCACCTATGTGGACTGCTATGACTGGCTGATGCAGAACGGGCTCGATGCGAAGATGGAAAACATCGAACAAATCGTTGAGGACATGCGCGAGGCTGTGACCAACAGGACAACCTTCAGCGGCGTTGTCCCCATCCGCGGCGAGACGCGCCACTTCCGCTGCACGCCCCTTGCCAATACCGACTGGATCATGCTGTCCGTCATGCCCCACGGCGTTCTCGACGAGGCCCTTGCCACGCTCGGACAGCAGAGAGTCGTCTCCTCCCTCGTGAGCTGCGCCATAATCATGTGCATCATGCTCATCGTCTACCTCATTTACTGGCGATTCTCCGTGCGGCAGATGAAGGACCTCGTAGCCGCAAAGGAGGAGGCCATTTCCGCGAATAAGGCGAAAAGCGAGTTCCTCTCCAATATGAGTCACGATATCCGCACGCCTATGAACGCCATCATAGGCATGACGGCCATCGCAGCCTCGAATATGGATAACCGGGACAAGGTACGGGAGTGCCTGCGGAAAATTACGCTTTCCAGCAAGCACCTGCTGGGGCTTATCAACGACGTACTGGATATGTCGAAAATCGAAAGCGGCCAGCTGACCCTAAACCTCGACCTGCTCTCCCTGCGCGAGATGATGGAGAGCATCGTAAACATCATCCAGCCCCAAATCAAGGCGAAGAAGCAGTCTTTCAACATCTTCATCCGCAAAATCCAGACTGAGAACATCTATGCAGACGGCGTGCGCCTCAACCAGGTGCTGATCAACCTGCTCTCCAACGCGATGAAGTTCACGCCTGAGGGCGGCGACATCACCGTCACGGTCGAGCAGGAGGATTCTCCCAAGGGGGCCGGCTTCGTCCGCACCCATTTCTGGGTTAAGGACAACGGTATCGGCATGACGAAGGAGTTCCAGCAGAGGATTTTTGAGAGCTTTGTGCGCGAGGACAACGCCCGCGTACACAAGGTGGAAGGCACCGGGCTCGGAATGGCTATCACCAAATACATCGTGGACAAGGCTGAGGGCACCATCGAACTTGACAGCGAGCCGGATAAGGGGACCGAATTCCATATCACCTTCGACTTCGAGCGCGGCGAGGATCAGATAGAAGACATGGTGCTCCCGAGATGGGAAGTCCTCGTCGTGGACGACGACGAGGATCTGTGCTACAGTGCGGTGGACTCCCTCAATGAGATCGGCGTCCATTCCGAGTGGGCGACCGACGGCGCCACCGCCATTGACATGACGGAGAAGCGGCACCTCCAGCACAACGATTACTATGTCGTGCTGCTCGACTGCAAGATGCCCGGCATGGACGGGATCGCGACCGCCCGCGAGATGCGCCGCCGCATCGGCGACGATATGCCAATATTGCTGATGTCCGCCTATGATTGGGACGACGTCGAGGCAGAGGCGCTGGAAGCCGGCATAACCGGCTTCATCTCCAAGCCGCTCTTCAAATCCACCCTCTATCATTCGCTCAAGCCCTTTGCCGAACAGGATACCGCGTCAGTCGACCTGCCTGCTGAACCGCAGATTGACTTCACCGGCAAGCGGCTGCTGGTGGCTGAGGATAACGACCTGAATTGGGAGATTGCCAGCGAGCTGCTCTCCAGCGTAGGCTTCGAGCTTGACTGGGCGGAGAACGGCAAGCTCTGCGTGGAGAAGTTCGCCGCCGGGCAGCCGGGACGCTACGACGCTATTTTGATGGATTTGAGAATGCCGGAGATGAACGGCCTCGAGGCCACCCAGTGCATCCGTGCCATGGAGCGTGAGGACGCTAAAACGATACCCATTATCGCCATGACCGCCGACGCCTTCTCCGACGACATCAAAGCCTGCCTGGACAGCGGCATGAACGGCCACGTCGCCAAACCCCTGAACATGCCCGAGCTTCTGCGCCTGCTGCAGAAGTATTGCTGAATATGGTATGAAAAGGGCCTCTACAGCACCGTTTCCCTGTGGCGGCCCTTTCTTATTCTCTCATTCTATAACAGCGGGAGATCATTGGCCCGGACTTCGTAGAATCAGCCCGCGCCACCGCACCCTATCCCTTTATCCCCACAGGAAGAAAAAAGCTCCTGCGCCCCCTGGGCCAAGCCCGCCAGGCGCAGGAAAAAGAAAGGCGGCCTGCATGGAACCCCTTGAAAAATGGATCTGGCTGGATGAGCAGCGTTATCCAGACGCTCAGTCCACCGTATACAGCGGCTTTTCCGACAAGGCTGAAGTCGGCTACACCGTGGCGGAATTTCACCGCCGCTATGATTTTGACAAGCCTGTCGCCCGGGCGCATCTGCGCTTTAGCGGCGATACCGAATTCGCCCTTTTCCTGAACGGCCGCCTGCTCGCCACCGGTCCCGCCCCCGTAGGCGGCGATTTTCTCTATAATGATGTACCCCGGCCCCAGCACTACGCCTCCGAGCTTTCCATCGAGCCCGGCTGCCGCACCCTGGAGTTTTTTGCCCGCGTCAAGATGATGCCGGTGGCGATCAGCGAGTACAGCCAGGGGCGGGGCGGCTTCATGCTGACGGCTCACCTGGTCTTCGAGGACGGCGCAAAGGCCGTGCTGACAACCGACAGCTCCTGGCAGGCCCGGCGCAACGGCGCCTATACCGCGCCCTATGCCTATGACGGCCGCATCGCCCCTGACCCTTATGGGCCCGCCCAGCCCATACCCAACATCTGGCACAGCCTTACTTCACCGCTGCCGCCCCGCAGCGAGGAAAGGCTGCTGCCGGCCGGCGGCGGGCGGCTTACCCTGTCCCCCGGCGAAACCCTGCAGGCCGACCTGCCCTTTGACCGGATCTATGCCGGCTTCATCGCCCTTGACGTGCAGGCCCAGGGCGAGCTGCGGCTAACGGTGAGCTGCTTTGAAACCGGCGAGGCTGGCTCGCAGGAGCATTTCATCTTTAACGCCAGCAGCCAATACCGCGGCCTGCAGCTGCACAGCGTAGGCGGCTACCGGATTACGGCGGAAAACCGCTCGGAGCATCCGGCTTCCCTGGAGGCCAGCCTCATCGCCACCTGCTACCCGGCTCCATCCTGCGCCCATACCGCCACCTCCGACGCTATGCTGAACCGGGTCCTGGAAGTATCGGCCCATACGCTGAAGTATTGCCGGCAGCTGATGCACCTGGACAGCCCGCGGCACCTGGAGCCCCTGGCCTGCACCGGCGATTACTATATCGAAAGCCTGATGACCGCCTTCACCTTCGGCGATATGGTGCTGGCTGCCTTCGACGTGCGGCGCACGGCCCAATTGCTCCGGTATCAGGATGGCCGGATGTTCCACACCACCTACAGCCTTATCTGGGTGTTGATGCTTTACGACGTATACCGGTATACCGGGGACAAAGCCCTGCTGGCCGACTGCGAGGAGGCGCTCACGCTGCTGCTGGCCCGCTTTGAAACCTACTTGGGCGAAAACGGGCTGATCGAAACGCCGCCGGACTACATGTTCGTGGATTGGATCTACCTCGACGGTATATCCCTGCACCACCCGCCCAAGGCGCTGGGGCAGAGCTGCCTGAACCTCTTCTACTTCGGCGCGCTGCAGGCGGCGGAGAAGGTCTTCCTTCTGCTGGAGGAGCCAGCCATGGCCGGCCGCTGCGCCCAACAGGCCGCCAGCCTGCGCAGCGCTGTGAATACCCTGCTATATGACAGCGGCCGCGGCCTGTATTTTGAGGGGCTCAATACGCCCACCCCGGAGGCCCTCCTGGCCCCCTATATGCCGCAAAACGTACCAAAGCGCTACTATCGCCGCCATGCCAATATTCTCGCCGCTTACTTTGGCATTTGCGATATGCCGCGCGCCCGGGCGATCCTGACCCAGGTCATGGAGGACGAGTCCCTTGGGGAGTATCAGCCCTACTTCGCCCATTTCCTTCTGGAAGCCATCGACCGCTGCGGCCTGCGGGAGGCCTATACCCGGCAGGTGCTGGAACGCTGGAAGGCCCCTGTCGCCGCCTGCGGCAAGGGGCTGGTGGAAGGGTTTATCCCCCCGGAGCCGTCCTACCGCTTCGACCACAGCCATGCCTGGGGCGGTACGCCGGTATATGCCCTGCCCAAAGCGCTCCTGGGCTTCGACCTGCTGGAAGCCGGGTTCCGAAAGATTCGCCTGGCGCCCTCCCTGCTGGGCCTTTCCTGGGCCCATGTGGAGCTGCCCACGCCCTTCGGCCTTCTTACCTGCCAGATGCGGGCGGGTGAGGAGCCCGTGCTTACGATCCCCGATGGCATAGAGGTAAGCTACGGCTGCCATCCATAGCCTGTATCCCGCAAAAACAACAAAGGGCCAAGGCAGGCGATGCCTGCCTTAGCCCCGCGCCCATTGCCGCTATACACGCGCCCTACGCCCGCGCGATGGAATACACCTCGCTGAGCTGCGCCGGATAGGTCTCCAAAATAGAACCGTCGTAGCGGATCAAAACCCTGTCGCCCACCTGGGGCGCATATCCATAAAGCGCTCCCTCCGTCGGGGCCACGATCCGGTCGGATGAGCGCCGCGCCTCATCGCCCTCCACCGGCTCTACCAATATGCTGGTATCATAGACCTCCAGCACAACCGCCATAAGCTGCGACTGCGCATCCTGCTCGGCGGGGCGGCTGCATCCGGCCACCGCCGCCAGAATGCACAGCCAGGCCAGCCCCAATGCGGCCATCCGCTGCACCATTGACGCATCCCTCCTTTACCTGCTTTGCTCCTTAGACGGATAAAAAGCGCAAAATGCTCCATGCCGCTTTCTGACCGGCCTTTTTCCCGCCGGATGCTGCTACAGCGCCCCATATTCTATCCGCCGGATCACCAGCCGGTTCAGGCAGCCCTTATCCTGAGGGCCGCCGCCGCAGTAGGCCAGAAGCACGGCGTCCTCCATCGGATGGATGGCCGTATAGCAGTATCCATAGTCCGGCTGATCCTCCAGCGTTATCGGGCGGCTCCAGCTCGCTGCTTCATCCCCGCTAACCGCACAGACCAGCGGCGTACGCCCGCCGTTCCAGCTGGGGCCGGCGTTCTCATCGGCTCCATTGTACAGGGGGATCGGGTTCCATACCGCCAGAAGCCGGCCATCCGGCAGGCGCTTTACGCTCAGGGGCGAACAGGGGCCGGTAAACCAGGCGGGCTGGCTGTCGGTCCAGTGTTCCCCGCCGTCCATAGAGAACATCTCATACTGGCGGCCCAGGTCCGTGCGCGCCCAGGCCCATAGCACGCCATTTTTCAGCTCCACCACCCCCGGCTCCTGCAGGCCCGAGCTGCTGTGGGCCATGGCTCCCAGCGTCACCCGCCCCGGAGCCATGCGGAAGCTCTTCCCGTCGTCATCGGATAGAAAGAAGCAGGATGTGGCGCGGCCGTCAAAGGCCGGCTCCAGCCGTCCCTGGCTGTTGGGCCGGTATAGGTTGTCGTGGCTGGCGGCCGGAATGATCAGCCGTCCGGCGGCTGTGCGGATCACGCGGTCATTGTTGACCACATAGTACCGCGGCGTATCCATGCAGGTTACCGGCTCGCCAAAGCGCTCTCCTTCATCGTAGGAGCGGGCCAGCTTCATCCTAAGGTCGCTCCAGCTTACACGGCTGAGGTAGAAAAGGCCCAGTGCGCCGTCAGCCATGCGCATCAGCGATACGCTCATCAGGTTCATCACGCCCGCATCACGGCAGGAAAACAGGACCTTGGGCTTGCTCCAGCTGACCCCGCCGTCATCCGAGGTTATTGCCGCCAGATCCGCCGAGGCATGATCCAGCCAGGTATCGCCGCAATAGCGGCTAAAGACAAAAAGGATGCGTCCGTCCTTCAGGGTCAGAAAGGCCCCTTCGCTGTTCCGGGGGTTGCCGGCCCCAGGGGCCAGCTGGCATACCACGCTGCCCAGGCTCATATGATCTCCTCCTTTTGTTCGGCATTACGCCCCGCGCCGGCGGGGCTTACGCTATATGGCACCGGCAAAGGGGGCCGGCACGCTCCATCCCGTACCTCAGTTTACTGCATATCGCCCTTCTCATAGAGCACCAGGGCGGCCAGCACGGCCCCGGCCGTCTCCGTACGCAGGATGCGGGGCCCCAGGGTAACCACCTGCGCCCCTGCACGGGCCAGCTCCTCCGTCTCCCCGGCCGATAGCCCGCCCTCAGGCCCCACCACCAGGGCGATATCCCGGGCCCCGGGGGCGGCGGACAGCGCCGCCCTCACCGACAGGGCCCGCTCCTCCTCCCAGGCGGCCAGGGCCAGCTCATGCCCCTGGAGGGCCTGGCAGAGGCCCGCAAAGTCCACCGGCAGCTCTACCTGCGGCACCGCACCCCGGTGGGCCTGCTTGGCCGCCTCATAGGCCACCCGCCCATAGCGCTCGCCCTTATCCTTGCCGGGCTTCACCACACAGCGGCTGCTGAAGAAGGGGACAAACCGGCAGATCCCAATCTCCGTCCCCTTCTGCACCAGGTATTCCATTTTGCCCGCCTTGGGCACGCCCTGATACAGCGTAACCCGGGTGGCCGGCTCGGCCTTTAAATCATAGCCCGCGCCCATTCGGGCGGTCACAGTTTTTTTATTGGCCTCCTCAATCCAGGCCGGATACTCCTGGTCGCATCCGTCGCAGATGCGGATTTCGTCGCCCGCCTTGAGCCTCAGCACCCGCAGCGCATGGGCCGCATCCTCCTCGCTCAGTCGTGCTATGCCGCCCTCCATGGCAGCGGGATCGACAAAAAAGCGGTGCATGGCCATCTCTCCTCCCTCGTTCTACGTTAAGCATACGGAGCCTATCGCGGAATGTCAACGCTTTTTCGCCCAAACCCTTGCCATAGGCCTATGGGGGCATTACAATAGGGATATATTCCACCAAAGCGAGGATCTACCATGAATATTACCGTATGGAATGAAAATGTCCACGAAAAAGCCGAACCCAGGGTGCTGGAGGTGCATCCCCAGGGGCTGCATGGTACGGTAGCCGGGATCGTTGGCGAGCTGCCGGGCGTCACCGTCCGCACCGCTACGCTGGACATGCCCCAGGCCGGTCTGCCTGACGAGGTGCTGGAGCATACCGACGTGCTGATCTGGTGGGGGCACATGGCCCACGACAAGGTGCCCGACGAGGTCGTGGACCGGGTATGCGCCCGGGTGCTCAAGGGGATGGGCCTCGTGGTGCTGCATTCCGGCCACCACAGCAAGGTTTTCCGCCGGCTGATGGGCACGAGCTGCGACCTGCGCTGGCGGGACGAAACCTACGAGCGCGTTTTCTGTGTGAACCCCTCCCACCCCATCGCCCAGGGGATTCCCCCGCACTTTGAGCTGGGCGTGGAGGAGTGCTATGCCGAGTTCTTCGATATCCCCCAGCCCGACGAGCAGGTCTTTGAATCCTGGTTCGACATCGGCGAGGTGTTCCGCTCCGGCTGCTGCTGGCGCAGGGGATATGGCAAGATCTTCTATTTCCAGCCCGGCCACGAGACCAACGGCGCCTATCATAACCCCTATGTGCGCCGCATCATCCAGAACGCCTGCCAGTGGGTAGCCCCCGCTCAGTGGCGTCAGGTCGAGGGCGCCCCGCAGATCACAGAAACGCTGGAAGAGCTGCGCAAAAAATAGCCCAAACCGATTAGCCGGGGAATATCCTTTCAGGGATTCTCCCGCCCCTTGTCCCCAATGTATCGTCCAGAGGATGCGTCATGAAAAACACCTTTTCTCTGCCGGAGGGCTTCCAGCATGCCTTTACCCTTGACCTGCAAAAGAACAAAAAACAGGCTCTCCTCGTCAACGGTCTGGCATTGCTTATCGGCGTGTTGCTTTGGCTGGCATCGTTCCCTTTGATGACTTCTTCCCTTATCGCTTCGTGGCGGACGGAAGGAACGTGGTTCATCCAGTTAATGGTTTTCAGCATAAGTATCCTGGCCTATCTGCCGCTCCATGAGCTGGTCCACGGCCTCTTTATCCGTCGGTATTCCGGGAAAAGGGCCCATTATGGCTTCACCTGGCTCTATGCTTATGCCGGCAGCAAAGCGTTTTTCTGCAAGCAGGACTATTTCATCATCGCGTTATCTCCCGTGGTTTTCTGGGGCGCTGTCTTTGCCCTGCTTGCGTTTGTGCTTCCCCTTCCCTGGTTTTGGGTAGCCTATGGCCTTGAGATCGTGAACCTGTCGGGCGCGGCCGGAGATTTATATGTGATCGGCCGCTTGTGCCGTCTGCCGTCCTCGTTACTGGTGCAGGACAGCGGGCTTTCCATGGATATATACCTTCCCGCGCCTTCCGGCGCTTCAAAACCGGAAGCAGACCTGTAGCCCGCTGCATTTTCTCCGGTGTCGCTCCATTGGGTTTCCCATTCGCCCATAACCCTGGCCTGCTTACGCACGTTGTATCGAATATCCCATACAAAAGGCTTGCCGTCTACAGCACGGCAAGCCTTGTTTCTTTCATTCCGGCCTGACTTTTATCGTCCTTGCGCGATCCATGCGTCTATCCGTTTCCCTGCGCTATACCCCATCCGCCTTACGCAGCCGCGCTATCCAGGCCAGCGCGTCCTGGATCCAACGGTCCCAAAAGGCCCAGTTATGGCTGCCGGGGCCCTCCCGGTAGGTATGGGCCACGCCGAGGGCGGTGAGCTGCTCATGCAGTTCGGCGTTGGCGTCATAGAGGAAGTCCTCCGTGCCGCAGGCCATATAGATGTCCGGCAGCTTTTTCCCTGCCTTGAGGGCGGCCTGCACCTGGCGGATCAGGTGCGCGTCGTCCTTTTCCAGATACTGCTCCACGGAGCCATAGGTCATGTCAAACTCCGTTTTCACCGTATATTTTTCCCTGTCCAGCTCCTTGAGCCGGGCCCGGTCCGATAGCTCGCCCATATCGCGCAGGGAATAGCCGGTGGGGATCCGGCTGCCCACCGCACCGGAGAGGGCGACCGCCGCCCGAAAGCGTTCCGGTTCCCGGAGCGCCCAGTGCATGGCGCCGTAGCCGCCCATGGACAGGCCGGCTACGAAGGTATCCTCCGGCCGCTGGGATACCTTCAGATATCGCCGGGCCATATCCGGCACCTCCCGGGCGATATAGGTATACCAGGCCTCGCCGTTTACCTGGTCGGTATAGGCGCTGCCCCGCTGCACGCCGGGCATCACCACCGCCAGGCCGTATTCACCGGCGTATCGCTCGATGCTGGTGCGGCGCTGCCACACGGTGGCGTCGTCGCTGTTGCCATGCAAGAGATAGAGCACCGGCAGCGGCTCCCTGGCCCCATCGCGGACAGGCTCCGGCAGGGCGATTTCCAGCTGCACGCCGTTTTCCAGGGTTTTGCTGTAGAAATTACCGTGTATGATCGCCATGGGCGCCTCCTTCCTCCGCCATCCAGTCCAGCGCCCGCCGGATCTGGCCGTCCCAGAAATCCCAGTCATGGCCTCCGGGGCCCTCAAACCAGGTATAGGGGATCCCCCTCTGGTCCAATTGCGCCGTAAAGCTGCGGTTGCAGCCCATCAGCGGGTCCTCTGTGCCGCAGGAAAGATAGAGCGCCGGGCAGCGCGCCGGATCGACCCCATTTGCCAGGCCCATCAGGTCGTTGGGGCTTCCGGCAAATTCCTCCCGGCTGCCCAGCGCGCGCTTGAGCTCCTCCGCTCCCCGCCGGAGCTTGTCTGGCAGCGGCTGCGCTGCCAGCCCCTGGGCCGTCAGGCCGCCTATCAGGCCCTCCAGATCCAGGCAGCCCGAGAAGGAGGCGGCCGCCGCATAGCGCTCCGGGTAGTTCAGCGCCAGCTTCACCGCGCCATAGCCGCCCATGGACAGGCCGGCCGCAAAGGTATCCGCCCGCCGCTGCGACAGGGGGAACATCGCGCCCATCACCTGCGGCAGCTCCTGGGCCACATAGGTAAAGTAGTCATAGCCTACCTTCTGGTCGGCGTAATAGCTGCGCCCGACAGAGGGCATCACCACCGCCAGCCCATGGGCCGCGGCATAGCGCTCCACGTTGGATTTGCGTATCCAATGGGTATGGTCATTGGAGATCCCGTGCAAAAGATACAGCACGGGAAAGGGCCCCTCGCCCTCGTCAGGCAGAAGCACGCTGACCGCCGCCTGATTCATCAGCGTCTGGGAAAAAAAATGTACATCTAACAGCGCCACTGTGCGCCTCCTTCCTCCGGAATGGCAAAAGGGGATGGACCGGCTCCATCCCCCCGTTTTTTTATGTCCCTTGCTGCGCCGCCTGCATCGATTTGACCTTCATCAGCCGGGTCAGCGTGCCGCGTTCGTTTTCATCCAGCTTCATGGTGATATACCGGATAGTCTCCTCCAGGTTGGGGATCATGACATGCTCCAGCGCGTTCACCCTGCGGCGGGTCTTTTCGATCTCGTCGGCCAGCATCACGCAGGTTTTCTCGATCTCGGCCAGCTCCACCATCTTCATGAGCACCTGGTTCATCACTGCGATGGACTCATCCAGCTCGCCGGAGGTGGACAGCAGGCCATAGGGATAGCTGGACGCGCCTTCGGCGACCTTCTCATGCACTTGATACCGGGGTACCTCCACGCTCATCACGTTGTGCCGGTTAAGCTCCAGCTCCACCGTGCGGGTGGGGCACAGCAGGGCTGACTGCAGCGCCGAGGCGTCCATGGTGGCCCGGGCCATGACAAAGCTGGCCATGCCTTCGCCAAGCAGCGCCTCCACCTCCAGCCGAAGCTGGCGGTTTTTCCGGATATAGCCCACATACTGGCGCATCATCTCATCCCGCTTGTCCTTCAGCAGCTTGTGGCCCTGGGTTGCGGTCTTAAGCCGCCGCTTCAGGCCCTGCAGCTCCACACGGGTCGGGTTGACTCGCATTACGGCCATCGCTTACGCCTTCCCTTCGTCCTGCGGCAGGTATTCATCCAGGTACTCGTCGCGGATGCGCTTCAGCTCGCTGCGGGGCAGGATGGACAGCAGCTCCCAGCCCAGGTTCAGCGTCTCCTCGATGGTGCGGTTGGCGGTATAGCCCTGGGATACATAGCGCCGCTCAAATTCATCGGCAAACTTTGCATACAGCTTATCCACATCGCTCAGGGCCGCGTCGCCCAGGATGATCGCCAGATCCTTTGCCTCCTTGCCCCGGGCATAGGCCGCAAAGAGCTGGTTCATGGTGTCGGCGTGGTCGGCCCGGGTCTTGCCCTTGCCGATCCCCTTATCCTTCAGGCGGGACAGGCTGGGCAGCACGTCGATGGGCGGCGTGATCCCCTTCTGATACAGCGACCGGGACAGGATGATCTGGCCCTCGGTGATGTATCCTGTCAGGTCGGGGATGGGATGGGTCTTGTCATCCTCCGGCATGGACAGGATGGGGATCTGGGTGATGGAGCCCGGCTTGCCCTTGATGCGCCCAGCCCGTTCATACATGGTGGCCAGGTCCGTATACAGGTAGCCCGGGTAACCCCGGCGCCCCGGCACCTCCCGGCGGGCGGCCGATACCTCGCGCAGCGCCTCGGCATAGTTGGTGATGTCCGTCATGATGACCAGCACATGCATACCCAGCTCAAAGGCCAGGTATTCCGCGCAGGTCAAGGCCATGCGGGGCGTAGCGATCCGTTCTACCGCCGGGTCGTCCGCCAGGTTCATGAACATGACCGTCCGCTCAATGGCGCCGGTACGCTTAAAGTCGGAAATAAAGAAGTCCGCTTCCTCAAAGGTAATGCCCATCGCCGCGAACACCACCGCAAAGTTGGACGAGCCGCCCAGCACCTTCGCCTGGCGGGCAATCTGCGCCGCCAGCTGGGCATGGGGCAGGCCGGAGCCGGAGAATACCGGCAGCTTCTGGCCGCGCACCAGGGTATTAAGGCCGTCAATGGCGGAAATGCCCGTCTGGATGAATTCGGAAGGATAATCCCGCGCCGCGGGGTTCAGCGCCGATCCGTTAATATCCAGCCATTGGTCGGCGATAATCGCCGGGCCGTCGTCCTTGGGATTGCCCATGCCGTCGAATACCCGGCCCAGAATATCCGGAGACACCGCCAGCTGGGTGGAATGGCCCAGGAAGCGCACCTTGGCCTCTGTGGGCTTCAGCCCCTGGGAGGATTCAAAAAGCTGTACCAGGGCGCGCTTGCCGGAAATCTCCAGCACCTTGCCCATGCGGATCTCGCCCTTTTGCTCGATCTCCACCAGCTCGTCATATTTAGCCCCCTCCACATCGTCCACCAGCATCAGGGGGCCCACCACCTCGCGGATGGTGCGGTATTGTTTCATCATGCGCGGTCGCCTCCTTGCGTCAGGTTGGCCATCTCATCCCTCAGGAGGCGGTCCAGCTCGTCAAAGCGCTCCATTTGCTCCTCGGGGATGTACTTGGCGCGGCCGATACGCTCGCGAACCGGCAGGTTGGTCAGGCTGGAAAGCTCCGCCCCCTGATCCAGTGCCTGCAGGGACAGATGATAGTAATCCATGATAAGCTTCAGCATCCGGTACTGCTTGGGCAGCGAAGCGTAGGTATCTACCTCGTGGAAGGCGTTCTGGTGCAGATAGTCCTCGCGGATGGCCCGGGCGGCCTCCAGCTTCATGCGGTCGGGGAAGGACAGCGCGTCCACGCCCACCAGGCGCACCACCTCGTTAAGCTCGCTCTCCTCCTGCAGCAGCCGCAGGGCATCCTGGCGGAGCGCATTGAAGTCCGGCGCTACCTGCTCGTTGAACCATCCGGCCAGCTGATCCTGATAGAGCGAGTAACTGGTCAGCCAATCCACCGCCGGGAAATGGCGTGCATAGGCCAGCTGCGCCGAAAGGCCCCAGAACACCTTGACAATCCGCAGGGTGGCCTGGGCCACGGGCTCGGAAATATCGCCGCCGGCGGGCGATACGGCGCTGATGGCCGAGATGGAGCCCTTCAGCTGGTTGCCCAGGCATTCCACCACGCCGGCGCGCTCATAATAACCCGCCAGCCGGGAGGACAGGTAAGCGGGATAGCCCTCTTCACCGGGCATCTCCTCCAGGCGGCCGCTCATCTCCCGCAGCGCCTCTGCCCAGCGGGAGGTCGAGTCGGCCATGATGGCCACCTTATAGCCCATATCCCGGAAGTATTCGGCGATGGTGATGCCGGTATAGATGGAAGCCTCCCGGGCGGCCACCGGCATGTCGGAGGTATTGGCGATCAGCACAGTGCGCTTCATAAGCGGCTGTCCGGAGCGGGGGTCCTTCAGCTCCGGGAATTCCATCAGCACGTCGGTCATCTCGTTGCCGCGCTCCCCGCAGCCCACATACACGATCATATCCGCGTCGGCCCATTTGGCCAGCTGGTGCTGCACCACCGTCTTGCCGGAGCCAAAGGGCCCCGGCACGCAAGCCGCGCCGCCCTTGGCCACAGGGAAGAAGGTATCGATGACCCGCTGGCCGGTAACCAGCGGCTCGGTGGGAGACAGCTTTTTCACATAGGGACGCCCCACGCGCACCGGCCAGCGCTGCAGCATGGGATAGCTCTCCTCGCCCTTCGCTGTGCGGATGCGCACGATGGGCTCAATGATCGTCAGCTCCGCCGCAGGGGTTATCCAGGTAACGGTGCCCTCCACGCCCGGCGGCACCATGACACGGTGCTCCACCACCGGCGTCTCCTGCACCACGCCCAGGATCATGCCGCCCTTTACCTCGTCGCCCACCTTGGCCCTGGGCTCAAAGCGCCATTTTTTCTGGCGGTCCAGGGCGTCGACCTCGACGCCGCGGGTAATCCGGTCGCCCACCGCCTCCCGCACTACCTCCAGGGGCCGCTGGATGCCGTCGAAAATTGATTCAATAAGGCCCGGCGCCAGCTCCACCGACAGGGGATTCCCCGTGGTTTCCACCGGCTCGCCGGGGCCCAGGCCGCTCGTCTCCTCATACACCTGGATGGAGGCACGGTCATCCCGCAGCTCAATGATCTCGCCAATCAGCCGCTTCTGGGATACGCGGACCACGTCATAGACCTTAACGTCCGCCATGCCCTCCGCCACAATGAGGGGGCCCGATACCTTGACAATGCTGCCAGCCATGGCTTTATTCACCCTCTTCATTTACAAAAATATTCATTCCTACAGCCCGCTCCATGTTGCTGGCCAGCTCCTTCATGCCAAAGCCCGTGCTCCCCCCGTTGGCCGGGATGGGAATCAACGCAGGCGTCAGGCTGGTCTTGTACCGCGCGATGGTCTCCGGGATCTGTTCAGCCAGCGGCTCGGTCACAAAGATCACGGCGCAGTCTGCCTTAGCCAGCCGCGCGATCTTCCGGGCCGCCTCGGGCCCGTCGTAGGCCTCTTCGGTGACCAGGCCCAGCGCCTTAAAGATCAGCACCGAGTCCCGGTCGCCCACCACTGCCATTTTATACATACATCTCACGCAGCCTTTCCCGAATCTTCTCCTGGGGCAGCCGGTTGAGCTTGCCCACCATGATGAGCCGGATGGCCTTGGCCTCCGCCTCCCGGGCCAGCAGGAACCCCAGGATAGGGCCGATGGTAAAAATGTCCGCCTTGCCCCTTCGGGCCAGCTCCATCAGCCGGTTGTCGGTGGTGCGTTCCAGCTGCCAGGTGGAGCCCGTTATAAGCCCCTGGACCACCTCGTCCAGCACCTGGCTGTCAAAATGACCTCTCAGCCGGTCGGCCACCTGCTCCGGCGCCAGGGGAAAGCATTCGCTGATCAGCTCCGGCTTGACCGCGCCCCCCTGGGCCAGGCAGCCCCGCAGCTGCTCCGCCTGGCCGCCCATCCGGCGCAGCCGGATCAGCGCCACCAGGTTATAGAGGTCCGCCTGATCCCGGAAGTAGGCCCGCACCATGGGCGCCTTGCGCACCCGGGCGGCCGCCCCGGCCGCCCAGCTTATATAGGCGCGGTCCAGTATCCCATCGAGGCGCGCCGGGTCCCGTCCCCCGGCCAGGTACTGCCCAGCCTCGTCCATGGCCGCAGCCAGGTGGCCGGGGAGCTCCGCGCTGGGCTTGCCCTCCACAGCCTGCTCCAGGACCTCCGCCGGGATACGGCCCAGGGCGCTCAGCGCCTCCGGCTCCCGGTTCCCGGACAGGCGCATCTTGAACAGCGCCTTGGCGTTGGCGTAATCGTAACGCATCATAAAGAGATCCGTCACCGCTTCGTCAGGCGTGATCTCATGGATCAGCTTGCCGGTCTCGGCCAGCTCATGTTCGATCAGCCGCTCATAGTCCTGGGGCGCCTGGGCCGTTGCCGGCGCGCCATAGCCCGCCTCGGTCAGCACCCGCAGGCTCTCCATGGCGTCGGGGGCCTGGAGCATCCGCTCCAGCCTGGCGGTATCGATCAGCCTGTCCTCCAGGGATTTAATCCGTCCCATGGCGTAAAGCACGCTTTTTTGCGGCATACGATCACCCCCTATGCGTCAAAAAGCAGCGCCGCCGCCTCTTTTTCCATCATCGGCCGGGCCTGGCGCACCAGCATTTCAAAGGAGCAATTGATCTCCACGCCCCGGCTGTCCAGGATAAAGCCGCCTGCCATGGGCTCCCGCCGCCCGGCCAGCTTCAGCTCGCCCTTGCGGTTTTGGGCCTTGAGCCGGCTGTTGATCTCCGCGAGGAAGGCGCCGTCAATCCGGCTCTCTCCCGGCGCGACCACCACCTGCTCGTCCCCTTCGGCGGCCTCCAGCATGAGCCTGGCGACCAGGGCCAGATAATCGCGGTCCTCCATGCCGCTCAGCGCCTGCAGTGCCTGGTCAAACAGCTTGTCCAGAAGCTGCTGCTTCACCTCAAGCCGCGCCCGGCGGCAGCTTAAATCCGCCATCGATTCCATACGGTGTCCGTATTCGGCCGCCTCCTGCGCCGCCTGCCCAGTCAGCTCCCGGGCGGACTTGCCCGCCCGCTCCGCGGCCTGCCGCGCTATGTCGCGCGCCTTGGCCCGCGCATCCTCCAGCACCGCCTCTGCCTGCTGCTTTGCATCCTCCAGGATCGCCGCGGTAATTGCATCGATTCCCGGCATCCGTTCATTCCCCATTTCTTACGCTCCGGCGATGGGCATGAACCACACGGCCAGGAAGCTCATCAGAAGGGCCAGCACCGCATAGGTTTCCACCATCGCGGCCATAATCATGGCCTTGCCGCTTTCAGAGGCCCGCTTGGCCACCAGCATGGCGCCGGCCGCTGCCACACGTCCCTGATACAGCGCGCTCCACAGGCCCACAAAGGCCATGGGCAGCGCGGCGAACAGCAGCCAAAGCCCCTCGGTCGTGGTGGGGGTAATCAGGCTGCCGCCCATCACGCCCAGCTTCAGCAGGAAGATAAAGCCGATCAGCAGGCCATAGATGCCCTGCGTACCGGGCAGCACCTGCAGCAGCAGGATCTTGCCAAAGCGGCTGGGATCCTCGGAAAGCACGCCGGCGCCGGTGCAGCCCACCAGATGGACGCCCAGGGCCGAGCCGATACCGGGCAGGATGACCACCAGCGCAAAGCCGATGGCGGCAAAGACGAGGCCCCAGTCTACCGTGCTCCAGAAGGGGGTCAGGGCATTGATAAGGTTCTGAGTCGTATCCATGGGTCATTCCTCCACTTTCAAGCTCAAGGTTATTTTTTCAGGCCGTCCGTAACCTGATGGTACTTGCCCCTGGCGGCCAGCGGCTCGAAAAGATGGCCGCCGCCATCATAAAACTTTCCAAAAAACTCCACATATTGCAGCCGCGAGGAGTGGACATAGGCGCCCAGGGCGTTGATGGCGATATTGATCACATGGCCGCCCGCAAAGATCAGGGCCGCAAACACCATGCCCACCGGATTGCCGGCCAGCATACCCACAATGGTATTGATGACCATGGCTACCACGCCGGTGCAGAGCCCAAGGGCAAAAAGGCGCGAATAGCTCAGGATATCCGAGAGATAGCTCGTTACCCCGTAAAGCGCGTACAGCCCCTTGCCGATCCGCACGATCGGGTTAAAGCTCTTTCGCTCGGTAAAGAGCAGGATCAGCGCCGCTCCGGCAATCACCAGCGCCATCCCGGCCGCCGGCAGCCAGGCTACGCCCAGCATGGAGCCGGCCAGCAGCGGCAGCCCCACCAGGATCATCACCCAGGGCATGGCGTCGAATACGGCGGCCTGCCAATCCCCGGCCTTAAAGCTGACGACCATCTTGGTCACAAGGCCGGTCACCAGGTGCAGGATACCGAACCCGAAGCACATGATCAGCATGCTCAGCGGATCGCCCATTGGGGACATGATGACCGGCGGGAACCATTCATAGCCGAAGTAGGAGCCGTACATAACGCCCCAGAAGGCGGTAAACAGGCCGCCCAGTCCGATCATCTTGATCATATTCATCTGACCCCGGGCCGGCCGGCTGCGCAGAAGCAGCAGGCCGCAGGCCAGCGCCATCACGATCCCATAGCCGGCGTCGGATACCATCATGCCGAAAAAGCACAGGTAAAAGGGGCTGGTCAGCGCCGTAGGGTCAAGCTCCGTATACTGGGGCGAGGCGAACATATTGACAATGTCCTCCTGGGGCTCGGCCAGCGCGTGGTTTGTCAGGGCTGTAGGGGGGTCATCCTCCGGCTCCGGATCGCTCAGCGTCAGCTGCGCCGTGGACGATACGGCCGCTACCGCCGCCTCAAGCCCGGGAACCGACCGGGCCGGCACCCAGCCGGTCAGGTAAAAGACCGAATCGGTATTCCCGAGCCGGCACGCCTGGTCCCAGCGCTCCGCCACCACCGACAGCGCGTCGTAGTATAGCTCCAGCGGCGCTATGGGCTGCGCGGCAAGCTGCTCGCCCAGCCGGGCCCGCTCCTCCTCGTCCGCCTTCAGCTGCCCTTCCAGCCGGCCGGCCATCTCAGAGGGCGTACCGGATGGGAAGGGGAAGGCTGCCCGGCTGAAGCTGGCCCTGGCCAGGCACTGGCCCATCTCTCCTGCGACGGAGCGATGGGCCACCAGCAGGATATACCCATGGGCCGCGTCAGCCGCGATCACCTCCAGGGCGGCCAGGGGCTGCTGGGCAGCCGCCTCCTTCAGCGCAGCCAGCTCCGGCGCGGCTACGCTGCCCAGATAGGCCACCGTATCCCGCGTATCGGCTACAGACTCCACCGGGACCGTCAGCGGGCGGTAGGGCGCCAGCTGCTCCGCCTGTCCCTGAAGCTGGCGCTGGCGCGCCTCAAGGGCCCGCATCCTGCGCAGGAGCTCCTCGCACCGCTCCACCTGCGCAAGGTATACCGCCTCCTGCTCCATCGCCGTCTCGATCTCGTCCAGGCCCAGGGCTGGCTTGGGCGCCATGAAGCCCGGCTTGCGGCTGTCAAAGGCCGCAAGCTCAGCCAGCAGCGCATCCAGCCGCCCCAGCTTATCCCGGTAGCCGTCGCGCTGCCGGGCTATTTCCTTGGCCGTTTCCGCGCCCCTGACCGACAGGGTCTCATCCTGCCCGGTCACCTGCGCAATCTGCAGCCGGCCAAACCGCTGCAGCCGTGAAAGGATGGCCTCCCGATCCCGCTCCAGAGCCAGAAGGAACACCTTTTTCATGGTCAATACGGCCATTTATTCCACGATCCTTCCCACAATCCAGGCCACGGCCCGGTCCATCCGGGCCGCCGCCTGCTGCTTGAGCGCCTCGTCCTGGGCGCGCTGCGCGTCAAGGCGTGCCTGCGTCAGCCGGGCCGCCTTTTCCTCAGCCTCCGCCTGGATCTGCCTGGCTTCCGCCCTGGCCTGTTGGAGAAGCTTGTCCGCTTCAGCCTCCGCCTGCTCCTGGGCCGCCCGCAGCAGCCCCCGGGCCTCGGCCGCGGCGGCCTGGCGGAGCTGTTCCGCCTGGGCTTCCGCCTCCCGGACGCGCGCCAGCATATCCTGCTGCATGCCGTTACCTCCTAAACTGGACTACTTGGTTCCGAAGAGCCGGTCGCCGGCGTCTCCCAGGCCGGGCACGATGTAGGCGTTCTCGTTAAGGCGCTCATCCACCGCCGCCACATAGATATCCACGTCGTCATGGGCGGCCTGCACGGCGGCGATGCCCTCCGGCGCGGCGATCAGGTTCATCAGCTTCATGTTCTTGCAGCCGCGGTCCTTGAGGAATTGGAGGGCCGCAATGGCGCTGCCGCCGGTGGCCAGCATGGGATCGACCACAATCAGCTCCCGCTCGCATACGTCGGCCGGCAGCTTGCAGTAATACTCCACCGGCTTTTTCGTCTCCGGGTCGCGGTACAGGCCGATATGGCCCACGCGGGCGGCAGGCACCAGCTTCAGGATGCCGTCCACCATGCCCAGGCCCGCCCGGAGGATCGGCACCACGCCCAGCTTCTTGCCGGCGATGACCGAGCTCTTGGCCACGCATACGGGGGTCTCCACCTCGACCTCCTTCAGGGGCAGGTCGCGGGTCACCTCATAGGCCATCAGCGTAGCGATCTCATCCAGCAGGTCGCGGAAATCCTTGGAGCCTGTGCACTTATCGCGCATCAGGGTCAGCTTGTGCTGAATCAGCGGGTGATCCATAATCATCAGTTTGCTCATGGGTGGTCTCCTCCTCAAATCCTTATTCCATATGGCTGTGGTAGGTATGCTCCATCTCCCCAATCATGGCTACCCGTGCGCTGTGGCGGCCCTGTGTGGAGAATTCCGTATTCAAAAAGGCGTCGACAATATCCTCCGCCAGCACGGAGCCGATGACCCGCGCGCCCAGCGCCAGGATATTGGCGTCGTTATGCTCCCTGGCCAGCCGCGCCATGGTGGGGCTGGTGCACAGGGCGGCCCGTATACCGGGCACCTTATTGGCGGCCATGGAGATCCCAAGGCCTGTGCCGCAGATAATAATCCCCTTTTCCGCCTCGCCCCGGGCCACGCATTCGCCCGCTTTTTGGCCATATAGGGGATAATCCACCGATGCGGGGCCATCGGTCCCCAGGTCCTTCACCTCCAGGCCCTTTTCCTGAAGGTACTTTTTCACATGCTCTTTGAGCTCATAACCGGCGTGGTCGCTGGCAATGCAAATCATGGGCTTCCTCCTCATCCGGGTGGTTGAATGGTTACGGGCAGCGCGGGATTACGCCAGCTTCTCCAGCAGCTTATCCAGCAGCCCGTCGATCTGATTGGCTGTCGCGTGGTATACGGTCTCGTCGCAGCCATAGGGGTCGTCCACGTCGCCGGGCTCGCCCACATATTCGCCCAGGGTAAACACCTTGCCCTCGGCTCTGGGGAACAGCACCAGCACAGCCTGGGAAACGCCCTCGGTCATCGTCAGGATCACATCGGCCTGCCCCGCCAGCTCATCATTAAGCTGCTGGGCGTCCCGCCCCTGAATATCGATCCCACGGCTTTTCAGCTCGGCAACCGTATCCCGGGCCGCTTTGTCGCCGGGCCACACATGGGTGCCCGCCGAGGCGCAATGCAGCCCCGTTATGCCCCGGTCAGCCACCTTTTTCTCCAGCATGGCCTCGGCCATGGGGCTGCGGCAGGTGTTCCCCGCGCAAACAAACAGGATATTCATGATCCGTCCTCCTCCTATGGATCCATCACGTCGAAGTCGGCCGCGCGCAGCAGCCGATTCATGGCCGCCAGCCCCATGCCCTGGGGATCGACAGCCAGACAATAAATGTGGGTAGCGCCTTGGGCGTCCATGAGGCGCAGGCTGTGGAAAAGATGCGCCGCCAGCCCATCGGGGCCTTCGCCGTAGCTCATCAGCCGCCGTTCGCCGCACCGGTCCCGGGCCCCCTCGGAAACCAGAAGCCAGGGCCTGCCGCCGTCCGCCTGGCAGGCGTCGTAGGCCGCCAGCATCCGCTCCAGGGCGCCGGGGCCCCGCGCCGCGGTAACCTGCGCCCTGGGGGCATAGTGCCGGTGCCGCATCCCCGGTGAAGGCGCCGCGTCCGGCTCCTCCAGGGCGCTCAGGGCGCTTTGGTGTATATCCACCGGGCCCAGCAGCGCTTCCAGGGCCTCCGGCGTAATCCCGCCGGGCCGCAGGATCATGGGCCTGGCCCCGGAGAAGGACACCACCGTCGACTCTACGCCCACCCGGCAGGGGCCCCCATCCAGGATAAGCGGGATGCGGCCCGCCATATCCTCCCACACATCCTGGGCGCAGGTGGGGCTGGGCCGGCCGGAGGCATTCGCGCTGGGCGCGGCTACCGGCACGCCGGAGCGCAGGATCAGCGCCTGCGCCACCGGGTGCCCCGGCCAGCGCACCGCCACGGTATCCAGGCCCGCCGTGACCGTGCGCGGCACCGCATCGGCCGCCGGCAGCACGCAGGTCAGCGGCCCCGGCCAGAAGGCCTCCATGGCCCGCCGGGCCTTTCCCGGCACCGACCGCGCCAGCAGCTCCAGCATCCCATAATCTGCAATGTGCTCGATCAGCGGGTTATCGGCCGGCCGGCCCTTGGCCGCATAGATGGCTTGAGCCGCGCCGGGGTGAAGCCCGTTGCCTCCCAGGCCGTAGACCGTCTCGGTGGGGAAGGCTACAAGCTCTCCCCGCCGCAATAGCTGCGCGCCCAGCCGCAGGCCCGCTTCGCCGCAGTCCATCATCTGTGTATGCATCCGGTCACCCCCCGCCCTTTTTCCGGAAGGCGGCACGGGGATAATTCTGACCAATCGTCATTTATCATAATCCTTCCCTGGGACTGCGTACAGCCCAAGCGCCTCAATTGACGCCTGCGCCGCCTTTACGCCGCAAAAAGCCGCGGCAAAAACGCCGCGCGCCCGGCCCGCGCCCTTGCCGCCTATATATCCAAATCTATTCTACCCTGCGCCCGTTGAAGAATCAAGCCGTGAACCGGTTTTTCTGAAGGGGTTGGCCCGGCTGGCCTGCGTTTTTTCTTGCCTGGCGGGAAAATTGCGTTATAATACAGAGTAGCCGCGGTCCAAAAGGGGGGCGGCCGGCCGCTGTAGGGCAGGCTATTGAATCTATCTTGGGGGAGGATTTTGATATGAGTAAAAAGGGCGTAACCTATCCCATCGGTTTTACCGCCTCCGGCGTCCATGCCGGGCTGAAAAAGCAGGGGGCGCTGGATCTGGCGCTGGTTGTCAGCGACCGGCCGGCCTCCGTAGCCGGCCGCTTTACCCGGAACGTGGTGAAGGGCCACAGCCTTCAGGTATCCCGGGAGCATGTCAAGGGCGGAACGGCCAAGGCCGTAATGGTAAACGCCGGCTGCGCCAACGCCTGCATGGGCCAGCGGGGCTGGGATGACGCGGTGGCTGTCTGCGATTATCTGGCCGCCCGCCTCGGCTGCCCGCCGCAGCAGGTGCTGCCCAATTCCACCGGCGTGATCGGCCAGCCGCTGCCCATGGAGAAAATCCTCGCAGGCCTGGACGCCGCGATCGACGGGCTTTCTCCGGAGGGCAGCGACAGCGCCGCCCAGGCCATCATGACGACCGATACCCATCCCAAAACCGCAACGGCCGACTGCACCCTGGAGGGCCATACCGTGCATGTGGGCGCCATGGCCAAGGGCTCGGGCATGATCCACGTCAATCTGGCCACGATGATCTCGGTCATCACCACCGACGCGGCCCTGACGCCCGCCGCCTGCGATGAGCTGCTGGGGCAGGTCGCCGCCGCCACCTATAACCATGTCACCGTCGATGGGGATACCTCCGTCTGCGACACGGTGCTGCTTCTGGCCAATGGGGCGGCCGGTAACCCCGAGCTGGATGCCGGGGATCCCCGGCTGATGACGCTGGCCGTCACCCTCAAGGCCGTAGCCGGGCAGCTCAGCCGGATGCTGGCAGCCGATGGCGAGGGCGCTACCAAGCTGCTTACCATCCGGGTGGAGCACTGCCCCACGCCGGCCGACGCCCGCCTGATCGGCCAGGCCATCGCCAAGAGCCCCCTGTGCAAGACGGCCGCCTATGGCAAGGACGCCAACTGGGGCCGCCTCATCACCGCCGCCGGATACTCCGGTGCCAGCTTCGACCCGGACAAGGTGGACATCTATATCGGCGGGCTGCAGGTCTGCGCCGACGGCGGCGCCCTCCCCTTCAGCGAGGAGGAAGCGCTGGCCATCCTCGACCAGCCCGAAGTGGTCTACCGGCTGGACTTTAAGCAGGGGGATTTCTCCGATTTTATGTGGACCTGCGACCTCACCCATGATTATGTGACCATCAACGGCTCCTACCGCAGCTGACGGGCAGGCAAAAGGCCGGCAATTTGCCGGCCTTTTTCTTTTTTCCTCGGCCCTGGGCCGCTAGCTCTTGATGACGGCCCGCCGCATCATCGCCCAGGCCGCAGCGGCCATGGCTGCCGCCAGCAGCGCCATGGACAGCACGGCGATCCAGATATTCTGCGCCTCGATGCCCAACGCCAGCGAAACGGCCCGGCCCAGGGCGCTGCTGATCCGCCCCTGCAGCAGCAAAAGGTCTACCAGGGGATATACCACTACCACCAGCGCGGGAACGCCGATGCTGATCAGCAGCTTGAGCCACCGGCTCATGCGGTAATAGGCGATGGTAATCATGTATCCGGTCATAAACAGCGCCGTATAAAGGGTAAAGTTAAAGATGATGTTCTCCGCTGTCCGCTGCAGCTCCGGCGCGCCGGCATACCGGGTGTCATAGAGCGCCTCAGTCAGCCGGAACCAGCGCATGTTGCCGGCGCCCTGGCTGACCAGCAGGGTGAAGAGGTGCAGCAGCTGATCCAGCACGCACAGCAGCGCGCTGAAGCATAGCGCCATGATCAGGGTGCTGCGGAAAAGCGTCTTCCGGCTTACGCCGTTCTGCAGGGCAAAGCCGAAGTTCTCCTTAAAGGAATTCATCGCACAGACAAAGGCAAAGATGCCCGCCGACGCTTCCATGCTGGAAAAGTTCACCGTGTCCGACACGCTCCTCGCCAGCACGGCCAATATCGCGACCACCGCCACCATAATGCCGCAGAAGATCGTGAGGCTCAGGCGCACATTGCGCAGCTGATATTTTGTAATAACAGAAAGGGTCATCACACGAACCTCCCTACATATTCGTCAGCTGAATGAACAGCCGCTGCAGATCCATGGGGGCGATTTCCAGGCCCTGCGGCACGCCCTCCGGCCGGCCCAGCACATAGGCGGTTTTCAGCCCGCCCAGTTCATCGGCGCCGACCAGCGTGCGGCCGGCCAGGTACCCGTCCACCAATCCCGCGGGGCCTGAAACCGTATATCCGCTGGCCAGCAGCTCCTCCCGGGCTTCGTCGCGGATCACCCGGCCCTGCTTGATGATCACGATTCCCTCCACGACGTTGGACACCTCTTCAATCAAGTGGGTGGAAATCACGCAGGTGAAAGGCGCTTCGCTGTACTTTTCAATCAGCATCCGGTAAAAAAGCTCCCGATGGTTGGCATCCAGTCCCAGTACCGGTTCATCCAGCAGCACATAGGGCGTATTGACCGACAGCGCGACGACGCACTTGAAGATGGAGCGATACCCGGTGGACAGGCCCTTGATGGGTTTATCCGCCTTCAGGCCAAAGGCTTCGGCCGCCTTGTGGGCGTAGTCCCTGTCAAAGTCCGGATAAAACCGGGCGCTCCAATCAAAGGCCTCCCGCACCTTCATGGCCGGCGGATAGAGATCCTTCTCGCTCATCAGGTAGGCCAGCCGCTGCGCCGCTTCATTTTCCCGGGCCGGCATGCCGTTGATGGTGACTTCGCCCCCGTCGGGAAAGATGCGGTTGGTGATGATGTTCAGCAGCGTGGATTTCCCCGCTCCGTTCCTGCCCAGGAGCCCATAGATGCGCTCCGGCTCAAAGCGCAGGCTCACCTCGTCCAGCGCCAGCGTTTCATCGAAGCGCTTGCTTATCCCCTTTACTTCAATCCCCTTCATGGGTATACCCCCTTGCGATCATTTCCCCCAGCTCTTCCTGGGAAATATCCAGCCGCCTGGCTTCCTCCAGCAGCTGTGCGACATAGCGGTCGTAGAACTGCCTCCTGCGCTTGGCCCTCACCTGCTCCCGGGCGCCCTTGGACACGAACATGCCAACCCCCCTTTTCTTATAAAGGATCCCCTCGTCCACCAGCAGGCTGACCCCCTTTAACGCCGTGGCCGGGTTAATCTTGTAGGTCACGGAGAATTCCGTAATGGACGGAATCTGCCCTTCCTCCGGAAAGGCGCCGCTGACCACGGCATCCTCGATCCCTTCATAGATCTGAAGGAAGATCGGTTTATCCTCCGATAGCTGCACGGGTTTCCCTCCTTTCGTCTCTTAGTTAATTACTCAAGTAATTAACCATGCAACCAGTATACCAGATTGCCAGCCGCTGTCAAGGGCTATTCTCCAATTTGCAGAAAAAAAGAGCCGGCAAAAGCCGGCCCTGACGCCCCTGTTCCCAAGGGGCCCCGTTTTTCCAGGACGGATAAAGGGGCCTATGGATCGTTTTCTGCTGCGGCCTCCCCATGCCGCAGCGCAAGCTGCACGGAGCCCCGCGCTTGAGCCCCTTGCTCTGCGTCCAGCTCGCCAGAGGCGGCCTGCGCGTCCAGCTGGTCCTCATCATAGAGATAGTAGGTCAAGGAAAATACGCAGTCCACTGAGCTTGTGCCGATAATCCAAAGCGGCTGCGCCGGCCCGCCCGAAGCCCCCCTGCTGGTGATAGGCTCACCCTCCGGCGTCAGGAAGGCGCCGGTAAAGCCCATGGCTGCACCCTCTTCCGCCTCCGGTTCCACGTAGATGAGAAAGGCGGGATGATAATAGTCAAAGGGGCCCTCGTAGGTAAAGCAGGTAAAACGGATCCCTCCGTCCTCCCGCAGGCATTTCCGGTACCCGGGGTTTTCATCGGCCGAGTACCCGCTCAGGTAGCCCTGAGCCATTTCCTGCGGCGTATACACCGCAAAATCATAAACCGCCTCCCAATAGCGCCGCTCCAGCCCCGGCTGACGGCTGCGCCCCATGACCGCCACGCCCACCGCAAAGATAAGCAGCGCGGCGATCAGCGCCAGCACCGCTATCCTGGCCGGTGGCAGCAGCTTCTCCCGCCGGCAGCCGCCGCCAGCCAGCCGCCTGTTGATCGCTCCCCTATACCAGAAAAAATACCCAACCGCAGCAATGGCCGCCGCAGCCAGGGGCAAAGCCGCCCACAATACGATCGAAATACCCATAACCGCTCACGCCTCCTTAGATGCCCAATGCTTCCCGGAAGATATCATAATAGCTCCTTGTGACAACCACCTCCGCTCCGCCATCCAATGTCAGGATGAACTTGGCGCTGAAGGCCGGCTCAATACGCCGGATGCTTTCCCGCGATACGATGACAGAATGGCTGATGCGCAGAAAACGCTCCGGATCCAGAAGCATCTCCAGCTCCTTTAGGCGCTCATCGGCGCGGTAAACGCCCGCCCTCCCATGAACCACGATTTCCTTGCCAAAGCTTTCGATGAAAACGATATCCTCCACCGCCACCCGGCATCGTGCGCGGCCGTCCCGCAGGGTCATGACCTCCATATACCGGTTCCGCTCGGTCAGCACCAGGTCGGCGTCCTCGTCCAGCTGGATCCCCTTTTCCGCCAGCGCCGCCTCCAGCGCGGGCCGGCGCGCTTCCGTAACCCTCAGCCTGATCTTCACCCCGCTCTCCTCCTTCCCTCTCGGGATCATGATAGCGGAAATCCCCGCCTCCCTCAAGGCTTTTGGCATAGCTTGCACAGCGGGCGGAACAACTTACATCGCCGGAGCCGTCCACAAAAAAAGGGCCCCGGACGGGGCCCGTTATATAACCTATTCCGCCTTTACGATAGCTTCCCACAGCCCGTTGAGATAGGCTGCGCCCAGCGCCCGGTCGTAAAGCCCATAGCCGGGCCGGCCTGTCTCGCCCCAGATCATGCGGCCGTGATCCGGG
>UQLW01000018.1 GCA_900542005.1 uncultured Eubacteriales bacterium
CTCTCGCTCAACGGCGAAGCTTATTTTACCATCTCTTTACACCCTTTTCAATCCTGTCTTTCCCTTCTTCCCCCGGTTTCGTTCGTGTTTATCCCCATCCCTCCCCCCTATCTCTTGCGTTTCGTTCGGGTTTATGCATATTTTTTGTTTTTATATCGAATTTCATGTCGGATGCTTTCCCATCCTATGCTGCAAATGCGCCTACATCCGCCTGCAGCCTGGCCCAATATGATACAAAAACGGGCCCGCTGCGGGCCCGTCGCTTCTTTTCTCTATAGCCAGTTTACCTTCTGTTCCCGCGGCCGAGCGTCCGGTTCCTCCTCGGGATATCCAAGGGCGACGGCGTACAGCGGGCAGAAACCCTCCGGGATTTGCATCTTTTCCAGCGTTTCAGCGGCCGCCGGCTGATTCAAATACCGCATGACAAAGCCCACCACGCAGCTACCCAGGCCCAAGCTATAGGCAGCCAGCAGCAAATTCTCCGTTGCCAGGCCGCAATCAATCTGATTCCAATGGTTCTCCTGGTGACCGCTAACCAGGATGACCACAGGCGCCCCATGAAATACGCGCATCTGCGGATTGCTCTCCGCCCGGCGTACCCCTTCTTCCAATTCGCCAATAAGGCCGGGATCCTCCATCACCGTGAAATGCCAGGGCTGCAGGTTCCTGGCGCTGGGGCCGTGGAAGGCCGCGTCCAGCACCGCCTCCAGCTTCTCCCGTTCCACGCCGCGGGACTGATAACGGCGCACCGAGCGGCGCCCGTAGATGGCCTCCATGATTGGATTTAGCATTATTCTACCTCCTTATGATTGATACGGCTCACGCAATGCCGCCAACGTACCTTCCGTCAGGCTGAGCGCCCGCTCGATCTGTTCAAGCCGCGCCGGATCCGGCACGCGATAGCCCGATTCCCACTGCCCGATGCGCTGAGCGGGGCAGTTGGTCAAGCCGATTCGTTCTCCCAGCTGCTGCTGGGTCAGCCCGGCGCAGCGCCGCTCCATGCGGATGCGTTGCCCCAATCGACTGCGCTTCTCTACCATGGCGCTTCCCCCAATTCCTTTTTTACTTTCTTATATTAGTATAGCACATTTGCTGCCGCCATGTCTTATGTTTCTTCCGCCTATTGCCATGCGATAAAACAGCCGCCTTGCATTTACGCAAATTTATGGTAATATAATAGCGTCCCGTATTGGGTGGATACCGCTTTTCCAGCAAAAGCGGTATTTTTGATTTCGCCCCGGCTTTTGATCGAGCCGGGGTTTTTTATTATCACGCATAAGGAGGCATATTGATGCTGACCAGCAAAGAACTCGCCTTTTGCCGGCATTATCTGGCGACCGGAGGACAAGGCGAAGAAGCCGTCCGGCGGGCGGGGTACCGTGGACGAAGGCCCGAACAGGCTGTGGGCAAGCTATTGGCCCGGCCGGATATCCAGCTTGCCCTGGAGGGGATGCTGCGCGATACGCTATGGCGCGAAGGCCTCTCTCCCCAGTATCTTGCCAGCCGCGCCATGCTGGCGCTGGACGCTACGCTGAACGCGCGGCCCGTATCCGCCAGAGGCAAGGCTGCCGAAGGCGATTATGCAATCGACGGGAAAACCGCGCTGGAGCTGCTGAAGCTCCTGGGGAAATGGACGGGCCTGGAGGACTGCGCCGACCGCAAGCTTCATCATGAAGGCCTGCGGTTGTCGCAGCCGGAACCCGCTGCCTGCCCCGGCGCCGCAGGGCTCTCCATCCCCCGCCCGGAGCCGGGGGCCTGGGCCCGGGCCCGCGAGGACGAACCATGAGCGGCTATATCCCCACGCCGCCCCAGCGCCGCTTTCATCTTTCCGTGGCCGATGAATTGCTGTACGGCGGAGCTGCCGGAGGCGGAAAATCCGCCGCAATCGTGATGGAGGCCTTGGCTCAATGCCTGGAGCATCCCGGGATGCGGGCCTATCTTTTCCGGCGCACCTATCCCCAGCTGGAAAGCTCGCTGATTGAACAGGCGCGCCGCCTGATCCCCCGGCAGCTAGGCCGCTATGTCACAGCAAGCCACAGCTTCCGGCTGGCCAATGGCAGCGAAATGCTTTTTCGCCACTGCAACAGGGCAGAGGACCGCTTCGCCTACCAGGGGGCCGAGATCCACAGCCTGTTTCTGGATGAACTGACTCACTTTCCCCGGGAGGTATATGATTTCTTGAAAAGCCGCGTCCGCGCGCCGCGGCAGCTGGCGCTTGCGCCAGTCATTCGCGCGACCGCCAATCCCGGCGGCATCGGGCACGCCTGGGTGAAGGCCACCTTTATCGACCCTGCGCCCCAGGGCGGGCGATGGTTTGTCGAGCAGCATTCCAAGCTGCTGGGCGTCACCCGGAAACGGCTCTATGAATTCATCCCTGCGCGGGTGACCGATAACCCTCACCTGGGCGAGGAATATACCCTGGCCCTGGAGGGGCTGCCCCAGGCGCTGCGGGAGGCCTACCTGATGGGCAACTGGAATGCCTTTGCCGGGCAGGTGTTCAGCGAATGGCGCGACGAGCCCGATCACTACGGCGATGGGCTCGACACCCATGTGATCGCGCCTTTTCCCATCCCCGCCCACTGGCCCCGCGCCCGCTCCTTTGATTTTGGGTACACCCGTCCCTTTTCCGTGGGCTGGTGGGCTACGGCGCCTGACGGCCGCGTATACCGCTATAGGGAATGGTACGGCTGCGTACCGGGCGAACCCAACGCCGGCCTGAAGCTGACCGCCGCCGCCATTGCCAAGGGGATCCTGGAACGCGAAGCCCCGGAGCGGGCCGATGGAATCCCCATAGCCGCAGTGGCCGATCCCGCTATCTGGGACAGCTCGCGCGGCGAATCGATCGCCGAGCAGATGCTGGCGGCGGGCGTGGCCTTTGAGCCGGCCGATCATGCCAGGCTCTCAGGCAAAATGCAGCTGCATGCCAGGCTGGCCATGGACAGCAGCCGCAGGCCCGGCCTCTATGTTTTCAGCTGCTGCCGCGATTTTATCCGTACCGTACCCGCGCTGGTCTACTCGCCCTCCAACGTTGAGGATGTAGACACCGAGGGCGAGGACCATATTTATGATGAAACCCGCTATTTCCTTATGACGCGGCCTGTCGGCCGGCCGGTCCCAACGCCCCGCCGGCGCGTCTTTAACCCGCTGGCGTAGCGCTTGCAAGCCGGCCATAAATGCGAACGGCTCCCGGATATGACCGGGAGCCGTTTATAGATTGTAGCGGATCGAACGCCTAATCCAGCGCTACGATCGGGATCAGGATCCGGCACCCCGACCGCGCGGTAGCGCCAAAGGTATACACCGGCGCCAAATCATAGGCAAAGCGGTATCCATACAATTCAGGCCGGTAGTGCTCAATGGCGCGTCCCACCTCCGCATAGGCTTCGCCATACCAGCTTTCATCCTCAAAGGGCTCGCCCTGGAACCACAGCATGGTGTGCGCGTCCATCGTGATGACCTCGCAGCCTTCCGGTACGGATAGCTCGCCCTCCAGGGGCACCTCCACCGCGCATACGGCTTCCGACGTACCGGGCTTGACCATACAGGGCGGCAAATTCACCAGGACCGCTTCATCCAGCCGGTTGGGTACGGCCGTCAGGATATCCCAGATATCGCACCCCACTTCCGCACAGTAGGACAGATAATCCTTAGCCTGTATGCCGCGCTTGATTATCATGCGGCAGGCCGGCCGGGTTACCACCGTGGCGGTAACGCTTCTCATTTGCTGCATTGTCTTGATCCTCCTTATCTTACCTATCGCAGGCCCTCAATCGATGAGCGCCCTTACTCTCCCTGCTTCAGCGGTACAACGGGTATCCATACCCGGCAGCCCCTTTGCGCGTTGGCCCCAAAGGTATAGGCCGGCGCCAAATCATAGGCAAAACGGTATCCATACAATTCAGGCCGGTAGCGCTCAATGGCGCGTCCTATTTCCCCATGGGCCCCGCCGTACCAGGCCTCATCCCCATAGGGCATACCCTGGAAGCACAACAGCTGCCGCTCGCCCACCTCGATGACTTCACAGCCTTCGGGCACAGTCACCTCGCCCGTCAAGGGAACCTCTACAGCGCAAACCGCCGAAGAGGTGCCCTCTTTGATCAAAGCCGGCGGCAGGTTCACCAGGGCCGCCTCGTCCAGCCGGTTGGGTGCGGCCTGCAGGATATCCCAAATATCGCACCCTACCTCATCACAATAGGAAAAATAATCATTGGCCCGAATGCCGCGCTTGAGGAGCATGCGGCAAGCCGGCCGGGTTATGGCGAAAACGGTAACGGTTCGCGCTTCTTGCATCTGATTTTCCCCCTTTGACCGTAATTGCAGATAGTCATAGCTCATGGGCCTGGGCCCGACATAGCCCTCCGGAAGGCGGCCCCGGCGGTAATCCTGGGGCGATACGCCAAAATAACCGCCAAACGCCTTGGTAAAGCCCTCATGGGATTCATAGCCTGCATCCAGGGCAGCGTCCAAAACCCCTCCGGGATATTCCGGCCGTATCAGCTGGCCCGCCGCTATCCGCAGCCGCAGATCCCGGATATAGGCAAAAACCGGCTTATGCAGCAGGGTCCGGAACACGCGCAGCGCATGCCGCTGGGAATAACCCGATACGGCGCAGACGTCCTCTATTGAAAGCGCTTCGTGGATATGCGCGTGGATATAATCCTGCATACGGATGACCGCTTCCACCTGATCTTTGTCTTTCATGTCCGCCTCCTGTTTGAGTATACGGCATATCGCCCGTTTCTGCTTGAACGCTATTGCCATTTTCGCCATTTTATCAAAGGTTTACCGTTTTGTATACATTGTGTTTTTTGGCGGATTATGGTATGATTTTTATGTTCTTGCCGCCTGTCCGTCCCCCTTCGGCGCCCGTTGCCAGGGGAAGGCGTTCCATGCGCGGCAGCCTATTTTTTATGCTAGGGAGAGGATCAAGCATGGATTTCTTTGAAAGGGTTGGCCGCCGCTTGGCCGGCGCCAGCCGCGGCGTCGCACAGAAAACGCAGCAGCTGACGGAAACCGCGCGGCTCAGCAGCATGATTTCCGACGCGGAAAAGCAGATACGGGCCATGTATACCGCCATTGGCGAAGCCTACTATCAGCGGCACCGCGAGCATCCGACCGAGCAGGAACGGCAGCGGATCGAGCAGATCAACCAGTTGTTTGCGGCCATTGACCAGCATCGCCAGGCCATTGAGCAGATCAAAACCGCGGGTAAATGCCCCCAGTGCGGCACGGATGCGGCCCCGGGCGCAGCCTTCTGCAACCGCTGCGGCGCAAGGCTGAATGCCCAAGATTCCCAGCCTCCCCAACCGGAGGCACACGTTTGCCCCCAATGCCACCGCCCCGCAGATGGGGACAGCCAATTCTGCGGCTACTGCGGGACAAAGCTAAAGTAAAGCCCCACGACGGAAGAAGGAAGGACGAAGCGTCATGTTTTGCTCAAAATGCGGCACAAAAAACCCCGATGAAGCGGCGTTCTGCCGCTCCTGCGGCGCACCCATGCGAGGTCCCCGCCCCAATCCTAAGCCCCCACTCCCCCATTCTGGCGCCATGCCGAAGGAAACGGAGCCGGCAGCCGCGCCCTCTGCCACGGCTTCGCAGCACGATCCCGCCGCCCGGGAGGGCATTCCCCTGAAGCCGCCGATCAAGGAGCCGGTGCCCGCGGCCCAAGGGGAACCCGATTCCATCCAGCATACCATTGACCATGCCAAGCAGGCGCCGGTTCCCCCGGCGGGCACGGACCCTCTCCCTGGAAATCAAGGCGCCAAGCCCGCCGAAGCCAGGCCGCTGCAAACGCCGCCGGTATCCGCCGGAGGCAAAGCGCCGCTGGATCCCGCGCAGCAGGCCCGCCACTACCGCCGGATCGGTATTATGGCGGTATCGGCCGCCGCCCTGGTGGTCATTGCGGGCATTACGGCATTATGCATCTTCCTATTTGGCGGCACCAGCTATCAGAAGGCAATCGACAACATGATGAAGGCTACGCTGGACGCAGACGCCAAGGCAGCCTATGCCATGCTCCCCAAGGCATACCAGCAGAAGATGCTGAAAGAGAGGGGCTACGCCAACGAGCGCGAGGCCATCGAGGACATTGCCAATGAGCTCGAGAACACCAAGACCGGCCTGGATAATCTGCTGGGGAAGGGCTGGCAATACAGCTATAAGATTCTTTCGGTGGAGAACCGGTCCAGCCGCGAGCTGCGGGAGCTGAAGGAAGAATACCTTGACGATTACGATATTCAGATCGACGGGGCCATGGAGGCTGAGGTGGAGTTTGCCATCCGCTGTGAGCAGGGCAATCAATCCTCCACCCTGGACGTCCCGCTGATGAAGATCGGCCGTTCCTGGTATATCGATTTTGCCAACGCTTCCAATATGATAAACGACATTATGCGCGGCTAAGCCTGAACCTGCCAAAGGAGGAACAAAAGCCACATGTATTGCATCAAGTGCGGAAAAAAGCTGGAGGATGATTCACAATTCTGCATTTACTGCGGCCATAAGCTGGAGAGCCCGGAGCCGTCCGCTCCGCTTGCCGGGCCATCTTCTCCCCAGCAACCCCAAACGCAGCCGGCCAGATCCCCGGCGCCCCCGAAAAAGAAAAAAAGGATCGTTCCACTCGTCTACATCATCCTGGCAGAGGTTGTCGCGCTGGCGGCTGTGGTAGTCGTATGCTATCTCTTGTTCCTCAGCCCCTCTGCCCGGATGAACCGGGCGCTGGAGCAGGGGGATATCGCGGCGGCCGCCGACCTCTATTATGACCACCTGTACGGCGAAGCTCTGCCGGAAAAAAGCGTGACGCTGATTCAGGCAGCCGCCGCACGGACGCTGCAGGATTATATCGCCGGATCGCTCAGCTATGAGGACGCACAGGAAAACCTCCGTAACCTGGAGGATTTCAACGCCGAAAACGCAGAAGAAGATCTGGCCGCAGCCCGTCAGGGCATTGAGGATCAGCATGCTGTCATCACTTTGCTCGACGAAGCCAGCGACGCCTTCACATCAGCCGATTATGCCGCCGCAATCGAAGGTTACAGCGACGCGCTGGAACGCGATGAAAGCAACCAGGCGGCGGCTGACGGCCTGAAGCAGGCGAAAGAAGCCCTTCTTGCCCAGGCCGAGAAGGCCGCCGACGAATACCTGGCCCAGGGAGATTATGAGGCGGCGGTACAATGCCTGCGCGCTACCGACGCTACCCTGCAGGATGAAACCATGCTGAAGGCCGCGCTGGATGCGCTACAGCAGAAGCAAATTACCCAAATCGGCGACGCTGCGCGCACCGCCGCCCAGGGGGGCGATTGGGATGGCGCCCTGGAGCTGATTGACGCTTATACCGCAGAATATGCCGCCTCCCCCGAGCTGGAGGCCGTGCGTACGGAGCTTGCAGGCCAGATGCCCATGACGCTGAAGAACCTGACCCAGGTCAGCGCCCAGGGGATCGAGGTCATCAAGGACGCGGTAACCGACCGCTGGGGCAACGTTTACGACGGCGCGGTACAATATGACGCCAGCAATGACGCCTTCGGTCTATATAACCTGAACGGGCAATATACCCGCCTGACGGGCACGGTTTTTGTATCCAAGGACTCTGACAACGGGACGAACGTATCCTTCTCGATCTATCTGGATGAGAAGCTGATCCAGCATGTGGAGGGCATAACCGTAGAAACTGCGCCGATCGCGCTGGATATTGACGTAACCGGAGCCACCACGCTGCGGATTGTGACGGCCCACGCGGAGTGGGACTGGACCGAGGATCTCTGCTTTGCCAATACCAGCCTGGAAAGGGCCGCCTCATAGCATTGGATTGACCGCTTCCGCCTGAACCGGAAGCGGTTATTTTTATGGAGCGATTTTTTTCCTCCAAGGGCTTGACTTGGAGTGAACTTCAGGGGATATGCTAAGGCTATCGTACATCACCCACGACGCAAGGAGGCATTCATGGAATACGTCAAACTGGGCAACTCTGATCTCACCGTATCACGCCTTTGCGTAGGCTGCATGAGCTTTGGCGACCCGGCCAGCCAGATGCATGCCTGGACCCTGAACCCTGAGGAGAGCGAGGCCATCATTGGCCATGCGCTGGAGCTGGGCATTAACTTTTTCGACACGGCCAACACCTACTCGGCCGGCACCAGCGAGCAATACCTGGGCCGGGCCCTGAAGAAGCTGACAAGCCGCGACAAGGTCGTCATTGCGACCAAGGTCTATTTTAACGAAGGGCATCTTTCCAAAGAAGCCATCCATCGGGAGATTGAGGGCTCCCTTCGCCGCTTGGGCACCGATTATGTGGATCTCTACATCATCCATCGCTTTGACGCCTCCACGCCCATGGAAGAGACCATGGAAGCGCTGGATAGCCTGGTGCGCGCGGGGAAGGTTCGGGCGTTGGGAGCGTCAGCCATGTATGGCTATCAATTCCACAACCTGCAGCTGACAGCCCGCGCCAACGGCTGGACGCCCTTTGTCTCCATGCAGAACCACTATAACCTGCTCTACCGCGAGGATGAGCGGGAGGTGATCCCCATCTGCCGCCAGGAAAACGTCGCGCTGACGCCCTACAGCCCTCTGGCTGCGGGGCGGTTATCCCGCCCCAACTGGGAAGCTGATACCCTGCGCAGCCGCACCGACAAAACCGCCGCTTCCAAATACGACAGCACCCGGGATGCGGATATGCGCATCGCCCAACGCGTAAAGGAAACGGCCCAGGCCCATGGCGCCAGCATGAGCCAGATCGCCCTGGCCTGGCTTTGGGCGAAGGGCGTAGCCAGCCCCATCGTTGGCGCCACCCAAAGCCGCTACCTGACCGATGCGGCCGGCGCGCTGGATATCCGGCTTACCGCCGGGGAGATCGCCGCGCTGGAAGCCGATTACCTGCCCCATAGGGTGGTCGGTGCGCTTTAACCCATCACACCCAAGCGCTATACAGAAGGAGGAACCGCAATGCGCAAGAGCTTTGGATCCAAGCCCTATACCTATCCCCAGCCAGTATTGATTATCGCCACCTATAACGACGACGGCACAGCCGACGCCATGAACGCCGCCTGGGGCGGGATCCATGACACCACAGAAATCTATATGTGCCTGAGCGCCGGTCACAGGACCACAAAGAATATTCTTAGCCGCGGCGCTTTTACCGTCAGCATGGCGGATGCAGATCATGTGGCGGCCTGCGACTATGTGGGCATCGTATCAGGGGACAACGAACCCAGGAAGCTGGAAAAGGCCGGGTTTACCACCGAAAAGAGCAGCTTGGTCGACGCGCCGCTGATTGTCGAGCTGCCGATGGCGCTCGAATGCCGTCTGATCCGCTATCACGAGGCGACCGGCGAGCTGGTCGGAGAGATCGTCAACGTGAGCGCCGATGAGCGCGTACTGGACGAGCAAGGGAAAATCGATCCCGACCGCCTGCGCCCCATCGCCTTCGACCCGGTCAATCATACCTACCGGGTCTTAGGTGAAAAGGTTGGCAACGCCTTTTCCGACGGCGCAGCGCTGAAATAGCCAACGGCAAAAGAGATACAATCGCCCCGCTGCCTGGAAAATTCCAGGCGGCGGGGCGATTGTTATTGCACGCCTCTTGGCCGAATCACTGCGGCGGGGCACTGACGTCGGGGATAACGATCCCCTTAAGGATTCCATTGGTAAACGTAAACTCCAAACTTTCCGGATATGGGAAGTTTCTGCTTGTACTTCCATCGGAATATACGTTGTCCAGCAGCAAAAGCGTATGACCTGCCAGCTCATATTCTGACCGATCCATTGCCCCGTAAGATCTTCGCACAGCCAGCAGCATCCCCATCGAATCCGGCAAACGAACCTGCAGCCCCCCCTTTTCCCAGGTCATATCCCGCCCCATAATCAGCCAGTCGGGCGCATGCTCCGCATCCCAGGAAAGCGAACCATCCGGCTTTGCCGTGACGGGGCCGTCAAAGGCTTCGGGGTCTATGGCCGAAGGATGGCATTTGATTTGCGCCTGCCGTAGATAACCACACTCTTCAAAGGCCCTCGCTCCAATATAGGTAACCGTCCGAGGGATCGTTACATACCGCAATCCCGTTCCCCCAAATGCGTCATCTTCAATATCAGTAAGCCCCTCATGGAATGTCACGCTGTCTAATAGATGGCAATCATGAAAAGCCCCTCCCTGAATCTCGCAGAGGTTTCGGGGAAGCGTTATACTTTCTATACCCGATCCCGAAAATGCTCCATATCCAATCGATAGTAAATTCCTGGGTAAGCTAACTTCTTTCAGCGACTCGCAGCCTGCAAAGCAGCCGTCCGGCACCCGTAGAAGCGGGCTATCCGCATCAAAGACAGCGTTTTCAAGCCGTTTGCACCCCCAAAAGGCGTCTATTCCCAGCTCATCAATACCTTCATGGATACGGACCTGCCGCAAAGCGGTTTGAAAAAAGGCCTCATCCCCGATATGCGCCAGGCTGGCGGGTAGCTTCAAGCTTTCCAGTGATCCGCAGTCTTCAAAAGCCTTGTCGCCAATCCATTCCAGGCTGCTACCATCTAAAAATTCCACCTTTTCCAATGAAGGGCAGATAAAAAAGGCGCCTGTTTCGATTCTTCGCAGCGCCCGCGGCGCCTGCACATACTCCAGGGACTGGCATAGTGCAAAGGAAAGATAATCCACTACTTCCACCGTCTCCGGCAAACGCACCTCCCGGATGGCAGTTTGGGCGAAGGCCAGGGGGCCGACCTCGCGCACCCGGTATTCGACCCCGCCCCGGGCGAAGGTACCGGGCAGGGATACGATAAGCCCCTCCGTGCTTTGCGCCGCGCCTGCCAGCCGCAGATCCGCCCTCCCAGGCGCGCGCTCCATAACCACAAAATGCCATCCGCCCCAGGAAAAGCCATCCCGCCGCACATCCCCCGCGCAAAAGGGAATAAATAGGATCACCAGGGCCAGGAGCGTTCTGCGCATCCAGAGCGGCATGGCCCGGATGTTCCACGGCGCATACCATTCCATGGCGTCCTCCCGGCTGCCCTTCCGCCCATCCAGTACGCTGCAGATGATCGCGAACCCACAATTTTCCCTCTTTACCTTCATTTTCTCCCCCTCCTTGCTGATCCTGGCTATCTGTAATGTATCCTGGCCTGCGCTGGAAAAGCCCTATCTCCAATTTGACAATCCTTCGGGATGGTCACGGACTGCAAAGCGTCACAGCCCGCAAAGGCACTCGCGCCGATCTTCTTTACCCCCTTGGGAAGCTCGATCCTTTCAAGGGAGGCGCATCCTGCAAAGGCTTCATCCCCGATTTCCTTCAGCCCATCGGGAAACCGGATCGATTCAAGGGAGGCGCACCCCGAAAAGGCACCATATTCGATACCCTGGATTCCATCCCCCAGATCGGCCTGCTTTAAGGCGGTGCATTGGCCAAACGCGTATATACCCACGGTTCGCAGCCCGTCTGGCAAACGGATCTGCTCTAGGGCCGTACAGTACTCAAAGGCGCTATCCCCTATCGTTTCCAGGCTATCGGGGAATTGGATTTCACATAATGAGCTGCAAAACTGAAAGGCGCCCCAGCCTATCGTTTCAAGGGTTTCCGGCAGCAAAACCGTCTCCAAATTCCGGCAGCTTCGGAACGCGCAAACGCCAATGCGGCGCGTTTGATGCGGCAGCGTTACCTTCTTCAGCTTGTAACTGACCGAAACAGGCCCTTCCCCGGCAACATTGATATACTCGGCCAGCGCTATGGCGCCGACTTCCGTCACCCTCCATTGGGTGAATCCACGCCAAAACGAATCCGGCAGCTGAACCTCGCCGGTTACACGCTCTTCCGGCCCCATCAGGCACACCTCAGAGACCGGCCAACCCCGCCTTATGACCTCATAGCGCCATCCGCACCAGCTAAAGGGCCGATACACCGCCCACAGCACCACACACAGCGACAAGAAAGCCAGAACCAGCCGGACGCCCACACTAGGCCAGGGCGTATACCACGCCATTTCATCCTGCCGCTCCCCGCGCCTGGGGCCCAGCACGCTGCAGATAACGCCCCCTTCGCCCCAACGCTCTGCTTTGCACATGGCTTTACCCTCCTTTGCCAGCTTGCCTCCTTATCCTTATCATATGGGCGGAATGGCTACGGGTCAAATGAAGTTTCATGGACAAATCATCACAATACGATGCACAATATGACCCTTTTATGACAAAATTTGTCACAAAAAAATCCCACCGGATTCTATACCGGTGGGATTGATACCGCTTAGACTATTTTGCCCTGCTCTGCCGTACGCGGGCGAAAGCCAGCGCCGCCAGGAGCACCAGGGCAGCCCCTGCCAGCACAATCCACAGCACCAGGCTGGCCGTATCGCCGGTCTTGGGCTGCTCAGGCTTTGCGGTGGTAGGCGCAGGGATTTCCTCGGCCGTAAAGACCCAGTCCACCTCGCCGATACGTTCGGCATACTGGTTGCCCAGCCCGGCGGGGACCTTCAGCTCCACCGTCAGCTCCGTGCTTTCGCCGGAGGCGAAGCTGCCCAGCAGCACGTTCTGAGCCAATCCGTCCAGCTCGTTGGGCGCAGCCTGGTAAAGGACCGTATCGCCCTGCTTTACCGTCATGGAAAGCTGGCTAAGGAAATCGGTCATGGAAACCACCGTCTCCTGCGTGGCGACCGCCTCACTCAAGGGATTCCCCGTCAGCTCGCCGTGTACCTGCGCGCGCATATAGATCTTCACCGTGTCCGTGCCGGAGCGGTTATTGGTCACCGTAATTTTCTGCGTCAGGGTATCGCCGGGCATGACGCCCTTGAACCCATCAAAGAGATCCGTATCCGTATACTCGCTGCCGGGAAGGAAAACAAACTGCTCCGCTCCCCCCTCATAGCTCACCGACGCATCATCGGCCAGGGCAACGGATCCCAGGCCCAGCGTAAAGGCCAGCGTCAGCAGGAGGGAAAAAGCCACCTTCAAAGTACGTTTCATCACGATCCCTCCTTAGTTCCCAGGGTAAGGCGTAACGCTGTTTTCGGCAATCGTTACGCCCCAGGCTTCGCCAGCCGCACGGGCAGGCTCGCTCTGGATGGCCTCGGCCAGAATCTCCAGCGCCTGCTTTTCGCCGCCGCCATAGTCAGCCAAGGTCATCGTATCCATCAAATCGGGGGTGATTTCAGCGCCGGGCGCGACGGGCTTGGTGTAGTAATAATACTCGCCCGACTTAACCCAGCCTGCGCCGGGCGTGAAAGCCGGCACAGCGGCTTCTCCGCCGATGGTCTGGCCCTCGGCATTGACGCGGTAGGTTACCAGCCGCACCCGGATATAGGCCTCAATATCGCTGGTATTTTTCACCGTAACGCCGGTCTTGACGAGACCTGCAAAGGAATCCTCTACGACCTCGCAGTCCACATGGCTGGGCTGAAAGCGATTCTGGATGGTCTCGGTACGGTCCAGCAGCCAGGCCAGGGTGCCGCCGGCTACGCCGGCCAGGCACAGGGCCAGAGCCAGGGCAGCCAGCGCGGCCCGGCGGCCGACCAGCCGCTCCCGCAGATGGCGGCGGGACGGACGAGCCTTGTTCTCTCTTTTCATGGCTTATTCCTCCCCTACTTTGCGTCCGCCACGGCGTTGGGATTGTTCACCTTCGCCGCGCTGTAGCCGTTGAGCCAGTAAATCAGGTTGTTGGGCGTATTGGCGCAGGTGATTTCACCGGCAGCCTTAGCCGCCGACAGGGTAGCGGTTTTATCGGCTACGCCGTCGTAACGCCAGGACCAGGCCTCTTCTTCCTCCACGGTATACGCGCCAACCGGCAGCTCATAGACCGTCTTGGACGTATTGCCGGTCACCTGGACGGTCATGTAATCGCCGCCATTGCGCTTGATCTTGAATACATAGCTGTCGCCTTCCTTGCCGCCCGTCTTCGTCAGGGTCAGCTGGCAGGTCTTGATGTGCACCGTGTACTTTCCATCGGTATCGGGCGTGGTGCAGCCAGCATCCGCGGCGCAGGTGGTGGTGATGACGGCGTCCACCGGGGCCTTATCCGCCTTCTTCACGACCGAAACCGTCACGTCCATATCCTGCTTCCCTAGTGCGCCGCCGCTTGTAAAGCCTTCAGCAGCATAGGCAAGCTCAAGGTCGTCAGCCCCATAGGGCGCAGTACCGGACGGCGTACCGGGCGTATGGCCCGTGTGGGAATCCGTCCACGCTACCTCAACCGTACCTCCGGCGCCCTCGCCCAGGGTATAGGTCTCGCCAAAGTATTTCACAACGTCGTTGACCGCGGCCGTAACCGAGGGCTTGAGCACATGGACATGGGCCGTCGCCGGATCGGAGGTCTGCGCGGTGGCAGGCGTACCCTTGGAGGAGGCCAGCGCGGCATCCGGCGTCAGCGTCACCGTATAGTCGTAATCGCCGCAATCGGTCTGGTCAATGGTGGCGGGCTTGGTATAGCTGATGGTCACAAAATCGTCCATCCAGTCCTCAGCCACGGTAAAGGGCGTGTACAGCTCATCCACCGTGACCGCTTCGCCGCCCAGGTAGATGGTCTTATCCGTCACAGCCAGCGACGGCTTGACAACCGGCACATTGACATGGGGCACATCGAAGGAACCAATCAGCTTCCCATCTTTGTCGTATACGCCGGAGGCCGTCCCGTTCGTCGGGACATTGTTGCCGCCAAGGAAGCCCGGCTTCGGGCTCACGGTAAAGGTAATGACCAGCTTACGGCCATAGAAATCCTTCTCTCCCTGGCCGGCCACCTCCTGCCGGGGCGTAGCGTTCACAAAATTCTTGGCAAAGTCAAAGCCTGTGACCGAAATGGTCGTGCCCTGGATGGTTACCGCATCTGAAAGGGAGGTTGCAGTTGCCGCCCATTGCGGAGTGCCATCGGCAAAGCCCGTGCAGGCTACCGACTGAACCGTCACCTTGGAAGCATCGGCCGGCATGGTGAAATAGGGGGTAACGATATCCTTAATCTGTGTGTCCGCACCCAGATCCAGGGTGGGCGTGGCGATCTGATCGGAAATCTTCTTGAAGATCTCCTCCAGGGAGTCCCCGTTGTTGGTGGTCAGATAATAGCTGGCGTATGTACCATCATCCTGCAAGACACCGGTACTGCCGCCGGTACCAATGCTGTTCATACCGGACGCGCCCGGGTAGTTGCTGGAAAGAAGATGCATGAAGCGGTTCAGCTTATTTGCGTCGCCGCTGTTCGCCGGCAGCGCCCCGCCGGCGTTGACCGCTGCATCTTTGGCAATGCAGACCGTATACACCGTGGTACCGCCATCCTTCAGCGTCTTCGCCGTGCTCAAGGCACTATTGGCCACACTATCCGAGAAACCGCTGCCGTGGTTGGGTTCGCCATCGGTAAAGACGATGACCACCTTATTGCGGTCACTGGAGGTATTGGCAAGCTGGCTCTGCGCATGCTCCAGTCCCCAGTCCACCGCAGTGGCTCCGGCAGCGCTCAATCCATTCACCGCATTCTGCAGCTGCGTGGAGGTTGCAGCGTTTACTGCCGTCATGGGCTTAACCACCTGGGTGTGATTATAGGTATACCAACCATCTTGATATGTAGTATTTCCTACTGTATTGGATTTTGTCCCTGCGAACTTCACAATGGAGATGCGGTTCTGCTGAGCAGGATCGGTAATCCCCTCGTTCTGCTTTTCGGTGGAAGCGATAAACGCTTTCGCCGCAGCCTTCAAGGCCTCCATTTTATTGGTGGACGTTGAACCCGATGTACTGCGGGTATAGAGCTGTGTGACCGGGTAATCGTTCGCACGGTTGGCATTAGTCTCCAGTTCGCCCTCCAGCATGGGGTAATAATAGCTGCGGTTGCCCCCTTGTCCGGTGGAATAGTATTCGTACCCATTGTCATCCCGGCCCCGATAGGATACCGCATCGTAGCCACCGGAGCTGTTGGCAATATAATAGGTTGTATTGCCGGCATTCATTCCGTAGCCAGTCTTATTGACCCGCTGCTCTTCGTAATGGCCACCCCAAAAGCTGTCATCCTCGACCCATACCCATTCACGCACGGTGTAGGTATAGGACGTTCCCTTCACCGCACGATAGGTATAGGTGGTATTGTTGAAATTCTCCTTCATGCTGCCGGAGACATCCAGCACCAGGACGATATCCGAGGGTTTTGCCGTCCCGCCGGTTACCGTGCCGGTGGTATAGGCCTCCAGGTTGATGGTGTAGGTGCCATCCTGGTTCACCGTGACATCCTTATTGAGTTCCAGCCCTTCCGTCTTGGCCGTGGTATCCGCGGCGGTGGTCATGAGCCTTGCGGCCTTTCTGACAACGGAAGTGGCCTTTTTCATCAGGGGCGCGGCATTCGTAAAGTTCTCCGCAGCGCTGCCTACCTCATCGTCCTCTTGCTGGGCCGCCTGATACTCGAACAGGGCCTGGGCCTTTTCCTCGGTCAGGCTGTCCATGGCCAGCATAAACTCCTCGCTGCTGAGGGCATCCAGCGCCGCAGCCAGCTCCTCCACCGGCAGCGCATTATAATCCACCCCATTGGGCGCTTCGGGGGCTTCCCCTGCCGGAGTTGCCGGTACAGTCGTGGTTTCATCTGCGCCTGTCGTGGTCTCCGGTACGGCCGTGGTGGTCTCGGCGGCCGTGGTGGTCTCCGGTACAGCCGTGGTGATTTTACCAGAAGCCACTGTCGTCTCAGAGGGCATCGTTGTGGTTTCAGCCGCCGCAGCCGCCTTTTCCCCGGCAACGGTCGTGGTCTCTGCCGGGGTTGTCTGCCCGCCCGTCGCCAGGGCCAGGCCGGAGAGGGGCAGCGCCAGGGCCAGGCAGAGGAACAGGGCCAGGAATCTCTTTTTCATGGGCTACCTCCTTTTAGGCGTTGGGCCATCCGGCGGCCTCGAGGGCCGTGGCGCCGTTATTGGCCGTCTGCACAGCCTGGGCAGAGACATCCACCTGAACCGTGCAGTTCTGATACTCATTCCCCATCTCTTTATCAAAGGACACATGGGTAAAGAGCGGCTCAGTGGTTTCCCCGGGGGCCAGGGGCTCATTGTAGTAATAATATCCGTCCTTTTCCGTCCAGGATGCTGTATTGATATCCAATCCGATCAAGGACGGGTCGGGCGCGTTGTCGGTACCGGCAGCCAGATTAAAGGCCTTCTCAGCCCGCACGCGAACCCAGGCTTCGCTGGCGCCGGTATTGGCCACCTGCACCACCTTACCCACTTTGGTGCCAGGCATAACGCCCTCGACGTCCTCAAAGGGCACCGGCTCCTCGCCTTGCTCCGGAAGGGAAGCCCACTCCTCCAGGGCGATAGCCACGCCGCCGGTGGTGATCACATTGTGCGCCGTTTCCTGGGCAGTGAAATAGGCCACCGTTCCCATGGCGGCTCCCGCTACGATGAGGCAGAGGGCCATGGCGATCACAGCCAATCTTTTTTTCATATCGTCGGAACTCCTTTCTTGCTCAATCCTTGCGGTTTTGGCATCCATCTTCTCCCCACCTACCAGCAAGGCAGGGCATTCCCATACCGCTTCCCCCTTTCTTCGGAGCAAGCGGTATGGGGATACCCTGCGCTCCCCAATCAGGGAGAGCAGGGTAATAAGGAGAGGATGAAAGCTTTATTCATGCCGCAGGCAGCAAATCAGACCTGAAATTCGGCCCATCAGGCCCATTTTGAACCGCGGTTCAGAGGATTTACTTGCTTACCTCGGCCCAAGCGAGCTCAGGCGTATCAAAGCCGGTCTGCTGGATGGCATAGGCCTGGAAGGTAAGGTCAAGACCATTGGCCCCGACAGCTTCCATCATCGCGTTGGTCACCGTGCTCTTGACCGTCACCTGGTTATCGGTCAGGACAGGGATGGTCTTATCGGCATCTGCTACATCAGCCGCCGAAACGGTGGTATACCACACATCGGTCTGGCCCTGCACAGGCGTCCACTTGGTTGTATCAATGCTGTAGGTCAGGTAGTCATCCACGTTGAGGCCCTGAGGCGCGGTTTTCGTCAGCTTCACAAACACATAGGCGTCCACATTGGCGCCGTTATCCAGCTTCTTCACCACCACGGTGGGATCCTTCGCCATAGCGGGGCCGCCGGGGATCATCTGATAGTTGCTGTGCTTCTGAGCCACATCATCAGCGTCCAGCACAGTCGTCTGGCTGGGGATCAGCTCATCGGTCTCCTGCAGGGTGATGTCAAGGTTGCCAATGGTGAAGTGGTTCTGGATGGTTTCGGTTGTGTCGGTCAGCCAGGCCAGGGTACCGCCCACGGCAGCGCCGACCAGCAGGACGGCGGCCAGGGCCAGGGCAAAGGTCTTTCTCTTCATTGGGGTTTTCCTCCCTTTTTTGGTTTCTCCTCTCCAGCAGGAGAGGGATTTATGGGTAATCCAGAATTGGATTGACTCCGATGCTTCGGGCTGCGGGCCCGGCCCAGCGAATCGGGCAGAAAGGCCAGCAGCAGCACGATGGCCACCGCCGCGATGGCCACATACAGGCCGGGGGGCTCCCGCACATAGGCAGCCACATAGCCCAACAGGGGGATGCAGAAAACGGGCTTTCCCAGCAGGTTCTCAAAGCGTACAGGCGAACCGTCGGCCGCCTCATTGGCGTCGCCCTTGGTGGTAAAGGAACGGTTCTTAGTATCGACCGCCACGACGCGGTGCGTGGCAACCACCAGATCCTCATTCATAACAAAGGTGATGGGATCGCCCTCGCGGATGGTTTCCGGAGGCACAGGCTTCACATAGATCAACGAGCCGGTGGGATAGGCCGGCTCCATGGAGCCGGAAAGCACGGCATAGGCCTCAAAACCCAAGAGGCGCACACCCACCAGCAGGAGGGCCGCTACGATGATCGCCAGGGTAAGCGCCCACCCCAGCCCATTGGCCAGGCGGGCAAGCCGCCCCGGGGATGGCCCCGGCCCAGACGCCCGCCTCCCCCTCACCGCGGCCCCTCCTGCAGCGAGCCGCTGCAGAAATAGCACAGAAAGGCTTTGGCCTCCTCCTGGCTGGAAAAGCTGCGGGAAACGCCAGTGATATACTGGACGGCGTCATTCCATTGCCAGAGGCTGAAGCGCTCTGCCGGCAGAGCCGGCAATACGTTTGCCAACGATACCGCAGCCCAGGGCAAATGCAGATCTGAAAGATATTGGCATCCCGTATGCATGGCTAAAATTTCCAGCAATTCCTCCTTCATGCCGCTCCTTTCAAACAGGGCTACCCTGTCACGAAAACTACGATAATTTGGCCAAGCAGCGACATGAGATATAGATTGACTTTTGGGGGCAAATATGGTAATTTATGGTAATAAAATCTGTTGTGCTATCGTGGATGAAAAAGTGTAATATATAATCCGGTGATTCACTTTGTTTACAGAGGTAAAAGTTTGTAATTATCTGTAACTTTCTGTATTTATGCCGGTATTTTGTCCTAAATTCATCATGAACAGACGCTTTGGTAGACAACAATCACTCAAAAAATCACGCCGGTTTAGGGCGTGTTTTTTATTAATATCCATATATTTATTCCTTCCCGCTGCAAGCTGATTTCGGCCTTCCCCGTTGACATTCAGTCCATGTCACCGGGGAAGGCATGCGGTAAAAGATCGGGGTTGCATTGCGCAGAAACCGTGATATGATGATAGCGTCCCCTAAGGGATACGCCCGCCTTACCCATCCGGCGGGCTTTCTTCTTACCCCAGGGACAAGGCGCTTGCGCCGGCCGCTTATCCGCGGCCTTTTTTTATGCTGAAAAGGAGGAAAACATGGCCAATCACGAAGCGCGCGCCACACCGGCGCAACCGCTTTCCCCACTGGAGCGCCGTATCCTGGCCCAAGGGAAAACGCTGCTCGCCCGCTTTGCGGCGGCGGGACGGGCCGACCACCGCCGCTACCAACGGGCCCGGCGCATCTATGCGCTGGACGACGACGAGCTGGACGCCGGGCAGCGCCTGGCCCCTGGGGAGCGCACACCCCAGCTGCCGCAGCTGGTGACGAGCATCCGCAACGCGGTAGCTGACATGTGCGATAACGTACCGGAGGTTGTCTTCTTTCCTGAAACCGAGGGCCTGGAGGATGTGGCGCGCGACCTCACCGACATCATGGGCTATACGCTGGAGCAGCGGCAATTCGCCCAGACCTACCGCCAGGTATGCGAGGATAAATTCGTCACCGGGCTGGGGGTATACCAGATCTTCTGGGATGAGACGCTGGAGCCCGGCGGCGGGATCGATGTGATCCGCTGGCCGGCCGAAGCCCTGTACACCGACCCCACGGCCGACGACTACCGGCAGGGCCGGGCCATTTTCAAGGTCTCCTGCCACCCGCGCAGCTGGTTTGCCGAGCACTATCCAGGCTTATACCGCTATATCGGCGCGGATGAGCCGCTTCTGATGGAGGAAGCGTCCTTCCCGGAGGACGAGCCCATGATCCACCTGGTGGAATACTGGTACCGGCGCTATGACGCCTCCAGCGGCCGCTATACCCTCCACAGCGCCCATATGGCCGGGGGCGCGCTGCTGGACGCCAGCGAGCCTGCCGCGCCCCAGGGCGTCTATCTTCACGGGCGCTATCCCTTTGTGCTGGATGGCTACCGTCAGGTATCCGGCCGCTATCTTGGCATGATCGACGACCTATACCCCCTGCAGGAGGCGGCCGACCGCTATGCCCGCTATGAGGACCGCAACGCCAGGCTCTCTTCCCGGCAGCGTTTCCTCGTCAACGAGGCCTCGGGCCTCAACGCGGCCGACGTGGCCGACTGCGACCAGGAGATTCTGACAGCCCGCACCATCAACGAAAGCGCGGTGCGCCAGCTATCTACCGCACCGCTGAACCCGCAGATTCCCGCGGCCAAGCTGCGCTATCTGGAGATGATTAAGGAGGAAAGCGGGCAGAACCTCTTTAACCGGGGCGAAACCGGCGGCGGCGTCACGGCGGCCAGCGCGATCCAGGCGCTGCAGGAAGCGGGCAACAAGATTTCCCGCAGCAACCTTGCCGCCACAAGCCATGCGGTCGCCAGCCTCTCCCAGCAAGCGTTATGGCTGATGTGCCAGTTCTTCCAGCCCAGGAGAAGCTTCTACATTACCGGGCGCAGCGGCGGCCTGACCCGGCTGCTGACGGAAGCCCGCACCGTCGGCCTCAGCGGACGGGAGATCACAGCGGGCTTCGGGCACCCGCCCTATCTTGCCCGGGTGCAGATCCGCAAATCCAACCCGCTGCGCATTCAGGCCCGCAATGAGCTCATCCTCCAGGCGGCCCAGTACGCCCAGAAGGCCGGCTCCGGTATCCGGCCCTCGGTGCTTTTCCAAATGCTGAACCTGGAGGGGGATACCGACGAGCTTGTCCGCATCCTGGAGGAGGAAGAAAAGCGCGCGGCCGCTTCCAAGGCGCCGCAACCATTGGAGGATGGGAAAAGCCCCTCCCCCGAACGCCTACAACCGGGGCTATCCGCCCCGAAATGACAGGAGGACATTCCATGACAGCCTTTCACAAGAACGACGGCACCCGCAACTATATCGACCTGGCCGATATTCTGGGGCCCACAGCGGGCCCCCTGCCCGCAGAGGCGCAGGCCGCCCCGGAAGCGGCGGAAAAGCAGCCCCGCCCCCTTCAGGCGCCCCAGGAGCTGGTGCTGGAGGTGCTGGAGCGCCTCAGCCCCGGCATCACCCGGGCGATCCTGGAGGCGCTCACCCAGGACAAGCAGCTGGCCCAGCGCGTCCAGCGCGGAGCCCTGGATCTCATCGACCTCTATCAAATGCTGGAGGGCGCGGAGCGCGCGCCGGTGGCGCCCACCGCCCGCTCGGCCAACTCCGTCGGCCCCGGGGCCTTTAACGCCCACAACCTGACCGACGAGGAATACGCCAAGATTCAACGCCTGGCCCACAACGGCAATCACGTCCGCATCTAAAGGAGGAAAGCATGGCACTGAACACCAACACCACCCAGACCGCATCCCTTCAGGCAACCAGCCTGAAAACCTGGTACGACCGCACCCTGCTGGAAAACATGCGCCCCAAGCTCGTGCATTACGAATACGCCCAGAAGCGCCCGGTGCCGAAAAACGGCGGGCGCACGGTGGATTTCCGCAAATGGACGCCTTTTGGCGCCGTGACCAGCCCGCTGGCCGAGGGCATCGTGCCGGAGGGGCAGGCGCTGAGCATGACCAACCTGACGGCGACGCTGGAAAGCTACGGCGGCTATGTGGCGATATCGGATATGGTGGACATGACCAGCATCGACCCGGTCGTCAACGACGCGGTGGAGCTGATGGCCGATCAGGGCGGGCTTTCGGTGGATACCCTGATCCGCGAGGAGCTGCATCGCTCCACCAACGTGATGTATGCCGGCGACGCCACCCGCCGGTCCCAGCTCGCCCCCACCGACAAGCTGACCATGGCCCTCATCCGAAAGGCTGTCCGCGCCCTGAAGAAGGCCAAGGCTCCCCGCTTCAGCCGGGGCGGCCGCGAATTCTATATCGCAATTGTGGGTCCGGACACGGTCTTTGACCTGCAGGACGACACGACCTGGCAGGCGGTTGCCGAATACCAGGACAAGGAAAAAATCTTTTCCGGCGAAATCGGCCGCGTCTTTGGCGTCGTCTTTGTGGAGACAACCGAGGCCAAGCTCCTGCAGGCCCCGGCGCTGCCCGAGGGCCTGACCGTATCCTCCTACACAGAGGCAAGCACTACGGTAACGCTGTCCAAGTCCCTGAGCGCGCAGGAGGCCGCCGCGCTGGCCCAGACAGGCCGCGTAAAGATCGGTTCGGCCTTCTACGATGTGGAATCGGCCAACGGTACGGCCCTCAAGCTGGCGGCCGGCGCATCGCCCGCGCCGGCTGCCGCTGCCGCCGTAACCGCCTGCGGCCCGGCCAGCGACGGCTCCCCTGTGGCCTCTACCGTTGTCTTTGGCCGCAATGCCTATGGCTGCGTGGATATAGAGGGCAATGGCAACGTCCACACGCTGGTCAAGCCGGCGGGCAGCGGCGGCTCCTCGGATCCCCTTGACCAGATTACCACGGTAGGCTGGAAGGTCGCCGGATTTGCCGCCAAGGTGCTGCAGCCCACCTGGCTCATCCGGATTGAGCACGGCATCAGCGCCTAAAGGCGGCTGCCGGGAATAACCTGACCGACAAAGGGGCCGCTTTATCCAAAGCGGCCCTTTTTCCTTTTTGTGTAATGCTATAGGATGATGGAGGATGGCATGATGTTTCACGAGTTTGAAAACGAACCTACCCGGACGGTACTAATTCCGAAAATTCCCGGCGATGAATCCGGCGTGGTGGAGGTGGGGCTGAACGGCCGCTTCTACCTGCTCTCCCGCGGCGAAAGCCTGGAGCTGCCGCTTTCCCTGGTGGAAATTCTGCGCCATGGAGGGCTGATTTGACATGACAGCGCTGGAACTGACCGATCATACGGCAAAAATGCTGGGCTATGACGGCTCGGAAGATCTGGATGAGGGCCCGCTGCTCTTGATCCGTCAATACCTGGATCAGGCCGCCGCCCAGGCCGCCCAGGACCGGAGCCTGCCGCTGGAGGCCCAGACCGCGACGCTGGACGCCACCGGCTGCCTGGCCGAATCGCAGCTTGCCCACACGCCCCGGCAGATCTTTTATGTGGAAGCCGGGGGCGCGCCGCTGCCCTTTCGCCGGATCCGCCTGGTCGGCGCTCCCTTCATCCAGGTACCCGGCGCGGCGGGCAAGGAGGTGGTCGTCACCTATGGCTTTACCCCCGAGCCCATGGCCGACGGGGATGAGCCGCCCTTTCCGGCCTGGTTCCATCCCCATCTGGCCGACTACGCCGCCGCGCGGATGCTGAGCCAGGGCGGCGGCGAACAGCAGGCCAAAGCGCGCTTCTTCCTGGAAATGTGGTATACCGCGCTGGCCCGCCTTTCCGGCCCGGAGCACGACGCCCTCTGCTGGCGCAACCTATACAGCCAATAAAAGGAGGCAACATGCCGGAAAAAACCCTTACCCTGAAGCAATTCACCGGGCTGGAGCAGGCCTGGGGCGAGGCCTCCGGCCAGATGGGAACGGCCTGGGACGCCGCCAACATGGACACCCGGTACGGCCGGCTTGCCAGCAGCCCCGGCTGGAGCAGCGCCTATCCCCCGCTGCCGGTTCAGGCGGCGGTGATCACGCTGGCGCGCTTCTACCGGCGCAATCACGACGAGCTGCCGGAGGTGCTGATTGCCGCCACTGCCGACAGCCTTTACGCCTACACCGATGAATGGATCATGCTGGGCTCCGGCTACAAAAGCGGCAGCTGGGACTGGGTCTGCTATGAGGATACGGTGACGGCGGACGGCAGCGAGGAGCCGCAGATGGCCGATATCATGCTGCTGACCAATCCGCTGGATGGAATGATTGCCGTCTACGGGCACGACCTGTCGGTGCGTTCCCTTGAAACGCCGGACAAATTCGGCTTTCTTGCCCGGTACAAGGAACGGATCTTTGGCTCCGGCTCCCTGGCGAATCCGGACAGCATCTATTACTCCCAGCCCTTTAACCCGACGGCCTGGAATACCGTGGAGCAGGAGGGCGTCCTGCTGCCGGAGCTTTCCGGCGGCCGCATCGACGCGCCAACCTGGGATGGCGACCGTTTTATCGCGCTGGTTCCCTATGGTACCAGCCTGCTGGCCTTTAAACGGGAAACGGTTTTCCGCCTCTACGGCGCCGATCCCGGCGAATTTTACCTGCGGGATCAATACGGCGCGGACGGCCCGATCGCCGAGGATACCGTGGCGGTGGAGGCTGACGCCGTTTACCTTTTATCCGGAGCGGGCTTGTCGCTTTACGACGGCTCCGCTGTGCGGCCGCTCCGGCGGGAAAGCCTGCAGGGGCTCTGGTCGCAGGCCGATCTGTCCCGGCTTACCCAGGCCCAGGGCGCGTTGTGCGGCCACCGGTATTACCTTTCCCTGCCCGTTTCCGGCGGCGGCTGGCAGCTTATCGAGCTGGATCTATCCCGGGGCTGCTTTATGGCCTATGAAGGCCCGCAGCCCACGGCGCTGCTCGCCCTGGGAGAGCGGCTTCTGTATGCAGACGGGCGGTATCCCGGGCGGCTATACGCGCTCAACCAGCAGAGCTTTGCAGCCTCGGATGATTTTGAAAGCCGCTGGGTTACGCCCTGGAGCGACGGCGGCTCGCCGGGCCTGTCGAAAAGCCACTTCCGCCTCTCTGGAACCCTCAGCCTGCAGTCCTCCGGCGCGCAGGCCCAGCTATGCGCTTGCCTGGAAACCGACCGCGGAAGCAAAACGCGGGTTATTGACTGGCCTTCCGGCGAGAGGCTAAAGCCCTTTACCGTCCGCCTGCCCTGCTATGGCCGCCGCTTCCGCCTGAAGCTTTCGGCTCCGGCAGGGCACCGCTTTATCCTGCATGGGCCGCTGGAGCTTAGCTTCTACACCCATGGGGAAGGAGGGCTGCTGTGATGGAAAACCGGGCGATTCAAGCATATGTACATGACTTTCAGCCCCTGGTACAGCCCTTTGCCCGGGAACGGGCGCAGGGAAAGACGCCCACCTCCGCATCCCTGGCCCAGGGTGTCGACGCGCTGGCCGCCTCGATCAACGACCGGCTGGAGACGCTGGACGCCAAGCTTTATGGGCGGGTATCCATCCGCGACCTAAACGGCGACACGCAAAAGCTCATCTCCAACAAGCTGGACGGCAACGGCGTTTCGACCTGGATCAGGCAGCATCCGGATCAAATCAACGCGGTGGTTTCCCGGGAGGGGCTCGTCGAAATGGACGAGTACATCCAAGAAAAGATTTACCGCGGCATATCGCCGCCTGAAGCGCCCTGCAAGGGTATGTTGTGGATCGATCAATCCACCGAGCCCAGCCAGCTGAAAAGCTGGGACGGTTCCGCCTGGCAGGGCGAAGGGATGATAGCCGATGACTACTATACCCAGGGGCAGGTCAACTCCATGTTCAGCCAAACGGCGGATGAGATCGCGCTGAAGGTGAGCCAAAGCACATACGACAGCGAGAAGATCATCCGGTCGGCCACGGCGCCGGAGAACCCCACGGCGCAAATGCTGTGGCTGGACATTTCCCTATCCCCCAACATGCTCAAGCGCTGGACTGGCTCCGCCTGGGCTGTGGCCGGCACCAACGCCGTCACCGCCAGCGGCATCACCATCCAGGACGACAACGTCACCATCTCCACCCCTAACTTCAACCTGGAGATCCTGGACAGCTCCGGCGACCCTGTGCTGACCATGAGCGCCGGCGACGCCGGCTTTGACAAGCTCTATGCCGGCAAGATCGTGTCCGACTCGGTGGCCTCCTTAGGCGGGCGGGGGAGCCTGACCTATACGGTCGGCACAGGCGGCCATTTCTCCACCGTCTCCGACTGCCTCAACAACCTGCCCACATTGCAGCAGGGCACTGTGCGGATCAACCTGGTCAGCAACCTGACCGAGGAAGTGATCATTGAAAACCGTACCTTCCACAACCTAATCCTCGACCTGGGCGGCTACACCCTCAACGGCTACCTGCTGATCCGTGCCACCAAGGGGCCCGTTACCGTGCAGAACGGGAAGGTCGTGGACACCCGCACCACCTACAACGACGGGCAATACACGGTGCTGCTTTACGATTGCCGGTTCACCCTCTACAAGCTGACGGTGAACACCAACGGCGCGTCCAGCCGGGCGCTGAACATCTCCAACTGTTCCGGCTGGGTGCGGGACTGCGACATCAACGCCAACTATGGCAGCGATGGCTGGGGCTGCTCGGTGATGTGCACACAGATGTCCCATGTATACGTATCGGGCACCCGGGGCACGGCGCGGTACGGCGTATTCTCCTATGCGGGCTCCATCATCCTGCTGTCGGGGATCGTACCCTATGGCACCTCCGGGGCCTATGTGGAGAACACGGGCAAGGTCTTTGACTTTAGCTCCACGCCCACGCAGACGGCCCAGGGCGGAGCGGTGGCGGTGCCGGTGACCAAAAGCTTCACCTCCACCGGCGGGGGCAGCGTGCGGGCCGGGGACCTGTACCAGGAGAGCGACGTATTCCAGGGGGCCTACACCAGCGGCAAATACAAGCGCGGGATGTGGTTCTTCAACTACAGCGCCATCCAGAGCGCCCTGTCGGGCAAGACGGTCCAGAAGGTGACCTTCACCTGCCGGCGGTACGCTACGGCCAACGGCAGCGCGTCGCCGCAGAAGCCGACCTTCTACCTGCACAACTATACCGCCCTGCCCAACGCCGTGCCTTCCTTTTCGGGGACGGCGACCAGCGGGGTGGCCTGGGACCGGGGCGACACCCAAACCATTACGCTGCCCAACAGCTTCGGGGAGGCGCTGAAGGCTGGGACAGCCAAGGGGATCGCCATTGCCGCGCCCAACAACAGCTCGCCCTACATGAAATTCTACCCCACGGGAGCGGTGCTGACGATTACCTATGTATAGGAGAAGAAGATGATCTACTACGACAACCAGCCGGTGGCGGAGATGGGGGAAGACTGGGTGATCCTCAGGGACGGGACGAGGATCAGCGGCATCCGGGATAGGGGGCTACTCACCGACGACGCAGAGGGCGGGGAGGTATACGAGGCGAAGCTGGCGCTGCTGCGGGCGCGGCGGAACCGGCTGCTGAACGAAAGCGACTGGACGCAGATGATCGACAACGACCTATCGGACGAGGCGATATGGCGTTGGCGCGAATACCGCCAGGCCCTCCGCGACCTTCCCCAGACCCTACCGGCTGACCACATCGACGCCGTAGACTGGCCCACACCGCCTCCAGCCGAACTGAGATAAAGGAGCAGTACAGCATGGCTAAATACTATACAACCGGCTATCAGCAGGCCGTAACGGACGCAGGATATACCACAAGCGACCAGGTGAAGAGCCTGCAGCAGCAGCTGAACGCGCAGGGCGCCGGCCTCTCTGTGGACGGAATTTGGGGACCTAAGACCGATGCCGCCTACCGGCGCTATGGCGCCGCCGCCCCCGTCAACAGCAGCAGCGACTACCTATCCCAGCTCACGCAGATGCTGGAGCAAAAGCAAAGCGCCGCCTATGATAACCCTTATACCCAGCAGCTATTGGAGCTCGTCAAGCCCAAGGATGATGAGGCCTACCGCCAGCAGGCCGAGGCGGTCCTCCGCCCCGGGCTGAACGCCCAGCTGGAAGCGCTCAGCCAATCCATGGACGATGCAAACCAGGGCTATGAGCGCAACAAGGCCGAGCTCCAGCGCCAGGCAGAGGCCAGCCGCCAGCAGCTGAATGCCGACTACGCAGCCCTGCGCGGGGATCTGGAAACAGCGGCCCTGCGCCGCGGGATGGGGCGCTCCAGCTACCTGACCGACAACCTGGCCTACCTGGGCGCCCAACAGGCCCGGGCTCAATCCAACGTAGAGAGCCAGTTGGCCCAGGATCTCAAGGATATCGGCGAAGCCCAGGCCCTGGCCCAGCAGCACTACCAGCAGACGGTTCAACGGCTGCAGGACGATATGCTCGACGACCTGGCCAGCTATGAATCCGCGCTGCGGGAAAAGGATAAATCGGCCGCCCAGCAGGCCTATCAGACGCTGATGGCCAGCTATGATGCTTACCAGCGGTATCAGCAGCAGGACATCCTGGATCTGACAACCCAGCTATACGCCATTGCCGTTCAGCGGGAGGCAGACGCCGCCGCAGCGGCGGCCGCTGCGGCAAGCGCTTCCTCATCCCGCACCGCCTCTTCCAGAAAAAAAGCCGCCTCCGGCAGCACGAAAAAATCCTCCGGCGCCAAGGCAGCGCCAACGGTTTCCCAAAATCCCCAGCGTTATGCTTTCTCTGCCGGCGACGCGCGCGGCGAGGAGGAATACCGGTATATGAATCATCCCACCTCGCCCAGCTATTAGGAGGCTGCCAATGGCTAAGGAAAAAAACACCTGGTTTTGGCTCCGGCTCTGCGCCCTGGCCCTATCCGCTCCCGAGCGGGCGCGCCCGCTCTATCATCAAGCAGCCCGCCTGGTCCTTACGCCCGGCAGCCCGCTATACGATCCTGCGCTGGATCTACTGCGTCCCCGGGGCCGTCACCGCAAACGCAGGCGCCGCCGGTTCATAGGGCGGTTCCCCTTCCTGGGGCTTCTATCGCCCCGGGAGAAGCGCTAACGGCAATCGCCCGCTTGACCGGAGCGGGGAGCGGCTCTGCCAACACGCCGGACAGGCCGAAGAATCGGGCGGGATCAGCTCCGCCGTTCGTCCTGCCGTACCCTCCCCCTACCAAAAAGGGGATACCCCTTGTAGGATCTCATGCCGCCCTCTTGATCTATCGGTTTCATTTGCCTATAATGGCATTAGAACATATGTTCTTATTGATACACGCACACAGGGAGGGACAACGATGCTACACAAGGAAGAACCGCAGGCGACCCGCCTGCTTGAGCAGCTTTATGAGTTAAGCCTATCCGACCGCATGATCGCCGCGCTATGCGCCAAAACGCCGGGCCAGGTGGCCGCCTGGCGGCAGCAGCAAGGGTATCCGCCCAACGACCACGATCTTCCCTATAACCCAAGTACCGGCCGCCCCTTTTCCCCGCAGGAGATGCGCCGGGCCATTGAACGGGTATTATCGGCATATAAGGAGGGATAACCATGATTTCTCAGGAATGCTTTCGAGCCATAGAAGGCCGGCTCTACCACTATGATGACATGAAGCGCCAGGTGGCCTGCTTTCAAAGCGACCAGTGGCGCCTGCGGGCTGGCCGTACGACGGGCATGCCCCGCGGACAGGCCCTCCGCAGCGACCCCACGGCCCAGGGCGCTCTGGCGCTGGCCGATCCGCCCCCGGAAATCGCCCGCTGCATCCAATGGATTCAATGCATCGAAAAGGCGCTGGAACGGATCGCCCAGGATTCGCCGCTGCTGGAGCGTTTGGTTCGGGCCTATTACCTCAACAACGACGCAATCACCGTGCGCCAGCGCACGGCCCATATCTGCGCCAGCCTGGATCTGGAGCGCTCGATCTTCTACCAATACCGGCGCAGGATTGTGCAGACGGTCTATTTGCAGGCCGTATACGATCACCTGCTGGAGCCTCAATAAGCCCTCTGGCTTCCCGACGGCAGCCATGCTATAATAGGGCAAAAGCCAGCGGAGGGACGCCATGAAAATCACGAAGGTTGAGGGGTACATTGTTCCCCCTCGATGGTATTTCATCAAGATGACCACGGACGAGGGAATCTGCGGCTGGGGCGAGCCTGTGATTGAGGGCAAGGCCCAAACCGTGGCCGCCGCCGTGGACGAGCTCGCGGACTGCCTGATCGGCACAGACCCGATGCGCATCGAGGATCACTTCCAAAAGATGTATCGGGGCGGATTTTATCGGGGCGGGCCTGTGCTGATGAGCGCCATCGCCGGCTTGGAGCAGGCGTTATGGGATATCAAGGGCAAATATTACCAGGCGCCGGTCTATGATCTGATGGGCGGCGCCTGCCGCGACCGGATACGGGTGTATTCCTGGATCGGAGGGGACCGGCCCGACGACGTGGCCCGGGAAGCGCTGGAACGGAAAAAGGCCGGCTTTACCGCCATCAAGATGAACGCCACCGAGGAGCTGCACTATGTGGACAGCTATGCCAAGGTTGACGCTGTCGTCAGCCGTGCCATGGCGGTCCGGGAAGCCTGCGGCCGGGACTTCGGCATTGCCATTGACTTCCACGGCCGGGTGCATAAGCCCATGGCCAAGGTGCTGGCCCGGGCGCTGGAGGAGGCGCGGCCCATGTTCATCGAGGAGCCTGTGCTGCCGGAAAACAACGAGGCCCTGAAGGAGCTGGCCCGCCACTGCTCCATACCCATAGCCGTGGGGGAGCGGATGTTTTCCCGTTGGGATTACAAGCCGCTCTTCGAGCAGGGTGTGGCCGACATCATCCAACCCGATCTATCCCACGCCGGCGGCCTGCTGGAGGTGCGGAAAATCGCCGCCATGGCGGAGGCCTACGATGTAGCCGTCGCGCCGCACTGCCCGCTGGGGCCCATCGCGCTGGCCGCCTGCCTGCAGCTGGACGCTACCTGCCCCAACGCCTTTATCCAGGAGCAATCCCTGGGCATCCACTACAACCAGGGCAGCGACCTGCTGGATTATCTGGCCGACCCCAAGGTATTCGCCTATAAGGACGGCTATGTGGCGTTGCCCGCCGCCCCGGGGCTCGGTATTGAAATTAACGAAGAACGGGTGGCTGAAATGGCCGCCGTGGGGCACCGCTGGCGTAACCCCATCTGGCGCAACGAGGACGGGACGGTGGCCGAATGGTAAGGCTGCTGACGGTGGACTCCGGCACCACCAACACCCGCCTGCGGCTGGTGGAGGATGGCCGGGTGGTCCAGAGCTTCCAGGCCCAGGCGGGGGCCCGGGATGGCCCGTCCGCCATCGCCGCGGCGCTATCATCGCTTTTGCGCCAGGCCCAATCCACGGAGGCTCAGGCCGTGATGTTCTCCGGCATGATTACCTCCCCCACAGGGCTCATCGAAATTCCCCATGTGGCGGGGCCGCTATCTCTGGAGCGCCTGCGCCCCCTGCGGCACGACCTCCCCGAGCTGAGCGGGCTGCCCTTCTACTTTATTCCCGGCGTCCGGATAGGCGAGGCCGGCGCTTCTCCTGCCTTCGGGGATGTCATTCGGGGCGAGGAGACGGAACTCGCCGGCTATCTCGCCCTTCATGGGGCGGAGGGCCGCCGGCTCTTTGTGCACTTGGGCAGCCACCATAAAGCGCTCCAGGTGACCGATGGGCAGCTGGCCGGATCCTGCACTGCGCTCACCGGAGAGCTCTTCATGGCCGCTGCAGCGCATACCCTTTTGTCCTCCAGCCTTCAGCTTATCGAACCATTCGACATGAACTGGGCCATGGAGGGCGCGCTGGCCGCGGAAAAGGAGGGCCTCTCAAGAGCGCTTTTCGCCCTCCGGCTGATGGATATACGGGAAAAGCTGCCCATGGATGCCCGTATGGGCTGGGCGCTGGGCGCCTTTGCCCAGCAGGATCTGGCGATGCTTGCGCCACGGATGCAGGCAAAGCCCGATCAGGTCGTAATCTATGGCCGGGAAAACTTCTCCCGGGTGCTCGCCCTTTTGCTGGCCCAACGCTGGCCGGGGCAAAACCTCACCGTCCTGACCCAAGAGGAAAGCGATGCGCTGGCCCCCGCCGGGGCATGGCTCGCCTATCAAAACCGAGAGGAGCTGGAACATGACCGCTAAACAGCTGGAACATAAGCTCTTAACCACGCCTTTGGTCGCCATTGCCCGGCATATACCGGGCGATCGCCTCATACCGGCGGCGCAGGCCCTCTACGCCGGCGGCGTACGGTTTATCGAGGTCACCCTGAATTCGCAGGGCGCGCTGGACAGCATACAGGCGTTGCGCCGCGCCTTTATCCATACGGATATGGCCATCGGCGCGGGCACAGTGCTGGGCCCGACGGCGGCCCGGCAGGCCCTGGATGCCGGGGCATCCTTTCTTGTCTGCCCCCATACCGATCCCGCCGTCATCAAAGCGGCCCTGGACGCAGAGGCCCTTGCTCTGCCCGGCGTGATGACGCCTACCGACGTGGCTCAGGCCCTGGAGGCTGGGGCGCGGGTCATGAAGCTTTTCCCCGCCGGCGCTTTGGGCCCGGCTTATGTCCGTCAGCTGCGGGCTCCCTTTAACCGGGTGCCCTTTCTGGCGGTGGGCGGCGTAGACCTGGACAATGCGGCCCAGTATCTGGCCGCCGGATGCGCCGGCTTGGGCTTGGGCGGCGCACTGGTGGATGCAAAGGCAATCGGGCAGGGCGATTATGAGGAGCTGACCCGCCGCGCCCAACGCTATATCGCCCTTTTGCCCAGTTCATCTTATCTCGAGGAGTAATGTATGCGCATTTTATCCCTTCTTGTTTTCATGATGCTTTTTATAGCCGGCTGCAGCGACCCCGTTCCCATGGCCGGGGCCCAGCCTCCGGTTACGTCCGCCGCTACGGCGGCCGCGACCAGCCCGACATCCGCCGCCCATGTAGCGGATCAGGGGCCCTTTGTTCCGGAGGATCTGGTCTGCGGGCCGGTTTCGGCCGGATGCAGCCTCGAGGCCGCCAAGGCGGCCCTGGGCGAGCCCGACGATGAACAGGAGCAGACGGATCCCGGTTCTGGTGAAACGCTGGTCCTGCTGCGCTACGGCGCCAATCAGCTGACCTTTACCAAGGGCGTGCTGACCGAGGCGGATTTTCATGATGTGGAGCTCACAGGGCCCCGCGGCCTCCGGACGGGCGATCCTGTAACCATGGTAGAAACAGCCTACGGCCTGACCGGCGACGGCACACCCTACTATGAACAGAGCGATGGGCTGCCGCCCCGGGGGGAAAAGCTGGCCCTGGAGGGCGATGCCAGCTATACCATCCTGCTGACGGCGCCTTTATCCGACTATGATGCGGAAGCCCGCTCCCAACCCCTGGCCTATATGGAGGAGGAGCACGCCCAGCTTGTCTATACGATCGACGCCGCAAGCCAGCGGATTACCGCAATCCATTGGATTGTGGCTCCCCTCAGCGAAAACGGCGGATAATTATCCTCACGCCTGATCACAGTGCCTCATCTCCGGCCCGGCTGCGGCCGTGCCGGAGATGAGGCGCGCTTTTTATGCCCGGCTGGCTGGGGAAGGGACGCATCCCCTGGCATAGGAAGGTGCGGCCAGGGCCTGCGGTTCGTTCATGACAGGCCTTGACCCTCCTATCCAACGGCTTCCCCTTCCTCGCTTTATGCTGCCGGGCGCGCCGCAGCCAGATGCCGGCTTCAGGCCTATACTGCGCCCATAAAAGGAAAAAGCGCTTGACCTGTCCCTTGGGGTATGGTTTATGCTAAAGGCGGAGGTGATCATCATGCGCATACAGCAGGCCTGCCATGTTTGCGGATTGACGCGGAAAGCTATCCTTTACTATGAAAAGCAGGGGCTCGTCCGGCCAGCCCTGCTGGATAACGGATATCGGGACTTTTCCCCGGACGATGTGGAGCAGCTCCGGCAGATCGCGCTGCTGCGTTCTCTGGGGTTATCCCTGGAGCAGATCCGCATGGCCCTGGAGGGACCGGAGGGGCTCAAGGAAGCCGCCCGGCAGCTTCATATGGAATCGGACCGGGCCCAGGAGCGGCTTGGGCTGCTGGATACCCTGGCCGCGAATGGGAACTATGACCAAGCGCAGCAGCGCCTGGAAGCGCTGGAGAGCAAAGACTCCATCCGCTCCCGTCTGCTCGCCTGTTTTCCCGGCCCCTATGGTCAATATTTAAGCCTTCACTTTGGCGGCTTTCTGAATGAGCCTATCACAACCCCGGCACAGCAAGCCGCCTTTGATACTGTAATCGCCTTTCTGGATGGTGTGGATTTTTCCCTGCCCCAGGATCTTCAGGACATGCTGGATGCCGCCGCTCAAGCCATGGACGCGGCCTTTGTATCCGGGCAGGATGCGCTAATGCGCCAGCTGGCCGCGGATCCGGCCCGCTACATCGACGATCACCGCCAGGCGCTCGACGATTACATGGACTATGTGCGTTCCGATGAATACCGTACCTCCCCGGCGTACCGGCTGCGGCAGGCGCTGACCGATTTTACGCTGCAAAGCGGATACCGGGACGTTTTTCTCCCCGCCATGCGGCAGCTCAGCCCAAGCTATGACGGCTATTGCCGCAGCCTGGACAGGGCAAACGCTTTCTTCCTTGCCCGGTATCCGGATGCGGAAAAGGTTCTGGCGCCCTAGGGCCGAAACCTTTCACAGGCAAGCTGCCGGAGCGCTCTTTTTGGCTTCTGCAGCTTGCTCATGCCTGTTTCCCGACGGAATTCTTACCGGCTACTTACATCCATAAGAGGACTTGTTTTCACCCGGACGGCTACAATACCTTCCGTGAGGTGAAACATGAGAAAGAATGCGATCATCCAATGGGCTATGGTAGCAGTATTGGGCGCGGCCCTTGTCGCGGTTGCCACGCTGCTCAGGCCCGATGCCTCCCTGGCAAGACCGGAGGCCAGCCCCTTCTTCCCCTCTCCCCGGCCCGCGGCCAGCGCTGCCGCTACCTCCCTGCTGCCCCTCAGCGCAGCGGCGCCGACCAGCACGACCGCCGGCGGAATCCCTGACCGCCTGGTGCTGGTGAACAGCAGCCACCCTTGGACCGGCGGCACGCCGCAGGGGCTGTGCACCATAGCTCAGCAGATCAGCTGCCGGAACATCCGGCTGAAAAGCCTGGAAATGCGCGCCCAAACCGAAGCCGTGACGGCGCTGCAGCAGATGGCCGACGCCATGGCGGCCGAGGGAGCCGGCGAACTCATCATCGTAAGCGCCTACCGCAGCGTGGCTTATCAGGATAAGCTTTTTCAAAACAAGGTGCAGCGGGTCATCGCGTCAGGTACGCCCAGCGTCAACGCGGAGCAGGTGGCAGCCCAGGAGGTCACCCGGCCGGGCGACAGCGAGCACCACACCGGCTACGCCTTTGATCTGGCTGGCGCGGATAACTCGCTGGACAGCTTTGCCGGCAGCAGCCAGGAGCGCTGGATCCTGCAGAACGGCCCCAAATACGGCTTTGTCATCCGCTATCCCTCCGACAAGACCGAGGTTACGGGGATCATTCACGAGCCCTGGCATATTCGCTATGTGGGAGCTGAAGCCGCTACCGACATGCAGCGCCAGGGAATGTGCCTGGAGGAATACGCTGGCTCCTGACCGCTATCCATCATCGCTTTTTCTTCCCCGCAGCTCGGACAGACAGTTTTTCCCCATCTGACGAATAGCCTAGAAAAGGAGGTGGGGATATGTCCCTGAGATTCTGTGCGACCCTTATGGTAAAGCTGCTGGCGGCCGCTGTGATTTTAGGATGGGTGGCCTTTGCCGGCGGCGGCTCAGTCCGCACGCCCTGCACGGTAGCCGCGGCGCTGGCGCTTGCCGCCGTCTGCCTGATCCACCGCCGCTTCTGGCGCTGCCCGATATGCGGACACCGGCTGGGCGCAGCGGTCGGCGGCTACTGTACCTGGTGCGGAGAACGGCTGCGCCGGTAGTGCGGGTCAAAAGCGCGGCTAAAGCCGCGCTTTTCCTGTTCCCGCCTGATAATTTTCCACGAATCGCATAATAAATCCGCGGAAGAAAAACGCCGAAGGTGTGGTATAATAGCGATGTGAAAATTCTTTGGAGAGAGCCCGGCACGGCGCGAAGCCTGCCAGGCGTTTTTCCGTTATAGCAAAGGAGATAGAATAAGTGGGCGGATTTTTCGGGGTTGCATCCAAAAACGACTGTGTATTTGATCTTTTCTTTGGGACGGACTATCATTCCCATCTGGGTACAAAGCGGGGCGGCATGGCCGTCTATGGGGAAAATGGCTTCCAGCGGGCCATCCATAACATAGAAAATTCACCCTTCCGCACCAAGTTCGAGCATGATGTGGACGAAATGAAGGGCTCCCTGGGCATTGGCTGCATTTCAGATAACGAGCCGCAGCCGCTGATCGTGCGCTCGCATCTGGGGAACTTCGCCATCACGACCGTCGGCCGGATCAACAATGTGGACGAGCTGGTGCAGCGCGCCTTTAGCGAGGGCACCACGCACTTTCTGGAGATGAGCGGCGGGGATATCAACGCCACCGAGCTCACCGCAGCCCTCATCAACCGCAGGGATACCATCGCCGAAGGCATACAATATGCCCAAAGCCTGATCGACGGCTCCATGTCGATACTGGTGCTGACGCCGGACGGGATCTACGCCGCGCGGGACCGGCTGGGCCGCACCCCGGTCATCATCGGCAAAAAAAGCGGGGCCTACTGCGCCTCCTTTGAATCCTTCGCCTATCTCAACCTGGGCTATGAACACGCCAAGGAGCTTGGCCCCGGGGAGATTGATTTCATCACCTCCGATTCGCTGCAGGTCATCGTCCCGCCGGGGAATGAAATGAAGATCTGCACCTTCCTGTGGGTCTATTACGGATACCCCTCCTCCAGCTACGAAGGGGTAAACGTGGAAAAAATGCGGTATCAGTGCGGCGATATGCTGGCCCGGCGTGATGATGTGCAGGCCGACAGCGTAGCGGGGGTTCCCGATTCGGGTACGCCCCACGCCATCGGCTATGCCAACCGTTCGGGGATCCCCTTCTCACGGCCCTTCATCAAATATACGCCTACCTGGCCCCGTTCCTTCATGCCGCAAAACCAGAGCCAGCGCAACCTGATCGCCCGGATGAAGCTGATTCCAGTGGACGACCTGATCCGCGACAAGCGGCTGATCCTGATTGACGATTCACTGGTGCGGGGCACGCAGATGCGTGAAACCACGGAGTTCCTTTATCACAGCGGCGCCAAGGAGGTACACGTGCGTCCCGCCTGTCCGCCGCTGATGTTTGGCTGCAAGTATCTTAATTTTTCCCGTTCTTCCTCTGAGATGGATCTGATCACCCGCCGGGTGATCGCCCAGCTGGAGGGGGACAAGGCCGAAAAGAAGCTGGCCGCCTATGCCAATCCCGATGCTCCGGAATATACCCGCATGGTGGATGAGATACGCCGCCAGCTCAAATTCACCACGCTGAAATACCATCGTTTAGACGATATGATCGCCTCTACCGGCGTTTCGCCCTGCAAGCTGTGCACCTACTGCTGGAATGGCAAGCAGTAGCCTGCCGCCCGCCTTTTCCGCCCCGGCTTGGCCGGGGCTTTTTTGTATTCAATATCTAAAAAATGGGAAATTGTTTTTTATTGTTATCTATTGTATTTGCTTGTCATATGTGGTAGTATATTGTCATCAGCAAGAGGGTTCCCTCGGTTGTGGTTTCTCCTCTTTCCACAGCTTACCTCTTGCCTACCTCTTCGGATGCAGATGTACGCGCATCCGGAAAACACCGCTGGTTAGTCCCGCCAGCGGTGTTTTTCTATCCATCTTTCCAGTTTTTGCATCGCTCTTTCATCCCTCCGCTTTCATATGGGCAGCATGACCAAAAATTCCTTTATTGTTTTTCCTTGTCTCCTATTGCATTTCGTTGGCGTATCTGGTATTATATTGTCATCAGCAAGGGGGTTCCCTCCACTGTGGTTTCTCCTCTTTCTACAGTCTACCTCTTGCCCACCTCTTTGGGTGCAGCTATATGTGCATCCGAAAGACACCGCTGGTTAGTCCCACCAGCGGTGTTTTTTTGTTGCTCTGCCTGCTGCGAAGGCGTTCTCGCCGTCCTGCTGCCGTTCTCTTGCCCCGCTTCCTGCGGGATCTCGTTGGTTTATCTGCCATAGCGGCAATTTGTATGCTATAATAAGGAAAAAAGAAAGGACTGGACGCTATGCAACCCAATGTCGTATTGATTATCGTGGATCAGATGCGCGGCGATTGCCTCTCCCAGTTGGGCCATCCGGTGGTGGAGACGCCGTGGCTGGATCATCTGGCCCGGGAGGGCGTAACCTTTACCCGCGCTTATTCCGCCGTCCCCAGCTGCATTGCCGCCCGGGCCGGATTGCTTACCGGCCTGTCGCAGGACCATCACGGGCGCCTGGGCTACCAGGATCGGGTCAGCTGGAACTATGAAAGAACCTTGCCCGGCGCTTTTCATGACCAGGGCTACCAAACCCGATGCGTGGGCAAGATGCACGTTTGGCCGGCCCGTAACCGCTTGGGTTTCGATGAGGTGGAGCTCCATGACGGCTACCTGCATACCGAGCGAAACTTTTCCATCCCGGTCAGCGAATTCCATGAAAGCAATGACGACTATCTCACCTGGCTGCACCAGCAGCTGCCCGACGCCGACCTGAACGATTCGGGTTTGGAGTGCAATTCCTGGCTGGCCCGGCCCTTCCCCTATGATGAGAAATACCATCCGACCAACTGGGTTACGCAGCAGGGGATCCAATTTCTCAAGCGCCGCGACCCCACCCATCCCTTTTTCCTGACCCTGAGCTATGTACGGCCCCATTCGCCCCTGGACCCCCCGCAGTACTATTATGACATGTATGACCGGGGCGAGATCGATCCGCCGCTGCACGCTGATTGGGAGTCGGCCGATGTCGACCGCCTGGCGCAATTTGTCAACCCGGTCGCCGGCGAGGCCCGCCCCAAGGCCCTGCGCCGCGCCCGGGCCGCCTATTACGGGGCGATCACCCACCTGGATCACCAGATTGGGCGCTTCTATATGGCCCTGCAGGATTCCGGCGAGCTGCGCAACACGATTATCCTCTTTGTCTCTGACCACGGGGACATGATGGGCGACTTCAACTTTTTCCGCAAATCGCTGCCCTATGAGGGATCGGCCCGGGTACCGATGATCCTTTCCGATCCGGGAAAGCGGCTGAACCTGCCCCTGGGTTCCCGGTCCCAGGCCATTGTGGAGCTGCGGGACGTGATGCCCACGCTGCTGGATGCAGCGGGGCTTACCATTCCCGATGGGCTTGACGGCGTAAGCCTCCTGGAGGCGGCGCGGGGCGGCTGCGATTCGGTCCGTCCCTATCTCCACGGTGAGCATACCATGGGCCTTCTCTCCAACCACTGGATCGTGTCGGGCTCCCTGAAATACGCCTGGTTCAGCCAGAGCGGCCGGGAGCAGCTTTTTGATCTGGCCCGCGACCCCCATGAGCTGCAGGACTGCGCGGCTGATCCGGCTTACCAGCAGGCGCTGATCCGGCTGCGCGGCTACCTGATCGACGAGCTGGGCCGCCGGGGCGACGGCTACAGCGATGGCAGCCGTCTCATCGTCGGCAACGAGCCCGCAGCCCTGCTTCCCTTCATGCAGCCCTGCGTCACCCCCGCCAGGGTACCCTCGGCCGCGCCCACCGTAACCAAATGACCCATGCCCTCACCCTTTTGATCAAGCCCGCCTCCGGCGCCTGCGACCACCGGTGCCGCTACTGCTTCTATTCCGACGTTGCGGAGCACCGCGAGGCGGGTTTCCGGGGCATGATGAGCCGCGAGACCCTGGAGCTCGTCCTCCGGCGCGCCTTTGAAACCGGAGCCCGGCAGATCAATCTTGCCTGGCAGGGCGGCGAGCCCACGCTGGCGGGCCTGGATTTCTTTGAGCATATGGCCCTGCGGGTGAAGGCGCTCACGCCCTCCGGGGTAACGGTCACCCAGGCGCTGCAAACCCACGGCGGCCTGCTGGATGCGTACTGGTGCCGGTTCTTTAAGAAGGAAGGCTTTCTCATCGGCCTTTCCCTGGACGGGCCCAAGGAATACCACGACGCCCTGCGGCTGGACGCCCGGGGGCGCGGCACCTTTCAAAGCGTCATGCGCGCCGCCGCCCTGCTGGCCCAGCATCGGGTGGATTTCAATATTCTTACCGTGGTCAATGGCTATAACGCCCGCCACGCCGCCCAGCTGTATCGCTTTTTTGACCGCAGCGGCTTCCGCTATCTGCAGTTCATCCCCTGCCTGGAGCCGCTGGACGCGCCGGATCCCGCGCCCTTTTCGCTGACCGCCTCCGCCTATGGCCGGTTCCTTACCGAGCTTTACCGCCTGTGGGAGGCTGATTGGCGCGCCGGGCGCTATGTATCCATCCGCCATATAGACAACGCTATCCGCATCCTGGCCGGGTACCCCTCGGAGGAATGCGGGACCCGCGGCCGCTGCAGCCTGTATACGGTTATAGAGGCCGACGGCACAGCCTATCCCTGCGATTTTTATTGCCTTGACCGCTATGCCCTGGGGAATCTGGCCGATTCCACCATCGAGGCGCTTCAGCACACCCCGGCTGCCGAGGCCTTTTTAGCGCCTTCGCTCACGCTGCCGGAGGCATGCCAGCGCTGTCCCTATGGCTTTCTGTGCCGGGGCGGCTGCCGCAGGCACCGGGATATTGGCGGCGTGCTGGGCGACAACCGCTTTTGCCAGGGCCTGAAGGCCTATTATGAGGCCTGCCTGCCTTCCATGAGCCAGATCGCCCGCACCCTGCGATAAACAAGGAGGATCCTATGCAAGCAGGCCTGGTTTCCGTTACCTTCCGCTCCCTCACCTGGCGGCAAACGCTGGAGCTTGCCCGCCAGGCCGGGCTTACCGCCATCGAGTGGGGCGGGGACATCCATGTGCCCCACGGCGACCTTACGCGCGCCCGCCAAGTGGGCGAGGCGACATGCCAGGCGGGCCTCCGGGTGGCCGCCTATGGCAGCTATTACCGGCTGGGGCAGGATCATCCCGCCTTCTGCGATGTATTGGCTACCGCCCGGGCGCTGGGCGCGCCCGCCATACGCGTGTGGGCCGGCGCCTGTCCTTCCGATCAATGCAGCGAAGCCCAATGGGCCGCGTTGATCGAGGATGCCCGCCGCATTACCCACGAAGCGCTGGCGGCGGGTATTACGGTAGTCTTTGAATATCACCGCAACACGCTGACCGACACGGCCGATGCCTGCGGCCGGCTGCTTGGCGCCGTGCCCGGCGCCATGAGCTACTGGCAGCCGCCGGTCGATATGCCGGCCGACGCCTGTTTACTGGGCCTGCGCCGCCTGGACAGGCGGCTGGCCGGCGTACACACCTTCTCCTGGCAGGGCGTTGACCGTCTGCCCCTAAGGGCCCGGGAGCATGACTGGCTCCGCTTTCTTGCCCAGGCCCAGCGCCAGGGCGCGCCCTGGGCCCTCCTGGAATTTGTGCAGGACGACAGCCCGGCGCAGCTTCTGGAGGACGGCCGGACGCTGCGCCGGTGGCTGGCCCAGCTGGATCCTTCGACCCCAAACCCATCTGAGTGGAGGTAGGACATGAACGAACCGGTAACCTTCCGCCCGGCGCGGCCGGGTGACGAGGGGCTGATACTCCGCTTTATCCGCCTGCTGGCTGAATATGAGCACATGCAGGATCAGGTGGTGGCCAGCGAAGCGCTGCTCACCGAATGGCTTTTTGAAAAAGGCAAGGCCGAAGTCATTTTTGCCGTTGCCGGCGGCCAGGAAGTCGGTATCGCCTTGTTTTTCCATAGCTTTTCCACCTTCCTTGGCCGTGCCGGGATCTATCTGGAGGACCTTTTCGTGCTGAAGGAATACCGGGGCCGGGGCTATGGCAAGGCCCTGCTCCGGGAGCTGGCCCGCATCGCCCTGGAGCGTGGCTGCGGCCGCTTGGAATGGGCCTGCCTTGATTGGAACCGCCCCAGCATTGACTTCTACCTCTCCGTGCATGCGCAGCCCATGGAAGAATGGACGACCTACCGCCTGACCGGCAAGACGCTGGAGGATATGGCCAAGTGATCCTGTAATAAGAAATCCCGCCGCTTTGGCGGAATGGTCATAAAACAGCAATTCACAAATTATCTTTGCAGCAGCGCCCTTGTGGAAGCTGCTGTTTTTTACAGTGAGGAACGCCGAAGGTCGGTAAGTGAATGTGCAAAGTCAAATGTGCAGAAGCAACAAAGCTCACAAAACGGGATAAAAAACACCATTCAGCAAATTGCATCCATGAAACCAATGCAGTACAATTAAAATAGCAGTATTGTGGCAGGTTTGATTTTGGAGGATAGGGCATGACTGGAATTTTATATTTTAGTTCAACTGGTAACAGTTTATATATTGCACAAAGAATAAAGAATGCAATGGGCGGACAGATAAAATATATTCCGAACTATGAGGGCGACGGAAGCGAATTTGAGAGAATTATTTTGGTTACGCCTATTTATTCCTACGGAATGCCTACCTTTGTATACGACATGATTCCAAGATTAAACAAAACGACAGAACTGATCATGATTCAGAATTACGGCGGCATGGTAAGCGGTGCGGATTATTTCATATATCAGTACGCCATGGAGCATGCGCTGAACATCCAAGCGGTTTATTTGCTCAAAATGCCCGAGAATTTCACGATCACATTTACTGTACCGAAATTATACATCCATAACACGTTAAAAAGTGCAGACAGGCGGATTGACAATGTAATCAGCAGAATCCATTTGGGCGATTACAGAGTACCCAAGAAATGTAAGACTAAAAGAGATGTATACCTTAAAAACAAATCCAACTGGCATCTGATTGGCGAGGATTTTTCAACAACGGATGCCTGCATAAAATGCGGGAAATGCATTTCTGTTTGTCCAGCGCACAACATCTGCATGAACGATGGAAAAATTGTTTTTCTAAACAAATGTATTGCCTGCCTGGGGTGCTATCACCGCTGCCCGCAAAGGACAATTGTTTATAAAGAAAGAATAAAAAAAAGACAGATATATCAATCCCAATGTGAATGAAAGTCATATTGGCAAAGATATGTAGAAATTGAGCAATGCAAGACAGAGCGATTAGCGTAAGCTGGTCGCTCTTTTTCTTATCCGATAAGGGCGCCCTTATACACCACCTGTGGTAGTGTGTGCGTAAACAGAAACGGCATGACCGAAGTCATGCCGTCCCTGCAAAACAATACTTTACTGTTTTATGCCCCCCGCCGCTTTCGCGGCGGGATTTTTGCTTGGGCTTATCTGCGGGTCATGCGGTAGGTTTTGCCATTTTTATGGGCATAAATATGGATCACGTTCCTGCTTTCGATTTCAATCGTGAAAAGGTCGCGCGCATCCTCCTCATGGCCTTCCCTATATAAATAGAAGGTTCCATCCCGAATGCCATAAAAGTCGCCATAGTCAAACCAAGGAAGGTCATAGGAAATGTGTCCGTCCGATTCCATGATAAAGTAGTGGCCATCGCCCTTCCAGGTGCCTTCCAGGAAATCCTGCATCATATAGTGGCTGTAGATCTGCTTTTCCGCTCCCGCGTCGCCTAAATAATCAAGCAGCTCAAAAACATCGTTCGTCGATAAGATTTTCACATATTTTTTGGTTTCCTTATAGCTCCCTGTCTTGGCAAAATACTGCAGCGCCTTTGTTGTATTGCCCTGATTGTAGTAGGCGACCGCTTTCCTGTAAATCCCGTCAATTACCGCATCCCACACCGTTTTCATCTCGGGCATGCTGCGGTATTCCTTCAGCACCGCATAAGCCTTCATCAGGTCATCCTTTTCCATCAGCTCCGTTGCATACCCCGTCAGGGCGCCCTGCAGCTGCAGCTGCGAATCGGCATAATCCCCTAACGCCTCAAACAGGCTGACCGCCTGGCTATAGGCGCCATGCTGCGCATACAGGCAGGCCAAATCGTATTGGGCCGCGGTCACCCTTTCGGCAGCGACCAGGGGATGCTCCATATCCCGCTCCGCTTCGGGGCCGTAGAGGAAGGTATCCACCCGCTCCTTGGCTTGCTGAAGGTCGCCTCTTTGGATTAAGGCGCCGGCTTCGTCCATCATGTTCCGGTAGTCCCGCTCCGCTATCCGCTCTTTGGTCTGCTTCAGCAGCTCCGGCGCTACCAGGAAGCTGCCTAACCGCTCAAGCTGCGCCAGCGCCTGCTCATATTCGCCCTGATCCAGGAGCAGCCCCGCCGCTGCCAGCGCCCGCAGCGACGCCACATCGCCCTGGATAAAGTTGGGCACGCCCTGAAGCAGCCTGGCCGCCTCATCAAAATCATAGCGCTGCAGGCATGCCATCGCCTGGCTGCGCTGATCCGATTTAACCATATAAAAGCCGGCCATTCCCCCAAGGGCCGCAAGGAGGCACGAAGCGCCCAGAATGACGGCCAAGCGCCTTTTGTTCACCGGGCGGCGCGTTTTAGGCGGCCGCAGGGGAGCGGAGCGGGCGGGCAGAACCGGCTGATCCAGGTCCAGCGCTTGCAGCAAGTCCTCCATGGCCGTATACCGGTCTGCCGGCTTCAGCTCCAGCGCCTTGCGCAGCGCGGCGCGCTGGGCCGCCTCCAGCGGGAGCCCATCCAGCGTCCGCTCCGTCTCCCCATCCCCCTCATACCGGCTCAGCGGATGCGGCAGCGGTCGGCCCGAAAGGGCATAATACAGCAGAGCGCCCGCTTGATAGACGGCTGTCCAGCCGCCGGTTGCGCTGCCCATGAGCTGCTCCGGCGCCGGCGCGCCCACCCTGCCTGCGGCGCGTCTCAGCAAATACGCCCGGCCGCTGGCGGCGGAAACCCGGACATGCTGCGCCGCCAGCTGCGGCAGCCCCTTGCCGGACGCCTCCTGAGCCGCCGCTTTCTGCAGCATGCCGCCCAAGAGATAGGCCGCCATGCCAAGGCTCATCGGCCCGCTTTTTGCCAGGTAGTCCGCCAGCGGTGGATCGCGGCGGCTGGGCCTGACTCCGCCGTCCCTACGCCTTAGCCGCACGACAAGGAGCACGCCGGCCGCTGCGCCCAGGGCCGCCAGCAGCGCGATCAACGCCGCGATCCACCATCTGCCGGTGGGGCGCTCCGCCGCCTGATAGGCAATATCCCGATCCTCCAGGCTTTCTATCAGCTCCTGAACGGCTACCGCGCCGTTCATATTCCAATCGGTGGCGGATCCAAAGGTATTGATCCCGACCACCGCCCCCTGCTCGTTCACCAGGGGGCCGCCGGAATTTCCCTCCGATAGCGCGGCATTGATCTGCAGGGCCATAATATCCGGCCCACCCTCCACATATCTCATCCTGCGCACCGCGCTGATGATGCCGTCCGTCATGGTCACATCCCCGGCCGTATCGTCCCCCCGGGCAAAGAGGTCGCTGGCCGAGCCGGGGAACCCCAGCGCATAGACCTTCTCGCCTGCCTGGGGCTGTTCCGCACATAAGGCCAGCGGAGCCAGCCCCTTCGCCGGCTCCTGAAGCTTCAACAGGCACAGATCCCGCTCCGGCATGGTGTAATAGCATGTGGCCTCCACCCCGTCATATGCCCCGTAATACACCATGCAGGCCGTTCCCGCCTCCCCGCCCACATGGTCGTTGGTCACAATGTAAGCTGCCGGCTGGCCCGGCTCCCCAAGGGCAAATCCCGATCCGGTTCCGATCAGCGCCCCATCCTGCGTCCGGTAAACCTCGATATAGACCACGCCGGAGCGCGCCTCCAGCACCGCCTGAGGGATCCCGTCGGCCAAAGCGCTTCCCATGCAGCATACCCACGCCAGCAGGACGATCCACAGCTTTTTCATGGCTCTTCCCCTTTGTTTTCGCTCTTTGCGAGATTTTACGAGATAATCTAAAAACAGTATATCACAAAGCGCTTAGCTTGATCTATCCCCTTTTCCCGTTTTTTCCAACCGCATAGAGGCGCTCTGGCCAACAAAAAAATACCCTTTCCGGGCTGTTATGCCAGGAAAGGGTAGGATGACCGATGGAATGGATTACTTACCGCAGCAGCACTTGCAGCCGCCATCTACCTTGGCCATGTGGCAGATGAGGTCGACGACCTTGTTGGAGTAGCCCCACTCGTTGTCGTACCAGGCCACCAGCTTCACGAAGGTGGAATCCAGCATGATGCCGGCCTTGGCGTCGAACACGGAGGTGCGGGACTCGGTGATGAAGTCGGTGGACACCACGTCGTCCTCGGTGTAGCCCAGGATGCCCTTCATCGGGCCCTCGGCCGCAGCCTTCACGGCAGCCTTGATCTCGTCATAGGTGGTCTCCTTGGCCAGCTCGACGGTCAGGTCCACAACCGACACGTCCAGGGTGGGCACGCGGAAAGCCATGCCGGTCAGCTTGCCCTTCATCTCGGGGATAACCAGGGCCACAGCCTTGGCAGCGCCGGTGGAGGAGGGGATGATGTTGTTCGCCGCAGCACGGCCGCCGCGCCAGTCCTTCTTGGAGGGGCCGTCAACGGTCTTCTGGGTGGCGGTGGTGGAGTGCACCGTGGTCATCAGGCCGCGCTTGATGCCGAAGGTATCGTTGATGACCTTGGTCAGGGGGGCCAGGCAGTTGGTGGTGCAGGAGGCGTTGGACACCACGATCATATCGCTGGTGTACTTGTCCTCATTGACGCCCATAACGAAGGTGGGGGTCTCCTTATCCTTGGCGGGAGCGGAGATGACGACCTTCTTGGCGCCGCCCTTGAGGTGAGCGGAGGCCTTTTCGGTGGTGGTGAATACGCCGGTGGACTCCACTACGTACTCAGCGCCGCACTCGCTCCAGGGGATCTCGGCAGGATCCTTGCACTCGTACACGGATACGGGGTTGCCGTTGACCACGAGCTTGCCGTCCTTGATCTCGATGGTGCCCTTGAACTGGCCATGGATCGAGTCATACTTGAGCATATAAGCCATGTACTCCAGATCAATGAAGGGGTCGTTGATGCCGGTTACGACTACGTCGGGGTTGTTCTGGGCGGCACGGAAGACCAGGCGACCGATGCGGCCAAAACCATTGATACCAACCTTAATCATTTTGGGTTTCCTCCTGTTTATCTTAATGGTATTTCCCGAAAACTAGGTTTCTTGTACCTTTGCTATTATACCCTATTTACCCGCCGCATGGCAAGGTTTTACCCGGCAAAAAGTGGCCGGGCAGAATTGGACACTTTATAGGGGCCCGGGCCGAAACCGTCCCGCTTTCACCCCTACCTGCGGTCGCTAACCTCACCGAAGGCTCCGGCGGCCTTCGCCCGCCTCTGCCATAACGCTTCGGCCTTATCAGGGGCCCGGGCCGAAAGCCTCCCGCCGGAGCGTCATATTTACATCAGGTTTTCCGGGTTCAGGCACTCCAGCTCCGGCAGCACAAACCGGCCGTCCTTGCGGATCAGCACATCATCAAAATAGATCTCGCCGCCGCCATAGGCCGGGGTCTGCACCAGCACAAGATCCCAGTGGATGGCGCTGTGATTGCCGTTTGGCGCTTCGTCATAGCAGTTGCCCGGCGTCAGATGGATGGATCCTGCGATCTTCTCGTCAAACAGCGTATCCTTCATGGGCACGTTGATATAGGGGTTGACGCCGAAGGAGAATTCCCCGATATACCGCGCGCCCTCATCGGTGTTGAGCACGGCCTCCAGCTGCTCGGGCAGGTTGGCGCTGCTTTCGATGATACGGCCGTTCTCAAAGGTAAAGGAGATGCCCTCAAAGGTATTGGACTGATACAGCGCCGGGGTGTTGTAGGTAATCCGCCCATTGACCGATTCGCGCACCGGCGCGGTATAGATCTCGCCGTCGGGGATGTTGCAGAGCCCATCGCACTTGACGGCGGGAATGCCCTTAATGGAGAAGCTCAGATCCGTCCCCGGGCCGGTAATCCGCACGCGGTCCGTGCGCTCCATCAGCGCCTTCAGGGCGTCCATGGCGCGGCTCATCTTGGAATAGTCCAGATTGCACACGTTGAAGTAATAATCCTCAAAGGCCTCGGTGCTCATATCCGCCATCTGCGCCATGGAGGGCGAAGGATAGCGCAGCACGCACCAGTGGGTCTTGGGCACGCGGATGCCGCTGTGCACCCGGGCTGAATAGATCTTGGCGTAGGCCCGGGTCTGTTCGCCGGGCACATCGTTCATCTCCGAGGCGTTATCCCCGCCGCGCAGGCCGATATAGGCGTCCATCTGGCTCATGAACTCGGCGTCGCGCTGCGCTGTAAACTCCATCTGCTCCTGGGTCATGCCCATCAGCAGGGCGCGCTGCGTAGAGGCCTCCCGCAGCCAGACAAAGGGCAGCGCCTTTGCCTCATAGGCGGCCGCCACCAGGGCGTTCACCAGCTCGAAATGCTGGCCCGTCGCTTCAATCAGCACCTTGTCGCCGGGCTTTACCCGGCAGGAGTAGAAAATCAGGTTATGGGCCAGTTGGTCAATCCGCGGATCCTTCATGGGATGCTCCTTCTTCCTTTAGTTGGTCCAGGATCGGGCTCTCCAGCAGCTGCACGCCGCCCTTGAGCCCGCCCTGCAGGTCGAATACCTCTACCACGTTTTCGCCGGCCTTGAGCAGGGGCGCCGGTACATACAGCGTCTGCTGGGGGCCACGCTGGTCGTAGCGCCCCAGGTGGAAGCCGTTGATCCATACCTCGCCCCGGTGGCCTCCCTCCACCTGAAGGAAAGTGTCGCCGGTCTTCTCCAGCGTAAAGCGCCCCCGGTAAAAGGACGGCCCCTTTGCCTGCGCGGCCCAGCTCAGGCGGCTTCGGTCCGTCATGGGCAGCCGGTAGATGTCATAATGGTACAGGTTCTGCTGGCCCAGGCTGATCAGCTTGGTGATCCCCTTGTGATCGGCCAGATAGGGGCCATAATTCACGCGGCCGCCGCCCATTACCAGCACGTCCAGCCTCGCGCCCTTTGCCGGGATCGTCAGCCGGATATCATCCTTGGGGCCGTCGCGCAGCACGCGCCCCACCCAGGCGCCGTCCAGGAATACCTCGGCCCTGTCGTGCACCTCGTCCAGGATCAGGGGGAAATCGGCCCGGGGGCCGGAAATATGCGTGCGATACAGGATATAGCCGTATCCCTGCCCGACCTTTTCCATGGGCTCCGGGCAGGCCTCGTGGACGGGCGCCGGGTCCAGCGCATCCAGGTTGTCCATCAGCGCTGCGCATTCGTCCAGGGCGACCCGCCCGGGCGCGATCCGCGCCGCCGGCGCAGGCAGCTCCATATCCGGCAGCTGCGTATACCGGCCCAGCACCTCGCGCACAGCCCAGTATTTGTCCGTGGGCTGCCCGTCCTCGGTCAGCAGGCAGTTGTAATCATAGCTGGACACGTCCTCCTGGTAGTGCCCGCCATGGTTGGCCCCCGCCATATAGCCGAAATTGGTCCCTCCATGGCCCATGTAAAAGTTCACCGAAGCGCCGCTTGCCAGGATGGCGTCCGTCTCCCAGGCCACATCCTCCGCCGTGCGGGTGATGTGCGGCTCGCCCCAATGGTCGAACCAGCCAATCCAGAACTCCATGCACATCATGGGGCCGCGCTTTTCATATTCCGCCAGCTTGGCAAAGGCTTCCGCCGAGCGGGAGCCAAAGTTGGCCGTCTTGAACACGTCCGGCAGGGTGCCGCCCTGCAGCATGAAATCCGTAGGGCCGTCGGAGGTAAAAAGCGGCACCTCCACACCCCGGGCTATCATGCCGCGCCGCAGATAGTCCAGGTAGGCGGCGTCGTTGCCATAGGAGCCGTATTCATTTTCCACCTGCATGGCGATGATCGGGCCGCCCCGGGTCGACTGCAGGGAACAAAGCCGCGGGATCAGCACGTCAAACCATTGATCCACCGCGGCCAGATAGGGGCCGTTCATGCATCGCAGGCGGATGTTGTCATCGGCCAGCAGCCACCAGGGCAGGCCGCCGAAATCCCATTCCGTGCAGATATAGGGGCCCGGCCGCACAATTGCGTGCATACCCAGCTCGCCGATCATACGGATAAAGGCCTCAATATCCAGCATGTCCTCAAAGCAGTATTGCCGCTCCGGCCCGGGCTGATGCAGGTTCCAGGCCACATAGGTCTCGATGGCGTTGAAGCCCGCCGCCTTCAGCTTCAGCAGCCGGTCGCGCCAGTAGGCCCGCGGCGTACGGAAATAGTGCATCGCCGCCGACAGCAGCCGAATTGGCTTGCCGTCCAGTTCAAAACGGTTCTCTTGGATGGTCAGATTGCCCATTTGCGCCTCCTGTCCCGATTATTTTATTTTACTATACCACAATCCTCCCCTGCCCGCCACCCGGAGCGGACAAGTTATTGCAGCACTGTTACAAGGATATTAAGTTGGGGGCTAATTGTTTGCTTTCATCGAAGGCTTGCCCTATAATGATACATGCAAAATAGGGAAGGAATACGCTATGCCCTCCGGGCCCTGCTATCTTCAGGTAAAGCAGCCTTCCCTAAGGAGGAAGATACGGATGAAAAACAAGCTATGCGCGGTTCTTTTGGCGCTGGCCCTGGCGGCCGGCGGCCTTGGCGTGTCCGCGATGGCTTTCGCCTCACCGGAATCCGGGACGCCCGCCACAACGGACGCGTCCCCTGCGGCGACGGAGCCGCAGGCGGCCTCCGGCCATGTGGAGCTCGAAATCGGCAAGGATCTGGCCGGCGAGGATGCGATCACCTTCAACTATGGAGAGAAAAAGACCCTAACGCTGGACATCACCAATGTGGGCGACGCCGCCGCCATGAATATGAAGATCACGCCTGTGGTATCCAACGATGTAGCCTCCTTCCCCTTCAAGATCACCAACGCCTTTTGGGAGGAAGCCATCGTCAATACGGCCGACCCTGCCACCCTGACCGAGGATCTGACCCCCGCCGATCTGGGCGACGCGGCCAGCGGCCAGAATAAGGGGCTCGTATCCTTTGAATTTGACGTGCGCAAGGATGCGCCCAGCGGCTATTATCCCCTGCGGCTCACGGTGGAATACCAGGAAAACGGGCTGCCCGTCGCCGTGGAGGCGCTCCTGTATGTGAAGGTGGTCAACTCAACGCTGGCCGGCAGCACCCATACCGAGCCGGCCACCGCGCCCACCCAAAAGCCCGAATCCACGCCGCGGCTGATCGTCTCCGGTTTCACCACCTACCCGGAAAAGGTTATGGCCGGCGAGCCCTTTACCCTGGAGCTGACGCTGACCAACACCTCGGAGGAGGTCACCGTTTCCAACATGCGGGCGGCGATCACCTCCGATGACGAGGGCGTATTCCTGCCGGTTTCCGGGTCGTCCACGGTGTTTATCCGTGAAATCGGCCCTGGCTCATCGGAAACCATTTCCATGGAGATGAACACCAAGGTAGACCTTACCCCCCAGCGCTACGGCCTCAGCGTGACAGTCGATTATGAAGGCGCCGACGCCACACAATACAGCGCCGGGGACTCTATCTCCATCCCCGTCCACCAGGTAGCCAGGCTCACCCTGTCCGACATCACCCTGGTGCCCGAGGCGGCAACCGTCGGTGAACCGGTCAATCTGATGGTCAACCTCTATAATATGGGGCGCTCCAAGCTGTCCAATGTATTGGTCCGGCTGGAGAGCGGCGGCGCCGTATCCGGAGAGGATTTTTTCGCTGGCAACCTGGAACCCGGCTCCACCAGCACCATGGACGTGATGATCACGCCCCAAACCACCGGCACCCTGACCTGCCGCCTGATCGTATCCTATGAGGACGAGATGGGCCAGTCCTACAGCGAGGAAAAAGCCTTCGAGCTTTCGGCCAATGCCCTCCCCCTGCAGACGCCCGAAGCGCCGGAGGGGGACGCTTTAGCGGCCGCCAGCGCCCTGGAGGCATCCGGCAGCCATGCCTCATGGCTGATTTGGCTGATCCTCTCGGCAGTGGTGGCGGCAGGGGGCATCGTTGCCGCGGTCCTGCTGCTGCGCCGGCGCAACAAGAAGCATATCCGCCGCAATATGGACCACTATCTGGATCCCTCCGAGGACGGCGGCGAAGAAGACCGCTGACGGCCTTTTCCCTAAGGTGGTAAAAAACCAGCATGAGCAGGCCTCATGCTGGTTTTTTGTATGGGCGGCCGGCCTCAGGGTTTTCGCGCCAGCTGCAGGTCTATCGTGTCATAAAGGGTGATCACGCCGCCGTACCGGTTGATCGCCCCCTCGATCTCATCAAAAAGCCTGGCCCGGGCGGGCTCTTGCAGCGCAATGTGATCCGAATAGGTGCCCAGCAGCGCGACATATTCCTGGGCGGTAAGATCCCGCGTCCGATGGAACAGAGCATAGCGAATATCGGTAAAACCGTACTTTTCCGCAATCATCGCCCGGGCTCGGGCCTGCCGTTCGCCGTATTCCTGCGGCTTCTCCTGGCTTTTGTGGTGGTATGGATCATAGTAGCGCTTATAGGCCGCGTCGATCGCCCCGGCAAGCGCGGGGTTCCCCTTGTCGCGGCAGGGATGATTGGCAAACCGCGCAAAGGCGCCGCCGCTTTTGAGCATAGCGTAAACCTTGGGATATCCGATTTCCTCCGGCACCCAATGGAAGGCCGAGGCGGAATAAACAAGGTCGTAAGTCCCCTCTTCAAAGGCCGTATCCTCAAATTTCCCGGTGATAACGGCGAAATTGGGATAATCCTGAAATTTGCTGCCGCATATCGCGGAAAAATGCGCGCCTGGTTCCACCGCTGTAAGGCGGCATCCCGTCTTGAGAACCGGCTCCGTCGCCTGTCCGCCGCCAATGCCCACCTCCACGACGCGGCTGGAGGCATCAATGGGGCTATAGTCAAAAACCGCCTGGTAGAGCGGCTTGTCATATCCCGGCCGCAGCCTGGCGTATGCGGAGGCCACCGTATCGAAGGTCCACCCCAATCCCTTTATGACCGGCATAAGTATACCTCCCAGTTTCAGCTTTGTTTCATTCTATCACAGCGCCGGGGAGCCTTCAAGAATGGCTCCTCGCCCGGCATACAAGGGGGGGCGGCCTCCGCCAAAGCGGAAGGCCGCCCCTCTATATGTCCGGCTATCGTTTATTCCACCCTCCGTGCGACAATGGCGATGCGGCCGTTGTCGGTGGAGTATTCGCAGGTGGACAGGGTGATCAGCTCATCCCCATAGCGCGCCTCCACCCCCGTGTCGTACAGCGCCAGCTCCTTCACATTGGCGATATATTCGTCAAACTCCTCTTCGCTCTCCGCCCTGTAGAATTGGTAGTATTTGAATACCTCGTCGCTGGCCTTGTACACCTTCGACAGGAACACGCTCACGATCTCATACTCCCCACGCTCGTACAGCGTGTCAAAGTGGATCCTCGGATGCTCCTTCCAGTAGCTCTCCTTCTTGTATTCCAGCAGCGTCCGGAACATGCTCCCGTCCTTCATGTTGTGCCCGTGGAACAGCAGGTTCGTGTCCCGCGGCTCCAGCGTCGCGTGCTTGTCGATGAAGATGCACCCCTGCTTGCTCTCCTGCCTGTCAAAGTCCCGGTACAGGTAGTAATCCTCCCCGGGCGTGTACATCACAGGGTAATCCACCGCCGTCCCGTCGATCCGGATCCAGCCCACCATATCCTGGTTGCGCTCATAGGCCTCCTTCAGCTCCGGCAGCACTGTGGGCTCCGCCGCCTCCGTCTCCGGCGCTGCTGCGGCTGTGGATCCCGCCGTTGGGGTCGCGGCCCCCACCGTGGGAGCCGGGCTTGCCGGCGGCATCGTGGTCGTCACCGTCGCGCCCCGCCGCAGCGCCTGGCTCCGGGCCAGCCACAGGGCCCCGGCGGCGGCCGCCGCCAGGCATACCGCCGCCAGCCCATAGAGCCACCGGCGCAGGCGGCGCTGCTTCTGGCGCCACCGGCGCCGGTCGCGGCGGGCCGGGCGATTGCTCTTTGGCATATGCATCAGCCTCCTTTTAGCAGCAAAAAGGCGGGATGCATCCCGCCTTTTTGAGAAAAAACGTTACCTGGAGCCCTGCTTTCTGCGCAGGGCAAGGGTAGCGGCGGCGACGCCGGCCACGCCCGCCAGGATCAGCACATAGGGCAGGGCGTTGGTTTCGTCGCCGGTCTTGGGCACATCGTCGGTTTCATCGCCGTTGGCGGCCGTGGTGGTCTCCGCGGGCTGGGTGGGCTTAGCCGTCTCCGAAGGCTTGGCCGTCTCCGAAGGCTTGGCCGTTTCGGAAGGCTTCACCGTCTCCGAAGGCTTAGCCGTCTCGGAAGGCTTGGCCGTCTCGGAGGGCTTAGCCGTCTCGGAAGGCTTAGCCGTCTCCGAGGGCTTGGTCGCAGCAGCCGCTACTTTGCCCTTCACGCTCGCGCCTTCCCATTCGGTCTCCGCGCCCTTGTCATCCGATACACGCACCTTGGACAGTGCAAAGCTAAACGCCTCGCCTTCCTTGGCCGTAACCTCATAGGTATAAACCGTTGTGGTACCCAGGACGATCAGCGTATTCTCACTGCCCATCTGCACGCCGTCGTTCTTATGACTGAGATATTTGAGGCCTTCCGTCGCAATCTGCGCCTGTACACCGGAAACCTCCGGGCAGGTAACCGTCACGGTAATCGTGTCGCCCGTCTTGGGGCTTGAGTCGCTGACGCTCACCGCCGGAGCGGCAGCCGCAAAGGCCGTCACGCTCATCGACAGAAGCAGCATAGCCGCCAACACGAGAAGCAATCCCTTTTTCATCATGTATTTTTCCTCCTGATGTTCCATGATCCCATGTCCATACAGCGTTAGGCAGCCGCGTTAATCCGTTGCGACGCCAGCACAAGATCGCCAATGGAAATGGAACCATCCCCGTTCATATCGGCAGCCATTGCGAATACGCCCTCCAGGCTGCCATCGCTGCTGATGTGGTTCGCCATCTGTACCAGAGATCCGATGGATACATAGCCTTGGCCGGAGACGTCGCCCATGATTACCACGGTAATCTCCTTGACCACTTCGCCGTCAACCACAGACTGGATCTTGGCGCCGGTGCCGATCACCGTCTTCCCTGTGATCACTTCGCCGTCCTTATTCACTACGACAAGCTCGCCGGTACCGGTCTCAAAGCTGGCCAGCATATCGTTTACGGTAGAATGATCCTCAATGCCGGTGGCATAGCCGCTCTCATCGATGGCGATGCTGCTCCCCTCCTTGGGGGTCAGCTCCGCGCCAGCCAGGGTCTTGGATACCTTCAGGTTCTTGTAGACAATGGCGTCCCGCATGAAGATACCTTTTTCGCCTACTTTGCCTTCAGCCTCGATGCGCACGTCATACAGGCCTTCGGCCAACTCCTTCGTGTAGTCGCCCAGAGCAACCTGCACATAGCCCTCGCCCTTGGGGAAGGTCTTGCCTTCTTCCGCCGTAAAGGTGAAGGTCGCCTCCGTACCCGCCGAAGCGCCGTTCTCGTCCTTCACCGGCGTGAAGGTGACGGTGAAAGCCGTAAGGTCCTGGTTACGGGTGAAGTTCAGCTGCAGCCAGGGCATGGATTTGGCGCCGTTCTCATCGTAATAGGGGTCGCCCTCCGTGTAGGGATACTCGGTTACATACTCAGCGCCGGTAACCTCGCCCAGCAGCTTATCCCCGTAGGCAAAGGCTGCCTCCGCCGTGGCGGTGTCGGCCGCCGCGCCGTTGTCGCCGTAGATCTTCACGCTGTAGTTGCCAGTCAGCTCGCTCAGGTCAAGATCCAGGCTGTCGTTATCCGGCAGCAGCTCGCTGCCCGCCAGGCTGATCTGATGGTACACGGTACGGGTATCGTTGAGCGCGGCCTCCTTTTTGAAGGTTCCAACCAGCTCGCCGTCCTTATACAGTTCAATGGCGCTGGTATAGGAGCCGCCCAAGACCACATTCTTATCCACCTTGTAGCTCACCTGGATCCAGGGCAGGTCGCTCTCTTCGCCGGGGGCGGTGGTACCGCTGGTCACGCCCAGCGCGTCCGTATAGTAGTTCTCCGCCGTGATAAAGGTGATTTCCACATCGCTGATGAATTTCTCCAGCGCCGACTGCAGGGTATACTGCCCCAGGGAATAGGTGGACTCCTTCGGCAGGTAGGCGTTGCCCTCGCCGTCCAGGTCCACTGTCACTGTGAAGGATTCGACCTTGTTCGCCCCATCCGCACCGGCCACACGGTAGACCATAAGCAGCTGGCCATCCTCCATATCCTTGCCGGTAAAGGTTTTCGCCTCTCCTGCGGCGGTAGGCTTCACGGTGATGGTGGTCGCGTCGGCGGCGTTGGGTACCTCAATGGCGACAGGCACAAAGTAACCGGACTGCATGGCCTTGTTATCCGGCCAGTATTCGGCCCAATCCTTCACCAGCTTCAGATGGGTGCCATCCACCAGATCGGCCGCCGTTTTGCCCAAGAGGTCGGCATCGCCCTCGTATGGCTTGACAGTAAAGGCGCTGACCGCCTGGAAAGCATAATCGCTCACCTTGATGGTTTTGGTTACGGGAGCGCAGGCCATGCCTTCGCCGTCGGCGTCCAGCGACAGGGTAATTTCATCCACAACCGTGTTGCCTTCCAGGTCGGCTACGCGATACACCAGGATGTCCGTTCCCTCTGTACCAACCTCTACCACCTTTTTCGTGCCTTCGTTTGTCTTTTCGATGGTGTAGGCCGCGCCCTCGCGGGCGTTGTCAATGGTCACCTGCAGCGGCAGATAATAGCCGGACTGCATGGCCTCGTTCCCGGGCCAATAGTCGTTAAAGTCATCCACCCGCAGGAGCATGTTCTTCCCGGCGTCGATCAGGTCGGCAGCCGTTTTGCCCAGGCCCTCGATGGACCCTTCCGTGTAGGTTTCCACCGTACCGGTGGTGGCGTTGGCCTGAAGGGTGTAGTTTTTCAGGTTAAAGGTCACGATCTCCGGGGTGAAGCTTTCCCCTGCGCCGTCGGCATCGACCGTCAGGCTAAAGGAGTTTATCCGCTTCTGATCGACGCCGGCTACCCGGTACACCAGGATCATCTGATTGTTCTCGTCCAGGTCATCCTTGCCGTATTGCTTGGGTGCGCCGTCCGGCAAATTGGTGGGCTCCAGCTCGATGGATACCGCCTCTGTCGCGCCTTCTACGGTGACCTGAACCGGAACGAAATAGCCCATTTTCATGGTCTCATCATCCCAATAGCCGGTGTAATCCTCCACCAGCTTCAGGGTCGAACCCTCCGCCAGCTCCTCGGCCGTTTTCCCGTAAAGCTCCGCGCCGCCCGCATACTGCTCCACGGTTACAACCGTCTTTGTGGGTTCCGACGGTTCCGCATCCGTCGCGAAGGCTGTCATGGGCGCCGCGCACAGCGACATACAGGCCGCCATGAGCGCTGAAAGCCACCTAGCCTTCTTGGTATTGTGTTCCACAGCACTTTCCTCCCTTTTTGGGTAGTATTGTATCCTGGAGCGCGGTTCTGGATTGTAATGTTTACTTAATGATCCAGCCGATTTTTTCCATATTTTGTGATTCCAAGCATTGAAAAACCATTATTTTGATGCTATTATATAGGCGTATCAGCCGGAGGGTGTTTGGGGTAAAATGTAAAGGTTTTATTCCGGTCGGTATCATTATATTTTTTCCAGTTTATCGGGTTTTCTCGTTTTTTATCTTGGCGTTTTTCCTAAAATTTTATAAGGCCGCCGGATTTGTGCTTCCGGCGGCCTTTTTGCGTGTATCGTCTGGCGGGTCAATGCATCAGGTTCAAAAGGTTGCGGGTATCCTCGTCCACCAGGCTGTAGCTGATCTCCTGGCCCTGACGCTGGCCCTGGATAATGCCCGCGTTCTTGAGCTTGGCCAGGTGGGCGGAAACGCTGGGCTGGGGGATGCCCAGATGCTGCTGGATCGAGGTAACGTTGCTGGGCTGCTGCATAAGCCCTTCCACGATGCTCAGGCGCTGGGGATGGGACAGGGCTTTCAGCTTTTCGGAAAATTGCTGGATTCTTGCGTCGCTCATGATGAAGTCCTCCTTTTGTTTGTCTAGGTAAGTATGCACATACAAGCCCATGGCTATACGCGGGAAAAATATTTTGGCCCATCCTCCGGCCTGGAGGTTGTGCTATAATAAAGTATTCACAGCATAAAGGAGGGCGCATATGCAGCTGGATATGCCGGTTTCAGCGCTTAAAGGCGTAGGCCCCGCCCGGGTGGAGCAGCTCTCCCGCCTGGGGATCGCTACGGTGGGCGACCTATTGGCCTGTCTGCCGCGGGAATATCAGGATCTCGCCCACTGCGCGCCCCTCAGCCAGGCCCACCACGGCCAGGTCGTAGCGGTGCGGGGCTGCTTCCGGGGCTCCCGTCCCCGTCCCGCCTATCCCCGCCCCGGCATGACCATCGTGCAGGCCCGGCTGACCACGGACAGCGGTTCGGCGCTGTGCCTGTGGTATAACCAGCCCTGGATGGCCCGCGCCCTGGGCGATGACGAGGTGGTCGCCATCGGCGCCGTGGACCTGCGCCACGGCGCGCCAAGGCTCATCAACCCCGTGCTGGAAACCGGGGAGGGCCTGCAGCTTCCGGTGCTGCCCATCTATCCGCTTACCCAGGGGCTCAGCCAAAAGCAGCTGCGCCAATGGACGCGCCAGGCCCTGGATGCGGCCGATATGCCGGAGACGCTGCCGGAGGCCATACGGGCAAAGCTTGCGCTGATGGGGCGCGCCGAGGCGCTGCGGGCGGCCCACTTCCCGCCGGACCTGCCCACCGCCGCTCAGGCCCGGCGGCGGCTGGACTGCGAGGAGCTCCTGCTCTATGGCAGCCTGCTGCGCCGGCAAAAGCAGCTGCGCCGCCGGGAGGGGAACCGCTTTCCCATCCCCAGCCAGGGCGTGCTGGAAGCCTTCCTCCAGGCCCTGCCCTACCGCCCGACCGGCGCCCAGGCCCGGGTGATCGGCGAAATATGTCAAGATCTTGCGGGCGACGCGCCCATGAACCGCCTGGTGCAGGGCGACGTAGGCTCCGGTAAAACCCTGGTGGCCCTGGCCGCCCTGTATCTCACGGCCAAGGCCGGCTACCAGGGCGCGCTGATGGCCCCCACCGAGGTGCTGGCCCAGCAGCTCTTTGCCCAGGCGCGGGAGCTGCTGGGGCCGCTGGGCGTCCGGGTTGGGCTCATGACGGCCGGCATCGGGACACAGGCGCTGCGGCGGGCGCGGGATTATGCCCTGGTTGGCAGCTGGGATATCGTGGTGGGCACCCACGCGCTGATCCAGGGCAAGGTTGCCTTCGACCGGCTGGCGCTGGTCGTCACCGATGAACAGCATCGCTTCGGCGTCCTGCAGCGCGCTGCCCTGCGGGAGAAGGGGGACGAGCCCCATATGCTGGTCATGAGCGCCACCCCCCTGCCCCGCACCCTGGGGCTGCTGCTTTTTGCCGACCTGGAGCTCTCCCGGGTTGACGAGCTGCCCCCGGGCCGGAAGCCCATCAAGACCCGCTGCGTATCCGGCGAAAAGCGTATGGACATGTACCGCTACCTGGCCCAAAAGGCCCAGGCGGGCGAGCAGGCCTATATCATCTGCCCCGCCATTGAGGAAAACGAATACGCGCCCATGCAGTCGGTCGAATCGCTGTGGGCTGAGCTTAGCCAGTGCGTGATGGCAGGCGCCGAGATGGCCATGCTGCACGGCCGCATGGGCGCCCTGCAAAAGGAAGCGGTGCTGGAGGATTTCCGCCAGGGGCGGGTGAAGGTGCTGATCTCCACCACCGTGATCGAGGTGGGCATCAACGTCCCCAACGCTACGGCGATCGTCATCGAGGATGCCCATCGCTTCGGCCTGGCGCAGCTCCATCAGCTGCGGGGCCGTGTGGGCCGCGGCGAGAAGGAAAGCTACTGCTTCCTGGTCAGCGATCAGGCCGAAGGGCCTGCCCGGGCCCGGCTGAACCTGCTCTGTACCTGCCAGGACGGCTTCACGCTGGCCGAGGAGGACATGCGCCTCCGGGGTCCCGGCGAATTTCTGGGCACCCGCCAGGCGGGGCTGGATGGGCAGGTCGCCGCGCTGCTGGCCCATCCGGAGCTGGCCGGTCAGGCCATGGCGCTGCTGGATGAGCTCTTCTCCGACCCAGGTCAGGAGGCCCTGCGGGATGAGCTTCTGGCGGCGGCCCAAGCGCACTATGCGGGCCGCCTGGACGGCATCGTGATGAACTAGCCGCCGGACATGGGGGCCCGGGCCTTTCACGGCAAAAGCCATCGCAGCCTTCCAAGGGCGGCGTTTGCCGCGCTTGGCCCCCCGCTGTAGGCAAAAGCAGACAACCGAATTATGGTCTTGACTTGCCATACAACTTGTGATATTTTGTGGTAAGAAAAATATGTTTCTGCCGAGAAACGCTTATTTTCACTCCGTTAGGCCGCAGAAGGGGTGAAAACAAGCGTTTATTTTTTTGTGGAGGGCTACATGATGTTTCGAGACATGAGAAGAAAAAGGCAGGCGCTGTCGCAACAAGAGATTACCGATATTCTGCGCAGGGGGACTTCGGGCGTGCTGGCCCTTTGGGGCGACAATGGTTATCCCTATGCCGTCCCCATCAGTTATGTATATGACGGCGGGAAAATCTATTTTCACAGCGCAAAAAGCGGGCATAAGATAGACGCCATTCAAAGGGCCGCAAAGGCGTCATTTTGTGTGATTGACAAAGACTTGATTGTACCCGCGGAATATACGACTTATTTTAGAAGCGTGATTGCCTTTGGACAAATACGGGCAATCGAAGATGATGGCGAAAAAAGAGCGGCAATCCAAAAATTAGCCATCAAATACGCGCCAAAAGATACCGCGACCAACCGCGATACTGCAATAAACCGCGAGTGGAAACCTCTTTGTATGTTAGAAATGACCATCGACCACGTCACAGGAAAAGAGGCTATCGAGCTTGCAAGGGAGCGGCAAAAAAGCAACCATTGAACGCCATGAGATTATAAAACCAGCCCGCCGGGGCTTCATTTACTTGTGTAGTAGGCCAGCGTTACACAAACCGCTGGCCTATTTATATTGAAGGAGGAAGGGATATGTGGCTTTTACTAGGCACTACATTGACGGCAAGTTTTTTTGACAGCTTAAACCCGTCTGCCATTGCGCAGCAGATGCTGCTTCAAGCTATGGTAAAGAAGAAGCGGCATATTGGTTTTTTTATTTGCGGTATTGGGTCGGCAAATCTCATAATGGGCCTAGCCATATATTATGGAATGGCTGCATGGGTATCGAACTACCTTACCAAAATTGTAACCGCCTATCCCGTGTATGTATATGGGGCGGCGGCCATAGGCGGTCTAGCCCTTTTCGTTATCGGGATCTGCCTTATCATGAAAACCAGACAAAGCAACGCCGCTACCCTTAACCATGAACGCGAGCAATCCCACCCTATAAAGGCCCCTGCTCAGCTATCCCCTGTGTCTTTGTTTATCATGGGCGCCGCCTTTTGCATGGTAGAATTGACCAGCGCCTTTCCGTATTTTGGGTTTTTAGCGCTCTTGACAACGTATCATTTGATATTTCCATTGGCTTTCATCTTCATGTTGATTTACAATTTTATGTATATTTTACCCCTTATCCTCCTCTATTTGGGGTACAACAAATTGCAGGGCACGGCTGCGATTAAAAGGTTAGAAAGCATATTAAGCAAGGTATCGTCGTATATTGTGCCGGTCGTGGTAAGTTTAGCCGGCATTCTTTTGCTTTATTATGGCGCAAGCTCTCTGTTTTGAAGCCATAAAAATATGATGTTTTGGGGGAAGGCCGTCTTATGAATCGAATACAGGATCTCCTGCCCGCGTGGATCGTTTGACGGGCTGAAATCCTGCATCCACGCCTCTTGCAGCGCGCGGTAGCGGGGCGGGCCCCCCCGAAGTACAACCGTTCCATGGAAAATAGAAAAAGCGGGCGAGAAGTCCTGGACCTCTCGCCCGCTTTCTGTCGCAGCCGTCCTGCCAGATGTTAGGTTTGTTTTCAATGCCTCCCTATCGGCGGTTGGCTTTCGGTGCGGCGGCTTTTCCCTATGCCTTTTATTGCTCCCGCTCCTTGCCCATAAAGAGCACGGCCAGGGTACCCGGGCCCGCATGGCTGCCGATAACCGGCCCCACCCAGCGCACCCAGATCTCCTTAAAGGGGATGCCCTGTTCACGGATGGAGGCCTCCAGCTGGCGGGCCGCCTCCTCGCTGTCGGCGTGCAGGATGACGCAGACCTGCTCCTCAGGGTTCTCCACCCGTTCGGCCACAATCTGGGTCATGCGGCGGATCACCTTTTTCTTGCCCTTGATCTTCTCAGCCGGCTGCAGCTTGCCCTCCCGGTTCACCGTCAGCACCGGCTTGACGTCCAGGATAGAGCCGAAGATGGCGGAGGTGGCCGAAAGCCGGCCTCCCCGGTACAGATGCATCAGGTCATCCACCACAAACCAGTGGTTCACCCGCATCTTGTTGTCCTCCAGCCACTGGGCCACTTCCTCAATGGAGCTGCCGTTGTGGAACATCTTCAGCGCGTAATATACCAGCAGGCCGCAGCCCATGGAGATGGACCGGGTATCCACCAGGATAATTTTGCGCTCGGGGAATTCCTTGAGGATATTCTCCCGGGCCATGGTCACCAGGTCATAGGCGCCCGACAGCCCCGAGGAGAACATGATAAACAGGATATTGCTGCCCGCCTGCAGCATGGGCCGCCAGAACTCCTCATAATAGGACGGGGGCAGCGTATTGGTCTTGGGCAGGTTCCCGGCCCGCACCTGGTCGTAAAAGGCTTTAATGTCCGTCTGTTTGCCCAGGTCGTAGGCCTTCTCCTCATCGTTGAGGATGTAGGGCATGCCCACATAGGGAGCCTGGAACTGCTCCTGCAGCTCCCAGGGGAGCTCCGAATTAGAGTCGAACATGATGATGTCTTTGGCCATCGGCAATCCCTCTTTTAGCAAAAATCCGCCCCCCGCGCGAATAAAATGGAATGATGGCGATATCAATGGGGCCCGAAAGGCGGTTACTATCATTATACAGGACGGCGTCAATTTATCAACACCGCGGGGCCAATGTTTTATTTTTGTAATGTTTTAGGGACAAAATGGATGCGGCCCATGTGCTGTCCCTTTTCCGGAAAAAGCGCGCCCAGCG
>UQLW01000019.1 GCA_900542005.1 uncultured Eubacteriales bacterium
TGGAACAGGCCGGGCGGCGCTTGCCCCAGACGGGCCAGGAAGGATTCTTCCATTCGGTCGCCCCGGACCTCCATGTGCAGGTTGGTTGCGCCATGGCGGCCGTAGCGGGCATCCAGCTCAAGGGCCATGTCCAGAATCGCCGCAGCCCGGTCCGGATGACAGTTGAAGGTGCGGTCCACCAGCTTGATCTGGCTGACGCCGGCGGCAAATAGGGCTTCCAGCTCCTGGCGCACCTTGGGTAGCGGCATAAAGCGGACCGGCTGGCCGCCGCCGGAGAGGCAAAAGGCGCAGCGGCCCGGGCAGCCCCGGCTGGTTTCATAGTATACCGGGCGGCCCTTAAGCGAAGCGAGCTCGCCTTCATAGGCGAAGGGGAGATCGTTGAGGTCGATCACCGGCCCGTGGATGAAGGGGGTATCCCGGCACAGGGTACCCGGAGCCCCCAAGGGATGACCGGTCTGCTCCCAGCGCCGGAGCCATTCGCGGTAAATGAGCTCGCCCTCGCCGGGCATGATGAAATCGATTTCCGGATGCGCGGCAAGGAAGGACTCGTCCTCAAAGGAAAATTCCGGCCCGCCCAGGAACAGCACAAGGCCGGGCTGGAGCCGGCGCAGCGCGCCGGCCAGCTCCAGCATCCGGCTACGGTTCCAGATATAGCCGGAAAAGCCCACGGCATCGGGCTGGCAGGCCAGGATGGCGTGGATGAGCCGCAGCGGGGGATCCTGCATGGTGCCCTCCACCACCTGGGTATATGCGGGAGCCATGGCCCGCAGCAGCCGGACGGCGGGGTTGGTATGGACATAGCGGGAATTGACCGCCGTCAAAACCACGCGCTTCACGGCTCCGCCTCCGGCAGCAGCGCGCTGGGCTCGCCCAGGTAAAAGAGGGTGAGGTGGTGCAGCGGGCGGGTGAGACACACAAAGAGCAGGCGGCCGTGCAGCACGTCGTCAGGCCAGTTCTCCCGGCTGACGTTGGCCAGAATGACCGCGTCGAACTCCAATCCCTTGGACAGGTGAGCCGGCAGCACCATGACGCCGCCGGTATATTCAGCGTCCTCATCCCGCAGCAGGCGGAGCCCCTCCCCCACCAGCGGCTTCAGGCGCTGATACAGCCGGCGGCAGTCTTCCGGCAGCTTTTCAATGACGGCGATGGTATGGCAGCCGGCCTGCCGGAGCCGGTGAATCTCACCGGCAATATGCTCCGGGAGCTTCCCCTGCAGGGGGATGACCCGCGGCGCGCTGCCATGGCGCAGCACGGGTTTGGCGGCCTGCTGCCCGGGATAAGGGTGCCTGAGCGCCACCTGCGAGGCGAAATGCATGATTTCCACCGTATTCCGGTAGCTGGTAATCAGCTCATAATAGTCGGCGTTGCCGGGGCCGAATACCTGCTCCGCCATGGCGGCCCAGTCGGTGACGCCGCGGTAGCTGTGGATCCCCTGGTTCAGGTCGCCGACAATGGTGAAGGATGCGTTATGGCAGAGCTCCATAAGCATATCGAACATAAAGGGGGAAAGATCCTGCGCTTCGTCAATGACCGTATGGTGGATATCCAACCGCTCGCGCAGCCCCAGGAGAGTCTTTTGCATCAAAAGCAGGGCGGGAAGGTCGCCGCTGTCGGTGTGGCGGCCGTCCAGCCGCTCCAGCGTTGTGCGGCATACCTGGGACCACAGCGTGGGGTCTACGCCGTCCGGCAGGCCAAAGGGGGCCGCAGGATCCAGAAAGCGGCGGTATTCCTCCATCAGCTTCAGGCTGGGCAGCGATTTGATCCACTCGCGGACAAAGCGCTTGCGCAGCTCCTCTACCTGCTGAAGCCGGGCGTCGCGGGCCGCGTAGATGCGGCCCATGCGCGCCTGCCGGTCGGCGCTGTCCTGGGGCATGGTGGCGCGCAGCAGGTTCGCGCGCTTTTCGGTTTCCGCCTGCAGCAGCTGGGATAATCGGCGGGCCGCAGCCTCTACCCGCTCCCTCATATGCTTGGCCAGCTCCTTTTCCCGGGCCTCGACAGGGAAGGGGGAGAGATCCTCGCAGAAGACCTTCTCCAGCTCCTGGCGGCTGTAGATACGGACCGAGGCAAATAAGACGTCACCGGGCGGCAGCATCTGACGGGCGCGGAAAGTAAGGTAGGCCAGTACGCACCGCTTGTAGTCCATGGAGCCCTTGAAGCGGGCTACCCGGCTGAGTACGGCCTTCTGCTCGCCGCTGACAGCGGGATCAATCAGGGCCAGCAGCGTATCGGCGTCCTGCAAGGGGGGGAGCTTGACCCGGCAGAGCCGGGCCGTGAGCCCGTGCAGCGTGTCCTGGATGACGTCCTCCACGCCAAGGTCAGGCAGCACGGCCGAGATATAGTTGAGAAACAACGGGTTCGGCGCAATGACCATCAGGTTGCGGGGCGCCATGGTGTCCTGATAGGTATACAGCAGCCAGGTAATCCGGTGCAGGGCGACGGTTGTCTTTCCGGCGCCGGCCACGCCCTGAACGATAACCGGGCGCGTGCGGTCATGGCGGAGGATCACGTTCTGCTCGGCCTGGATGGTGGTGACGATATCCCGAAGCCTGGCGTCGGCATGATCGGAAAGGATGGAATTGAGATATTCATCCTGGGAGATGATGTCGGCCTCGATCAGGCTGACAAGCTCGCCTTTTTCGCACCCGATAATCCGCTTCAGGTTGATTTCACCCTCGACAAGGCCGCCGGGCGTGCGGTAGCTGGCCGGCCCTACCTGGCCGGTATAATACAGATCGGCGATGGGGCTGCGCCAGTCCACCACATAGGGCCGGTCAGTCTGCGGATCCAGCAGCCCCCATTTCCCTATATAGTATACATTTCGCTGGCCGTCGCCGCCGGTAAAGTCGACACGGCTGAAGTAAGGCTTATCCTGGGCCAGGGAGAGGTACAGGCTGCGCTGGCGCATGTAGGCCAGCATATTCTCTGCGACCAGCAGCTCGACGCTGAAATCGCCGCCGGACTGGGCGGTTAGCTGGGTAACCTTATCGGCCTGGACAGCCAGCTGCGAACGGGCCTCGTCCCCCTCGCGCTGGGCGCGGCGGGCGGTCTGGCGTACGCGCTGGGCCTCTTGGGCAAAGTCTGGATGCTGCTGCATGGTTCCACCTCCCTATACTGCGTGAATTTATTATTTTATCATGGTTCTAGGTACAGGGTCAAGTGAAAAGTGGAGTTGCCAGCCAGACCGCGACATGCTATGATAACGCTATAACAGGCGGGAGGAAAACAGGCATGAAGCTGGGCTTTTGTACAGACAGGAACGGGCTGGAGCTGGCCGCCAGGGCTGGATGCGACTATGTGGAGATGAGCTTTACCGCGGTCACGCGGATGGAGGGGGCGGATTACGCCGGGCTGCTCCAGGCGGTAGAGGATTCGGGCCTGGCGGTGGAAGCCATGAACGGCTTTATCCCAGGCGATTTCTCCCTATGCTCCCCGGACGGCGGCAAGGGCGTCATGGATTTTGTCTTGAAGGGCATGGACCGCGCCCGGCGCCTGGGCGTGCAGGTGGTCGTCTTTGGCTCCGGCGCGGCCCGCCGCATCCCCGAGGGCATGGAGAAGGAAGCTGCGTGGGACCGTCTGACCGCCTTCCTCCGGGAGGCGGGCGAGGTTGCCCAAAAGGCGGGGATCCGCATCGCCGTGGAGCCGCTGTGCTATGCGGAATGCAATGCGGTAAACACGCTGCTGGAGGGATGGAGCCTGGCAAAGCGCTGCGACAGAGAACCCGTCAAAGCCCTGGCGGATCTTTACCATATGGGCCAAAATGGAGAGGATATGGAGGATCTGTGCAAGGTCGGCCCGGATCTCATTCATTGCCATATCGGGCGGCCGGGCAGCCGTAAATACCCGATGCCGGAGGATGGCTACGATTATACGGCCTTTTTCCGGGCGCTGGAAGCGATCCAATATGCCGGCAGGCTCTCCATCGAGGCGGGCTGCCCCGGCTCGCCGGAGGACCTGATCCCTTCCATAGCCTATCTGCGGAGTCTGGCGCGCTAGGCCGCTGCAGCCGCGGCGTATATGCATAATCTTGATATTTTTCATATTGATGCTATAATGAACGATAGTTTATTTGCAATGCTATAGTCTCCTGGAGGACTCGATGAAACAAGATCAGATACGGCCGCCCGCGCAGCAGGAAGCTGGATGGGGCAATACTCCCCTGGGCATGACCCTAAAGGTGATGGGCAATATGCTCATCGACATGATGCTGGTAGCGGCCTCCTTTTATCTGGCTGCATGGCTGAAGTGGGAATGGATGATCCCAAGTGAAATCCACATGTATCTGGATACGCATATCTGGGCGTTCATGGGCATCCATCTCATCGTATTTGTTTGTTTTGGCCTTTACCGGCGCATCTGGCTCTATGTTGGCGTCAACGACCTGCTGCAGCTGGCTGAAGCCACCATGCTGGCAATGTTCCTGTCTTTTTTGTACAGCATGATGCAGCCGACGCGCCTTTTCCTTTCCATGACGGTGCTGGCGTGGCTTCTGTCCTTTTTGATGATTTCCAGCGTCCGTCTGGCCCCAAGGCTGATCCGCTACCTGCGCAGCGGCCGGCTGCGTAAAAGCGCCAAGGGAAGGATCCGTACGCTGATTGTCGGCGCGGGCGACGCAGGCGCGGCGCTGGTGCTGGAGTTCTCCCGCTCGCTCAACGACCATATGGTTGTGGGCTTTGTGGACGACAATCCTGCCAAGCAGGGTATGCGGCTGCATAATATCCCCGTATTGGGCGGAAGCGACGCCATTTCGGCCCTGGTGGAACAATACAGCATCCAGGAGATCGTCATTGCGATTCCCTCAGCCGCGCAGAACGAGCTCAACCGGATCCTGGACGAGTGCCGCAAGACCAACTGCAAGACCCGGATTATGCCCTATATCCATAAATTCCAGAAGCCCGACGGGCTGCTTCCCATGATCCGCGACGTCAACATCTCCGACCTGCTGGGCCGTGATGAGGTGGTGCTGGATACCGAGGCCATCTCGGGCTATTTGCACGATAAGGTGGTGCTGGTAACCGGCGGCGGCGGCTCCATCGGCTCGGAGCTGTGCCGTCAGATCGTCAATTTCCAGCCGAAGCTCCTGATTATTCTCGATATCTATGAGAATAATGCATACGACCTGCAGATGGAGCTCGGCATGGAATATGGCCTGAAGGAGGACAAGGTCAAGGTGCTCATTGGGTCGGTGCGCGACCGGGAGATGCTGCGGCGTCTGTTTGAGCGCTATCACCCGGAGGTGGTGCTGCACGCCGCGGCCCACAAGCATGTGCCTCTCATGGAAGGCAGCCCCCTGGAGGCCCTGAAGAACAATGTGTTCGGCACCTATCATGTAGCCAGCATGGCGGCAGCCTATAAGGTGCGGCGGTTTGTGCTGATCTCGACCGACAAAGCGGTGAACCCCACCAACGTGATGGGCGCCTCCAAGCGGCTGGCTGAGATGGTGGTTCAAGGGATGCGCCATGGCAGCCAGACGGAGTTTGTGGCCGTACGCTTTGGAAATGTTTTAGGCAGCAACGGCAGCGTGCTGCCGCTCTTCAAGCGGCAGATTGAGCATGGCGGCCCCGTTACGGTGACACATCCGGATATCACCCGGTTTTTCATGACGATTCCGGAGGCGGCGCGGCTGGTGCTGCAGGCCGGCGCCATGGCCAAGGGCGGGGAGATCTTCATCCTGGATATGGGGCAGCCGGTGCGCATTGCCGATATGGCGCGGGATATGATCCGCCTCTCAGGCTTTGAGCCTGACCGCGATATCAAGATCAAATACGTCGGCCTGCGGCCGGGCGAAAAGCTCTATGAGGAGCTGATGCTGGCGGAGGAGGGGACATGCTCCACCTCGTCCAAGAAGATTTTTACCGCAAAGCCGCAGGATGTAACACGGGAGCAGCTGGAAGCAATCCTGGAAAAGCTGCGTCGGTGCATAGATGAAAATGGGGATGTGCGCGCCTGCCTGGAGGAGGTTGTCCCGACCTATCATCACGAATGTGAAAAGCAGACGGCATCCGCGCAGGCCCAGCAATAGGCCAGTTGGCTGGCAGCCGCTTCGGGGGGATACCGAAGCGGCTTTTTGCCGCATAAGGACGCCTTAGGGGTAGAGAAGGAGAGGGAACATGAAAGAGACCCGATGCATGATTGCAGGTACCGATTGGTGGGATGACTGCGACGACGCAGCAGCGCTGCGGATCCTGGCCTGGGCGCACCGCAGGGGCGATATACGGCTGCTGGGCGTTGCCCTGAACGCCTGCTCGCCGCTTTCGGCCCCCTCGTTGGACGCCTTTTTGCAGGGCGAGGGGCTCCAGGGCATCCCGATCGGATTGGACCGGCAGGCTTCGGATTTTGGCGGGCGGCTGACCTACCAAAAGCGGCTGGCCCAGCTGCCCGGGAGCCACCGGACCAACGCGGAGTGCGAGGAAGGCGTGGCCCTTTACCGGCGGCTGCTGGCCTCTGCGGCGGAGCCGGTGGATCTTGTGGAGATCGGATTCCCTCAAATATTGGCGGGCCTCTTGGCATCAGAGCCGGACGGCTATTCGGGGCTGAACGGATTACAGCTGGTGCGGGAAAAGGTGCATAAGCTGTGGATGATGGCGGGAAAATGGGATGAGGCGGGAGGACGGGAGAACAACTTTGCCCGTAACGCCCGCTCATGCCGTGCGGCGGAAATGGTGTGCCGGCGCTGGCCCACGGAGATCACCTTCCTCGGCTTCGAGGTGGGCTGTACGGTGGTGACCGGCGCCGGGCTGCCGGAGCAGGACCAGCTGGGCAGGGTCTTTCGGGACCACGGCTCGGCCCAGGGACGGTATTCCTGGGACCCGATGCTGGCCTATATGGCCTGCCAGCAGGATGAGGCCGCGGCCGGCTACCGCCGCGTAGCCGGCTGGGCCAGCGTGGACGGGGAAAGCGGCTGCAACAGCTTTGCACCCGACCCGGACGGATGCCATGGCTTTGTGGTCAAGCTGCGGCCCGATGACGAGTACGCCCACGCCATCGACAAAGTTCTGATGGAGGCGGCAAAAGCCGCCCTTGACAGAAGGGAAGATCGGTAGTATATTGATTTACAACGATAAAGCGATAAAACAGTGAAGCGAAAGGGGCAGCTCATGAATCGGTTGTTATATACGCCTGCCGGCGTGCAGGATGATCTGCCGGACGCCTGCCGGGCCGTCCGGGCGCTGGAGGCGCGGGCGGAGCGCGTATTCGCCCAGTGGGGCTATGAGCCGGTTGCGCCGGCGGTGGTGGAGCATATGGAGGTATTCACCAACCAGGTCAGCGCCTTCCCCCAGGAAGCGATGTTCAAATTCTGCGACCAGGAAGGACGGCTGCTGGTGCTCCGGCCCGATATCACCACGGCGGCGGCGCGCCTGGCGGCGACCCGGCTTAAGGATCAGGATATTTTGCGGCTGAGCTACCGGGGGCCGGCCTTTCACTTCTCAGGGGAGGATCATACGGCCGGCCTGCGGGAGTTTACGCAGATGGGCGTGGAGCTGATGGGCGTAGAAGGCCCCCAGGCCGACGCAGAGGTCATTGCCCTGGCGATTACCGCCCTGAAAGAGATCGGGATCGACTCCTTTCAGGTGGATGTGGGCCAGGTGAATTATTTCATTGGCCTGGCGGAGGATGCGGGCCTGTCAGGAGCGGCCATCGAGCAGCTGCGGCAGGCGGTGGAGCAGAAGAATTCGCTTTCCATTGAGATGCTGCTGAAGGAAGCCCAGGTGGAGGAGGCAACGCGGGAGCGGATCCTGCAGCTGCCCATGCTCTATGGCGGCAAGGAGGTGCTGGACACGGCGCGGGACTACTCCTCCAACCCCCGCTGCCGCCAGGCAGTCGAGAATATCGGGGAGGTATGGTCGATCCTGGAGGAGTATGGGCTGGCGGACTATCTTTCCATTGACCTTGGCATGGTGCAGAGCATCGGCTACTATACCGGCGTGATTTTCCGCGGTATCTGCGAGCAGATGGGCTATCCCATCCTCACCGGAGGCCGGTACGATAAGCTGGTCGGCGAGTTCGGACGTGATATGGCGGCTACGGGCTTTGCCATGGGTGTAAAGCCGCTGCTGACGGCCCTGGAGCGGCGGGGCTGCGTGGAGCCGGGCAGGCCGGTGGACGCAGTGGTGGGCTATGCGCCCGAGGCGCGGCGGCAGGCGCTGGGCTGGATGGCGCAGCTCAGAGGGCAGGGGATGCGGGTGAGGCAAAGCTTTGACGGCCTTACCGCCCTCAAGGCGTATGCCCAGGCCCATGACCAGATCAAGGTCTATTGGGTGCAGCCCGATACGGTGTCCACCCTGCTGCCGGGAAAGGAGATTGCCCCATGAGTATACAGCCGATCACCATCGCGCTGGCCAAGGGACGGCTGGCGGAGCTGGCGGTGGAGCTTTTGGAGGCCTGCGGGCTGGATTGCCAGCAGGTCAGGCATCCTGAGCGTAAGCTTGTATTATATGACGAAGCCGGCGAATACCGCTTTGTGCTGGTTAAGCCGTCGGACGTGCCGATCTATGTGGAGCGGGGCGTGGCCGATATCGGCGTGGTAGGGAAGGATACGCTGATGGAGAAAAACCCCAGCCTCTATGAAATGCTGGATCTGGGCTATGGGAAATGCCGGTTGTGCGTGGCCGGCTATCCGGGCAAGCAGGAAAAGCGCCTGACCGATTATAACCTGCGGGTGGCCACGAAATATCCCCATATCGCCCGCAGCTATTATGGGGCCAAGGGACAGAATATCGACATTATCGAGCTGTCCGGCTCGGTGGAGCTGGGGCCGCTGATCGGCTTAAGCGACGTGATCCTGGATATTGTGGAGAGCGGCGGCACCCTGCGGGCCAATGGGCTCGTGGTGCTGGAGGAGATCTGTGAGGTTTCGGCCCGCCTGGTGGTCAACCGGGTCAGCTTGAAAACCAAGGGCGACCGGATACGCCCGCTGATGGAAAAAATGCGGCGGCAGCTAAACGAAAGAAAGGGCGAAAAGGCATGAGAATACCGACGATTGACTGCGTGACCGGCCAGGGCAGCGAATATTTTGAGCAGCTTAAGAGCCGTTCGCAGCTGGATATGCGCGAGGAACGGGAAAGGGTATGCGAGATTATCGAGGCGGTGCGAAGCCGGGGCGACGCGGCGCTGCTGGAATATGAGGCGCGGTTTGACCGGGTGGAGCTGACCTGCGGGACGCTGGAGGTAACGGAGGCGGAAATCCAGGCGGCCTACCGCCAGGTAGGAGACGAATGGCTGTCCTGCCTGCGGCAGGCCATTGCCAGCATCCGGGATTTTCATGAGCGGCAGAAGAAGCAGAGCTGGATGAATGCCGAGCCCGGCAGGGTGGTGGGCAGCCGGGTGATTCCCATGAAGCGGGTGGGCGTGTATGCCCCGGGCGGCCGCGCGCTGTATCCCTCGACCGTGCTGATGGACGCGCTGCCGGCTAAGGTCGCCGGCGTGCGGGAGATCATCCTGTGCACGCCCCCCCAGCCCGATGGGAAGGCCCCGGCCGTGACGCTGGTAGCCGCCCGGGAGGTGGGCGTGGACCGGATCTTCAAGGCGGGCGGCGCCCAAGCCGTGGCGGCGATGGCGTTGGGGACCGATACGATCCCGCGGGTGGATAAGATCGTAGGCCCCGGGAATATCTATGTGACCCTGGCCAAACGGGAGCTGTACGGATATGTCGGCATCGATATGGTAGCCGGCCCCTCCGAGGTGCTGGTGGTGGCCGACGACAGCGCTACGCCCCGTTATGTGGCGGCGGACCTTCTGTCCCAGGCGGAGCATGATCCGCTGGCCGCGGCCATCCTGGTGACGCCCTCGGCCGGGCTGCTGGCCGCGGTGCGGGAGGAGCTGGAAAAGCAGTGCGCCGCCCTGCCTAAAAAGGAAATTGCCGAGCATTCCCTGACCCATTTCGGCGCCCTTATCCGCGTATCGGATCTTGCCCAGGCGATTGAGATCGCCAACACCATCGCCCCGGAGCATCTGGAGCTGTCGGTGGCGGAGCCCTTCGCCTGGCTGGGCGCGGTGGAAAATGCCGGCGCGGTATTCCTGGGCCACTATGCGCCGGAACCCCTGGGCGACTATTTCGCCGGCCCCAACCATGTGCTGCCCACGTCGGGGACGGCAAGGTTCTTCTCGCCGCTGTCGGTGGATGACTTTGTGAAGCGCTCCTCTGTGATCTATTATTCTCAGGATGAGCTGAAAAAGGTCTATCAAACGGTGGCGGCGCTGGCTGATTCTGAGGACCTGGCGGCTCACGCGCGTTCGGTGCGGATCCGCTTTGAGGAGCAATAGCATGAGAAGCGCGGCGATTACCCGGATAACCGGAGAGACGCAGATTTCCCTGACCCTGAAGCTGGATGGCGGCGGCCAGGCCAAGGCCAACACTGGCGTAGGCTTCCTGGATCATATGCTGGCGGCGCTGGCCAAGCATGGCATGCTGGATCTGTCGGTGGAATGCAGAGGGGATCTGGCGACAGGAAGCCATCATACGGTTGAGGATGTGGGGATTGTATTGGGGCAGGCGCTGAACCAGGCGCTGGGCGATAAGCGCTCGCTGACCCGCTATGCCACCTTTACCGTACCCATGGATGAAGCCCTTTGCATGGTGAGCCTGGATGTGAGTGGGCGCCCGTTCCTGGCCTTTGACGCGGCGATCACCCCAGGCCTGCTGGGTAACTATGAGACCGAGGCCACGGAGGACTTTTTCCGGGCGGTGGCGGTATCCGCCGGCATGACGGTGCATATGCGCCAGCTGGCAGGCACGAACAGCCACCACATTATCGAGGCCTTCTTCAAGGCCTTTGCCCGCGCGCTGGACGCCGCGGTTCGGATTGATCCCCGGGTGCAGGGCGTGCCCTCCACCAAGGGCGTGCTTTAGGAGGGAACCATGAATATCTATCCTGCGATTGATCTGAAGGATAACGCCTGTGTGCGGCTTCTGCAGGGCCGGATGGAGGATGCGACAGTCTACGGCAGGGATCCGGCGCAGATGGCCCGGCGATGGGTGTCCGAAGGGGCGCGATGGCTGCATGTGGTGGACCTGGACGGAGCTTTTGCCGGTGAATCGGTCAATCTGCCGGCAATCCAGGCCATTGTGGCGGCCTCCGGCATCCCCGTACAGTTGGGGGGCGGAATCCGCACCCTGGAGCAGATTGGACGGATGCTGGAGCAGGTGGGCGTGCAGCGGGTCATCCTGGGGACTGCGGCCATCGAGGAGCCGGATCTGGTGGCGGAGGCCGTGCGGCGCTATGGGGAGCGGATAGCCGTGGGCATCGATGCCTCCCAGGGGCGCGTAGCGGTCAGAGGCTGGGCAGAGGCCACGGCGGTGACGCCGGTGGAGCTGGGGCTGAAGATGACGGCCCTGGGCGTTCAGACCATTATTTATACCGATATCAGCCGCGATGGGATGCTGACGGGGCCCAACTTTGAAGCAACAAAGGAGCTGATTGAAGCGACCGGCGCGCAGGTGATTGTCTCCGGGGGCGTAGCGAGCCTGGAGGATGTCCGGCGCTCCCGGGCCATCGGCGCGGAAGGCGTGATCCTGGGCCGGGCCATGTACACCGGCGCGGTGGCCCTGGGCCAGGCGCTGAAGGAAGCGGAGGCAGGAATATGAAGCTGATCGGACGCTGCGGGCAGCAGGCGGACGCCTGCGTGATGTCGCTGGCAGAATTTCAAAAGGCTCCTCCTGGGACGCCGGCGATCCTGGCGGCTGCGCCGGTTGATTTTGCGCAGGCCGATGCCTGGATCCGGTCGGGCGCGGAGCGCATCCTGCTGGAAGGGGACCGCCTGGGCGATGGCGAGCTGATCCATGAGCTGGCCGTAGGGCTGGGGCGGAACCGGGTGGCGGTACGGATTCCGGTAGCCATGCGCGGCGGCGTGCTGTCGCTGGCAGAGGATGGCGCCAATATTGTAGGTTCGGATCGGGTGCTGGATTGGGCCAGGATGAGCGAGCGCCGCTGGGGCGACGAGCTGTGGCTGGATCCGGCGGAAGGCCTGGACGAGGGGCTTCTGGAGGCGTTGCGGCAGATTGCCGGGGCGGTAAGGGTACGCCTGGTGCTGTGCTGCGCAGGTTCTGCCGATTGGAGGCGCTTGGCGCGGGAAGAGTATCTTGGCGGCCTGTACGCCCCGGATGAGCTGGAGGCGGCCCGCCAGGCGGCGCAACAGGAAACGGAAGGAGAAACGCCGGCCTTTGATCCCACAGTTATCCGCTGGGATAGCCGCGGGCTGGTGCCGGTTATCGCGCAGGACGCGGCGACTGACCGCGTGCTGATGCTGGCCTATATGAACCGGGAGGCCCTGGAACAAACGATGGCCATCGGGGAGATGGTCTATTATTCCCGCAGCCGGCAGCAGCTTTGGCATAAGGGCGCTACGTCCGGCCATTTTCAGCGGGTCCATAGCCTGTGGTACGATTGCGATGCCGACACCCTGCTGGCCCGTGTGGAGCAGATAGGCGCGGCCTGCCATACCGGCAGCTTCAGCTGCTTTACCCATCCCATCATGGATTATGGAGAGCCTGCCGGCTACCGGGAGATCGTCCGGGAGATGGAGGGGATACTGGAACGCAAGGCCCGTCCGCAAAGCGGCTCCTATACCAACAAGCTGCTGGAGCGCGGCGTGGACAAGATCTGCAAGAAGGTGGCCGAGGAGGCCTGTGAAGTGGTGCTGGCAGCCAAGAACGGCAACCCGCAGGAGCTGACCTACGAAAGCTGCGACCTTCTCTATCATCTCTTTGTGCTTTTAGCGCAGCAGGGGGTGAGCCTGGCCGGCATCTGCCAGGAGCTGGAGGCCCGAAGAAAAAAATAGCGGGCGGGCATCGGAAAAGTTTGTAAAAAACCTTTGACAAAGAGCGAAGAATCGTTTATAATTAACTTCGCTGATGTGCTTGCGGAGCAAGCACGCGGGAGCATAGCTCAGCTGGGAGAGCACTTGCCTTACAAGCAAGGGGTCACAGGTTCGAGCCCTGTTGTTCCCACCATATGGCCTGGTAGTTCAGCCGGTTAGAACGCTAGCCTGTCACGCTAGAGGTCGTGGGTTCGAGCCCCATCCAGGTCGCCATTTTGCCTCGGTAGCTCAGTCGGTAGAGCAAGGGACTGAAAATCCCTGTGTCGACAGTTCGATTCTGTCCTGAGGCACCAGATTTGCTGGTGTAACCATCAGGCAAAGGTCTCGCCCATCGGCACACCGCAAAAAATGACCTTGTCAGGTTTCCGGAAACCGGAAAATTGACAAGGTCATTTTTTCCTTTGCCTTGATTGCCCATTATCAATCCTTTAGGAAGCCATCCGTCAAAGCGCCCTGCTTCCTCCCGCCCTCTCGTATGTGCAGGCAGCCGGCGCATGAGCCCCGACGCTCATGCCCGGATTTCAAAAAACTGTAATTTACCTGTTGACAAAATCCTTCATCTTCGTTATAATAGCACTTGTGATTTGCGAACGCTCGTCGTAAGCAGGTCAGTATGATGGGAAATCGCAATACGCAATGCCCTCGTTTGAGTGGATTTGCTGGTGTAGCTCAATTGGCAGAGCAGCTGATTTGTAATCAGCAGGTTGCGGGTTCAAGTCCCTTCACCAGCTCCATTATTCTTTATCATTTGGTGGGGTTCCCGAGTGGCCAAAGGGAGCAGACTGTAAATCTGCCGTCGCAGACTTCGATGGTTCGAATCCATCCCCCACCACCATTTGCGGAAATGGCGGAATTGGCAGACGCGCTAGATTCAGGTTCTAGTGAGCACTACGCTCATGCAGGTTCAAGTCCTGTTTTCCGCACCATGAGCATTCAAACCCGGACCTATACCCTACTGGTTAGAGGTTCGGGTTTGTTATTCTTTTTGGGGGGAAATATAAGTAAAAGCACCGTTGAGTCCGCGCTTTTCAGGTTCGGACACAACGGTGCTTTTACATATAATAACCCAGGTCTTTCTGAGGCGTTGCCATCCGGTTTTCACATAAAACGATAAAAGCATCCGATAAAGCGGATAATCCTGTCGAGGATACATTTTTATCGGATCGAGTGGTGATCATCCGATGCAGGATTGTCGATCAACCGTCCGTGTTCAGTGAAACGGGAGCCATGACATGGGCAATCCCAGGTATGCTCCGCACGGTTATATTTAAGAGCACAGCCAAGATGGGGACACCTGGGGGCTGTAGGAGTGAGAAGCCCCACCGCCGACTCAAAGGCATTGATGGCAAGCTGTGGGCGAAGCATGGTGCGTGAAGGTGAAAAAACGTCGGTATAGGGGTTGGCTTTATCTTGGACGAGATCACAAATAATATCCGCAGCGACCATGGCGTTTGTCATGCCCCATTTGTTAAAGCCCGTCGCCACGAACACATTGGGAGTTGATTTGGCGTATTGACCGATATACGGTATACCATCCAGCGTCATGCAATCCTGCGTTGCCCATTTGCCAAAGAACTCCGGATTCTTGTAGTGTTTTCTGGCGAATGTTTCAAGCTCCTGCCAGCATCCACCCTGCTTACCTGTACGATGTCCGCCGCCCCCGAGAAGCAGCAGTCCGCCGTGGCTTCGGAAGGATAGCCCATTGTCCGATTCGTCAACATACATTCCGTCCACTGTCTGTACGCCTTTTATTGCAAGAACATAAGAACGATGCTGATAGAGCTTGAGGGGATATAAGCCATGTTTGTTGAGGATCGGAAAATGGGTTGCAATGATAAGCTTTTTATAGGTGATCTCGCCGTAATGGGTAATTGCCTTATAAGGCATTAGCTCTACTACCTTGGTGTATTCATATATGGGTAAGTTTTTCGCAATGATGGATAAGAATTTCAAAGGATGAAACTGCGATTGATTTTTAACAAGTACGGCGCCGGCAGCGTTAATGGGAAGTTCACGGACATTTGAGAATTCGGCTTCCACACCGAGGTAGTTCAACGCGGCAACTTCCTTTTCAATCTTTTCTGGGTTGTTGAGCGAATAGACATAGGAATCCCTTTTTTGAAAATCGCAATTTATATCTCGACAAAGGCGCGCGTATTCCTGGATAGCGTTAGCTTGGGCCTCTGCGTAAAGCCGCGCTTTATTTTCGCCAAAGCGTTTCATTATTTTATCGTAAATCAAGCCGTGCCCGAGCGTGATCTTTGCTGTGGTATTTTGGGTAATTCCTCCACCGACCTCCGAGGCTTCAACCAGAATGCAATCAATCCCTGCATTCTTTAGCTTATAATTGCACAAAATGCCTGCAATTCCGCCGCCGATTATCAGAACATCGGTGTTGATGTTTCCCTTTAACCGCTCAAAGTGCATGCGCTGCACATCCTTTGCCCATACCGATCCCATATTTGTCCCTCCAAGATTTAGTAGGATTAGTATTGGTTATCGGTGTAGTGCATATGCGCATTCTTCCGCATGCTGAAAACAAGGCGTCAAAAATTACGTACCCGTTCAAATCCGTATACAAAACCGGCAAGTATCTCTTTTATAGCCCTTTCACATAGCAAGCGTGCTTATAATATTGTATGATCGGCTGATAGCACTTGCCTTTTTATGGGTTCATAAGGACGCGGTTATCGCATCATGTCCCCTTTTATAAGCAGCGGTTTCACACATATCCCCTACTTTTTCTTGCGGAGCTTCAATTCGATCCCCTTCTTTGCTGCTGTTTCTTCAAGCAAGCCCGCGACCAAAGCGCTTTTTTCTTTCAGCGGCAGCCGTTCAAGCACAGGGCTGTTCTGAATTTGTATAAGTATCGCATGCAGCTCCTGTACCTCCAAGAGATTTACCGCAATACAAAAGCGCGTCTTTTTTCGGCCATCATTATAGCTGGCCAGAAGAACGTCCAATATTTTTGCCTTTTCTTTCTGCTCCATATTATAGGCTTCGATTCCAATTTGCCGCGCTTTCTCCAGATCGATTTTTCTGTGCCGGTGTGTAATAAAAGAATCAAAATCGTCAATATCCTCATATTTTTTACAAGGATATTCCCTGCATTGAAAACAATATTCCACATTCCCATGCTCCATACCGCATCTGGCGATTTTACACGACTGATTTCCCTCGCCGCCGCCACACCCGGGGCAGTTTTTATTCAGGAACATAGGACAAAGCCCGCAATTCAAACCACAAAGTGATAAAGACTGATTTCTTCGTTCAAAGCCTTTCATGGCGCCTCCAAAGCAGAAGGTCAATGGTGCTTACCTGTCATGAGTCTAAAGCAGGCCGGGGAAATGAGCGCGGATAAACAGAGCATAGGGATCGCCGGGCCTATCCTGCAGATGATACTGATCAATTTCCCTCAGCAGCAATTGCCTGGCCTGTTCATGCTCCCGCGGGGACCTTTGCTCATAGCGCCTGCATATCAGCCGGCCCGCCTGCTCCAGCCGCAGCAGTTCCTCATACAGATCCGGTATCCACCGGCAGCCCGATACAGCCACGGGCGATTCGCTGACATATATCCAGGGCATATTCTCCAGTCTTGGCAATTCTGCTTCGCAGCAATATATATAGCCTCCATGGCCCCGATACACCGTCTCCATGGCATTGGGAAAGTATTCGTCATAATAGAGGGTGCCGTCCCGCCCCCTCTCATAGGGGAAATAGGTATAGGGCCGCGGCACAGGGTTCCAAGCGTATATCACCGCCAGCTCCGGGCAATCCGTCAGATAGGCATAGGGTTTGCCATGATTCGACAGGCAAGGCTGGAGCGCCCGGATATGGGGCGTCGGGCTGCCATGATATAAATGCACGCTACCACCTCCTCAAGGATACCATCATTATAGCCGTTCAGGCAGAAATAGCAAGAAAGCGGAAGATCATCCCTTTGATCGGGCCAACTGCTCTTTCCGAGCGGCCCCCAAACCCGGCCTGCTTATCCGCCCCAAGGCTGCCTCAACCCGATGGTCCATCCTAGGGGCCAAAAGCCTTCTGCAGAACAGGGCGAACGGCAGGGCCTTTGCTGCGCCCACCGTCTCCGGCGGTGGATCCCCGGCCGTCCGGGCAAGGCACAGCCTCAAGCCCCATCCGGCGTCCTATGCTCACCGGCAGCGCCGCCATAGGCCGCCCGCCTTTGCTGCGGCCTCTTGACATTGCCATGCTCCTCCCATTATATTATACCCATACCCCTATAAGTAAAGGAGGACGCCATGCAAGCATTGGAACGCTTTTTATCCTGGGGCGGCGTAAAAAAGGACATAGTCCTGCTCGCCGTCTCCGCCATCTCGCTGGTCCTAAGTATGCTCGCCCCGACCGCCCTGCCCTTTGACGCCGCCTGGATCGCAATTATCCTCTGCGGCATACCCATCCTGCTGGAAGCGGTAATCGGACTTGTGACCGCCTTTGACATCAAGGCAGACGTATTGGTTTCCATCGCCCTTATCGCCTCCGTGCTGATCGGCGAAGACTTTGCAGCCGGTGAAATCGCTTTTATTATGCAGCTGGGCGCCCTGCTGGAGGATCTGACCGTGGCCAAGGCGCGGGCCGGAATTGAGCGGCTTGTCCAGCTGACGCCGCGGACAGCCCGGGTAATCCAGGGATCGTCCGAGCGGCTTGTGCCGGCTGAATCGGTTCAGGTAGGCGACCTTTTGCGGGTGCTGCCCGGCGAGACCATTCCGGCGGATGGCGTCATCGTGGCCGGGCAGACCGCCGTGAACCAGGCTGTGATGACCGGCGAATCCTTACCCGTGGATAAAAAGCCCGGCGACAAAGTGGCCAGCGGCACTGTAAACCAGTTCGGTTCCTTCGACATGCGGGCGCAAAAGGTCGGCGAGGACAGCTCCATTCAGCGGATGATCCGCCTGGTGCAATCCGCCGATGCCGGAAAGGCTAAGATCGTCGGCCTTGCCGACCGGTGGGCAACAGTCATTGTCATCATCGCCCTCTCCGCCGCAGTCCTTACCTGGTTCATCAGCGGGCAGATCGTCCGTGCCGTAACCATCCTCGTGGTATTCTGCCCCTGCGCGCTGGTGTTGGCCACGCCTACCGCCATTATGGCCGCCATTGGGAACGCGACCAGGCATGGTTTCCTGATCCGCGAAGGAGACGCCCTGGAGCGCCTGGCCGGCGTAAAGCGGTTTGCCTTCGATAAGACCGGCACACTGACCCACGGCCGGCCGCAGGTGGTTGCCCTGCACAGCGTTCTTCCAGGCCTTTCTGAGCAGGAGCTGTATGCCTACGCTGCCAGCGCTGAGCTACGCTCTGAGCACCCTTTGGGGCAGGCGGTGGCCAGCAGCTATCAGGCCCGCTTCCCAGCGCCTCCGCCCCCTGCCGATACCTTCCAAATGCTGCCGGGCCTGGGTGTTGAGGCCACGGTTTCCGGTAAGCAGATTACCGCCGGAAACGCGGAGCTTATGCGGCAGCGCCAAATCATGCTGGGGGAGCAAGCCTCCCGCGCCGCCGCCCGCTATCTGGATGAGGGCTGTACGGTAATCTACCTAGCCCTTGACGGCATCCTGGCGGGCTTTCTGGCGTTATCCGATACCCTGCGCCCGGAAGCCGCCGAAACCCTCGCAGGGATCCGCGCTGCCGGAGCAGAGCCCGTTTTGCTGACGGGCGACAACCAGCAGGCTGCCCGCCATGCCGCCAGGCAGCTGGCGATCGGTCATGTGCATCCTGATTGCCGGCCAGAGGACAAGCTGGCCTATATCGACCACCTTGAGCGGCAGGGGGAGCCCGTATGCATGGTGGGAGACGGGATCAACGATGCGCCCGCGCTGAAAAGGGCCCATATCGGGATCGCAATGGGCGGGATTGGCAGCGACATTGCAATGGATGCTGCCGATATCGTCTTGGTCGACGACGCGATACAGCAGCTTCCGCATCTGCTGCGTCTGGCAAAGCGGATGATGCTGGCGATCCGATGCAATCTTTCCTTTTCTATGGCGCTCAATCTTGCCGCGGTTCTGCTGGCCATGACCGGCGCCCTCAGCCCTGTTGCCGGCGCGCTGGTGCACAATGCCGGTTCGGTCCTTGTGATTTTGCACTCAGCCCTCCTGCTGAAGTGGCAGGGGCAACCATCCTCCAGCCCTGCCAGTCCGCCTGCCCCTCCTGCCTCGCAAGCGGCTTCATAGGCTCCCTGGCCTCAATCCATAAAATAAAACCGGTTATGCGTTCTGCATAACCGGTTTTGCTTGGTGGGCCATCAGGGGCTCGAACCCGGGACACCCTGATTAAGAGTCAGGTGCTCTACCAACTGAGCTAATGGCCCATACGATCGACTGGAGCGGGTGATGGGAATCGAACCCACGCAACCAGCTTGGAAGGCTGGGGCTCTACCATTGAGCTACACCCGCAATAAGCGATTGGAGCGGAAAACGGGGTTCGAACCCGCGACCTTCGCCTTGGCAAGGCGACGCTCTACCAATTGAGCTATTCCCGCATACACGAAGGGCTTCACCGCCCACAAAAATGGTGCGGGCGAAGAGACTCGAACTCATACGCCGTAGGCACTGGAACCTAAATCCAGCGCGTCTGCCAATTCCGCCACGCCCGCATATTGGTGACCCATCAGGGACTCGAACCCTGGACACCCTGATTAAAAGTCAGGTGCTCTACCGCCTGAGCTAATGGGTCACATTGGCTGGGGTGGCAGGGGTCGAACCTGCGAATGCGGGAGTCAAAGTCCCGTGCCTTCACCACTTGGCTACACCCCAACAAAAATGGGGAGAGTAGTGGGACTCGAACCCACGGCCTCCAGGGCCACAACCTGGCGCTCTAACCAACTGAGCTATACCCTCCACAAAATGGCGCGCCTACAGGGATTCGAACCCCGGACCCACGGCTTAGAAGGCCGTTGCTCTATCCGACTGAGCTACAGGCGCAAAGCGGGTGTGGCGCATCCCTGCGGGAATTATGGGCGACGGCAACGCTGACAAACAATGGTAGGAACTACTCAATGGTCAACCAGGCTTGTGACTTCATGCCCTTTCCTTCGCTGCAAGACATATTTTATTATACCAGCGGCAAATTGTCAATACTTTTTTTACCTGTCATCTTCTTTCCAAGCATCCGGCGGCAGTAAAGCCGCCCATACTCTCCAGCTCTCTGGAAAGCGCCGGCGCAGTTGATCCGCAGTATAAAGCCGCAGGCCATCGTCCTCATAGCCCGGCACAACCACGCAGCCAAAGGCCGCGCCCCGCCCGGAGAGCTCACGCGCGCCGAATATGCAGCCCGCCGGCAGCAGGCAATGGCCGCCGGGGCGCAGGCGGATGTGCGACAGGCTGCCATCCTTCTCCGAACGGATCATCTCTACCTCGCCTCCGCCCAGGTGAAACCACAGCTCATCTGCGTCCAGGCTGTGGGGCGCAGAACATCCGCCCGGCGGCAGCCGGTACTCAATGGCAGTCGCTCCGGGCCGCGAGCTGCCAGATTCAGCCGTATAAATGCGCCGGCAGGCGCCTCCCTCTGCAATCGGGGTAAAACTTTCCTGTTCCCTGGGGTCCATTTCAGTCTCCTTTCGTTCTCGCCTTTTCTTTATAGCCAGGTTGGAGTATACTGAGCTAAAGGAGGGCATTGTCATGAAGATTCTGAAAAAAAGCGGCGCCATACAGCCCTATGACTCGGACAAAATTGTGCTGACCCTGGAGCGCACCTCCGACGAGGTCGCGCAGCCGCTCACCGAGGGCGACCTTCGCCATCTTGCGGAGCAAATCACCCGGCGCGTAATGGATATGGGCAAAAGCCAGGATCCGCTGCCCTCCAGCTGCGTCCACGTGATCGTGGTCGCTACCCTGCGGGACAACGGCTTTCCGGCCATCGCCCAGGCCTATTATGACGCCAACGCATACCGCTAGCCTTCACGCCTGATGAAAAGCCCCCGCCCGATGGCGGGGGCTTTTATCCTGCGGTTATTCCTCGGGCTTTGTCTCCAGCTGCAGCGGATAATCGCCCAGATGTTCCAGCTTAAAGCCATTGGCCTTATACGCCTCATAATCGAAGGCCTCCAGTTCATCAATGGCCAGCTTATGGAACTCATAAAAATTGTGCCACCACTCGTATCCGTCGCCCAGGTTATGGCTCAGATATGCCTCGGCGATATCAATGCCCATCTGGGGCGCCACATAGAAAGCCCCCATCGCCAGCACATTGACCCCGTTGCCCGTGATGGCCCGGAGCGCAGCCGGTACGCTTTCTACCACGCCGGCATGGACATGAGGGCACTTGCTGGCGGCTATATGGATCCCCATACCGGTACCGCAAAAGATCAGCGCGCGCTCAAACTCCCCTTCGGCAATCATCGAGCCCACCCGAAGCCCGATACGGTGGAACATGAGATCCGTATCGTCGTCCTCCGGGGAACGGACGCCTACGTCCGTAACCTTCCAGCCCTTGCTCTTCAGATGCGCTACAACGGCTTCCTTCAGCGGGAACCCGGCGAAATCAGCCCCTACCAGGATCTCCTTGTCTTGAATACGTTTCATGGCAACTCCTCTCTAGCGGGCCGCGCCCGCTCTCTATTAGACGTTACCATACTTGCCGCCGCATTTCAAGCCCCGTTGACACCCCATAAAAAAGCCCCCTGACGGCTCGATCCGTCAGGGGGCTTTTATTTAGCAATGAGGGTTTACCGGCTACTGCCCCGCCCGGTAGGCCTCGTCGATGCAGCTCTGGTGATCCGCGTCCACCTTATTGCTTCCATGGGTTTTTGAATCCACGAAGTGGATACAGAACTGGCCGGTCATATCGTTGCCGCCGATGGTCTCAAAGCCATGGGGCTGGCAGTTCATGGATGCCGCCATGCGCACGCCGTTATACACAATCCAGACCGGGCGGCGCGCCCAGCTCCATTTGCTGCCGATAGCCTGGAACATGATATTGGTATCCACCCGCGTGGCCGGCTCGGTATCGGCATGCAGCGAGCCGCCGGTACGAATGGCCTGGAAGGTGTAACCGGTGCGCACATCCACAACGGTGAAGGTCGCCCGCCGCGGCAGCAGATTGTTTGCTTCACTCCAGCTGGGCTTGATGATCGGTATGCTGCTGCCGTCATCATAGGCCTTCAGGTTCAGCTGGCTCTTGGGGATCGGATCCAGCAGCGTATAGACCGTAGCCAGGGTGTAGTTACCTGCTATACCGTCAGCATCCAGTCCTGCCGCCTTCTGGAAGGCCTTAACCGCCGATTGTACCGCGCTGTCATATATGCCATCGATCTCGCCCGAATAGAAGCCCTGGATGTTGAGCGCGGTCTGCAGGTCCTTTACCTTGCTGCCCGTGCTCCCCACCTTCAGTGTGGTATCGATGTCCAGATCCTTGGTCAGCATATCGTTGGTGCTGGGCGGAATATCATCCGGCGGCGCGCCTTCTTGCACGTATTCGGCGCTGACATAGCCGGTCCCGCCATTGTAGGAGATCTTATACCAGCCGCCTGTGCTGCCCAGGATTTCCACCAGCTCGCCGCTATACAGCTTGCCGAGAATATTGTAGTTGGTGCCGGGACCGCTGCGCACATTCAACGCAGAGGCAATCACATACCCTTCTGTACGCTCTCCAGCGTCCGGGGTGCTGGTCGCAGCGCCGTCATCGCTCTTGATGATGTAGGCGCTCGATACATAGCCCGTGCCGCCCTCGTAGCTGATCGCATACCAGCCGTCGGCCGAGCCCGTCACCGTTACCTTATCCCCATTGCGCAGCTTGCCCGCCACCGCATAGCTCGTGCCCGGGCCCTTGCGCACGTTCAGGCTTCCCGATACCTTCACCACCCCGGTGAAGGATTCCTCATTAACCACCGGGCCGGAAGCGCCGCCGTCGGCGCCCTTATTCACCTCAATATAATCCTCAAACACATAACCTGTCAGGCTGCCGGATTGTACATGCACCCAGGAGCCGTCGATATCGAGTACGGTTACCTTCGTGCCCTTGGACAGCGTCCCAAGGATGGTGCTGCCGCTCTTGGCCTCAGCCCGTACGTTGACGCCCGCAAGAATGGTGCCCGTATCGCCCGCTCCGTTGCCCGAGGAAGAGCCGCTGGCGCGCAGCTTCAGGTCTATTGCGCTTAGCGTCGCCGGCCCTGCAATCCCGTCGGTGGAAAGGCCGTTATCCCGCTGAAATGCCTTGACGGCGCTGGTGGTATTGTCTCCATAGATCCCATCCGCCTTGCCGGCCGAATAGCCCAGTGCGTTTAGGTCCTGCTGTAATTCGGTTACTGCCTGCCCTCGGCTTCCCTGGCGCAGCGTGGCCGTAGCCGCCCAAGCCGGCATGACCGTCAATGCCAGAAAGAGCGCCACGGTTAAGGCCGCCGTCCATTTTTTCCAAGGTGTGCTCATCATGCGTAAGCCTCCAACGAATTGTTGCCTCTATGATAACGGAATCTACGCACAATGTCAAAGGAATTTCAATATTTTTGTAATACTTTTGTGACATTTACAGGATTTCAAGCCGCTGCCCGGCCTGTATATCCGCCTCCAGCAGGATCATTTCGCCCTCCATACGCCAGGAAACCGGCTGCCCCTGCAGCCGAAGCTCCACCGGCCGGCGCCCGGGAAGGGCAAGCTGGCGCAGCGGCAGGCAGCCGCCCAGCACGCTAAGCGCGGCGCGGCCGTTGCAGACGCAGTAGGTCCCCCAGGCCGGCTCCAGGGACCATAGCGTAGAAAAGTCGCCCGTCTGCTGCGGCGAAAACCCGATCATTCCCCGGGTCATATCATAACGGAAGCCCGACAGGGCCGCCAGCGCCGCAAAGCTCGCCATGCTCCGGGCGTAGTTGGAGCCGCATTCCATTTCATTGAAGGGATTGCGCCGCGCGCCGTCATAGCGCCGGCGCACTGCGGCGATCATTTCAAAGCCCTCCTCCAGCCTGCCCAGCTGAAGCAGGTGGATGGCGGCCTGATACTCAAAGCCATGCATCGTCTCCTCTGCATAGGGCACGGCAATGGCCGGCTTATAGGCACCCGGGGGATAGGCGCAGATCACCGTGCCGGCCTCGTCGGCCAGCCCGTACAGCCTGCAGGGATTGAATACCTCGCCCAAGCGGGGCTTAAAGTTATACCGGTACACGCTGTCCATCGCTTTGGCCGTCTGCTCCGGGTCGAATATCTGCCCCAGGCCCATCAGGTTTGCGTGCCACTGGGCCACCACCTGATCGATGGCGCAGCCCTCCCCGATCTGATATTTCATCTCCCCGGTTTCCTGATTCCAGTACGTCTCCGAAGCCCGCTCCCCGGTCATGTCCATGGGGCCTTGGTCAAAGGCCTCCAGCAGCTTCCGGTCCGACAGATCCACCCGCTGCACATAATAGGAGCCGTTGAAGAGCTCCGCATCGGCCCGGGCCCTTCCCCTTTCAAAAATCGCCTCATACTGCGCCGCGTCCGGGTCGTCCAGGGCCCGGGCCATCTCCCCCGCCGCCTTCAGCGCGCCCAGGTAAAAGCCCGTCAGCCAGGCATTAGGCCCGAAAAGCTCCATATCCAGCGTATGGTGCTGGCGTCCGGTTATCAGGCCGCATTGCTCCGGATCCCAGCGATCCGGGTTCTCCGGGCTCCAGGCATAGGCAAGCGATTGCTTCACCGCCGGCCACCAGCGCCGGAGCCATGCCGTATCCCCGCTGATTTTCCATTCGCGGTACATTTTCATAACCCCGCCCATCTGCCCGTCCACACAGGGCCGGAACTGCAAGGGCGGAGCGCCCAGCGGCAGCTGCAGCCGGAAGGGCATACCGCCGTCCGCCTTCAGGTTATAGGTATAATCCAGCTCCCGCATGGAGCGCTCCAGCGCCGGGAAAAGGAAGGGCAGCGCATAGGCGTAATTCCATACATGGGTGCAGCTGCCCTCGCAGGAGCCCTGCCTGGCCATGCAGCCCTCCCAGCCATAGAATGATCCGTCCTCCAGCCGCAGCACGGTGGGCGACTTGAGGATGGACAGATTGGCCGATACGGCGTCCAGCGTTTCCCGCGGCAGGGTACAGCTAAAGAGCGCATCATGGAATACGCGGGTTTTCTCATAGAGCTCGTCATAGCGGCGCAGCGCCTCCCGCGCTACCGCCAGTGCGCCGGGCCACTGGGTGGCGTAGTAGTTGTGCCACTGGGTGTGGCGGGCCGGCGGGTCGCCCCAGTAGCGGCACTGGTTCGGATAATACCAGGACAGCACAAAGCGCAGCCGCACGGTTTCACCGGGCGCCGCCAGGGCGGAGGCCGTCAGCACCGCCGCATCCTCGCCCTCGCCGCCGGGCGGATAGCTCCGCTGCGGCAGGGGGCCCGGCCTGGCAAAATCGTGCCAGAACATATTGAGCCCATCGAACCATTTTCCCCGGTACCAATAGGGCTGCCAGCCGCTCTCCTGCGCGTCGGTGGCCACCGCCACCTCGCCGTCCAGGAGGTCGGTTTCGTCTCGCCATTGCCGGCCCAGCAGGCAGTAGCTGATCCCCTGCTCCCGGCCGCACCGGTGGTCATGGCCGCCCTTGTGCGGATTGGCCAGGGTAAAGGCCGCCGTATAGCGCAGCGGCTCATCGGTCGTATTGGTCAGCTCCACCTGGAAAAAGGCCGCTGGGAACGAGCTGTCCCGGTCCTCCCGGGGAATGAAGGGGTTGAAGGCCGAAAGCGCAGCGCGGCCGGGGAAGCCCGCCTCCTGGAACCGAATACGGGCCAGCGGGAAGCCCGCCTCCATCTCGTTGGAGCTAAAGCAGGGCGCGCCGCCCAAGGTATAGCGGGAGGGGCCAAAGCCAAAGCCCGAGAATACGCCGTCGCCCTCGCCGGTATAGGGTGCGGGGGGCGGCCCCTGGAGCACCCGCGCGTCCAGAAGCCCGCCCTTTCCCTCCGCCTTGACCGCCAGATGGGTAAAGCCGTTCAGCGACTGCTTATTGGGACGGTTAAAGATTTCCCAGTCTACCAGGTGGCCGTTTCCAGCCAACCCCACGCAGCCTGTGCCGATTCCCCCCAGGGGCATGGACAGGGTCGCCAGCTTCGCGCCCCGATATTGAAAGTCCGCCTGCATGGCCGCCTCCTTACGCCAGATGCTGGGCGATTTCCCGGTTCACACGGGCGCGCAGGTTCAGCAGCCACTGCGCGCTCCTAGGATAGCGGCTGAAGGTAACCGGTTCGGAGAGCTCCCCATCGATCAGCTCCAGCACATGCTGGCGGCTGGTCAGCGATTCCAGCAGCTCCAGCGCCCGCAGGTCGTACAGCGCCTGGGCCGTAACCATGATCCGGATGGACTCCTCCGGCTCGCCCCCGCGGCCCGGATAGACCTGGAAAGCGTCGCCGGCCGGCGCGAAGCCGTCGCCGTCGGTTACATAGTAGGGATCCACCAGGTAATCCGAGGACTGGGAATAATAGAAGTTGAACCCCCAATGCAGGAAGCCCTCGATGGCGTATTTATACAGCTGCACGCCCAGGATGCGGTTGCGCGCCGAAGGCATCGCCATGAACATATTGGACACGTCCTTATACTGCCCCACGCAGTAATAGGTCCACAGCCCGGGTACCTTCGCCTCCAGGAAGGGCTCGATATGATTGTTGGCCGGCACAGGCTTGGTTACCGCGCCCGACTGGTAAAAGGCGTAATCGGACAGCGCGTCCATCACGGTATAGCCCTCCAGATAGGGGACGGCCAGCGCCTTGGCCTTCAGGTAGCTTTCCAGATGCTCCTTGGAGGGTTCGTCCGAAATATGGAACCAGCTGACCTTATCGATGCCCAGCCGCTTTAGCTCTGCGGTCAGCGCCGGCAGATACTGCGACAAAAACAGCCCGTAGCTCTCGCCCACCGGCACATCCCAGCCGAAGATGCGTTTGATCTGGCCGTCCACCTTCGCCATAATCTTGGGCGTAAAGCCCGCGCCCCACTGGGTAAACAGGTGGGCCATTTCAAAGTATTGTATCCCCGCGTCCTGGCACATCCGCACCCAGCGCTCCAGCTTATCAAAGCCGAAGCTGTACTGGCCCTTTTCTACCGTGATATCCACCAGCTGCACGGTGGGCCGCTCGCCGCCCACACGGGTATCCAGCGGCGGCGTATGGATCGGCGTCAGCATCATGTTGATGCCGCGGCGGGCCGCCAAGCGGATCTGGCGCTCCACAATGCGCCAGTATTCCTCGGAGAAAACCTCCACGCCATAGTACTGGGCCAGGCAGTCGCTATGGAACCATTTGGTATGAATCAGCCGCTGGGGGGGAAGCTTTGCATCCAGGATGGTTACTTCCATGCTGGCCGCCGCCAATTGCTCGCCTTCCTCGTTCACCAGGGCAAGGTTGATGGGAAAGCGCCCGGCCGGAAGCCCGCCGTCGCTCTCAATGTCGATCCAGACGCTCTGCCAGATCCCGCTGAACACGCGCAGCCGGCTGGCGGAAACGTCCTCCAGCAGGTCCGGATACAGCCCCGGCTCCGTCCTCAGGTAGTTGTCGTCCGAGTCCGGGAAGGCGGCGAAATTGACCGGGACGCACCGCACCCTGCGCTGGCGGATATAGCGCTTCAGGGGGGAATCAATCTCAAGGGTCACATAGTCCTTGCGCCAGGCGTCGTCCCACTGGGCAGAAAAGGCCGCCTGAAAGGACAGGGTTTCGTTGGTCAGGCCGCTTAACGGCGCCTCCTCCGGATAATCCAGGGGGGCTTTGTCGGGAAAAACTTTTTCCAGGCTGCTGACGAGCTTAAGCTGTACGCGGTTCATGGCTATCTCCTCCTTTAGGCTCGGTGGCTTGAGACGGCGTTCGTCCCGCTTCCATTATACCCCAGCCCCCGTCCTGGAACCAGCCCCTATCGCCCTGCGGCCGCATATTTCTACCCGCTGTATGCAAACGCTCCCCTTCTTCGGCGCGCAGGGGAAATGGCCGCATCAAAAAAGGCGGCGCCGCTTCCATCGGAAGCCCGCCGCCCTATCGCGCCCTGCGAGAGCGCCCATATTAGCTCTATGTTGACCGCTGTACGACGCAGAAAGGATTGCCGTCCGGATCCTGAAGGACAATGTAATCCGCCCCCGGCGGATAGCGCCACGCCTTCCGCGTCGCCCCAAGGGCGATTAGCCTTTCCACCTCAGCCTCCAGGTTATCGGTAAACAAATCCATATGATGCCTTTTCGCCTTGGGGGATGAAACCCGGCTCAACGAAAGCTGGATCCCCTGCCCCTGGGCGGGTATCAGCACCGCCCAGTAGTCATCGGCAGGATATTTAAGCTTATAGTGCAAAGCGGCGCTCCAAAAATCGACCGCCCGGCCAACGTCCCGCACGCCCCAAACCATTGCGCCAATCTCCAGCATTTTCTTCCTCCTCTATCCCTATACTGTCCCTTTAGGCTCCCTTTTCCCTATGGAGCGCATACGATTTATTGAGGCCCTTCCCTCCAGATCCAGCCGCGCCGGTAAAGCTCCTGGCCCAGCCGCTGGACATCCTCCCGGTATGCCGGGGCCAGGGTGCGGTTGTAGATGATGCTGGCCGGATGATAGAGCGGATAGACCTCGCCCGACCACACCGGCAGCTTGCCCGGCTGCCACGCGCCATGCAGCTCGCCGATGGCGGCCCTTTTATCGTCCAGCACCGCCCGCAGCGCCGTATTGCCCAGCGTGACCACGATCTTCGGCTGGATAATCTCCATTTCCCGGAAAAGGAAGCTCTGGCAAAGGGCGATTTCCTCCCGGTCCGGCGGCCGGTTGCTCAGTGAGCCGGTGCGCGGGTGAACCTTGACCGGGCGGAACTTCACCACATTGGTAATATAAAGCTGCTCCCGCTGCATGCCCGCCAGGTCCAGGAATTCATCCAGGTTCTTGCCCGCCTTCCCCACAAAGGGGCGCTGCGCCAGCGTTTCCTGCTGGCCCGGCGCTTCGCCCACCAGCATGACCCGCGCATAGGCGTTGCCCTCCCCAAAGACAGCCACCTTCTCCCTGCCAGGGTATATTTCCTTCAAAAAGGCGGCAAACTCCCTTTTCAGACGGGCCAGACGGGCCGCATTATCCCTCATCCGTTTCCTCCCATGCCGCCGCCCTGCGGGCGATGGCCTGTAAATCATGCCAGGCGTCCACCTTCAGCCTGTCATCCCGCAGCAAAGCGGCCGGATGATAGGTGCCGGTCAGGATAAAGCCCTTTCGCTCTACGAACTGCCCGCGTACCCGGGAGATGCGGGCCTCCGGCCCGATCACCGTTTGAGCCGCCACCGTGCCCAGGCACACGATCATCCTGGGGCGGATCAGCTTTGTCTGGCAGCGCAGATAGGGAAGGCAGGCCTCGCGCTCCTCGGGCAGCGGGTTCCGGTTGCCCGGCGGGCGGCATTTGACCACGTTCGTGATGTAAACCGCATCCCTGGACAGGGATATGGCCGCCAGCATCTTATCGAGCAGCTGCCCCGCAGCCCCGACAAAGGGCCGCCCCTGCTCGTCCTCCTGGGCGCCGGGCCCCTCGCCCACCAGCATGATCCGCCCCTTGCGGTTGCCCTCGCCCAGCACGGTATGCTTCCGCCGCTCGCACAGGCGGCAGCGCGCGCACTCCGCCACGCAGGCTTCCAGCTGTTCCCAGTCCATCGGGCCGCCTCCTCTCGTTTGGGGCTTATTGTACCAGGAAAGCCGCCCTTTTACAAGCTACAGCAGCCCCTTGAGCAGCACCAGCAGCACCACGCCGGGCACCCCCAGGAACCCCACGGTCATGGCCGTAATGGCATTTATCCCCACCGTGACGCCCCATACCGGGCCCACCATGTTGACGGCGAGCAGGCCGATGGCCCCCAGGCAGGCGTTAATCAGCATCCGCACGGCATATTTGCCGGGGACCATCATCAAATAGCCGACAAGATAGACCAAAATCAGCCCGGCGGCAAAGCCGACCATTGCGCTGGTATTCATCGCAGTTCCTCCCCTATACGCGGTTTGTCCATTGTATGCGGGCAAGGATGCGGTTATCCCTCGGCGCTATTGTTCCACGCTTTTCACCGCTCATGCCTCCATCTGGGCCGCTGCCTCCAAGGGCATCCCGTTTTCCTTCAAAAAGAAAAAGCCCGCCGGAAAAATTTCCGGCGGGCCTGGCGGATAAGCCTTTATTCGCGCCCTTTATGCGCCCCGCTTTACCTCATCGAACTCATTTTGAATTTCACTCGACGGCGCAGCCGTGATCAGCGAGACCACCACGATACAAACGCAGGAGAAAAGGAAGGCCGGCAGCAGCTCATAAATATCCCACACGCCGCCCAGGCTGCGGATCAGCAGCTTCCAGACAAACACCATACCGCCGCCGCCCAGCATGCCGGCAATGGCGCCGGCCCTGGTGGTGCGCTTCCAGAAGAGGCTGAAAATCATGATCGGGCCGAATGTGGCGCCAAAGCCCGCCCAGGCGAAGCTGACGATGGTAAAGATAACGCTGTTCTCATCCAGCGAGATCAGGATTGCGATCAGCGCGATCGCCAGCAGGGTAATGCGCGATATGAGCATCACCTGCTTATCGCTGGCCTTTTTGCGGAAAAGCCCCTGGTATATATTCTTGGCGAAGGCAGACGCTGCGATCAGCAGATAGGAATCCGACGAGCTGATGGTCGCCGCAAGGATACCTGCCATGATAAAGCCCGCCAGCAGCGGCGGCAAAAGATTGGTGGAGAGCAGGATAAATACATTCTCGGCCGCAGACGACGTCAGAAGCGCCGTCGGATAAAGCGCGCGGCCTACGGCGCCAATCAATACGGCGATGGTAAGTGATATTACCACCCAAACCGTCGCAATTCTGCGTGAGCGCGTCAGCTCCCCCTCGCTGCGGATCGCCATGAACCGGAGCAGCACCTGCGGCATACCGAAATACCCAAGCCCCCAGGCCGTGGTGGACAAAATTGTAAGGAAGCCGTAGGGCTGGGCCTCGCCGAACAGGGGCGTGGAGCCGGAAACCTGCTGCACGCCGTCAACCACGGTGGGCGACGCGATTCCAAAGAAGTCGAAAAAGCCCGGGATCGACTTGACATTGTCAATCACAGCGCCCAGCCCGCCGGCAGAGGCCGTGCCGATGGAAACGATAACCGCCAGGGCGATAACCATCACGATAGCCTGCATAAAATCCGACGCGCTTTCCGCCAGGAAGCCGCCCACCAGCGTGTAGGCAAGCACAAAGACCGCGCCTATCATCATCATGGGGATATAGGGCATATCAAAGAGCGTGGAGAACAGCTTGCCGCAGGTCACAAAGCAGCTTGCCGCGTAGACCGTAAAAAATATCAGAATAAACAGCGCGGCGATGGTCATAATCACCTTTTTCTTCTCGTGGAAGCGGTTGGAGAAGAATTCCGGCAGGGTGATCGCTTCGCCTGCCTTTTCGCTGTAGCGGCGCAGGCGTTTGGATACAATAAGCCAGTTGAGGTATGTACCGGCGGCAAGCCCGATCGCGGTCCAGGCTGCATCGGCAATGCCGCACCAATAGGCGACGCCTGGCAGCCCCATCAGCAGCCAGCCGGACATATCGGAAGCTTCCGCGCTCATTGCGGTAACCCACGGGCCCAGGCTTCGCCCGCCCAAAAAGAACTCGCTGGAGCTCTTATTGGCGCGCTTGGCAAAGGCAACGCCGATTATGATGACCGCCGACATATAGATCAGCATTGCAATCATAATTTGTAGTGTATTGTCCATAACCGTTCCCCCGCATGCTAAATTATACCGTTATTTTAACACATCTTTTGCCAAAATCCATATTTTTCTTATAGTTTTATCCATATATAATTCATAAATATGTTTCATACTTCCCTATTAGACATCTAAACATCCGCCTTTATCCCAGTGCCTGACCACTTTTTTCAAATATCACACAATGCATTATATAAAGTTTTCATACTGCACTGTATTCTGTATGATCGAATTCATTCTATACGAATATCCGGATGCGTACTCTATCGAATCCCCGGGTATTCTCCAAACACCAAAAGCGCTTCGGGCCAAAAAGCCCGAAGCGCTCCCATTTTTCCTCTCTATACTTGAACCGCTGCAGCCTTTAAGGCTACATTTGCCGCCGTCCGGTCAGCGCCCGGCCCAGCGTCACCTCGTCGGCGTATTCCAAATCGCTCCCTACCGGCACGCCATGGGCAATACGGGTAACGGTGACGCCCATGGGCTTCAGCAGGCGCGCCAAATACAGCGCCGTCGCCTCGCCCTCCAGGTCGGGATTGGTAGCCAGGATGATTTCCTTCACCTTGCCATCCTCAAGCCGCGCCAGCAGCTCCCGCACTGTCAGATCCTCCGGCCCCCGGTTTTCCCCCGGCGAAAGCGTGCCATGCAGCACATGGTACAGGCCATGATACTCGCCGGTGCGCTCCATCGCGTTGACGTCCCGCGGCGTTGTCACCACGCAGATCTGGCTGGCGTCCCGCTTGGGGTCGCTGCAAAGGGCGCAGGGCGCCACGTCGGTCAGCCCCTGGCAGATGGGGCAGCGCTTTACCAGCTTTTTCGCCTGCCAAATCGCCTGGGCCAGGGCCTTTACCTCGTCCTCCGGCTTTTCCAGCAGGAAAAACGCCAGCCGCGAGGCCGACCGCTGCCCGATGCCGGGCAGCTTGGACAGCTCGTTGATCAGCCGCGCCAGCGGCTCGATGAACTGCGCCATGGGCTAAAAAAGGCCGGGCATGCCGCCGGAAAAAGCGCCCATCTTCTTCTCGGAGAGCTCCTCCACCTGCTGGAGCGCCTCGTTCATGGCGGCCATGACCATATCCTGAAGCATGTCCACATCGTCAGGATCGACCGCTTCGGGCTTGATTTCCACGGCCACCATCTTATAGCCGCCAGTCATCTTCACCGTCACCATGCCGCCGCCGGCGCTGGCGGTAATCTCCGTATTGGCGATTTCCTCCTGGGCCTGCGCCATCTGCTGCTGCATCTTCTGCACCTTCATCATCATCTGCTGGGGGTTCATGCCGCCCCCCATGCCCGGGAATCCGCCTCCGCGTCTTGCCATTGTTCATTCCTCCTGTACGTTTAATCTGAAATGTAAAACCTGCCCCGCCGGGATGCTATGCGTCGTAATCGACCTCCACAATCCCCTTAGGCAGCTTGCGCAGGCTCTCCTGCACAAAGGCCTGCTGCTGGGCCGAAAGCTCCTCCACGGAAAGGACGAGCTCCACCGCGCGGCCTGCCGCCTCCTCGAGGCAGGCAAGGATCTGCTGGCGGATCTCCGGCTGCTCCATGCGCTTGACGGCCATGCTTTCCATGGCCGGCGGATAGATCACCTTCAGCGCGCCCTTCTCCATCATCGGGCGCCCCTGCTCCATGATCTTGGCCACCATGAAGTTTTTGCTCCGCATCAGGCCAGCCGCCGCGCTCCATAGCTGCTTGCCCTCACCGGGAGCCGAGGACGAGCCGCCCCGCAGCCGCTGGGCCACCTCCTGGCTCACCGGCACATAGGCAGGCTTTTCCTCCCGGGCCTCCGGCGCTGGCGAGGGCGGGGGCGCCGCCCCCTCCTCCACCGGCAACGCTTCCGCCGTTTCCGCCCAGGGCGGGGCCTCGGGCGGCGGGGGCGTTTCATCCCAGGGCGGGGCTTCGTCCCAGGCGCCTTCAGCGGGGCCCTCGTCCCGGGCCTCCGGCCCCGCCGGCTCATCCGGGGCCTTCTCCGGCTGTGCCTTCTCCGCAGCGGCGGGCGCAGCGGCCGCCGGCGCGCCGCCGCGCAGCTGGGCTTCCAGACGCTCGATGCGGGTCAGCAGCCCCTCGGGGTCAGATGCCTGCTCCTGCCGGCAGCAACGCGCCAGGGCCAGCTCCAGCAGCACCCGAGGCTGGCTTGCATAGCGCAGCTCCCCCTCCAGCGCAGCCAGGATCCCCATCATCCGCAGCACCTCGCCCGGCGCGGCCCCCGAAGCCTGCCGCTTCAGCTGGGCCACGGCGTCATCATCCAGCGAAAGCGCCTCTGCCGGCTCCTTCACATAGAAGCACATGAACAGGTCCCGAAAATGGCGCAGCAGCTCCTGGCTGATCGCCAGCACGTCGCCGCCGCCCTCCATCATGGCATCCAAGCCCGCCATAGCCCGGGCCGTATCCCCAGCCAGCATCGCCTGCGACAGCGAGAAAAAATACCGCCGGTCCGAGGTGCCCAGCATCTCGTATACCTGCCGTGCCGTCACCTCGCCGCCGCTCAGCGAGATGCACTGGTCCAGCATGGAAATCGCGTCGCGCATGCCACCCTCCGCAGCCCGGGCGATGGCGGCGATGCCCTTGGGATCCATACGGACCTTTTCCTGCTCCAGCAGGCTGGTCAGCCGCCCGACGATTTCCCGGTTGGTCATCCGGCGGAACTCGTAGCGCTGGCACCGGGAAAGCACCGTCTCCGGCAGCTTGCGGATCTCCGTGGTCGCCATGATAAAGACCGCGTGGGCCGGAGGCTCCTCCAACGTCTTCAAAAGGGCGTTAAAGGCGCTGGTGGAGAGCATATGCACCTCGTCAATAATGTACACCCGGTATTTCCCATTGGCCGGCAGGTAGCCCACATTGTCCCGCAGGTCGCGGATGGAATCCACGCCGTTGTTGGAGGCGGCGTCAATCTCCAGAATATCCAGGTTATTCTCCTGGCTCAGCGCCTGGCAGGCCTCGCAATGGCCGCAGGCTTCGCCGTCCACCGGCGCGGCACAGTTGATGGCCCGGGCAAAGATGCGCGCAATGGTCGTCTTGCCCGTCCCACGCGGCCCGGAAAAAAGGTAGGCATGTCCAATCCGTCCGCTGGCCACCTGATTGGCCAGCGTGCGGATGACGGCCTCCTGCCCCACCACCTGATCAAAGCGCTGGGGCCGGTAGGTGCGGTAAAGCGCCTGGTAGGCCATTGTATCCCCCCTCGCTAACATACTAGGGCTATTATATGCGATCGATCCTAAAAAAACAAGGCGGGCCCCCGATTGCCCTATCGCCGCAAAGGCGGTATACCGAGTGAAATTCAGCAAGGTGGAAGCCTGTAAAGCCGTCATGGGATCGTTCTCCCGCCAAAGGCAATCCGTAGCCCGCCATCAATCAAAATACCCCCGGCCAATGGGCCAGGGGTATCGGGCAGTGGGAAATGGCACCGGTCGCGGAGCGCCGCGCTTACGCCTTCCGGCTGCCCTGGGAAAAGGCGGCGGCCCGGTAGGTTCCCTCCTTCTTCTGGCATTCCCGCTCCCAGCATGTCTGCATATGCCGGTATACGCCGTCGTCGATCTCCGGCGTGCCCTGGGAGAAGGTGGGCAGCAGGCTGCCGCCCGCTACCTTTGCGCTGGTGCAGGCGGTGTCGCTGCGCCACGCCTGGCGCTGGGCCGGGTCGCGGAGGTTGGGGATTTCCACCGGCTGGCCGCCGGCCAGGATGGAACGGTAGGCAAACAGGCCCGGCAGGAACATATCCAGCGCTTCGTATACGCCGATCACGTCCGCCTCCGGATTTCCCTTGATCTTCTCTACGAAATGGTACATGCAATAGAAATCGGAGCCGCCGTGCCCAAAGTCGCCGTCCACACTGTCCTGCTCCCGCTTTGGTGCATAATGCTCAAAGGTTTCCTGATAGGCGCCGGAAACCTCGTCGCTGCGCACATACAGCCGGTGGACGTCTCCGGCGTCCGCGTCCTCCCGGGGGCACTCCATGCGCCCCTTGCTGCCGTATACGCAATACCAGATGGAATTCTCATAAAGCCCGCCATGGATGCTTTTGATGATTCCTCCGTTCTCCAGCGTGACCATCTCGATGCCGAATTGTCCGCCTTTAGCGCCGGTGCGCAGGTTGCGCTCATTTTTCGTCCCTTCAAAGCCTGTGACCGACACGGGCCGAAGGCCGGTCATATGGATCATAGGGCCCAGCGAATGGGTGCAGTAGAAGGTGGAATACATGTTATTGCGCCAGTGGTCCCGCTCGCCGTAGGTGATGCTGGGCCAGATGGGCTCGCAGTTGTGGATGTACTCGCATTCGCCATATTCAAATTCACCGATTTTTCCCGCCCTGTAAAGCCTTTTCATCTCATAGGGCGCCGGCATATAGCAGTAATTCTCGCCGTAGGCATAGATCCTTCCGGTCTCCTCCACCGTCTCGATCAGTTCCACGGCTTCCGCCATGGTCTGCACCGGCAGCACCTCGGAAAAGACATGCTTCCCCAGCCGCATGGCCCGGATCGCAAAGGGCGCATGCTCGTTCGCGTAATTGGCCAGCACCACAGCGTCCATATCATGCCGGATAAACTCGTCAAAGTTGTCGTAGAAGGCGATATTGAGCCCCTCCGCGTTCGCCCGCTGCGTCTCCAGCGCCTCCGGTGATTTATCGCAGATCGCCACCACCTCCGCGTGCTCGGATCGCTTGCAGTAGTTAATCATGCTGGTGCCCCGGTATGCGCCCAATACGCCGATTCTTACCTTCTCCATTGTGCGGCCTCCCTTGCAGAATATGCTTTCATTATAGCCCAAAGGGCGGCAAAGCCTATAGAAAATATCCATGAAATTATAGAATATAGTAAGATATTCGCTTGCGCTGCCGGAGCGCCGGGCGTAAAATAAAGAGGCTATGGAACGAATGCAAGACAATATCTGCCGCTTTTTGCCTAACCGCAGCCACGCAGACTCGCTGAATATCATCCATCTCGTCTATGAAACGCAATGCCCCGCCTCTCCCGAACGGCTGACGCTGGCCACCTACCGCATGGTGTATGTTACGGACGGCTACGGCGTACTGCGTACCGACGGAGGGACAGCCGCGCTTAAGGCGGGGGATCTGTATCTGATCCCGCCCGCCATCCCCTTTTCCCTGGCAAATACGGGGCGTATCGCCTTTATCTATATAAGCTATCTGGGCCTTAGGGCCAACGCATGGGCGGAGCAGCTTCAGCTTGGCCGCTTTGGCGGGCATTATGCCGGCTTCGACGGGCTCCGTCCCCTGTGGGAATCGCTCTTCGAGCTGCCGGAGGAAATCGCCGGTATGCGCTGCGAAGGGGTGCTGCTGTATACCCTCTCAGAAATAGGCAAAAGGGTATTAACGCCCTGCCGGGGCAAGCGTATCCCCTCTGTTGCGGAGCGCGCAAAGCGGTATGCCGACGAGCACTTTGCCGACAGCAGCCTAACCGTGGAGCGGATCGCCGCGCAGCTTTGCTACCACCCCAAGTACCTCTCCACAGTCTTCCGGCGGGCCTTCCATGTGGGGCTGTGCGCCTATATCACAACCCTGCGCATGCAGAACGCCTGTACCCTGATGGCCCAGGGCATCACCTCCATCAAGGATATCGCCGCCCTGTGCGGCTATCACGATCCGCTGTACTTCTCCAGCCTCTTCAAGCGGCAGATGGGGCTTTCGCCGAAGGCGCATATCCGCATGCTGAACGCCAGCCGGGAATAGCCAGAGAACGCGATGGCTGTTTTGGGTAAATAGCAAAGAAAAGCCCGCCGGTTACGGCGGGCTTTGGTGGGTTTATTATTCTATTGATGGATAGCCGCACAGCGCTTCCCCGGGCTTCTATGGCAGGCGCGAGGTATCAAAGTAGGTCATCTTGCCGCCAATCTTTTCCTCGACATCTTCCGGCGCAATGTATTCGACCGACTCAACGCGGGCCGGAACAAGGGCCTCCCCGTTTTCCTCAGCTAGGCGGAAAAGCAAAATGCACGCGCGGTCGCCCAGCTCCACCTGCACGGGATAGAGCTGGCGGCCTTCGTCGTCCTGCATCACCTTCTTGGGCATGCGGACCATCGCCCCGCTCCAGCCTTGCCCGTCAAAGCCCGAAGTTTCCACCTGCGCGCCCTCCGCCAGGTAGGCCTGCCCTGCGATGCTGCCGCTGGCCGCATCCCGCACGGCGCGCTCCATGACCAGCAAAGGCAGACTGTTGACCGAATAGCGGTACAGGCCAAAGATCGCCGCTACCGCCAGCACGCAGCCGGCAGCCGTCGCCGCCACATACCCGGTAAAGACCCTACGCTGTCCCAGCTTGCGCCGCTTCAGGGCCGCCCGCAGGCCGAAGTACAGGATGGGCATCAGCGCCATGACGCCGATAATCAGATAAACCGTTCTGGCAGAATGCATCATGGACCTCCTTACAATACCTTCGAGAGGAATTCACGGGTTCTGGGGTTCTGGGGATTGCCGAAGATCGCCGCCGGCGGCCCCTCCTCGGCGATTATGCCGCTGTCCATGAACAGCACCCGGTCGCTGACCTCCCGGGCAAAGCCCATCTCATGGGTCACTACGACCATGGTCATACCGGCCTTGGCCAGATTTTTCATGACCTCCAGCACCTCCCCCACCATCTCCGGGTCAAGGGCGCTGGTCGGCTCGTCAAAGAGCATGATCTCCGGGCGCATGGCCAGGGCGCGGGCAATGGCTACCCGCTGCTTCTGGCCGCCGGAAAGGCGGTTGGGGTATTCGTTGACCTTATCGGCCAGGCCCACCTGCGCCAGCAGCTCCTTGGCAAAGGCAACGGCGTCGGCCTTCTTCTCGCCCTTGGCCCGGATCGGGCTTAAGATAATGTTGTCCAGCACGGTCATATGGGGAAAGAGGTTGAACTGCTGGAACACCATGCCCATCTTCTGGCGAAGCCGGTTGATCTCCTTGACATGCTCGGTCAATTCGACGCCGTCAATCCATACCTTGCCGCTGGTGGGCTCCTCCAGCAGGTTCAGGCAGCGCAGGAAGGTGGACTTACCGCTGCCGGAGGGGCCGATCACACAGACCACCTCGCTTTTGCCGATATGGGCGTTTACGCCGGTGAGCACCTTCAGCTCGCCGAAGGACTTGGTCAGGTTCTCTACCTTAATCACTGGCCCTCATCCTCCTCTCCAGCATACCCGCAAAGACCGACAGGGTAGTCGTACAATATAGATAAATGATGGCGACAATCAAAAACGGCGTATAGGGGTCAAAATTGACCGAACGGATGATATTCCCCGCACGGGTCAGGTCGTCCAGCGCGATATAGCCGGCGATGGCAGTCTCCTTCAGCAGGGCGATGGCCTCATTGACCAGGGCCGGCAGGATATTCTTGACAGCCTGGGGGATCACGACGAAGCGCATGGACTGGAACCACGAGAGCCCCAGGGAACGCGCGGCCTCCATCTGTCCCCGGTCCACCGCCAGGATGCCGCCGCGGATCAGCTCCGATACGTAGGCGCCGCAGTTGATGGCAAAGGCTATGGACGCCACCATGGTTTTCGGCAGGCTGGAATCGGCCAGCACCGCATAATAGATAATGACGAGCTGGACCACGATGGGCGTACCGCGGATGATGTCCACATAGAACTGGGCGATTTGGGATAAAACCTTGATTTTCATAATACGGGCTACCGCGATGACCACGCCGATGACCACGCCCATGCACAGCGCATACAGCGTAATTTGCAGCGTCAGCCCCAGCCCGTCAAACAGCAGCCGGAAGCGGTCCTCCCGGATCAGGTTGGAATAGATTAGCTCGGTCAGCCTGGTTACAAGCTCCACGTCCATCTCCCCTTTATGATCAATGCATCGATAGCGGCAGCCTGCCGCCTTTTCGTCAATAAGGCCGCGGGGTATCCTTCCGCGGCCTTATGTGCGATTATCGTCTCCGTGCTTATTCGCCTACGGAGTATTTGTCGACCAGCGCGTCGATCTCGCCGTTTTTCTCCATCTCGGCCAGCACCTCGTTGATGGCGGCCAGTACGTCGGCGTTCTCGCCCTTCTTCACAGCCATGGCGTAGTTCTCCTCGTCATAAACGATGGATTCCACCTTCTCCAGGCCGCTGATGGAGCTCATCAGGTTCACGATAGGCAGGTTATCGCCGATCACGCAGTCGATCCGGCCGTCCACCAGATCCTGGCAGGCCATCTGGATGTTTTCATAGCGCTGCACATCGGCACCCTCCACCTCGGAGGCGAAATACAGATCGCCGGTCGTGCCGGTCTGTACGCCGATCTTCTTGCCCTTCAGGTCATCCTCGGTGCTGATCCCTGCCGCGTTGCCCTCCTTCACCACCACAACCTGCACAGCGGTGAAGTACTCGTCGGAGAAGTCCATGGTGGCCTCGCGCTCGGCGTTCTTGGTGAAGCCGGCGGCGATGAAGTCAATCTTGCCGGATTCCAGGGCGGCGGGCAGCGCGTCGAATTCCATATCCTCCACCACAAGCTCCACGCCCATCTTATCGGCTACAGCCTGGGCGATTTCAGCGTCCACGCCGATGACCTTGTCGCCTTCGCGCATCTCAAAGGGAATGAAGGCGGCGTTGGTGCCCCAAACCAGCTTCGTGCGGGCGCTGCCCTCGGCGGCGGTGGTTTCCCCGCCCTCGGCAGCGGTCGTCTCGTCGGCGGCGGTCGTGGTGGTTTCGTTATCCCCGGCAGCGGTCGTCGTCGCCGGCGTGGTGGCCGGGGCAGACGTACAGGCAGCCATGCCGAATACCAGCAGCAGGCTGACCAGGCTCAGCAATACAGTGCGAAGCTTCATGTTTCTCAATCCTCCTCAATCGTTAGGAGTATTATAAGGAACAAAGGCATCAATGTCAATGGATATTTTGTATAAATATACGTTTCCCTGCAAAGGAGCGCAAGGGCATGCTAGCCGGACGCGAAAAGATATGATACACTGAAAAAGGAGGTGCTCCATGAAGAAAAAGAACCTGCGCTTTTGGATCGTTTCCGCGCTCGTCCTGGCGGCCCTGGCCGGGCTGGTCCTCTGGGGCTGGCGCGCCGGATGGCTGGCGCTTTTTACCGACCCGGAACGGCTGCAGGCCACCGTCGCCCGGACAGGGCCCTGGGCTCCGCTCGTGTTCTTCCTGCTTCAGGTGGCGCAGGTGCTGGCCGCGCCCATCCCCGGGAACGTCACCACGCTGGTGGGCGGCGCGCTCTTCGGCTTTGGCAAGAGCTTTTTCATCAGCACGCTGGCCATCACCGCCGGCTCCTGCATCGCCTTTCTTCTGGCTAGAAAATTTGGCATGGCGCTGGTGCGCCGGTTTGTCAGCAGCGAAGCCATCGACAAATATATGGGCCTGATGCGCGGGCGTTCGACGCTGCTGCTGGCCATCATGTTCCTCGTGCCCTTTTTCCCCGACGATATGCTCTGCTTCCTGGCCGGGCTTTCGCCGATCCGCTTCCCCGGCTTTGTGGTTCTTACCCTTCTGACCCGTCCCTGGGGCCTTCTGGGCTCCAGCCTTGTCGGCTCGGGAAGCCTGCAGCTGCCCTGGTGGGCCTGGGCGCTGCTGATCGTGGCCTGCGCCGCCGTCATGCTGGCCTCCTTTAAGTACGGCCCGGCGATCGAGGATAAGCTGGTGCAATGGCTGAAGCGCTTTGAAAAGAATAAAAATACACAAAAGTGATTTTATTGCATGTGATATTCATTTGTTTGGTTATTATTACATTTTTATCCATCACAATAGCCTGCCGCCCGCAGGAGGGGATCTCCGGCCGGCGGGCAAACCCGAACCCAAAGCGAGGAAAACATGGATTGGATTGAACAGCTAAAGCCCCCGCATCTGGAGGGCGCGTTGGACCGCCTGGGGCTGGCAGAGCCGGATCGTTCGGAGCTGAGGGCCCGATGGCTGGCCGCCCTGGACGATGAGGCCCGGCTGGCCGCTCTGGCCGCCCTCTATGAACGGTATTTCATTCAGCGTGACCCGCCGGAGGGCTGCGATCCCATTGACGCTGCGCTGCTGGCGCTTTTGCAGGTGCCGGTGCTGGAGACCGCATACCGGGAGCTGAAGATCGACGAATCCATCCTAAACGCCACCCTGGCCGACGTAGGCCGCTGGATGGCGAAGGAGCGGCGGGTAGCCCACCGCTTCGGGCTCTCGGAGCTTGGCTGGGTTATCCACGGCCTGTCTCTGGAGCTTGTGCAGCTGGGCAGCCTGCATTTCATGCCCGCGCCCGGCACGCTGCCGGTTCACGCCTTTCAGGGGCCTGACGGCATTGTCCTGCTGGCCGGCGGCGGGCAGCGCTACCGGGAGGACGGCTGGGGCGCGTTGGTCGAAGAGCTGCCGGAGGCGCCCCTTTTCACCACGGTATACGACGAGCATGAGCGCTATGTGGTGGGGCACCTGCTGGATCCGTGGGGCCGCTGCTCCCCCCACCCCATCGCCCTGCACACGGGCCGCTATACCCGGCTCTACCGTCCTGGCGACCTGATCTATGAGGTGCATATCCCCGAGGGCACCGACCTCTCTACCCAGGCGGTGCGGCAGTCCTTCCAGCAGGCGCTGGCCTATAACCAGGCGCCCTTTATCGGGCAGGCGCAGGTCTTCACCTGCCACAGCTGGATGCTCTCGCCGCAGCTGGAGCAGCTGGTCCCGGGCAGCCGCCTGGCCGCCTTCTCCCGGCTGTGGCATCGCGTGGCGCTGGAGCGCGCCGGCAGCGCCCAGGCCTGGGAGCGCGTCTTTGATTTCACCCCTGTAACCCGCCAGCAGGCGCCCCGGGACACGCAGCTGCGCCGGGCGCTGCTCGACTATCCCGGCGCGGTGCTGGACAGCGGCGGCCTGCTGTTTCGGTCGGATTTTCCCGCCGGCCAGTAGCCCCCCGCATCGCCGCCACGAACGAAAAGGAGGAACACCATGCGCATTGCCGTAGTTGGGGCCGGCGCGATCGGCGGGATCACCGCCGCCTTTATGGCCCAGGCCGGGCAGGATATTACCCTGGTATGCAAGCATCCGGAGATTGCCGCGCAGGCCGCAGGCCGCGGCCTGCACCTTGAGGGCGTCCGCGGCAGCCATGACATCCCCGTGCGGGCGGTCGCCACCGTCCAGGAGCTGTCCGGCGTCTTTGACGCCTGCCTGATCGCCACCAAGGCATACGATCTGGAGCAGGCCGCCCGCGATATGCTGCCCTACCTCAGCGAGGACTCCCTGGTGGTCTCCATGCAGAACGGCATATGTACCGACGCGCTGGCGGCCGTGGTGGGCCCGCGCCGGACCGTGGGCTGCGTCATCGGCTGGGGCGCGACCATGAAGGGGCCGGGCAGCCTGGAAATGACAAGCGGCGGGGAATTCATCCTTGGCATGGCGGAAGGCGGCTGCCCGCCCCGGCTGACGGCCCTGCAAGGGGCTATGTCCACGGTTACCCCCTGCGAAATATCGCCCAATATCTATGCCCAGCTGTACAGCAAGCTGATTGTCAACGCCTGCATCACCTCGCTGGGCGCCATCTGCGGGCTGCGCCTGGGCGAAATGATGAAGCGCGCCGACGCCCGGAATATCTTCCTGGCCATTATTCAGGAGGCGATGGATGTGGCCCATGCCCTGGGGCTTTCCGTTCCGCCCTTCGGCGGCAAGCTGGACTATGACCGGCTGATGGCCGGAAGCGGCGTGATCAGCCGCCTTCGCCGCCATGGCATGATCCGCCTGGTGGGGCTTAAGTTCCGCAGGCTGAAGTCCTCCAGCCTGCAATCCCTGGAGCGGGGGAAGCCGACGGAAATCGACTATTTCAACGGCTATATCGCCGCCAAGGGCAGGGAGTGCGGCGTGGCCACCCCGGTGAATGATGCGCTGACCGCCATGGTCAAGGCCATCGAGCGGGGCGAGCTGGCCATCAGCACGGATAACCTGTCCGCGCCTGCCTTCCGGGCCCTGCGCTATTAGGAGGATGACAAAGCCATGTATGATTCCCTGACCACCGCAAGGTTAATTCTGCGCCCCTGGCAGGCGGGCGATGGGCAGGCCCTTTACCGCTATGCCAGCGATCCACAGGTCGGGCCTCCGGCCGGTTGGCCGCCCCATGAAAACCTTAAAGCCAGCCTCGCCGTGCTCGACCGTTTTATCCGGCAGGGCTTCGATTGGGCGCTGACCGACCGCGAAACGGGCCGCATCCTGGGTTCGCTGGGCTTATCCCCGGATCCCCGCCGCGCGGAGGGCGCGCTCTCTTTGGGGTATGCGCTGGCAAGGGAAGCCTGGGGCCGGGGCTTGGCTACCGAAGCCGCCCGCGCCGCCCTGGGCTATGCCTTCGGGCCGCTGCATGCGCGGCTGGTTACTGTTTATCATTTTCCCTTCAACCATGCCAGCCGGCGGGTCATTGAAAAGTGCGGCTTTCGCCTGGAAGGTGTTTTCCGTCAAGCCTTTTGCCGCTATGACGGCCTTGTGCTGGATGAAGTAACCTATTCCATGACCCCGGCGGAATACGCCGGTGCAAAGGAGGCTTATCCCCATGATTTGCTTTGACGCGCCCGGGCCCGGCCATACGGATGAGCTCATCGCCCTGGCCCTGGAAGCGGCCCGCTCCCGCTCCATTGACCGGATCGTCACCCCCTCCAACTCCGGAGCCACGGCAATGAAGCTGGCCGACGGCACCGGGCCCGGCCTTTGCGTGGTATGCGTCAGCCATGTATACGGCTTTGCCGGGCGTCCGGGCAACGACATGCCGGAGCCGGTACGGCAGGCGCTGATTCGCCGCGGGGTGCCGGTGGTAACGGCCGCCCATGCGCTCAGCGGGGCAGAGCGCGCGCTGTCCGGCGCCTATGGCGGCGTCCTCCCGGTGGAGATTGTGGCCCATACGCTGCGGATGCTGGGCCAGGGCGTCAAGGTGGCCGTGGAGGTGGCCGCCATGGCCTGCGATGCGGGCCTGGCCCAGCCCGGCCGCCCGCTGATCGCCCTGGGCGGCTCCGGCAGCGGCGTGGATACGGCGGTAATCCTGCGCCCGCAGCCCACCCACCGGCTCATGGATACGCGCATCGACGAGCTGCTGGCCAAGCCGCTGGCGCCATAGCAGGAGGCTGTGTGATGGTTTGGGAATTCATCCTTTGGCTGGCAGCTGCCTCCGGGCTTCAGGTGGTTTTGCAGGGGATGGGCCGCCTCTCCCCCCTGGCGAGCCTGCTGATCGCCGCGCCGGCGGCGGCCGTGGCTGTGACCCTGGGCCTGATCGCCGTCAACGGGCGCTTCCGCCGCTGCGCCCGCCGGGTGGAGGCCCGGGTCGATAAGCGCCTGCCGCCGCTGCGCAGCGGCGGGCTTCCCCGGGTCCAGGTGTCCTATACCCTTGATGGCCGGAGCTTTACCCGCACCCTTACCCTGGAGGAGGATGCAACGGCTGGCATGAGCGTGACGCTATGGGCGCTGGGCCGCCGTGCCCGGCCCGTCCTGCCCTCCGTCCGTTCCGATTTCCGGGTGCTGGCCCTGTGCGCGGCCGTTATGATCCTGGCCGCACTGGGCTATCTCTGCACCCGGCTTCTGCCGGATCCCACGGCTACTACACCATAAAGGAGCAACCCATGAAGGTATTATTGGTAAACGGCGGCCCCCATCGGGAGGGCTGCACCCACCGCGCGCTGTCTGAGGTGGCCTCCGCCCTGCAGGCGGAAGGCATTGAAGCCGAGATTTTCCATGTCGGGAACCAGCCTGTGCGCAGCTGCACCGGCTGCGGCAGCTGTATGCGCCAGAAGCTGGGCCGGTGCGTATACGACGACGACATCGCCAACCGCGTGCTGGAAAAGGCGGCGGAGGCAGACGGCCTTGTCATCGGTTCCCCGGTGCATTATGCCAGCGCCTCCGGCGCGGTAACGGCCATTATGGACCGGGTCTTTTATGCCGGCAGCCGCCTGCTGGCCCATAAGCCCGGCGCCGCCGTGGTCAGCTGCCGCCGCGCAGGCTCCACCGCCGCCCTGGATCAGCTCAACAAGTATTTCACCATCGCCCAAATGCCGGTGGTTTCCTCGGTCTATTGGAATATGGTCCATGGCAACACCCCTCAGCAGGTGGAGCAGGATCTGGAGGGGCTGCAGGTCATGCGCACGCTGGGCCGGAATATGGCCTGGCTGCTGCAGTGTATCCAGGCGGGCCGGGCCGCGGGGCTTGAGCCGCCGGCCCGGGAGAAGCGCCAAAGCACCAACTTTATCCGGTAGCCGCGCTTTTTCAGGGGCCCGGCCGTCCACCGCGTAAAGGCGAAAAAGCCCCCTTGTATCCCCATAGAAAAGCATCAGGGCCTGCGATAGGCCCTGATGCTTTTTTTGCTGCTTTAACCCATCCATGGGGGAAGGGGCTGCCTAGTGCTCATAAACCAGCCCTGTCAGGCGATAGGGATCCTGGACGGTCAGCGCCACCGGCTGCACGCGGTAGCCATAACGGATCACGCCCGGCTTGACCTGGTAGGCCGGCAGCGTTTCCGGGCCGCAGGAGTTGGAGCCAAGGCCGCCCATGGCCCCGTCGATGTTCAAATACACATCCTCCTGCCGTTCCAGCTCCGGCCCATGCTGGGCCCGGTCTAAATCCTCGTCCGCATAGTCATGGGCGGTAAAGGAGAAGCCCTGGGGGCTGGAGAACAGAAGGCCAGCCCCGGTTTCGTCGGTCAGGCTGACGAAAAGGGTATCCTCATGGGCCGAATTTTCCTGGGGCCGCACATAGTCCTCGTGCAGATCGCCCACCAGCGCCTCATACTGGCCCAGGCGCGCGGCCAGCTTCTTGTCGGGATAGCTCTCCTGCGGGCCGCGGCCGTACCAGCAGACATGGCACAGCTCGCCGTCCAGCTGCCAGCGCTGGGCCACCCGGGGCAGATAGCGGATCGCGCCGTTGGGCCAGTCGGCTGCCATGGAGGTATCGTTTTCCACCCATACGTCCATCGCGCCGTCGCCATGGACCGTATAGCGCGTCGTAACCTTCGCTGCCGGCTTGAAGGTATAGGGCGCCAGCGTCTCCTCCACCTGCACCTGCACGGTACGCTCATCCAACGCCTGGTAGGAGAAGCCGGTCATCCGGCGCTGCAGCTTATCCAGCCCCCGCGCGCGCCATAGCTTGCCCATCCTTTTGCCAAAGCCGTCGTCGTTGTCGGTCATGGCGCGCCACAGGTTATGCCGGGGCGCAGCGGCCAGCATATCGCGGCCCTGCGTCATCAGGGCGGTCATTTCGCCGGTCAGGCTGTCGAAGGCGATGGCAAAGCCCTCGCCCCTCAGGATCAGCTCATCCTCGTCCATCGCCAGCTTCATGGCCGGCGACGGCGCGGCGGCCGTGGCGGGCAGCGCCTCCAGCTCGAACTGGTCGAAGGCGACCTCATAGAAGGCCGGAGCCCAGGCCGTCGCCTCCGCCTGGTGGAAGGATACGGTCAGCACCTTCGCCCCGGGCGCCGTCTTGGGAAGCTTAAGTTCCACCGTGGCCTCGCCCTGGGGCGGCACGCCGATGGCCGGCAGCAGGCCGCCGGCCGCCACGCGGCCGTTCACCATCAGCTCCCAGCGGCCCACATAGGCCGAGAGGTCCCGGTAGAAGTGGCGGTTTTTCACCGTAAGCCGGCCATCCTCATAGCGGCATACCACCGGCTGGATCACCTTCTTATATTCCATTAGGCCAGTGTGGGGCGTGCGGTCGGGATAGACCAGCGCGTCCACGCAGAAGCAGCCGTCGTTAGGCATGTCGCCGAAGTCGCCGCCGTAGGCATAGAAGGGCTCGTCGTCCTGGGTGTGGGCCAGGATGCCGTGATCCGCCCATTCCCAGACGCAGCCGCCGATCAGCCGGGGATTCGCCCAGATCAGCTGCCAGTATTCGTCCAGGTTTCCGGGGCCGTTGCCCATGGCATGGGCATACTCGCACATATAATAGGGCCTCGGATCGTCCAGCTTCGCCTCGTTTGCCAGGCTCTTGCGCTCGTCATCCTCCAATACCGGCGGATACATGGTGGAAACCACATCCACCTCCGGGGCGTCATAGGCCCCCTCGTAGTGGATCGGCCGCGTGCCGTCCATCTCCCGGGCCCGGGCGATCATGGCCTTATGGTTTTCACCATAGCCTGATTCGTTCCCCATGGACCAGAAGATAATGGAGGGGTGGTTGCGGTCCCGGGCAATCATCCGCTCCACACGGTTCACATAGGCGTCCTTCCAGGCCGGATCGCTGGACAGGGCAAAGCCGGTAATATTGTCGCCATGGCTTTCCAGATCCGTCTCATCCACCACAAAGAAGCCGAGCTCGTCGGCCATGTCCAGCAGCCGGGGATCCGGCGGGTAGTGGCTGGTGCGGATGCAGTTGACGTTATGGGCCTTCATCAGCAGCAGGTCCTCCCGCAGGCTCATCTCGCTCTGGGCGTGGCCTGTCTGGGGATGGGTGTCGTGGTGGTTGACGCCCATCAGCTTGACCGAGACGCCGTTGACCCACAGCTGGCGGTCGCGGATCTCGACCTCGCGGATGCCCACCTTCAGGCAGCTGGCCTCCAGCAGCGTGCCGGACGCGTCGTGCAGGGCGATGACCAGGTCGTACAGATTGGGCTCCTCGCAGTTCCAGGTTTTGGCCTGCTCCACCGGCAGCGCAAGCTGGGCCACCGTCCGGGAGCCGCCATCCACAGCCAGCGATTCCCGTGCGCTGGCCACGGTCCTCTCGCCGTCCATCAGGCACAGGGAGAGCTCGCCCGCCATGGCCGCCGGCCCGTCGTTATCCACCTGGCAGGCGCAAAGCACCTGCGCCGGGCTGCCCAGGCAGGTCTCGACCTGTACATCGTATACATACATCGGCTCGTGGCAGGTGAGGTACACGTCGCGGAAAATACCCGACAGCCGCCACATATCCTGATCCTCCAGATAGCTGCCGTCGGAATATTTGAGCACCTTGACGGCAATCACGTTATCCCCCGGGACAAGCAGGCCGGTAACGTCAAATTCGCTGGGCATATGGGGCACCTTGGAATAGCCGGCATATTCGCCGTTTACATACAGCTCGAAATAGCTGTCCACCCCCTCGAAGCAAAGGTGTACGCGCTTGCCCTGCCAGGCGGACGGCAGATCGAAGTGCCGCCGGTACAGCCCCACCGGATTATCCTGGGGCACATAGGGCGGGTCGTAGGGGATCGGATAATTGACATTGGTATACATGGGCACGTCGTACGCGCCCTCCATCTGCCAGTTTCCCGGCACGCTGATGCTGTCCCAGGCGCTCTCATCCGCATCCGCCTCCAGCGCCTCCGGCATCACGCAATCAGGCGACGGAAGCCACAGGAAAGCCCAGCGGCCATTCAGCAGCCGGTAAAAGGCCGACTGCCCCCGTTCGCCCCGGCGGGCATCCTCGCAGGTTGGGTACGCAAAACGGGTGGCTCGGGGCGCAAGGCGGCCCTCGCCCAGGGCGGCAGGATTCATCCAGTTCATCGTATGCCTCCTCTTTCATGGTTAAGTTACAATATCGTCATCATTATACCCTATTTCCGCGGCGATAACCATGCTATAATATGACTTATTCCCACGCGATGAAGGAGTCCGTCATGATCGAGATAGCCGCCACCACCCGAAGAAAGTTCCCCCTGAGCCGCCGCCGGCTGGAGCAGGCGCTGGCCGCCCGGGGCGGCCGCTTACGCCCCGACGGGGTATTTGTGCTGATCCCCATGACCGGCGCGGAGATCCGGGTCAGAAAATCAGGCTGGCAGTGGCGTTTTTCCGTCGAAACGCAAATTCACGGGCCCGGCCTGCATATCGCCTTTTACGAGCTGCTCAAGGATCTATCGCGGGAGCTGAAGGTTACCTACAAAATGGAGGACCCCTCCCAGTACGCCCGGGACATGGACCCTGCCCGCCTGATCCGCTTCTACCAGCAGGAGCTCTCCGATATTGCCCGGGAGCTGGCCTCGCAGCCGGTCAGCGCCCGCATGCAGGTACACTGGGCCCTGCCCGGGTATTCGCTGGAGGAAGGCGCCGGCGTGGCCGGCCCCCTCTCCCGCTGGGGGCGCAGCCAGTTCATGGCCCGCTGCCGCGAGGATATGGACGCGCTGATGGAGGATTTTTATATGGCCCCCCATACGGCGGAGGACGGCGTTTTCTTCCGTAACGAGGCGCTCTTTCTGCTGCAAAATGAAATAACCTATCTTCGCAGCGATGAACAGGAGCTGGCCGGACAGGTATGCGCAGATCTCGAGCGCGCCGCCAGGCTGCATCCCTCCCTGCCGCTGCCGCTGGAGGAATATGCGCGCTGCGCCCAGATGGCCGGACGGCTGCAGGCTGACCTGCCCAATCCGCCGCTGTCCTGGGGTATGATCGGCTACCGCCGCGAGCCGCTGCGCCATGAGATGGGCGGCTTTAGCTGGGTGCATCCCGGCCATTTTGAGTCCCGCCGCGGGCCCGAAGGCCCCTGGATGGAGCTGGGCGACAGGCAGTTTGTCTGCCACTGGGCCCTTGTCCCCTATTCGGCCGAGCACGATCCCCATCGTGATTATCCCCAGCTGCAGGACGCTTGCCTTTTCAAGGGGCTTGCCGCTCCCGAGCTGGCCCAGGACGACGCCTCCTTTGGGCTGAAATGCTCCAGGCGCTTGGGTAACCGCCAGCTCATCGTGCTCATCAGCTTTGAGGCGCCCTATACCTGGCAGGACGTTTATGATTTTTTAAATTCGGTGAAGGAGTCGTAACGGCCCTCCATCAAATGAAAGATCTCATAGGGGATGAACATTTGCCCAGGATAAGATCCGCGTGTATTGCGTTGCAGTACACGCTGTTTTTATGCTCGTTTTGGGCATTTCTTTCTCGCAGCGTAATCAATGTTCCCCTTGTATGTTGCCTTGATGGTATCTGCCTTTCTTTTGGAAACATCCCTTAACCGCACCATCACAGCACCCTCTCTGTATCTTGTTGCTCTTTTCATGTGGAATATCGCACCCATTGAAAGCTGCCACAAGATGCTGCTGTTTCAGATCGTCAGGACCCAGGGAGGACATATAGCCCAGCTACCGGAAGCTTTTATCTGGAGTTCGGGCCTCCGGCAGCCCTAGGGCGCCTTCGTGGGCATGCGCACCTCTCCAGCCGCCCGCGTCATCCAGCCGCAGCCTCCCCCTTGGCGTGTCCTGGCGATTTCCCCTTTCCATCGATTACCGGGTTGCTTCTTGACAGGAAATCCTATAAAATAGGTACATTGGGATATAAAGGGGGAACGACTATGCATACAAAGCCCTGGGCCGTGAAGGCCGCTGCGGCTGCCCTGGCGCTGGCGTTGGCGGTTCCGGTTGCCGCTGTGCCCACCGCCCTGGCGGAAGGGACGGCTGTCGTAACGCTGGAGCAAAGCGGATCGACGCTGAATCTTCGGGCCGCTGCCAGTACGTCTGCTACGATTATCGGCCGCCTTCATCATGGCGACCGCGTGACCGTCCTCGCTGAGTCCAACGGATGGTCCCGTATCGAGGCGGACGGCCTTACAGGCTATGTTTCCAGCCGCTATTTGCAGCAGGGCAGCGATACGGTGACAACCGACACCCAGCAGGGGACCGTCCAGGCCTCCAGCCTCAACGTGCGCTCCGGCCCCGGCACCCAGTATAGCCGCGTCGGCTCGCTGTCCCGCGGCGCTACCGTTACCATCGTCGGCGTCTCCGGCGGCTTCTACCGGATCCGGTATGGCTCCGGGACCGGCTACGTTTCCAAGGATTATATCCGCCTTACGGAGGTCGAGCCCGACCCCACCGATACCCCCTTGAACCAGTCCGGCGTCGTCAATGTCTCCTCCAGCCTCAATGTGCGCTCCGGCCCCGGCACGGGCTACAGCGCTATCGGCCGGCTGCCAAGCGGCGCTCAGGTTACAATTATTGGGGCATCCGGTGATTTTTACAAAATCCAATATGGCTCCGGAACCGGCTATGTCGCCAAGGCCTATATCCGCCTGGGCAGCGTGGTCACCGCCTCGCCATCGGCCAGCGCCGCTCCCACATCTTCCCCGGGGCAGGCTGTGCTGGGCCGTGTGCTGGCGACCAGCCTGAACGTACGCTCCGGCCCTGGCACGGGCTATGCAAAGGTAGCCAGCGTTAAGCAGAACGCCATGGTCACGGTCTTGGGCGTCAGCGGTGATTGGTATAAGATTTCGACCGGATCCACCACGGGATATGTGCTGGGCGTTTATCTTAAGCTTGAGTCTCCGGCTGACCCTCGGGAAGGCGTGGTGCGCGCATCCAGCCTGAATGTACGTTCCGGCCCTTCTACATCGGCCGCGCGTATCGGGTCGCTTGCCAATGGAAGCCCTGTAACCTGCTATGAAAAGATCAATGGTTTCTACCGGATCCAATACCAGGGCCGCGACGGTTATGTATCGGCAGATTACATTGTTTTCCCTCCGGTTGAGCCCAGTCCTTCCATCGAGCCTAGCCCCTCGGTTGAGCCTAGTCCCTCGGTCGAGCCTAGTCCTTCCGTCGAGCCTAGTCCCTCCGTTGAGCCCAGTCCCTCGGTCGAGCCTAGTCCTTCCGTTGAACCTAGCCCCTCGGTCGAGCCTAGTCCCTCCGTTGAGCCCAGTCCCTCGGTTGAACCTAGCCCCTCCGTTGAGCCCAGTCCCTCGGTCGAGCCTAGTCCCTCCGTTGAGCCCAGTCCTTCCGTTGAACCTAGCCCTTCGGTCGAACCTAGCCCCTCCGTTGAGCCCAGTCCCTCGGTCGAGCCTAGTCCTTCCGTTGAGCCCAGTCCCTCGGTCGAGCCCAGCCCTTCCGTCGAGCCCAGCCCGTCACCGATGGCTGTCGGCATTGTAACAGGTGATAACGTCCGGATCCGTACCGGTCCTGGCACCAACTTCCCCCAGGTATCCAGCGTAAACAGCGGTACCTTCCTCCAGGTGACGGGGCTAACCGGCGAGTGGTATCAGATTCTGTATGCCGGGGAGCTGCGGTATATCTCTTCCGCCTATATATCCTTCCAGCCTGAAGGCACCACCAGCGCCGATCCTGAAGCCCTGTATACCGGCAGTATATCCGCCTCCAACGTGAATATACGCTCTGGGCCGGACACCACCTATCCCGTTCTCGGACAGCTTGATTCCGGCGTCCGCGTCTCGATCCTTGGGGTTAAGGGCGATTGGTATCAAATCTATTACGGGGAAAAGCATACGGCCCAGGCCTATGTATCCGCCGCCTATGTCACGCTGGATAAGCAGGAGTCCGGCCCTGCCGCCATTAAGGCGCCTACGCAGCAGGAGCTGGATGCCATCGCCGCCACCATCCCCAGCAGCCTCAGCACCCGTCAGTATCAGATCGTCCTTCAGGCTCTGTCCCTGGTCGATCGCGTGCCCTATTTCTGGGGCGGCAAGAGCTATACCGTCGGTTGGGACAGCAATTGGGGCCTGCTAACCCCGGTCACCTCCTCCGGCAGCCCCACAACCGGTACGCTGCGGCGCTTTGGCCTGGATTGCTCCGGCTACGTTTATTGGGTATTCCGGAATGCGGGATTTACCGATAGCCAGGTAAAAAATGAGCTGGGGCTCAATACCACCGGACAATATGACGCTTCGAGCGCTATCCAGTGGTCCGACGCCCAGGCCGGGGATCTTGTCTTTAAGATGAGCGGCGGCAATCACGTCGGAATCGTGATCGAGAACCTGGGAGACGGCCGGCTTCGCGTGGCCCACTGCAGCAGCGGAAGCAACAACGTGGTCGTTACGGTGGAAACGCAAAACAAAACCTTCACCTCTGCCCGCAGGCCCAAGCTTCTCGGTTAGCGCCCTTCGCTCATGCAATCAGGCAAAAGGACGCGGTCACGGTAGCTTACCATCACACAAAAAGCCCTCCCTATGGTCGATCATAGGGAGGGCTTTTTTATCCCTGCCGTCAGCTTTTCGCAGATTGCGGCCGGTCAGCCGTCAGTCTTTCGATAGGAAGTATGATGTGCACCCCTGGGCCCGCCCGGCTTACACGCCCGGCGGCAGCGTACGGGTTACCCGCGGCACGTCCTTGGAGAAGGTTTCAGTCAGCGGCGCAGGCGTCACCCCCGGATAGGGGGTATTCAGGATGGTGGCGCCCGTCACATTGCGCCGCATCGGGTTCTCCGGATCCGGATCGGTTGGATCCCACTTGGCCGATTGATCCAGCGGTATGGGCAGAAGCTTGACGGTAATCTCCGGCTGAGGGGGACCGGTATAGATTTTAACCGGGGTACCCTCTGGAACGTTGTCATAAATCCATTTTGCATCTGCCACCTGCAGCCGTACGCACCCGCCGGAATCGGCTGTCCCCAGATTGTTGAAGTTGGATACCTTGAGCGTGTCCGGTTTCCGGGCCGTATAGTTCACCGAATGGAAGAGATAGCTTCCGGTGATACGGGTTGCATACTGGGCATAGGTGGGCGTGGAAGCCAGCATCTGCTGCCAGCGGTATTTGGTCTTGGTGCGGAAGAGCCCATCAGGGGTTTTGTTGTTTTCGCCGGTGGAGCAGATCATATACCGTACCGGCAGCGAGTAGGTGCCGTCCCGGTCCACTGTATAGACTGTGACGAGCTGCGCGCCCTTATTGATGACAATATAATAGGGATAGTCCAGATCAACGGGGCTGGGCTGCGGCGTGGGCGAGGGCTTAGGCGTGGGCGTAGCGGTAAGCTTGACCGTGGCCTCCACGGGCGTGGTTCCCCCTGTGGGAGCCGGCAGCGTCTCCGCGTTCTTCGTGCTGTCCTGCCCTGAAGCCGGGCCTGACGCCTTCGTGGCCGCCAGGGCCTCCTCCACCGGCGTCGCCGGCGCTGTTTTCAGCGGCGCGAGCTGCCTTGTCCCATAAAGCAGCAGCATAACCGCCGCCACCGTAACGGCGGCAATCCCCAGCGCGATCGGCCACATTCGCTGCCATAGCGTGGGCGCCTTCTGGTGGCTCCCCCGCTTTTGCGCAGGTACTTTCTGATGGCTCCCCCGCCTTTGCGCAGGTGTGTGCTGATGGCCACCCCGCTTTTGCGCGGATGTTTTCTGATGACTGCCTCGCCTTCCCAAAATATCCTCCCTGTGCCGCCAAGCTTACCCTCTAAGGCGGCATACCCTTGCCTATTGTAGGGCGAAAACCCGAAAATTGTCAATTCCCAATTGGAAATTTGGGGGAATCAGCCGCCTCTTCCGGGGCGGCGGGCCCTTTTCTTGCGATCACGGCCTGCAAAACAGGATAGGCAAAGGGCGGGCAGTGTGGTAAGATGGAGCATATGCGGCAAAAAGGGGAGGCTGCGCCTCCCCGCTCCCAGTTTTCTTACAGATAGCGGTATACCTCGCCCGTCGGGATAAAGTCCACCGTCAGCTCCGGATGGCGCCCGGCTATCCGCTGTGCCAGCAGGCGCATCCCCATCTCCTCGCTGACCAGGTGTCCGCAGGTAAGGGCCGCCATCGGTATCCCCAGCGCGGCGGCGTCGCGCACCTGCTCCAGCACGCCCCACTCGCTGACCTCGCCGAAAAAGAAGGCGCCCGATACGCCTTGCATCATGATTTCATCCATCACCCTGGCGTTGAAGCCTGGATCCCCCACGGCCATGCCCACCAGGGAGAAGGGGGTATCGAGGTCGCCGGTGGCGCGTACGGCGCCTGCGCCCAGCCTCTGCTTGATGTCCTGGGCCATCTGTCGGGCCGTCCGCGGTTCATCCAGCAGCCACGCGCCGCCCTGGGGATGGCCGGCCCAGCCCAGCGCCTCCAGCACGCCTTCCACAATGCCGTCCGGCTGGCAGCGATGGATGTAGTCATGGTATCGCCAGATGGTCAATCCGCTCTCCTCCACCAGCCGCCGCTTTGCCGCCACCACCGGGTGCCCGGGCCGGTCCTCGTCGGTATGGTTGTAGTAGGTGGGCTCGTGGGTAATCAGAAAATCCACTCCCAGCTGGCGCGCTTTGCCTATCACCTCGGCCGTTGCCATAAAGCAGGTGCCGACATGGCGCGCTTCCCGGCTGCTGTCGCCCGCCTTTACCGTATCCACGGTCTTCTCAAGGGGCCCACCCGCCGGGGCGATGAGTTCGTCGATCAATTCCTGTATCTGCATCATCTTTTCCCTCCTTTTTGTATATTGTAGCACGATACGGCCCTGGGGGCCATAGTACGGCATGTTTTGCCTGCAAGGAGCTTCGCATGAAAAAGGCCAGCTTTCTCCGCCTGGAAGTTTTCTACTTTCTGATGATGTGGGCCAGCAACTTTGCCCATCCCGTTACCCCCGCCTTCTTTAATTCCCTGGGCTTTTCCAGCTCCATGTTCGGCATCTCCTTTGCGGCCATGAGCGTTACCTACTTCCTGTTTTCCCCGCTGTGGGGCCGCCTGGCCGACCGGCGCGGCGCAGTGCCCATGATGGCCCTCAGCCTGGCCGGATATGGCGTCGCCCAGTGGCTTTTTGGCTTAATCACTACGCCTGCGGCGCTGGTGCTGGTGCGCCTTCTGGCGGGCGCCTTCACCTGCGGCTATCAGGTCATTGCGATGGCCTACTGCGGCAACCTGGGCGACGAGCGTACCCGTCCCCGCCTGCTCTCCATCCACGGCGCGGTTATGGCGGCGGCCGCCGCCCTTGGCTATCTGACCGGCGGCTTCATCGGCGTCGTATCCATCGCCTGGGTCTTCCGCCTGCAGGCCCTCGTTCTGGCTGCCCTTGGCGCGGGCGTAATGCTGCTGCTGGGCGAGCCGCCGGAGAGCCGGCCGGCCGAACCCCTGCCGGCGGATACCGCCGCCCCCAAGGCTGCCTGGACGCTGCCCTTCGCGCTGATGCTGCTGGGGGTTATGCTGGCCAGCTTCGGCACCACCGGCTATGAGAATGCCTTTAATTACTACATTACTGACATCCTGGCCTTCCCCACCAGCTACAACGGGCTCATTAAGGCCCTAACCGGGCTGACAGGCTTTGCCGCCAACATGCTGCTGCAGCTGTATCTCGCCCGGGGGCGGGATGGCCGCCGCACCCTGATCGGCGTTCTGGGGATCAACGTCGGCCTGCTGGCCCTCTCCCTTTTTATGCCGGGCTCCGGTCCTTTTATCGCGGCCAACGTGGTTTTTACCGCCTTTAACGCCATGGTCCTCCCGCTGCAGCAGGCCATGGCCGCCCGCGGTCAGGCCGGCCGCATGGGCAGGGCATCCGGCCTCTTTAACGCGGCCCGTTCCCTTGGCATGGTGGGCGGCTCCCTCTTTGCCGGTTTTATCTACGCCGTCCATCCGCGCCTGCCCTTTTTCTGCGCCGCAGTCGCCTTTGCCACCGCCGGTATTGTGGCCTATTGCCAGCATGCGGCGGCCCGCCGTCATGGATAACCGGCCCTTCGGGGCCTATCGATCAATAAGGAGGATCATTCAAGATGCTGGAATTTAAATTTGACACACAGCTGCTTATCGAAGGGCACGGGCTCTCCGAGGATGCCATCCACGACTATATCACCGCCCACTTTAAGGGCGACTGCCTTCTGGCTGTAGGTGATGAGGATCTCGTCAAAATTCACTTTCATACCAACGAGCCCTGGCAGGTGCTGGAATACTGCGCCAGCCTGGGCGATATTTACGACGTCGTCATTGAGAACATGGAGCGCCAGGAAAACGGGCTTGAGGGATAACCGCGCTGCGGGTCAGCGGGCCGCCTGCAGAGGGCAACATCCTCTATAGGCGGTTTTCTTTTCAGGCGTTATAATGGCCTTATCAGAAAAAGGAGGAACCAAAATGGCTGTTTTTCCGATTGCCAAAGAGGGACGCGCGCTGTGCAGGATTGACTGCGGCGATCCGGATTTCACCGTGGCCGCAGAGGCGCTGAACCAGTATCTCGCAAAAATTACCGGCGCAGAAGGCTTTTCCCTTCCCGCCCCAAGGACGATCGCTTTCCGTAAGGCCCCCCGGGGGCTGAACGGTTTCGCCTATCGGGTCGAAGGGGATACGCTCATCCTGGAGGCTGAAACCGCTATGACCGCCCAATACGCGGTATACGATCTGCTGGAGCGCCTGGCCGGCTGCCGCTTCTATACCTCAAAGGTTGAAAAAATCCCGCATCAGGCCGATCTTGCCCTGGATGTGGAGGATTATGAGGCTGATCCGATCCTCCAGTTCCGCGAGCTTTACTACCGGGATTACGGCGACCCGGTCTTTGCCGCTAAGCGCAAAATGCATCCCTTTGAGCAGCATGCCGGCTGGGGCTTCTGGTGCCACAGCTTCAACAAGCTCATGCCCGCCCGGGACTATTTCGACGAGCATCCGGAGTATTTCGCCATGATCGACGGCAAGCGCGATCCCCAGGGCCAGCTTTGCCTTTCCAACCCCGAGGTGCTGGAGATCGTGGTCGAGCGGCTGGCCGGTTTTATGGCGCAGCAGCCCGATAAGCTTTATTGGTCTGTCAGCCAGGACGACCATGACCGCTACTGCCGCTGCCCGGCCTGCCAGGCCCTGGATGAAATCGACGGCGGCCCCATGGGCTCGTTGCTGAACTTTGTCAACAAGGTGGCCGAACGCTTCCCCGATAAGATCATCTCCACCCTAGCCTATTGGTATTCCCGAAAGGCGCCCAAGGTTACCCGTCCCGCCTCCAATGTGCACATTATGCTCTGCAACATCGAGGCGCTGCGGGGTGAACCGCTGACCGATGACCCCCGGAACGAAGGTACCGTGCAGGAACTCAAGGACTGGGCCGCTATCTGCGACCAGGTATTCCTGTGGGATTATAATATCCAGTTTGCCAACCTGGTAAGCCCCTTCCCCAACCTGAACACGTTGGGGCCCAATATGCGCTTTTTTGTGGAGAATTCGGTCCGCTCCCTCTTTTCCCAGTGCAACCGCGAGATCGGCGGCGAGATGGCGGAGCTGCGGGGATATATGCTTTCCAAGCTGATGTGGGATCCCTATACCGACGCCCGCGCCGTTATGGAGGACTTTGTCCAGGGGTACTTTGGGCCGGCAGCTCCCCACATTCAGCACTATATCGACACCCTGCACGCCGCAAGCCATGCAAGCGGCGCGCCTCTTGGCATCTTCCATGGCCCTGCCAACGCCCGGGAAAGCTATCTTACCCCCGAGTTGGTAGAGGGCTATGCCGCTGATTTTGACGCGGCGGAAGCCGCCGCTGCCGGCGATCCCGAAGTGCTCGAGCGGGTGCGCATTGCCCGGCTTCCGCTCATCTATGCGCAGCTCATGCTCAAATATGGAAGCCGCCAGCAGCGCCTGAATCTAACCAGCAGCTTTGCGCGCAGCGCCAGGGACCAGGGGCTGGAAAAGGTGGAGGAATGGCATATCACCGTGGATCAGTTTGTCACCGATACCCTGGCTTCCCTGGGCCACGACCGCCTGGAATTCTCCCGGCAGCGGCTCCCCGCCATGAGCCTGCTGGGCGTCATGGATCCCAAGCCGGAGGAGAACCGTTCCGCCGTCAGCGTATTCGCCAGCTATCAGCACCGGCTTAACGAGGTTGGCGCCTATCTTGAGCTGCCCGCCGTATCCCACAACTATATCTTCTATTCGCTGGCCAAGGCTGGCGGCCGCTTTGTGGGGCTGAAGATGCGCGCCGCAGCGCCCAAGGGCACGCCCTCCAGCTTTGAGCGGATTGACATTCCCGCGGCCGAGTGCGTCACGCTGCGCTTTGAGGCAGAGGACCGCGAGGCGGCCCTGGCAGCGGTTCCCGCCTATCTGGCCGAGCATCAGCTCCTTCAAAAGGGGGATATCGTCGATAAAGAAACCATGGCCGGTATCCATACGCTGTATATTCCCGTATAGCGTACCCCTCTGTCCCGTTACCTGACGGAGGCTGCAGGGCTTTCCTGTAGCCTCCGTGCTTGCGTCAGCTGCCCCTGCAGCGCTGCACAGATCCAGGGGCTTAGCCCCGGAAAGGATACCATGGATACACGCATCACATCGTTAACCCAGGCCATGCTGGCCTATGAGGCCGGTTGCCCGCATCGCGCCCAGCATCTTCTGAAGGTATGGGCCTTTGCCCGGATCATCGCTGCGGGCGAAGGCCTCCCCGATAGCCAGCGCCACCTGATCGAGGCGGCCGCGCTCACCCATGATATAGGGATCCGTCCAAGCTTGGAGAAATACGGCTCCTCCGCAGGCCCCTATCAGGAAAAGGAGGGCCCTCCGGCAGCGCATCCGCTGCTGGAAAGCCTGGGGTTCCCCGGACCGCAGATTGACCGTATCTGTTATCTGATCGGCCATCACCATACCTACACCGCAATCGACGGAATCGACTATCAGATCCTGGTCGAGGCCGATTTCCTGGTCAATATTTTTGAGGAACCGATGGACCAGGCTGCAGCTCGCAGCATCGGGGAGAAAATTTTTAAAACCCCTACAGGCCTCAAGCTGCTTACCGGGCTGTATCTGTAGCCCGTCCTCTGGACAAAGGGCATAATTTCCTTGAATTTTCGGACAAGCTGGTATATAATAAAGTTTGTGTGAATCTTAACGAGCCGAGGAATGAAGCATGAAAAAAAGGATTCTGGCCCTGCTGACCGCAACCGTATGCCTGCTGCTGGGCGCTTGCGCTTCCAGCGATACGCCGGTCACAGTGGACTGCGGAGATTTTACCATCGCCTGCCCCCGCAATTGGCGCGTAAGCGTACCGGAGGAGGCGGCCGACGGCGAACCGATCGCTCAAATCTATCTGCCCGAGCAGAACAACTATACGTCCAACATCGTCATCACGCTCCAGGAGGTGGCCGGGCTTAAGGCTCAGGACTTCACTGAAACCTATGCCCAGAACCTGGTGGACGCCTCCAGCGAGGCATTGGGAGTAACCTTTACCCTGGAGTCCTGCGAGCACATCACCCTGGGGAATCGTGCCGCTGTATCGATCCGGTATTCCGGTACGGTGGACGGGCACAAGGCGGTGATTACCGAGCAGCTGATCCCGCTGGAAGCGAAGCTTTACCGTATCACCTATACCCGTCTGAACGAATCGGATACCACGCAGATGGAGGCTGTTATGGGCAGCGTTAGCTTCAAATAGGAGCCCTTTGGATAGGCGGTGGCATAGCCATCGCCTTTTTATATGCCCTGCGCCAAAGATCCGCTCCATAAAATCTGCATATCCCCCCAAATTTCCTCTTGACAAATTCATTGCATTTCAGTATGATAGGTGCATTCAAGCAAACCAGTGACGAAGAAGAGTAGATCTCTTCCCTCGATGCGTAGAGAGCTGCGGATGGTGTGATCGCAGCCGTCGATAGGAGATTGAATGGACTTCTGAGGGCAGGACGAAGGCGTATAACGCCCTAGTGCCTGACGGAACTTCCACCGTGACAAGGAAGACCCTATGATAGTAGGGAGTGAGCGGGCGCTTTTGCGTCAATTTGGGTGGCACCGCAGCAGGTTATATCGCCGCTGTCCCAGGATAAACTGGGATAGTGGCGTTTTTTTATTTTCCAATCCGCGGTCTCACAGGCCGCGGCTCCCCATAACAGCCAATAAGAAAGGAAGGGTTACCATGTCTAAGAAAATTCCCCACCGTCTCTATCTGACCGAAGATCAAATGCCCAAGGCCTGGTATAATTTGCGTGCCGATATGAAGGAGCAGCCCGATCCCATGCTGAATCCCGCCACGGGCAAGCCTGCCGTCGAGGAGGATCTCTATCCTGTATTCTGTGAAAAGCTGGCCCATCAGGAGATGGACAGCCAAACGCGGTATGTAGAGATTCCCGGCCCGATTCAGGATTTCTACAAGATGTACCGCCCTTCTCCGCTCATCCGCGCCTACAACCTGGAAAAGGCGCTGGATACGCCGGCCCGCATCTACTATAAATTTGAAGGCAATAACACCTCCGGAAGCCACAAGCTGAACTCCGCCGTAGCCCAGGCCTACTATGCCAAGGAGCAGGGCCTGACCAGCCTGACCACCGAGACCGGCGCCGGCCAGTGGGGGACTGCCCTGGCGGAGGCCTGCTCCTTCTTCCACCTGCCGCTGACGGTATACATGGTAAAGGGCTCCTATAACCAGAAGCCCTTCCGTAAATCCATTATCCAGACCTTTGGCGGCGAGGTGATCGCCAGCCCCAGCGACACCACCGAGGCGGGACGCAGCATTCTGGCCGAGCACCCCGACACCACCGGCTCTCTGGGCTGCGCCATTTCCGAGGCGGTTGAGAAGGCCGTAACCACGCCTGGCTGCCGTTATGTCTTGGGTTCGGTGCTCAACCAGGTACTGCTGCATCAGTCCATTATCGGTCTGGAAAGCAAAATCGCCCTGGAAATGCTGGACGAATATCCGGATATCATCATTGGCTGCGCCGGTGGCGGCTCTAATTTGGGCGGCCTCATCGCGCCCTTTATGCAGGACAAGCTGCTGGGAAAGGCTAACCCGGAGATCGTGGCCGTGGAGCCCGCCTCCTGCCCCTCCTTAACGCGCGGCCGCTATGCCTACGATTATTGCGACACCGGCAAAATCACCCCCATGGCCAAGATGTATACCCTGGGCTGCGGCTTTATCCCCTCGCCCAATCATGCGGGCGGCCTGCGCTACCATGGCATGAGCCCCATCCTCAGCAAGCTGTATCATGACGGCTACATCGACGAAGCCCGTTCGGTGGAACAGACCAAGGTCTTTGAAGCGGCCACCCTCTTTGCCAAGCAGGAGACCATCCTCCCCGCGCCGGAATCGGCCCACGCCATCCGCGCGGCCATCGACGAGGCCGTTAAGTGCCGCGAAACCGGCGAAGCCAAGACGATCCTCTTCGGCCTCACCGGAACCGGCTATTTTGATATGACGGCCTACACCGCCTATCAGGAAGGCAAAATGAGCGATTATATCCCCACTGATGAGGAGTTGGAGAAGGGCTTTGCGAGTTTGCCGGTGATTCCGGGGATTCAGGAATGATTTTTTTCTAACCTTTGGGTTTCGTCCGTTTTTAACAGAGAAGGAGAGCAGGTTGTGGCCTTGCTCTCCTTCTCTGTTTTCTTTTATTTTTTGATTTGGCTTTCTTGTTAGGAAAGTTCTTTTTCTTGGTTTCCCGATTCTGTTCAGGAAATGGACTTTTC